>DASWQV010000044.1:0-42478 GCA_036403515.1 Solirubrobacterales bacterium
GCCAGCTCTGAGACCGAGCGGCCTTCGACCAGATGCGCCTCGACCAGGTACCGCGCCTTTGCCACAGGAGAGCTCCCTTCGTTGGGTGTCTCCTATGTCTCGACACAGGTGTCGCCTATCTACTGAAACCGGACACCACCCTCTCCGCTTCGCCGGGCCGCGAAGAAGCCGCGAAGCAGCGCCGCGCACTCCGCTTCGAGGACGCCCCCCGCAACCGCGGGGCGATGGTTGAGAGCCGGCTCGGCAAGGACGTCGAGGACGCTGCCGGCGGCGCCGGCCTTGGGGTCGGCGGTGCCGAAGACGACCGTCGGGATGCGGGCGAGGACGATCGCGCCGGCGCACATCGCGCAGGGCTCGAGCGTGACATAGAGAGTCGTCCCGGGCAGCCGCCAGCCGCCGAGTGCCTCGGCGGCCGCGCGGATCGCGAGGATCTCGGCATGGGCCGTCGGATCGGCGCGCAGCTCGCGCTCGTTGCCAGCGGCGGCGAGCGGCTCCCCGTCCCGGGCGATCACGGCGCCGATCGGCACGTCGCCATGCTGCTCGGCCTCGCGGGCGCGCTCCAGCGCCAGCGCCATCAGTCGCTCGTGATCTGGCCTGGGGACCTCGCCGCTCATCCATACGGGAGTATGTGTCACTACAACTTCGCCGGTGGGCTGGTGTTAGGGAGTAGCTCGCCAATGCAGGGATTTGCGTGCGCTGAACCGAGATGAACCGACGCCTTCCGACCGCCGCCGCGACCCTGGTCGCTGCTCTTTGCCTGGGGGCAGTGCCGGCCGCTGCGAGGAGCGGCGTCGGGACGGCGCATGGCTTCGCCTCCCATCAGCTTCTGGTCAAGTTCGCCGATGCATCGGCGCCTCACACCGTTGCCCTGCCACCGCAGGTCGGAGTGCACGAGGCGGCGGCGGCGTTGCGCGACAGCCCCCGGGTGCAATACGCGGCGCCGAACTACATCGCCACGGCATCGGCGACCCCCGAAGAGCCCGTGGCGACGGTCCCAAATGACCCCGGGCCGATCACCGGCCTCCCCGGCCCGCCTGGCGGCTGGGTGTTGAAGCAGTGGAACTTCCTGCCCTGGGAAGGGGAGGCGACCCCACTGCTGCCCCTCTCGCCGGGCGGCATCGACGCGGTCGGGGCCTGGAGGCATTTGGAAGAAGTCGGTCACCCGGGCGCCGAGGGCATCACGGTTGCGGTGCTCGATACCGGCATCGCGTACCGCGCCAAGGGAACCAACTTCCGCCGCAGCCCCGACTTCGGCAGCGGGCAGTTCGTCAAGGGCTATGACTTCGTCGATAACGACCGGCTGCCACTCGATGAAAACGGCCACGGGACACACGTCGCCGGGACGATCGCCGAGAAGACAAACAACGGCATCGGCCTGACCGGGCTCGCCTTCCGGGCGAAGCTGATGCCGGTGCGAGTGCTCGACAAGCACGGGCGCGGGCGCGCCGACGCCATCGCCAGGGGGATTCGCTTCGCGGTAGCCAGCGGCGCCAGTGTGATCAACATGAGCTTCAACTTCGGCTGCGACCGGGAAGTGCCGGGGGTCGAAGAAGCGCTGCGGCAGGCCTACCGCCGCGGCGTGATCGCGGTCGCCTCGATCGGCAACCTCGGCTCGGAGACCTGCGTCGCGCCCCCCGCCACCGGCCCTCACGTGATCGGCGTCGGCGGCAGCACGGAGGGCGGCTGCCTCGGCAGCTACTCGCTATCGGGCAAGGGAGTCGACGTGATTGCCCCCGGCGGCGGCTTCCCATCCAGCGGCTGCCCCTCCGTCCTCTCCGACCCGGTCTACCAGGTGACGATGAAGGAAGGCAGCGCCCGCCATTTCGGCGAGCCGAGCGACTACATCGGCACCTCGATGGCGGCCGCCCACGTCTCCGGCCTCGCAGCGATGGTCCTCGCCAGCGGCACGATCGATCCGAAGGCGAAGAAGAAGGGCAAGGTCGCCGCGGTGACCCAGCGGCTGCGCCAGACTGCCCGCGATCTCGGCCTGCCGGCGACCCGCCAGGGCGCTGGCCTGATCGACGCCTCCAAGGCTACGGAGCCGTCGCCCTAGGTCGTTCTGACGATGATCACGCTGCAGGGAGCGTGGTGCGAGACGTTGTTTGGAACGCTGCCGAGCAGGAAGCGGCGCGCCCCGGTCATGCCCTTGTTGCCGACCACGATCAGGTCTGCCTTGGTCTCTTCGGCGACGTTGAGGATCGCCTCTGCTGGTTCGCCCTGGACGGGGTGAGTCTGCACGTCGATCCCGTCTTTGCGGGCCGCCGCGGCTGCCGCGTCGAGGATCAGGTTGACGTCCTCGCGCGGACCGATCTCATATTGCACATCGGGCGGGGCGCCGAGCTTCTCACCCTCCACCCTGCGTTTCGGCAGCGGCTCGTAGGCACTGACGATGTTGAGCTGGGCGCCGGCCAGCTTGGCCAGGTCGACGGCCTGGTGGACCGCCTCGGCGGCGGTATCTGACCCGTCGGTTCCAACCACGATGCGAGTGAACACGCCGCCTCCTCGAGACTCGGTCGCTGAACGGGGCTGATACTAACGCCGAGGCTGGGCGTGAACCGGCAAGCCGCGGAAGCCGTCGCCGAGGATTTCCTGCGGCGTGGTGGCGAGGCGGTAGATCGCGATCGCCATCGAGGCGACGAGGCAGACGATCAGAACCGCCATTCCGGCTTTCCAGACACTGGGCATTAGGCTGATCCCATCATGGAGAAGGTCGCCGATGGGGTCTGGCTGCTGCGCGGTGACGCGCGCAAGGCAATGAACGTCTACTTCCTGGAGGACGGCGACGGCGTAGTCCAGTTCGACGCCGGGACGAAGGCGATGGCGAAGAAGGCGCGGGCCGCCGCCGAGCAGCTGGGTGGGTTGAAGCGGATCGTGCTCGGGCACGCCCACGCCGATCACCGCGGCACGGCGCCCTCGCTCGACGCTCCCGTCAACTGCCACCCGGACGAAGTCGTCCACGCCGAAGCGGGGGGCGCCCTCTGGTCTTACCTGAACCTCTCGAAGCTGCCCGTCCCGGCGCGCTGGATCTACCCGATGCTGCTGCGGCGCTGGGACGGCGGCGCCGTGAAGATCGAGGGCACCGTCTCGGAGGGGGACGAGGTGGCGGGCTTCCGGGTCATTCACTTCCCGGGCCACGCGCCGGGACAGATCGGGCTTTGGCGCGAGAGCGACCGGCTGGCGATCGTCAGCGACGTCGTCTACCTGATCGACTCGACTCGATTGGGACAGCCCCTGCCAAAGGGCGAGGCAAGCGTCCCGCATCCCGCCTGGGGCTGGGATCACGCCAAGGCCAAGGAGTCGGTGCGCAGGCTGGCGGCGCTCGGACCGGCGACCGTCTGCGCCGGACACGATGAGCCGCTTCGCGGCGACAACCTGCGGCCGACGTTGGAACGGGCGGCCGAGAAGTACTGAGCCGGGGCGGCGCTCATCGCCCCGCTGCCATAGTTTCCGCCCCTGATGATCGGGACCTATGCCTCGGCGGCGCTGATCTGCGCAGCCTCGATGCTGGTGGGACGCGCAATCCTCGGCCTTGCGGGCGGGGAGGGTTCGCGCCTTTGGCTGGGGCCTGCGGTCGGCTTTGGAGCCGTGCTCACGATCACCGGGCTCCTGGCGCGGGCGCCCGGGCACGCGACCGCCGCGAGCGCCGGCCTGCTGGCATTGGTCATCGCGGCGGCGCTGCTGCTCTGGTGGCAGCCACGGCGCGGCGCGACTGGCGGCGCCCTGCTGCGTGAGGGCATGCCGGTCGCCATCGTCGTCGCCCTGGTCCTCTCGATCCCGTTTGCGGTGAGCGGACGGTGGGGGATCATCGGGGTCGGGTTCAACAACGACCTCGGCCTGCATCTGGCCTGGGCGGAGTGGCTGCGCAGCGGCCTCGGGCCGGCGCCCGAAGCCGGATACCCCCTGGGGCCGCACGCGCTGGCGGCGGCCGTCGCGGCACTGCCGGGCATCGGCCTCGGCCAGGCCTTCGTCGGGCAGGTCTTCGCGATCGGCATCCTCACCGCGCTGACGGCGCTGACGGCGCTTGACGATCTCGGCCCGCTGCGCCGGGCGCTCGCGGCGATCCTGGTCGCCATCCCCTATCTCGGCGCCTCCTACTTCGCCCAGGGCGCTTTCAAGGAGACCGCCGAGGCGCTCTTCGTGCTCGCCTTCGCCCTCTATCTCCACGACTTCGACCGCGAAGGGGAAAAGGGCGCCCGAGGCTGGAACGGAACCGGCCTGAGAGGAGCGTCGACAGCGCTTGTCCCGCTGGCGCTGGTCGGCGGGATCTTCTTCTCCTACAGCTTCGCCGGGCTGGCCTGGCCGGTGGCCATCGTGATTCTCTGGGGCGCCACGGTGCCCACGGTTCGACGGGCGCTGCGGCCGCGGGCGCTCCTGCGGACAGTGCGCCGGCCGGCCGTGGCGCTGACGCTGGCCGTCCTGATCGCGCTCGCCGTGCTGACCGTTGTCGGGCCCTACGCCTTCGTCCACGGCTTCAACCGGGTGGCGGGGACGAACACCTATGGGCCGGTCTCGCCGGTCGAGGCGCTCGGCGTCTGGCCGGCATCGAGCTACCGCCTCAACGCCGCCGGCGGCGCGCACCTGACCGGGCTGGCGACGGCGGTCGCGGCGCTCGCGGTGATCCTCGGCGCCAGCTGGTGGCTGCGGCGACGCCAGCTTGCCGTGCCGCTCGCGCTGGCCGCCTGCGCCGTCCTCTACATCGCCGCGCTCGCCGGCAGCGGCGAGTACTCCCAGGCCAAGGCGCTGATGATCGCCGCCCCCCTGGCGATGTTGGTGGCCATCCGCCCCCTGCTCTTCGAGCTTGGGGCCCAGAAAGCCCGCCGACGGGACTCAAACCTCCATACGGCAGACGTTTCAGGCCCATCGACGGGGGGCTGGCGGGTTGCCTGGGGAGTGCTGGCGGTGGCGTTTGTCGGCGGGGCCGTGTACTCGAGCCTGCTGGTGCTGCGGGACGCGCCCGTGGGGCCGCCCGGGCACGGGGCCGAGCTGCGGGCCTTCATGCCGATCCTGCGGGGGCAACCGGTGCTCTACGCGGGCCAGGACCGCTACGCCGCCTACGAGCTTCAGGGGGCCGATACCCATGTTCCTCTCGTCGAGTTCCCCGACGCCGACGTCTCCCCCAGCCCGGAAAAGCCCTTCGACACCGGCGACGCCTACAGCCCGATCGACTTCGATTCCTTTTCGCACGGCACCCTCGAACGGTTTCCCTACGTAATCACCGGACGGGCGGCCTGGAACAGCGAAGCGCCGCCAGGTTTCAGGCGGGTCGCCGCCACCTCCTCCTACATCCTCTGGAAGAAGACCGGCTCGGCGCCGGAGGATCGCCACGTGCTGCTCGAGGGAACCGAACCGGCGGCGCATGCCGCCTGCAGCTCACCCGAGATTCGCATCCTCACCTCGAATCCTGGGCGAGCCGGACTCTTCCCCGGCGCTTTGATTGGCGGCAAGGGACGCTGGCGCCCGGCGCCGGCACTCGAAACTGGCGACAGCGCAACCCAGACGATGCGCCTGCCTGCCGGGCGCTGGCTGCTCTCGCTGCAGTACTTCTCCCCCTTTGACCTGACCCTCTTGGCCCCCGGCCTGGAGCGCTCGTTGCCGGCGGCGCTCGACGGGCAGCGCCCCAACACGATCAGCCTCGCCAACGAGGGGCAGTTCTGGCCCGCCGGCGAGATCGACAGCGATGGCAAACCGATCCGCTTGACGATCTCCGCCGACGAGGCGAGCACGTTGCAACGCCTCAGCGGCTATACGGGCAAGGCCAACCTCGGCGATCTGGTCGCCGTTCCCGCCCGACCACATCGCGTCGTTCCCTTGCACGAGGCCTGTAGCGGCTGGATCGACTGGTACGAATCACCCGAAGCGCCCTAAGGCCACCGGACCAGGCAGATCAAGGACGCAGGAGCGTGGCATGCTCCGCACGCGAGCGAGCGAGCGAGGACGCCGATACACCGGTTAGGTGGCCTTGGCTGCCATGCGCTCCGGTGTCGGGCGCACTACGTCCCAAACGAGGCCGAGCTTCTCCAGCGAGTCGATCACCAGCGCCGAGATGTCGAGCTGCCAGCGGCCGAGGCCGTGGGTGGCAGAGGTGGGGAAAGCGTGGTGGTTGTTGTGCCACGCCTCGCCGAAGGTCGGGATCGCGATCAGGGCGAGGTTTCGCGACTCGTCACTGGTCTCGAAGTCGCGGTTGCCAAAGACATGGCAGAGCGAGTTGATGCTGTAGGTGAAGTGATGCAGGACGAAGACGCGGACCAGACCGCCCCAGAGCAGGCCGGTGAAGGCAGCGAAGAGGGTTCCGCCGATCGCCCAGCCGAGCGCGAAGGGCAGAAGCAGGCCGCCGATCGCCCAGTAGAGGAAGGTGCGGTCGACCCAGTTGATCGTCGGGTCCTTGATCAGGTCCGGCGCAAAGCGCTCCTTGTTGCCGCGCTGGGTGTGGATGAAGAGCCAGCCCATGTGGGCGTGGAAGAGACCGCGCATGGCGCCGCTCCAGCCGTGGCCGTGATCGACGTGAGGGCTGTGCGGGTCGCCCACTTCATCGGAGAAGGCGTGGTGCTTGCGATGGTCGGCGACCCAGGAGATCACCGGGCCCTCGATCGCGGCCGAGCCGAGGATCGCGAGCAGGCCGTGCAGCCACCTCTTCGCCTTGAAGCTGCGGTGGGTGAGGTGCCGGTGGAAGCCGACCGTAATCCCCAGCCCGGTGAAGAGGTACATGCCGAGGAAGAGGAAGACGTCGCTCCAGTGCAGCGCCTTGCCCCAGACCTGCCAGCCGGCAAGGCCGATCGCGACGAACGGGACGAGGGTGACCAGGCCGGTGATGATCCGGTCGCGGGTCTCGTTGGCGACTGGCTGGATATCGGATGGCAGTGGCCCGGCGGTCTCCATCAGCTGTTGCGATCATACGGATCGCGGAGGCAAGAAAGGAGGGCGAGCTTTCAGGCGCAGCGTGGCGGCGATAAGGTCCGCGCCGATGCCGTTTGCCAGGACCGCTCCACTGCGCCGCGAGATCGAAGCGCGCGTGCCCGAGCGACCCTTCACGGTCGAGTTCTGGGACGGCACGCGCCTGCCGGCGAGCAACGGTGGCGGACCGACCTTCTACGTGCGCTCGCCAAGCGCGGCCGCCCACGCGCTGCGGGCGCCCGGCCAGCTCGGCCTCGGTCGGGCCTACGTAAGCGGCGCGATCGAGGTCGACGACATCGACGCGGTGATCGAGCTGCTCGACAACTGGCAGCCGCCGGCACTGGAGGGCGGCGACAAGGCGCGGCTGCTGCTCGCCGCCGTGCGCGCGGCCGGGCTGAACCGACTGCCGAAACTCCCGGCTGCCGAGCTGCGGCCGAGCGGCACGCGCCACAGCAAGGAGCGCGACGCCGAGGCGGTGCGCCACCACTACGACGTCTCCAATGAGTTCTTCTCGCTCTTCCTCGATGACTCGATGACCTACAGCTGCGCGATCTTCTCGCGCGGCGCGGAGACGCTGGAGGCCGCCCAGGAGGAGAAGCTCGAGATGGTGGCCCGCAAGCTGGCGCTGAAAGAGGGCGACCGCGTGCTCGACGTCGGCTGCGGCTGGGGCAGCTTCCCGCTCTGGGCGGCGACTCGCCACGGCGCCCGCGTGGTCGGCATCACGCTCTCGCCGCCGCAGGCCGAACGGGCCCGCGAACGGGCCGAGGCGGCGGGCATCGGCGACCGGGTCGAGATCCGCGTCATGGACTACCGCGACCTGGCCGGCGAGCGCTTCGACGCGATCGCCTCGATCGGCATGGTCGAGCACGTCGGCGAGGCTCAAATCGACGTTTACGCCCGCACTCTGGCGAGCCTGCTCGAGCCAGGTGGGCGCCTGCTCAACCACGGCATCGCCCGCCTCCGCCACAGCGACCCGGAGGCCGGGCCCTTCTCCGAGCGCTACGTCTTCCCCGATGCCGAACCGCTGCACCTCTCACGGGTCCTGCTGGCGCTCGAGCGGGCTGGCTTCGTCACCCGCCACGTCGAGGAGTTCGGCGACGACTACGCCGAGACCCTGCGCCACTGGGCGCAGCGGCTGGACCAGAACCTCGACGACGCGGTGCGCCTCGCGGGCCCGCAACGGCTGCGCGTCTGGCGCCTCTACCTGCGCATGGCGCGCCGCGGTTTCGAGAGCGGTTTCCTCTCGATCTACCAGGCTCGCTGCAGCCTGGGCTGAGAAAACCCCCAGTTCGCAGGACGAACTCTGCCGTAGTGATACGTAGTGATGGGCCTTAACTGAAGCTACCTCCCCGAAGGGTCGTAAACGGGCTAGTTTTTTTCGGCGATCGCGAACGGGAGGACGAGCACGGTGAGCGCATCGGCGGCAACGCCCTCGAGGGCACAACGAGATTCGCACTGGTTGGACGTGGTGGCCGATCCGGTGCGCCTGCAGATACTCCGCCTGCTGAGCCAGGTCGCGGATGCGACCGCAACCGAGCTGGCGGCGCATGGCCCGGCGAGCTACCAAACCCTCCGCCGTCACCTCGAGGCGCTGGAAACCTTCGGCGTCATCCGGGCGCGACCCGGGGTCAGCGACGGCGAGACCTGCGGCAGGCCGGCAGCGCGGTTCAGCCTCAACCCGGACCTGCGCGAGAGCGTCCGCTCAGCCACCGCGGCGCCCACCAGCAACGCTCTCCAAGCCAGTTCATCATCGCCGGCACGACGATAAGCCGGACCAAGAAGGCATCGATGAAGACGGCGACGGCTTGGGCGACGCCGAAGTTGCGGATCGACATGAACTCGGAAACCGAGAAGGCGACGAAGACAGAGATCATGATGATCGCGGCGCCGGTGACGACGTGGGCGGTGCGGTCGAGCCCATTTTTGACCGCGGTTTCGGTCGAGCCTGTGCGCACGTACTCCTCCCGGATACGCGCGAAGACGAAGACCTCGTAGTCGATCGCAAGGCCGAACATCACCATCATCGTGCCCGCGATCACACTGGCATCGACAAATCCCGGCCCACCGAGGAGCGAGTTGTCGAACAACAAGGAGAGCACGCCAAAGCTGGCGCTGACCGTGAGTAGGTTGATCAGCGCCGCGAAGACCGGGACAGTCAGCGACCGCAAGACCGGGATCAGGATCAGCAGGCTGATCAGCGAGAGCACGATCCGCATCAGCGGAGCCTGTCCGCGAATCTCGTCGTTGACGTCGATCTCACCCGGGGCGACCCCGCCCACCACCACCTCGGTGCCCGTCTCGCGAGCCAGTCCTTCGGCGTCGACTTCGAGCCGGTCCTTGGTTTCCCGGGCCTGATCGGTGCTCGGGTCATCCCGCGGGATCACCAGCATCCGCGCGTCCATTCCCCCGCGGTCGAGGTTGACCAAGGAGACGAGCTGGTTGCGTTGCCTGGGCCGGCTTCCGTCGAGGCTGGCGAGGATGAAGTAGGCGGAGCGAAATAGGCCGGGCGAGCGTCGCTGCAACTGCGTGAGGCCGGAGTTGCCGGCGCCGGGCTGCTCGAGGCCGTTCTCGACTCGGCCCAAGGCGCCGCTGAGCAGCTTGGATTTCTCCGCGCCTGTGCTCAACCCAGAGGCGAGCTGGCCGGCGCCTGTTTCCAGCAAGCCAAGCCCCCCGGCGAGGCGGCCAGCCCCCTGGCCCAGCCGCTGCAGCGCCGGCGATAGCTTCTCGCCCCCCCGCGCCAGTGCTCCGACTCCCTCCGAGACCTGGTGGCTGCCCTTGGCCAATCGCTGCAGGCCGCGATCCAGGCGTGTCGAGGCATCGGCCAGCTTTTTGATTCCCTTGCTCGCCTGGCGATTGCTCTTGTCCATCCTCGAAGCCAGGTACAGGCCGACGCCGAACTGGCCTTCGGCTCGATCGACACCGGCGCCAATCCCGGCGTAGGTGGGGTCGGCCTGTTCTCCGCTGCGTATGTCATTGCCGCTGAGCTGCAGCGCGGCCGCTTCGAGAGCACTCTGCACCGCCGCGTATTCAGCATCGCTTCGTCCCGTCGTCATCCGCTGCAGTGCCTGCCAGGCCGCGGCAA
Source organism: Solirubrobacterales bacterium (assembly GCA_036403515.1). Classification (GTDB taxonomy): domain Bacteria; phylum Actinomycetota; class Thermoleophilia; order Solirubrobacterales; family 70-9; genus VRUE01. The sequence continues at coordinate 9,974 of DASWQV010000044.1, forward strand.
GCTGCTCTTCGGTCGAGTGCAGCGGCGCCTGCAATTCGTCGAGGCGATCGTCCCCTGAGTGCATGGCGTTCTTCAACAGCCCCGCGCTGCCCGCCGCTTCGTCGGACTTTTCCTCTGCTCGCTCGAGTGCATCGGCGAGCCGGCCAGCGCCGGTGCTGGCTTTCGTTGCGCCTTGCGCCAGCTTGCCGCTCCCTTCATCGGCGCGATCAAGGCCGCTGGAGAGCCGGCTGGAGCCAGTGCCCGTTTGCCGCAGAGCGCTGGCCAGGATCTCCGCGCCGCCATCTGCAGCACCGAGGCCCGACGCGAGCTCACCGGACCCGGTGGCGGCTTTGCCAAGGCCACGGGTGTTGAGGACCGCCCCGCTGCGGATCCGCGAGATGCCCGATCCGAGCCGTTCAAGGCCACGTTCCTGGCGAACCAGCTGCTTTTCGATGCCACCCACTTTCTTGGTGCCGGCCTCGAGCCGCGCAAAGCCCGCCATCGTCTCGACCCCGGGATCCCGTTCAACACGGCGCTGAAACGCCGCCAGCGCTCGCAGTCGCTGCGAAGACGTGACGGGCTGGCCACGTCCGTTTACGACGACTTCCATCGGCGCGATCCAGCCCGGTCCAAGCGCATCCTCGACCTCTTCCTGTTCCTGGCGGCCTGAATCGGCTGAGGGGAAAAAGCGGATGCTCGCAGCACCGGAGTCGAGGGTGAAGGCCCAGCCGGAAAGGAGCACCAAGCCGACCACGATCGAGGCAACTGCTCCGCGCTTGCCTGCCAGGCTGCGAAACCACAGCAGCGGCGCCAGCCGCACGGTGCTCCGTCGCGGCAACGACCAACGGTCGAGGTTGCGGCCGAACACCGTCAGCAGAGCAGGTACGACGATGATCGCCGAAACCATGCTCATAAGGGTTGCGGTCACCACGGCGATGGCGATCGACTGGATGATTCCGCCGGGAAGCACCAGCGACGACACGAGCATCGCCAGGATCAGGCCCCCTCCCGCGGGCAAGATCGAGCGGGCCGTGGCGATCACGGTCCTGCGCACGGCCTCGGTGACGTCGCCGCCTTCGAGTTCTTCCCTGTACCGCGAGACGACCAGCAACGAGTAGTCGACCCCGAGCGCCAGCCCCATCATCCCGACGATCCCGAGCGCGAACAGGTCGATCTGGACCAGTCCGAGCAGGAGGCTCAATATGCCCCGAGTTGCGGCGACGACGGCGCCGCCGACGATCACCGGCAGCAAAGCGGCAAGCACTGACCTGAAGACGAACAGCAGGACGATGAGCAGTACCGGCACCGCGATCAACTCCCCGATCGCGGTCGCTTCGTTGCCGGACTTGCGCAATGAGTCGACGATCACCGGGAAGCCCGCGAGACTCGCCCGGACCGGATTCGAGACTCGCTCGTCAACCTCTTGCCTGACCGGCGGCAACAGTCCTTCCACGCCTTGCTCGTCGTCGCTTTCGAAACGGACGATGATCGCCGCGACACCAGGCGATGGGCTGAGGCCGTCGATCTTCGCGCCGCCGGCCCAGGGGGAGATAGCCAGCATCCGCGGCAGCGCGTCGAGGCGCCTGGCCAGATCGCGCCCCTGCCGTTCGACCTCCGCCCGCGGACCGCGCAGCATCACGACCAGCGCCTTGTCGCCGCCAAACTCGCGTTGGGAGATTTCGTGGGCACGCTTGCTTGCGGTGCCGTTGATGAAGGGCGGATGGATCGTGAGTTCGCGGTCGAGGTTGCGACCCTCGATCGCCAGCGCCGCCACGGCGATGATCCAGATCGCGATGACGAGGCGAGCTCGCCTCGTCATCAGGTCGGCAATTCGCTCCAGCAGCCTCGTCCCAAAAGGACGCCTCCGGGCGCCGCTCATCGGCAGCGGGTGTTCGTCTCGACCGGGATCCGCGAGCTGCGCTTGGATCCGTCCTGCCCAGTGGCGAGGAGGAGCGCATCGAGGCGCCGCGGCCGGCCTCTCTCGCAGAGGCTAGTCTCCAAGCTGAACGCTCCGCCGCTGCCCAACCGCATCTTGAAGCTCGAGAGCGCCATGTCTGGCAGGCCAACCAGCTTCGTAACGAGATGACCGTCTTCGGATCCCGTCCGGCCGCTGAAGTTCAGGTCGACGCCCAGGGCCGTAAGGCTGATCCCGAGGTCGGGCAAGCCGTTGCCCCTCGGCTGAACGATGTAGATCGCGCCCTTCAGCGGTTTGCTCAGCAAGGGAGTCCGCGCGATCGCGGTCCCAGCGCGGGCTCCGGCCGGGCAGGCACCCGCCGCCGCGTCCGGACGTGAGCAGATCTCATCGAGACCGGTGATGCCGAACCCCAATCCTTTGGGAAGGGCGATCTTCATCGCCCGCAGGCCGGTGTCAGCGGCGCGCATACGGGCAGAAATTCGCAGTCCGGGATGGCCGTGGCGACGCAACTCCCCGCGGCCCTCGAGGGCGACCCGCAGGCGCGGCCGGAAGCCGAGCCGGTGGCAGCCGCTCAGCGCCAAGGGAGCCGAGGCAGCCGCCGTTGCGCCGCTGCTTGCTTCAATCGTGGCGTCGACGACCGCGGGCCGGCAGGAGCTTGGATTGTGAACAAGGCCGGGCCGGTCGATGCTCAGCTCGATCGCCTGAAACCTGACCGGGATGCCTTCGATCTCCGCCGGCAGACTGTCGGTCGAAACCGCGACTCGCCCGGTCCTTCCGTCAATCGTGGCGCCGGCCCGGAAGGACATCGTGCCTAGGTCAAACGGTCCGAGCGCAGCGGGGATCTGCAGCAGCATGCCGAAGGGTGCGTGACGATATGGACCGGTCACGTAAGCGTCGCCGCGCATCGCCACCGGGTTGGGCCCCGAACCCACCCGCGCAAGCACTGCGCCGACCCTGCTGGCGGCGGGACAGATCCCCGCCGCCACACCGGCATCCGTACAGGCTTGGACGTTCCCCAAGGCCGCGCTCAAACCGGCCGGCAGCGCCAGGGTGAACCGCCGCGGCACCTGTTCGCCGTCGCGGCGCAGCAAGCCCACCGAAAGCGCGGTCTGATGGCCAATCTTCGTCTGGGAGCTATGCGTTACGAGCCGCGGGGCAAAGGGCGCAGCGGCAGGGCAGGACGAGCCGGCAGTGGCGGCTCCAATCTCAACCGAAGCCCGAGCCTCGACCGGAGCCGTCCCACTGGAGGGGACAAACGTGCCGACAGCCGTCGCGGGACCGCAGGACAGCGGAGAGGCCAGCAGCGCCGTGGGACCGCCATCGAAACTCAAGGAGAGACGGCGGAAGGGGATTGGCGGAAGATTTGCCAGGCTCGCCGTGAACCGACCGGTGGCGGGGTCGACCTGCAGAGCGCCGACGAACTTGACGACCACCCCCGGGCCGGGGGCAACGACGAAAAGTCGAAATCGTTCGCCGGGATGTTCCTGACCCAGGTAAACGGTCCCGATCAACGGATCTTTCATCGCCGGCGAGGCAAGTTCGACCGTGCCGGCCCTCGACCCCCCCGGACATCCGGCTTCGCTCGTGCTTCCCAGGTCGAGCTGAGCGTCGCTGCACGCCGTGAGCCCCGCTGCGCCGGAGGGAGAGACGGTCACACCGGCAGGCAACGCAATGGTCATGTCCTTGATCAGCGCTTGCGCGCGTTCGCTCCCCTCGGCTTCTTCGGGCGTGGTCACCTCCATCCGCACGCCCGTGGGGGAATCGGCGACCGGATTGCTGAGCCCCATTCCCAGCCGCGGCGCAAAGCTGAGATCCGCGCAGCCTTCGAGCGGTGCTCCGGTATCGCTGCTCGCGCTCAGCCAAGGCGCGTCCTCTAACCAGGAACGGGTGAGAAAGGTGAAGGTCAGCGGACCGCACCGCGTCGGGGTCGTCAGCATCGGCCGGCGCGGAATCGTGGTTCCGACCTGATGGTCCGCCGGCACTCCCCAGAGCTCCACGTGGCCTTCGCTCACCGCCTGTTTGGGTAGATCGTCCGCCCTCAGCGTGATGCCGAAGTCATCGGGACGCAGTTCCGTCTTCATGGGAGCTTGGAGAATTGATTTCGAGGCGAAAGCGAGGAATTCGCCGGGCCCCGGTTCCAACTGGAAGATCGGCAGTTCGCCCGCCGCTCCTTCGGAGACCAGCCGCAGGATTCCGACCTGACTCTCAGGGGGGCATTCTTCGCCAGCTTCGAACAGCGCCCGCGAGCATTCCTGCACGGCGCCGGGGTTTCCACCGAAGCCCGGCGGGAGTTCGAAGACCAGGTCCCTCGCCGTGGTGCCTTCAGCGTGCAGGGCGAAACCGATGTCGAGCCGGTCGGGGTGGGAACCGGCGCGGTTCTCCGGATTCCCTTCGGCATCGAGCATCCTGACCACGAAGCTGCCAGGCACGATTTCGAATTCGGCCGCCTGGGCGCCGGAAACCGGGGCGCCGAGCGCAAGGGACCCAAGGATGGCAAGCGACGCTGCAAGTCCCCTGGCTCCGTGACGAATCAAACTTCCCCCTGCACGTGGCCTCGGGAATCGAAATTTGCACAACCCGAGAGCGGCCGCTCAGGCTACGCAGCGAGCCCGGGCCCGGCAAGGTTTATTGCCAAAGATGTGAATAAGGCCGCTAGAGCGGAAAACCGCGATCGACGGTCTCGAGCGCCCAATCGGCGCCAGCCTGGCGCAGGTCGGGCACGCCGTAGCTGCCCGTCGCCACGCCGGCGACCTCGATGCCGGCGCCATGGCCAGCCTTGACGTCGCGCGGTGTGTCACCGACGGCGATGCAGGAACCGGCGGCGAGGGCGCCGCCGGAGACCAGGCTGCCGCGGCCGAGCGCCGTCTTGGTCACCTCGGTGCGATCGGCGGAGTCGGAGCCGTAGCCGCCAAAGCTGAAGAAGCGGTTGAGCTGGGCACGGGCGAGCTTGATGTGGGCGGCCGCCTCGATGTTGCCGGTGACCAGGCCGAGCAGGACCCCGTCCTCGATCAGTCTCGGCAGCAGCGCCTCGATCCCCGGCATCACCCGGTAGCCAGCGGACTCCGCGACAGCATCGGGCAGGTGCTTGAGGTAACAGCCAATCGCCTTCGAGCGCTCTTCCTGGCTGCCCTCACGGCCGATCACCGCGCGGAAGACGATCGCGGCGATTTCGGGATCGGTCATGCCGGCATCGGTGTGCTCGGCGATATTGGCCTCAATGCCGTGCAGTTCCTCGAAGGCGCGCTGCCAGGCAACGGCGCCGGCGCCGCCGGTGACCAGCAGGGTGCCATCGATGTCGAACAGGACGGCGCGGATATCGCTCGCCTCACTCACCCAAGAGCTCCCTCTGCGAGAGCCAGTAGAGCAGGCCGAGGGCCGGCAGGACGAGGATTGCAGCGACGATGAAGACGACGATCACGCTGGAGAGCGTGTCCGGCGGCGCCGCCGACTGGGCGATCTTCAGCGAGGTCGGGATCAGGTAGGGAAACTGGGCGACGCCCCAGCCCCAGATGACCGCGATCACGGCGCCGCCGGCGAGTGGGCGCAGGAGGTGCGGCGAAGCGGCGGCGGGACGACGCGCCGCCGAGAGCAGAAGCCCGAGGACACCGATCCCGCAGATGGCCGAGAGGATGACAAGGGGCAGCCCCTCGCCGGTGAGGCGGTCGAAGATGTAGCGCGCTTCGGAGTGGAGCTCGAGCAGGCCGAAGGCGGCGGCAATGCCGGCGAGGGCGGCCGCGGCGAGGGCCCGCCGGGCGAAGTAGCGTTGCAGCTCGTCGTCGCCGGCGCGGCGGGCGTCGCCGATCAAGAAGACGGCGGCGAGGTAGGCGCCGCTGGCGACGAACATCGCCCCGGTGAGCAGCGGCAGCGGCGCCAGCCAGCTGGAGAAGGGGGCGCCGTTACCGTTACCGGGCACATTTCCGGCGGCGATCGCGCCGACCACGGCGCCCATGAAGAAGGGCGTCAACAGGGAGGAAAGGGCGAAGGTGGCTCCGGCGGCGCGCCGCCCCGAGAGTTCCTCGATCGACTTGCGAAAGGCAAAGCCGGAGCCGCGCAGGACGATCCCGAGCGCGGCCAGGGCAATCGGCACGTAGAGGGTCGTCATCACCGCGCTGAAGGCCGGCGGGAAGGCTGTCCAAAGCACGACGAGGATGAAGATCAACCAAACGTGGTTGGCCTCCCAGACAGGCGTGAGCGAGCGCTGGATCAGGGCCCGCGGCCGCTCACCGCGCTCTGCGCCGCCAGCAACCAAATCCCAAAAGCCGCCGCCGAAGTCGGCGCCGCCGAAGAGCGCATAGAACGTAGCCCCGACCCAGAGAATCACCGCGCAGATATCGGCCCGCGTCATCCTCACCGCCCGCCGATGCTCGTCCTGAGACGGGAACCCGAGTGGTGTTTTGGGCACGCTCGCCCGGTCATTGGGGCACCTCGACTGCCGGCGGGGCGTACGGGGTGCCCTCGGGCTCGGCCCCACTCTCGCGCCAGCGGCGCGACATGCGGCGCAGGACGAGGATCGCGATCGTGCCGATCGCGGCGTAAAGCGCCAGCACGAGAGCAAAGCTGAACCAGATGCCCTTCGCCTCGGTGACCGCTTCGGACGTTCGCATGTAGCCCTGCACGATCCAGGGCTGGCGGCCAACCTCGGTGACGATCCAGCCGCACCAGAGCGCCAGCACCGCCGCGGCCCCGGAGATCGCCACCGCACGCAGGAACCAGGGCGTCTTCGGGATCTCGCGCCGTCGCCACCAGACGAAGGCGAGCCAGAGGCCGAGCCCGAGCAGGGCGGTACCGATGCCGACCATCGTGTCGAAGGCGAGATGCAGCAGAGTGTTCGCCGGCGGACGCTCGTCTTCCGGGATCTCGGCGAGCCCGGTCACCTGGGTATCGGCGCTGAAGCCGACCAGGAAGGAGTCGAGGTCCGGGATCGGGATCGCCCCCTTGACCCCGCTCGACGTGCAGATGCCGCCCACGTACTCGGTCTGATGCGTGCCGGTCTTCTGAATGCACTCCAAGCCGGCGAACTTGGCGGGCTGGTCGTCGGCCACTTCGCGCGCCGCGGTGTCGCCGACGAAGAGCTGGACCGGCGTGGCAATGCAGGCGATCGTCAGCGGAATCAGCAGGCCGAGCCGGTGCAGGCGGTCGCGCCGTCCTTTCAACATTCCCGCGGCGTAGATCGAGGCGACGAGGAAGCCGACCACCATGTAGGCGGCGAGAATCATGTGGGGGACCTCGTATCCGGTCGCCCGGTTGAAGAGGATCTCGATCGGGTTGGTGTCGACGACCCTGCCGGCGGCGTCGAGGGTGAATCCCTGCGGCTGGTTCATCCAAGAGTTGGCGGCCACGACGGAGAAGGCGCCGCCGATGCCGGTAACCACCATCGGCACTCCGGCCCAGAAGTGAGCCCAGCCGCTCAGCCGCTTCCAGCCGTAGATGTAGATCGCCAGGAAGATCGCCTCGGTGAAGAAGAAGAGCCCCTCGATCGCGAAGGCGATGCCGAAGGCGGCGCCGAAGCGGTCCATGAAGCGCGGCCAGAGCAGGCCGAACTCGAAGCTGAGCACCGTGCCGGTGACGGCGCCCACGGCGAAGGTGACGGCCATCGCCTTCGACCAGCGCTGCGCCAACTCGATCGCGTCCGCGTCGTCGCGCCTGAGGCCGATGTAGTTGGCGACCAGGATCGTCGCCGGCAGGGCGACGCCGAGGGAGGCAAGAACGATGTGGAAGCCGAGCGTGAAGGCCATCTGCTCGCGGGCGGCGAGCAGATTCGATGCCGACGCCGCCAGGGGGAGCGGGTCGAGCGAGGGCATCTGGTGAACCTACTCCCCGCGGCGGGCGCCGCGGTAACGGCGGATCAGCGCGTTGGTCGAGCTGTCGTGACGGAGCCTGGGCTCCTCATCGGACTCGAGCTCCGGGATGATCGCCACCGCCAGCGCCTTGCCCAGCTCGACGCCCCACTGGTCGAAGGAGTCGATCCCCCAGATCGCGCCCTGGGTGAAGACGCTGTGCTCGTAGAGGGCAACGAGCGTGCCGAGCGTGTGGGGATCGAGGCGCTCAGCGAGGATCGTGTTGGAAGGACGGTTGCCCTCCATCACCCGGTGGGGCACGACCTGCTCCGGCGTTCCCTCGGCGCGCACCTCATCGGCCGTCCTGCCGAAGGCGAGCGCCTCGCTCTGTGCGAAGACGTTTGACATCAGCAGGTCGTGGTGGTTGCCGAGCGGGTTGTTCGACTGGACGAAGCCGATGAAGTCGCAGGGGATCAGGCGCGTGCCCTGGTGGATCAGCTGGTAGAAGGAGTGCTGGCCGTTGGTCCCAGGCTCCCCCCAGAAAATCGCCCCGGTGTCGTAGTCGACGCGGGCACCGTCGAGGGTGACGTGCTTGCCGTTGGACTCCATCGTCAGCTGCTGCAGGTAGGCCGGGAAGCGGTGCAGGTACTGGTCGTAGGGAAAGACGCCGCAGGTCTGGGCGCCGAAGAAGTCGCCGTACCAGACCGAAAGCAAGCCCATCAGGGCCGGCAGATTCGCGGCCAGCGGCGCCTCGCGGAAGTGCTCGTCCATGGTGTGGAAGCCGGCCAGCATCTCCGCAAAGCGGGCCGGCCCGATCGCCAGCATGGTCGAAAGCCCGATCGCCGAGTCCATCGAGTAGCGGCCCCCCACCCACTCCCAAAAGCCGAACATGTTCTCGGTATCGATGCCGAACTTCGAGACCTCCCCGGCATTGGTCGAAACGGCGACGAAGTGCTTGGCGACCGCGGACTGATCGCCGCCAAGCCCGGCCAACGACCATTCCCGCGCGGTGCGGGCGTTGGTCATCGTCTCCAGCGTGGTGAAGGTCTTCGAGGAGATCACGAAGAGCGTCTCCTCGGGATCGAGGTCGCGGGTGCTCTCGGCGAAATCGGTGGCGTCGACGTTGGAGACGAAGCGGAAGGTCAGCTGGCGCCGCGAGTAGTGGCGCAGCGCCTCGTAGGCCATCACCGGGCCGAGGTCGGAGCCGCCGATGCCGACGTTGACGACGTTGCGAATCGGCTTGCCGGTGTGGCCTCGCCACTCGCCCGAGTGGACGCGCTCGACGAAGGCGGCCATGCGGTCGAGCGTCTCGTGGACCTGCTTGACCACATCGACCCCGTCGACGATCAGCGAGCGCCCGCGCGGCATCCGCAGCGCCACGTGCAGGACGGCGCGGTCCTCGGAGACGTTGATGTGCTCGCCGGCGAACATCGCTTCACGGCGCTGCTCGACCCCGCACTCCCCCGCCAGGGCGCCGAGCAGCATCACCGTCTGATCGGTGATGCGGTTCTTGGAGAAGTCGAGGTGAAGGCCGGCGCCGTCGGCGACGAGGCGCTCGCCGCGCTGCGGGTCGGCGGCGAAGAGGTCACGCAGATGGGCGCCCTCGATCTCCTCGTAGTGCTGCTGCAGCGACTGCCAAGCGAGCCGCTGCCGCAACTCGCTCACTTCCGGTTGTCCTTTTCCCCCCTATGCGGGGCAAAGGCGCACCGGAACGGATTGGGGCCAGCGCTCACGCGTGGGCCCCGACCTGCGACTCGATCGTCTTCAACATCTCGTCCCAGGACTTGGCAAAGGCCTCCTTGCCCTCTTCCTGCAACTGCTTGGCAAGGCCACCGACGTCGACCCCCGCGTCGCCGAACTTGGTCAGCACCTCGTCGCAGTCGCCGCCGTCGGCAGGCACCATCTCGCCGACCTCGCCGTGATCGGCGAATGCCCTCAAGGTCGGCTCGGGCATCGTGTTGACCGTGAAGGGGGAGGCGAACCCCTGGATGTAGAGGGTGTCGGAGGCGTCGGGATCCTTGGTGCCGGTGCTTGCCCAAAGCAGGCGCTGCGGACGGGCGCCCTCGTTCATCAGCCGCTGCATGCGGTCTGAGTCGAGCAACCCGCGGTAGGCGCGGTAGGCCTGGAAGCCGATCGCCAAACCGAGCCGGTTGTGCAGCTCGTCCGGCACCTCACCGCTGACGGCAACGTCCCAGCGGCTCATGAAGATCGAGGCGACGGAGGCGACGTCAGCGCTGCGACCAGCCTCTATCCGCCGTTCGATCCCCTTCATATAGGCATCAGCCGCGGCGAGGTATTGCTCGGCATCGAAGAGCAGCGTCACGTTGATCGGGATGCCCGCGAAGATCGACTCCTCGATCGCGGTGAGGCCGGCCTCGGTTCCCGGAATCTTGATGTAGAGGTTGTCGCGCTCGCCTTTGGCGTGCAGGGACGCGGCCTCCTCGATCGTGGCCTCGGCATCGTCCGCGATCAGCGGCGAGACCTCGAGCGAGCAGAAGCCGTCGACCCCGGCGGTTCGCTCGTGGACGGCCCTGAAGAGGTCGGCCGCGTCGCGCAGGTCGGCGAGGGCCAGCTCGAAGAAGATCCGCTCCGTAGGGGTCGCGCCGATCCCCTGCTCGGGTACAGCGCTGGCGCTGAGCTCAGCGATCTGCTCGTCATATGCGTCCCCGGCGGAGATCGCCTTGTCGAAGATCGTCGGATTGGAGGTCAGACCGGTGACCGAGAGCTCCTCGATGTAGCCCTTCAGGACTCCTTCGGCCAGCATCGGCCGGGTGATGTTGTCGAGCCAAAGGCTCTGGCCCGCCTCGTGCAACTTCGCGGTTGGCTTCATCGTTGCCTCTTTCTCGTCGCTCACGTTTTCACTTTCTCAGCTTGCTCGATCGCCCCGCGCGCCGCCTCGGCGACCCTGTCGGGGGTAAAGCCAAACTTGCCCTGGACGTCCCTCAGCGGCGCCGAGCTGCCGAAGGTGTGCATGCCGATCCGGGCCCCCTCGGGGCCGACGTAGCGGTCCCAGCCCAGGGTCGAGGCCTCCTCGATCGAAACCCGCGCCCGCAGCCGCGGCGGCAGGACCTCGTCGCGGTACTCCTTCTCCTGGCGATCGAAGAGCTCGCAGCAGGGCATGCTCACCACCCGCGCGCGAATGCCCTCCCCGTCAAGCTCCTCTTGGGCGGAAAGCGCCAGCGCGACCTCGCTGCCGGTGGCGATCAGGATCACTGCGGGGGCGCCCCCCTCGGGATCGGCGAGCACGTAGGCGCCGCGGCGAAGGCCCGCGGCCGAGGCGTATTTGGAGCGGTCGAAGACCGGCACGTTCTGGCGGGTGAGGACCAGGGCGACCGGTTGGTGACGACGATCGATCGCGGCCCGCCAGGCCTCGGCAACCTCATTGGCGTCGGCGGGGCGGATCACGTCGAGGCCGGGGATCGCCCGCAGCGAGGCGAGCTGCTCAACCGGCTGGTGGGTCGGGCCGTCCTCGCCGAGGCCGATCGAGTCGTGGGTGAAGAGGTGGACCACCGGCAGCTCCATAAGTGCCGAGAGCCGGATCGCCGGCCGGGCGTAGTCGGAGAAGGTGAGGTAGGTGGACCAGAGCGGGCGCAGCTTGGTCAGCGAGAGGCCGTTGGAAATCGCCGCCGACTCGTGCTCGCGGATGCCGTAGTGGAGCTGGCGGCCGTCGTAGGCGCCGGGCTCGAAGTCAGCGGCGCCATCGAAGTCGAGCCGCACCGAGGTCGAGTCGGTGAGGTCGGCGGAGCCGGCGAGCAGCCAGGGCAGGCGCTCGGCGATCGCGTTCTCGACCTGCTGCGAGGCCTTGCGAGTGGCGATTCCCGTCCCGTCCGGCTCGAAGCTGGGGATCCCGGCGTCCCAGCCATCGGGCAGCTCGCGCTTCTGCTGCGTCTCGATCTCCGCGGCCAGCTCGGCATTGTCCTTTGCGTAGTCGGCAAGCTTGCTTGCCCAGGCGCGCGACAGCTCAGCCCCACGCTTGCCGATTCCGTCGGCGAAGCGCTCGCGCACACCGTCCGGGACGAGGAACTGGGCGTCCTCGGGCCAGTCGTAGGCGCGCTTGGTCTCGCGCACCTCCTCCTCGCCGAGCGGCTCGCCGTGCGCCGCCGGGGTATCGACCTTGTGCGGCGCGCCCCAGCCGATATGGCTGTCGACGATGATCAGCGTCGGCCGTCCCTGCTCCCCCTTGAACTCCTCGAAGGCAGTGGCGATCAGGTCGGTGTCGTTGGCGTCTCCGACACGGGTGACGTTCCAGCCGTAGCCCTTGAAGCGCGCGGCGACGTCGTCCTCATAGGTGATCTGGGTTTTGCCGTCGATCGTGATGTGGTTGTTGTCGTAGACCCAACAGAGGTTGTCGAGCTTGAGGTGGCCGGCGATCGAGGCGGCTTCGCTGGAGACGCCCTCCATCAGGCAACCATCGCCGGCGACCGCGTAGACGTCGAAGTCGAAGAGCTCGAAGCCCGGCCGGTTGTACCGGGCGCCCTGCCACTTGCCGGCAATCGCCATCCCGACCGAGGTGGCAACGCCCTGGCCCAGCGGGCCGGTCGTGGTCTCGACCCCGGAGGTCCAGCGGTACTCGGGATGGCCGGGAGCGCGGGAGTCGAGCTGGCGGAAGCTTTCTATATCGGCGAGCGAGACGGCCGGGTCGCCGACGATCTCGTAGTCGGGATCGACCGCCCTCACTCCGGCGAGGTGGAGCAGCGAATAGAGCAACATCGAAGCGTGGCCGGCGGAGAGCACGAAGCGATCGCGGCCGGGCCAGATCGGGTCGGCCGGGTCGAAGCGCAGGAAGCGCTGCCACAGCGTGTAGGCGACGGGAGCAAGCGCCATCGGCGTGCCCGGGTGCCCGGAATTGGCCTTTTGGATCGCGTCGATCGAGAGGGTGCGGATCGTGTTGATCGACAACTGGTCGATGTCGCGGGTCACCGGGTCGATCCTAGTGGCGGGCCGATCCCGGCAGGGGTTCCGCTTAACTTTTTCGGTGGAGAGCAGCCTGCTGGCGCCTCAAGGCGGACGCCGAAAAAGTACAAGACGCTCCACCCCTGCCGGGATCGGCCTACGGTTCGATTCGGGTGACCGTGCCGTTGCCGTTGTTGGCTACCCAGACCGCTTCGGGACCAACGACTACGGCTCCAGGTTTGGGACCTACGCTGATCGGATTGCCGATCGGTTCGCCGTTGCCGAGGTCGAGACGGGTAATTGAGTCCTCGGCGGCGCTCGCTACCCAGACGGCGCTGGTGCCGGCGTCAATACCGCCTGGCCGTTCGCCCACCGAAATCGGGTCGCCGAGGATCGAGTGCGTTGCAGGGTCGACGCGGGTGACGCTCGCCGATCGGCTGTTGGCGACCCAGACCAGGCCGTGGCCGACCGTGACCCCGGCGGGGCCCCGCCCGGCGAGGATCGGCGGACCGACCGCGAGGGTGCCGAGGTCGATCCGGCGCACCGTGCCGGTGCTGGCGCTGCTGACCCAGAGCCCGCCGGCGCCGACGGCGAGGCGCAAGGGGGCAGCGTGGGGCGCGAGGCCACGCTCGATCACCCGAGCCTTGGGCCCGTCGATCACGGCGACGCCGGCGCCATCCTGATCGGCAACCCAGATCCGGCCACCGCCAGAAACGATCGCGCCGGGGCTGCCGCCGATGTGGATCCGCGCGGTCACCTTGCCGGCCTCGTCGATTCGCAGGACCATGCCGGTATGGGGGTTCGAGATCCAGACCGAGCCGGCGCCGATCGTGACGCCAGATGCGCCTTTGCCGACCTGTTGTTTGGAGACCACCCGGCGAGTCTGGGGGTCGATGCCGGTCAGGGTGCCGTCGACGGCACTCGTGGCCCATACGGTCCGCGGGCCGACAGCGAGGCGGAGCGGCGGCTTGGCGACCGCGATCTGCGAAGAGACGGAGACGCCATCGCCACCGAGGAAGCCGGCGATGAGAACGACGGCCGCGATGACAACGCCAACGCCGCCCAGGAACCAGAAGAGAAAGGCGCCGGCGACCGGACGGCGCCAGCGACTCAGGCCAACGCCCTCCTCCCTGGACGAGCCGGCGAGCGGCGCCGTCGGCGGCTCCGGCCGCTCATCGAGCACCAGTGTCGGCGCCGGCGTGTCGGCCTGACTGCGGCGAGCGGCGGCGATCAGCTCGCCGGCCGTGCGATAGCGATCGGCGGGATCCTTCGAAACCGCGCGCTCGATCACCGCCTCGATCCCCCGCGGGATCTCCGGCTCGGTGTCGGCCTCCTTGCGAGCGTAGGGGACGATCCCGGTCAAGGCCTCGTAGAGCACGCAGCCAAGCGCGTAGACGTCGGCAGCCGGCCCGACCCGTTCGCCCCGCCACTGCTCCGGCGCCATGTACTCGACCGTGCCGACGATCGAGGCGCCACTGCCGGGGCCGGTTTCAGCGTAGGCCTTTGCCAAGCCGAAATCCGAGAGATAGGCGCGCTCGCCGTCGATCAGGATGTTGTGCGGCTTGACGTCACGGTGGACGATGCCGGCGGCGTGGGCGGCGTCGAGCGCTTCGGCGACCTGGCCGAGCAGGTGGACGGCCCGCTCGGGCTCCAGCGGACCATCGCGGTCGATCAGCTTGCGCAGGTCTCCACCCTCGATCAGGCGCATCGCAACGATCAGCTCGCCATCGTCCTCGCGGGCGTCGTAGACCGGCACCACGGCTGGGTGCTCGAGGCGGGCGGCGAGCCGCGACTCGCTGAGGAAGCGGCGGCGGAACTGCTCGTCGTCGGCGAGCTGGCGGGCGATCACCTTGAGCGCAACGGGCCGTTCCAGGGCCAGCTGGGTCGCTCGATAGACAACGCCCATGCCGCCGCGGGCAATCAGCGATTCGATCCGGTAGCCGCCGAGCGTCGAGCCTATGGAGGGTTCTCCCACCCGCCGGTTATATCGCCGCGAAACGACGAAGGGCCCGCCCCCGATGGGGAGCGGGCCCTTTCGCGCTGGAGCCGGGGGGAGTCCTTAGCGCCGCACCGGCTGCCAGGTGATCACCGATCCGATCGTCGTCGCGGTCGAGCCGCTTTCCAGCGCGAAGCCTTCGGCGAGCTGCGCGCTGCGGCGGCTGGCGACGTCGATGGCCGAGAGGGTCTCGGCTTCGTCGGTGGCGATGAACGCGGCCACCTTGCGCCCATCGGAGGAGAAGACCGAGTTGGTCGCGGAGTTGTCGGCGACCTGGCTCAACTTGTGGGCGCGGCCCGGACCGATCTTCTTCACCCAGAGACCCTGGTCGCGGCGGAAGAGCAGCGTATTCGCCGCGGGGGCCACGTCTTCGACGAAGGAGGAGCCGGCGCCGGCGACCAGCACCTTCACCTTGGCGCCGTTTCGGCGCATGGTGAAGATGTCGGCGTAGGCGCTGGGCCCTTCGCCGCTCTGGCCGCGACTGAAGACGATCCCACCCTTGAAGTAGCGGGGCGAGAACTCGTCGATGTGGCCGGTCTTGCTCAGCCGCGCCAGGCCGCCGCCGGAGGGACGCACCGAGTAGATGTCATCGGCGAAGCCGCCGCCCGTCTCGGCAACGCTGCGGACGAAGACGATCGCCTTGCCGTCGGGTGAGAACGAGGCTTCGTGCTCGTCGGCAGGGCCGGCGACCAGCGCGTGGGCGCTGCCGCCAAGGTTGACGCGGTAGAGATCGCGCAGACTGCCATCGTCGGCGGCCCGCCGCGCGAAGATCACGTAGCGACCGTCGGGTGAGAATTGCGGTCGGCTGTCGACCTCGGGCCCAGCAGTCAGCTTGTGCTGGCCGGTGCCGTCGGCGCGCATCGACCAGACGTCTCCGTCACGGACGAAGGCGATCTTGCGCCCGTCGGCGGAGAAGTCAGGTTCGCTGTCGGCCGGGTTTTCGGTGAGCTGATTGAGGCGCCCTTCCTTGGCCGCGTAGAGGCCACCCTCTCTTTTTTCGACCTGACCGCCATCTGTTTTTTCGGAGGCGACGATCGCACGCGAGAAGACGACAGCGCCCGAGTCAGCGGCGGCGGCGCTGGCGACCGGCAGCAGGACGAGGGCGAGAGTGGTGAGCAGGAACTTGATCGAACGGTTGAACATCGGACTCCCCTTTCGGGTCGGTTGCGTTTTGCACAACCGATGCTCCGCTCAGCGCCTGCACGCGAAAACGACGCCTGCGTCCCCCACCGGGCCGGCTTTGGCCCGGTTCGGGTCAGCGGTCGAGCCCGAGCTCGATCACGCGGGCGGCGATCAGGCGGGGGCGCTCGCGGCCGGCGTCTCCGGAGACGCCAAGCTTCGCCGCGAGGGCGTCCAGTCGGCGCTGGGCGGTGCGCTCGCTGACCTGCAGCGCGGTCGCGATCTCGGCTCGGGTGGCGGGACGACCGGCAAATGCGCCCTCGCTGCGATAGGGGGCGACCAGGGCCGCGGCGGTCGCCCGCTCTTCTTCGGTCAGCCCTACCGCTGGCTGAGTGCTGGGAACGGTCGCGCCAACCGGAGTTGCCGGCCCAAGCGAGACTTCGAGCCGGTGGCCGCCGACGATCAGGGTGTCGCCGTTGCGCAGGCGGCGCGGCCGATCGAGCGGCTCGCCGTTGAGGGCGGTGCCGTTGCGGCTGTCGAGGTCCGTGGCCATCAGCATCTCGCCGCGGCGCTCGATCTCGAGGTGGTTCCAGGAAACCGCCTCGTCATCGATGTGAAGGTCCGCCTCCGGGTCACGGCCGACCACTGTCCGCTCCCCGGCGAGCGCCACCGACCGCGGCTCTCCCCCGGGCCCCGTCAACCAAATCCGAGCGTCCATCTCGTTGCGAGCATAATCTCCGGCGCTGACTTCGTCTTTAATAGGCCATATGCACACATAAAGGCGAAGTCAGCGAACGCGAGGCTAGAGTGCGGCGCTGTGAGCGACGTCGACGCCGAGAAGCGCATCGCCGCCGAGGCGGCGGCGGAGCTGATCGAGGACGGGATGACCATCGGCCTCGGAACCGGGTCGACCGTGGCTCAGCTGCTGCCGGCGATCGCCGCTCGCGGCTTGCCCGGGATCCGCTGCGTTGCGACCTCGGTCGCGACCGAGGTGCAGGCCCGGGATCTGGGAATCCCGGTCGAGGAGTTCAGCGAGCTGGAGAGCCTCGACATCGCGATCGACGGCACCGACCAGGTCACGCCCGATGGCTGGCTGATCAAGGGCGGCGGCGGCGCCCACCTGCGCGAGAAGATCGTCGCCGCGGCGGCCAAGCGCTTCATCGTCATCGCCGATTCCAGCAAGCCGGTCGACTCGCTGAGCGCACCGGTGCCGCTTGAGCTCGTCGCCTTCGGCCTGCGCTCGACCCTGGACCGGCTCGGCCGGGAGGTCAAGCTGCGCGACTTTCCACCCAGCCCAGACGGCGGGATCATCGCCGACTACGGCGGTGAGATCGACGATCCCGCCACACTCGCCGCCCGCCTCGAGGCCGACCCGGGCGTTGCCGCCCACGGCCTTTTCCCGCCAGCTATGGTGAACGCGGTGCTGGTGGGGACCGGAGGCGCCGTAGAACGAATGATCCTGAGCTGACACGGAGGGATTCACAGAATGAGTGACTTCACCGGGCTGGCGATAGCCGGCCGCATCGCCACCCCTGACGACGCAGACTGGGATCAGGCAAGGCTCGCCTGGAACCTCGTCGCCGATCAGCAGCCCGAGGCCGTCGCCTTCGTCGAGAGCGCCGTGGACGTCGCCAAGGTGGTCCGCTTCGCCGCCGAGAACGACCTGCGCGTCTCCGGCCAGGGGACGGGCCACGGCGCCGTCGCGCTGGGCTCGCTCGAGGGGACGATCCTGCTCAAGACCGAGCGGATGCGTGGGATCGAGGTCGACCCAGGCGCGCAGACGGCGCGGGTCGGGGCCGGCGTGCTGGTGCTCGAGCTGAGCGAGGCAGCTGGAGCGCACGGCCTCAGCTCGCTGCCGGGCTCCTCGCCGGACGTCGGCGTAATCGGCTACTCGCTCGGCGGTGGCCTCAGCTGGCTCGGCAGGCGCTACGGCTTCGCCTGCAACCGCATCCGTGCGATCGAGCTGGTCACTGCCGACGGAGAGCCGCGCACGGTCGACGCCGAGAATGAGCCCGACCTCTTCTGGGCGCTGCGCGGCGGCGGGGGCGGCTACGCGATCGTCACCGCCCTGCGGCTCGACCTGGTCCCGATCGCCGACATCTACGCCGGCGCGCTGGTCTTTCCGGCGGAGGTCGGCGCCGAGGCGGTGCGCACTTATCGAGACTGGACCAAGGGCGTGTCCGAGGACGTCACCTCGGTGGTCCGCTTCATCACCCCACCGCCGATCCCCGACGTCCCCGAGCCGATCCGCGGTCGTCCGCTGCTGACGATCGACGGCGCCTGCATCGGCGATCAGGCAAAGGGCGAAGCGACGATCGCGCCTCTGCGGGAGATCGGCGAGACGATCATGGACACCTTCGGCCAGATTCCCGCCGAGGGCCTCTGCCGAATCCACATGGACCCGGAGAACCCGGTGCCGGGCATGGGCCACCACCAGATCCTTCGCGAGCTGCCCGACGAGGCGATCGAGGCCTTCGCCGGGCTCGCGGGTCCGGCGGCACAGTCGCCCCTCCTGCTTGCCGAGCTGCGCCACGTGGGTGGAGCGCTCGGCCGCGAGGACCACAACGGCGGCGCCCTCTCCCACCTCGACGCGGCCTTCGTCATGTTCGGCATCGGCATGCCGATGACCCCCGAGCTGGGCCAGGCGATCGAGGCGCACCTCGACCGCTTCGACGAGGCGATGGAGCCTTGGGCAGCCGAGGGCGGCTACTTCAACTTCGCCGAGCGCCCCTGCGACGCCGATGCGATCCTCCCACCGGAGGTCTGCGCCCGGCTGGTCGAGGTGAAGCGACGCTACGACCCCGACAACGTGATCGTCTCCAACCACGCGGTGGCAATCGCACCGGCGTAGAAAGCGCCCCTTACCGGGACGAGCCGACGTCGAGAGGAATCAGGCTCTCGAGTCGCCGAACGGCCGGATCGTCCTTGCCAACGAGCTCGGAGATCGTGGCGGCGGCGGCATCGATGTCCCCCGGCGTCGCCTGCGCGATCGCCTCCAGATCGGCCCAATCCTTGGTTCGGTCGAAGAAGGCCTTGAAGATCGCCAGCGAGGCGCAGTCGAGGACCGGTACCTCGCGGCCCTGCAGCCGCACCCACACGACGGAGGCGGCGACCGCCTCGTGCAGCGGAACGTTGTTGAGAAAAACGTCTATCGGAGTTCCGTCCCAGTCGAGTCGAGCCTGGCCGTCTCGTTCAACCTTGGCGATGTCCTTCTTTCTGATCCTGACTCCTTTTGGCAGAGAGGCGAGGATCGATTCCGCCTCGGACGCCCGAACGAAGACGTTGACGTCGAGGTCCCGCGTACCGCGAGGCTCTTCGACGCAATATGCAAGTGCTATCGCGCCGCCGAATGCGTGAGCAACCCCCGCCCCGGTGAGCGAGTCATGGATGGCGAAGAGCTTGTCGACGAGCTCACTCATGAGGCCACCGCGCCCGCGGCAATCCGGCTCGCCAGGTTCGGATAGTCGAGATCGGGACGCGGCCGAAACGGCAGCGCCTCGGCGAGCTCCAGAACCTGGACGAGGATCTTGCTCGCGCGGTCGACGTCGACCGGCGGCTTGCGCGCAGCCAGCTCGAGCTCAAACCCGCCAGCGGCGGCAAGGCGCGCAAGCGTGTCCGCTCCCGGCTCCCGATTTCCACGTAGATAGGCGTTGACGACGGAGCGAGGAAGCCCTGCCCGCCGGGCAAGCTCAGCCTGGCTGAGACCGCTACGCGCTTGAATCTGGCCCACCAACGATGCGGCCGGCTTCGTCGCTTTCATCGTGTCCACGCTGCGATGTTAGCGGATCCGCTAACACGCGGCCGAAAACAACAGTTTGCCTACATCTACAAGCCGGCCGCGGCGGCTTCGTCGGCGACGATGACCATGCTCTCGTTTTCCACCCGGCCGGCCGGGATCGAGGTGTCGCCGGCGAGCAGCTTCGTGAGAGCGTCGCCCTTGTCGGGGCCGGTGACGAGCCAGACGATTTTCCCGGCGGTGGCCAGGGCCGGATAGGTGAGAGTCATGCGCCGGTGACCCTGGTAGGTGGTCTCGGTGATCGCAACGCGGCGGTCGGTCACGTCGAGAACCGGGTCAGCGGGGACGAGCGAGGCGGTGTGGCCGTCGGGGCCCAATCCGAGGTGGACGCAGTCAAGCGGGTCGGGCAGCGTGTTTTCGTAGTCACGGGCAGCGCCCTCTAGGTCGCGCTGGGTGACCGGCATCGGCCGCAGCATCGCCTGATGGTCCATCGAGAGGCCGAGCACCATGTGAGTGAGGTTTCGATCCTCGCTGCCGGGTGAAGCGATCCGCTCGTCGACCTGGAAGAGCTCCGTCTCGGCCCACGGCATCTCCTCTAATTCACCGAGGATCGCCAGCATCGCCCAGGGACTTCGACCGCCGCTCATCGCCACTGAGAACGTGTTGTGCTCCGCCACTGCGGCCCTGCCCGCACCGGCGATCAGCTCGGCCGCGCGCCGCGCCGCCGCCTTTTCGTCGCCGGCAACCTCGAGCTCGATGGTCATCGTCACCGCCTAAGACGGCTTCTCGTCATGGCCGCCGAACTGCTTGCGCATCGCCGAGAGCACCTTGTTGGCGAAGTCATCGAGGTCGCGCGAGGAGAAGCGCTCGTAGAGGGCGGTGGTCAGGACGGGAGCCGGCACGCCCTCGTCGATTGCCGCGATCGAGGTCCAGCGCCCCTCGCCGGAGTCCGAGACCCTGCCGGCGAAGTCAGAGAGATCCGGAGATGCCTGCATCGAGGCGGCGGTCAGATCGAGCAGCCAGGAGCCGACCACGCTGCCCCGCCGCCAGACCTCGGCCACCTCGGGAAGGTCGAGGTCGTACTGGTAGTACTCGGGCTGCTCGAGCGGCGCGGTCTCCGCATCGGCCTCACGCTGGACCTTTCCGGCGTTGGCGTTCTTGAGGATGTTGAGGCCCTCCGCGTAGGCGGCCATGATCCCGTACTCGATCCCGTTGTGGACCATCTTCACGAAGTGGCCGGCGCCGTTGGGCCCACAGTGCAGGTAGCCGTTCTCCGACGGCGAGACGTCGCCCGAGCGCCCCGGCGTGCGCGCCGCCGACTCGACTCCCGGCGCCAGCGAGGCAAAGACCGAGTCGAGTCGCTCCACCGCCCGTTCGGGGCCGCCGATCATCAGGCAGTAGCCGCGCTCGAGGCCGAAGACCCCGCCGCTGGTCCCGCAGTCGACGTAGTCGATCCCCTTCTCACCAGCCATCGCGGCACGGCGAATGTCATCGCGGTAGTAGGAGTTGCCACCGTCGATGATCGCGTCGCCGGCGTCCAAGACAGCCGCAACGTCCTCCACCGTCTTCTCGGTGATCTCGCCGGCCGGGACCATCACCCAAACCGAGCGGGGTGTGCTCAGCTTCGCGGCCAGATCCTGCAGGGAGGAAGCGCCCTCGGCGCCCTCGGCGGCGAGGGCGGAAACGGCGTCGGCGCTGACGTCGTAGACGACCAGGCGGTGCCCGTCGCGCATCAATCTCCGCGCCATGTTGGCGCCCATGCGGCCGAGCCCGACCATTCCCAGCTCCATGGCCTAACCCTACGCGAGCGGAGGTGGCGTGTGTGCGGGCGGACAGGCAACGGGTAGCCTGGCGGACGGATGGCCAAGGCCGACAAGAATCGAACCGCCGACGTCCTGACGATCTTCGGGATCAGTGGCGACCTGGCCAAGAAGATGACCTTCCGCGCCCTCTACCGGCTGGAGGCGGACGGCAAGCTCAACTGCCCGATCATCGGCGTCGCGATCGATGACTGGGACACCGAGCAGCTGCGCAAGCACGCTCACGAGTCGATTGGATCGACCGTCAGCGACCCTGATCAGGAGGTCTTCAGCCGGCTCGCGGCGCGGCTCTCCTACGTGCAGGGCGACTACGCTGACGCCAGCACGTTCAAGCGAGTGGCGGAGGCGATCGGCGACGCCAAGCAGCCGGTCTTCTACCTGGAGATCCCGCCATCCCTCTTTGCCACGGTCGTGCACGGGCTCGGCGACGCAGGGCTGACCGAGAACGCCCACGTGGTGATCGAGAAGCCCTTTGGCCACGACCTCGAATCGGCGCGCAAGCTGAACGCGGAACTCTGCGAGATCCTCGACGAGAGCCAGATCCTGCGCATCGATCACTACCTCGGCAAGGAGCCGGTGATGGACATCACCTACCTGCGCTTTGCCAACGCGACACTGGAGCCGGTCTGGAACCGCGAGCACGTCTCGCACGTTCAGATGACGATTGCCGAGGATTTCGGCGTCGAGGATCGCGGCCGCTTCTACGACGCCGTCGGGGCGATGCGCGACGTGATCCAAAACCACGCCCTGCAGGTGCTCGCCCTGGTCGGCATGGGGCCGCCGACGGGCAACCACCACGACTCGGTGCGAGACAAGAAGCTCGAATTCTTCAAGGCGACGCGCACGGCCGACCCGCAGCGCTACGTGCGCGGCCAGTACAAAGGCTACCTCGACATCGACGGCGTGGCGCCAAATTCGACCACCGAGACCTTTGCCGCGGTGGAGCTCGCCGTCGACAACTGGCGCTGGCACGGAGTCCCCTTCTTCATCCGCTCCGGCAAGTACATGCCGGCCAAGTCAAGCGAGGTCAGCGTCGTCTTCAAGCGCCCGCCGCCACTCGGCGTCGGCGCCGGCAAGCGGCCGGAACCGAACCGGATGACGGTGCGAATCGAGCCCGTGCCCGGCGCGCGCATGCGCCTCTTTGCCAAGCAGGCCGGCGAGGAGGCTTTCGAGCCGGCCAATCTGGAGGTGCTCTTCGAGAAGACGCCGGGCGAGGATCCCGAGCCATACGAGCGCCTGCTCGGCGATGCGATCGCCGGCCACCACCAGCTCTTCACCCGCCAGGACACCGTCGAAGAGACCTGGCGGATCGTCGAGCCCTTGCTCGAACATCCCGGGCCGGTCCACCAGTATGAGCCCGGCGCCTGGGGGCCCGCCGAGGCCGATGAGCTGACCCGCGGCGTCTGTCAGTGGCACGAGCCCTGGCTACCCTGACGCCGACGGGGCTTGCAGGCGGAGACATAGGCCACTTTGAGTCCCCGTGGGCCGGCTCGTGGAGGCCGTGCTACTTTTTGGGACCCCTAATTAGGGGGGCCTAATTATGGCTACGACATCCCGCGAACAGGACAGAAACGGCTCGGCGCGATGATCCCAACTCTGGTGATCGCGCTGCGCGAGGGAGTCGAGGCCTCCCTGATCATCGGCATCATCGCCGCTTTCCTGGCCAAGGAGGGCAGGCAGGACGCGATGCGACAGATGTGGGCTGGGATTGCGGTTGCGGTGGCGCTCTGCGTCGGCCTCGCCGTGATCCTGCGCCTCGTTGGCGAGCAGCTTCCCCAAAGCGAGCAGGAGGGCCTGGAGACGGTGATCGGACTGATCGCGGTCTCCGCCGTCACCTACATGATCGTCTGGATGCGGCGCAACGCGCGCGGGATCAAAAAAGTGCTGGAAGGCAATGCGGCAAGCGCCCTTGCCAGCGGCTCGACCCTGGCCCTCGTGGCAATGGCCTTCCTCGCCGTGCTGCGCGAGGGTTTTGAGACATCGGTCTTCCTGCTCGCCGCATTCCAAGACGCCAGCGATACGACCGCCGCCGGAGCCGGCGCGGTGATCGGACTGATCGCAGCGATCGCGATCGGCCTCGGCATCTACCGCGGTGGCGTGCGGATCAACCTCACCCGCTTCTTCCGGGTTACCGGTTTGATCCTCGTCTTCGTCGCCGCCGGCCTGCTCTCGACCTCGCTGCACACCGCCCACGAGGCGGGCTGGTTCAACGGCCTGCAGGGCCAGGCGGTCGACCTCACCTGGCTGGTTCAGCCGGGAACGATCTCCGGCTCCCTGCTGACCGGAATGCTGGGCCTGCAACCGACGCCGACCGTCGGTGAGGCTCTGGTCTACCTGCTCTACGCAGTGCCGATGGCGCTCTACGTCCTCTGGCCCGACCGGCTGCGGCTGCGGCGGGCGCCGGTGCGGCGGCGGGCCGCTCCCGCGGAGAGTCCAGCGTGAACACCCCCTTTCGCCGGCGATGACGGAAATCACACGCCGACGGCTGCTCGCCTCGGCGGGGGCGGCGCGGCGGGCATCGGGCTCGGCGGGACGCTAGCTGCGGTTCGTTTTGCTGGTGTTTGTTAGGGTGCCCTAATTCGACCCCCCCCGGATCGCGACAAGGAGCACTTCGCCAATGAACCGAACCACCTTCCGCACGTCGTTGATCGCCGTCGGCATCGGTCTCACCCCCGCGCTCATGGCCGGCTGCGGCTCCAACGAAGACGTGCCGAAGGGCGCCTTGAAGCTGTCCTTTGAGCTGACCGACGCGGGTTGCGTGCCGAACACCGCGAAGGCGGCGGCCGGACCGATCACCTTTGAAGTCGAAAACGCCGGCACCTCGGCGGTGAGTGAGTTCGAGGTCCTTGAAGGCGACACGATCCTCGGCGAGAAGGAGAACCTCTCCGATGGCTTCAGCGCCAGCTTCTCGCTCACCCTCGACGCCGGCGAATACACCCTCTACTGCCCGGGCGGATCGGATGAGCGCGGCACCCTCGTCGTCAGCGGCGCGAGCAAGGCGACCGCCACCGCCCCCGGCGAAAAGGACGCAATCGAGCAGTACCGCGATTACTTCGAGCGCAGCGCTGACGAGCTCGTCGAGGAAACGGAACCGTTCGCCAAGGCGGTCATCGCCGGCAACGTCGTGGAAGCGAAGTCCCTGTACGCCGCGGCCCGCACGCCCTACGAGCGGATCGAGCCCGTCGCCGAGTCCTTCGGCGACCTCGATCCCCGCATCGATGGCCGCGAAAACGATGTCTCCGCAGACGAATTCGAAGGCTTCCACAGAATCGAGAAGGCGCTCTGGGCTGAAGGCACCACGGGCGGTGTGGAGCCCGTCGCGGCGCAGCTGCTTGCCGACGTCCGGGAACTGAAGCGCAAGGTGAAGACCGTCGATCTGCAGGCGGCGCAAATCGCCAACGGCGCCAACGAGCTGCTGGGCGAGGTCTCGGCGTCGAAGATCACCGGTGAGGAGGAGCGCTATTCACACCTCGACCTGGTCGACTTCGAGGCCAACGTCGAAGGCGCCGAGGCAGCGTTTGACGCGGTCGAGCCATTGGTCAAGAACCCGGAGCTGGTCAAGGAGATCGAGGAGCACTTCGCAGACGTCCAAGCGGCGCTGAAGCCGTACCGGCGCGGCGACGGCTTCGTCTCTTACACCGAGCTGAGCGGGGCCGATACTCGCAAGCTGGCGCAGGAAATTGACGCCCTTGCCGAGGAGTTGTCTCAAGTTCCTGCGCAAATTGTGGGATAGGCCGGCGGGTCCTGTCGCGGAGATGGGGTCTTCGTCCTCGCAAGCTGCGGGCGAAGACCCCACTCTCCACGCCACCCGCCGGTCAACGTCATAGGTTGAGCTCATGACCTCTACGACTCAGAGCAAGGCCGACACCCTGCTTAAAGAGCTTGGGTTCTCCGAGTGGCGGTTGGGGCAGCGGGAGGCCGTGGAAGCTGGGCTGGAGGGGCGGGACTCGCTGATCGTGATGCCTACCGGTGGCGGCAAGAGCCTTTGCTACCAGCTGCCGGGGCTGGCCAGTGAGGATCTGACGATCGTTGTTTCGCCGTTGATCGCGCTGATGAACGACCAGTGGCGGCGGCTGATCGCCGCCGGGCACCCGGTGGCGATGATTTCCTCGGGGATGAATCCCGATGCCGCGCGTGCCGCGCTCGACCAGGTCCGCAGCGGCGCCGCGCGAATCGTCTACTGCTCGCCGGAGCGCTTCGCCTCCGGCGTGTTTCTCGACGCGCTGGCGCAACGGCGGATCGACCTGATGGCGGTCGACGAGGCGCACTGCGTCTCGGAGTGGGGCCACGATTTCCGGCCCGATTACCTGCGCCTGCCTGAAATCGCCGAGCGGCTTGGGCGCCCGGCGGTGATGGCCTGCACCGCAACGGCGACCAAGGCGGTGGCCGCCGAGATCGTCTCGCGCTTCGGCCTGCGCAGGCCGCTGCAGGTGCGCTCCGGCTTCGACCGTCCCAACCTCTCCTTCGACGTCGTTCGGCTCGAGGGCAAAGGGTCGAAGGCGCGGAGGCTGGCGCTGCTCGAAGCCGGGCTTGCCGACCCCGAGAACCGGCCGGCGATCGTCTACTGCGGGACCCGGCGCGACACCGACGAGGTGGCGCAGTCTTTGCGCGATTGTGGCCTGCGCGCGCTCGGCTACCACGCCGGCATGGAGGCAGAGGAGCGGACCACGACGCAGCGCCGTTTCATGACCGGCGAGGTAGAAGTGATCGTCGCCACCAACGCCTTCGGCATGGGCGTCGACAAGGCCAACGTGCGCTCGGTCTGGCACATGGCGATTCCGACCAGCCTCGAGGCCTACTACCAGGAGGCGGGAAGAGGTGGCCGCGACGGGCTGCCGGCGAAAGCCGTGCTGCTGGCGATGAAGGCCGACCTGGGGCGCCTGGTTCGCTTCATCGAACAGCGCGATCCCGAGCTGGCGATCGCCCGCGAGCGCGGCTGGCGCGACTACCGCACGATCAAGTCCTTCATCTACTCCGAGCGCTGCCGGCGGCGCAGCATCCTCGACCATTTCGGCGACCGCGAGGCGGGCCGACCGCTGGGCCGTTGCTGCGACGTCTGCGACGCGCAGAGCTGGCTGCCCGAGCCGGAGACGATCGCGGTGCGGGCGCCGAAACGAGCCAAGGCCGCCGCGGCCCCGCCCGCCGAGCTGTCAGAGGCCGACGGCCCGCTCTTCGAGGAGCTGAAGGCGTGGCGGTTGCGCGCGGCCGATGGCAAACCCGCCTTCACGATCGCCCACAACACGACCCTGGCGGCAATCGCGGCGACCCGTCCAAGCGATGAGGCAAGCCTCGTCGCGATCCGTGGCATCGGTCCCAGCTTCATCGCCAAGTTCGCTCCCGAAGTCCTCGGCCTCATCGCCGCGCACCCTCGCGACGGCGCGCTCGAGTCGGCCGCCTGAGTACGGCAAGGCTCGCCTGCGAGGCGGAT
Source organism: Solirubrobacterales bacterium (assembly GCA_036403515.1). GTDB lineage: Bacteria > Actinomycetota > Thermoleophilia > Solirubrobacterales > 70-9 > VRUE01. The sequence goes on from DASWQV010000044.1 coordinate 36,637, forward strand.
GGGGCAGCTGGCGGATAGCGGTCAGCGACCGGATCGATCCTCATTGGCCGGTGTTACAGCGCATAGATCTCCCCCGCTGACGGGCCGGCTGTCAACTACCAACCTCCGACTCCGGATCCCTCAGCGGGGAGGGACAAGCCCCCCGCCAGTCGAATGAGGCTCGGATGCGCCCGATGGCAAAGCGAATCGTCCCGGTCGCGCTTGCCCTGGCGTTGCTCGGACTGACCGTCGCCCCAAACGCCGCCGACGCGGGCGCCCTGCTGCCCCGCGGCAAGAAGGTTTTCTTCGGGGTCAGCGACACCGGCGATTCGGCCGACTTCGGCCATTTCAGCGCGGCGCTCAGCAAGCACCCGGCGCTGATCGAGAGCTTCCGCACGTGGGGCTCTGACTTCCCCGAGTCGATCGAACGCTGGCAGGCGGCTCGGGCTCGTCCCGTTCTGCACATCACCACCGCCGACACCGGCGACGGCCACGAGCTGATCGACCCGCGGGCGATCACGCAGGGCTACGGCGACGATTACCTGATCCGGCTCAACCGGCTGTTCTGGGAGAAGAAAATGCCCGCCTACATCCGCCCCCTGGGCGAGCCCAACCGCTGCCTCAACGTCTACGCCTCCTACGATTGCGGTGGGCGCGCGCGCGACGCCGCCCACAAGCCGCGCTGGTACCGGCAGGCCTTCCGCCGCATCTACGTCGTCCTGCACGGCGGCGGCAAGCGCTCGCAGATCGATGCCCGCCTCGGGGAAACCGGGCTGCCGCCGCTGAAAAGCGAAGTCGGCGGCCTGCCGAAGGCGCCGATCGCGGTGATCTGGAGCACGCTCCCCGCCGGCTCGCCGACGGCGCCGCAAAATCGCCCGAAGCACTTCTACCCCGGCGACAGATACGTCGATTGGGTCGGCACCGACTTCTATGCCGACAACAAGGACTGGAAGGCGCTGAGCGGCCTCTACAACCGCTTCTCCTCGAAGCCGTTCTCCATCCCCGAGTTCGGCGTCTCGGTCGGCGACGACCCCGCCTACATCGAACGCCTGATGGTCTGGGTGCGGCGCCACCCACGCTGCAAGATGCTCGTCTACTACCAGGACTTCGGCTCGACCAGCGCCTACCGGATCCAGAATTATCCGGCCAGCCTGGCGGCGCTCAGCGACGCTCTCCACCACCCGATCTTCCCCGCCTTCGCGCCCAATCCGCCGCTGCCACCACCGCCACCGCCAGGGGGTCTCGCCCCGGCGCCCTAGCCCGGAAAGACGAAGGAGCCGCAAACGACACGGCCCCTTCGTTCGTCCGATTGACCTAGATGAGTGGTGCCTATTCTTTGACCGCCCATACGGGGGTCGGTTCTTCGACTTTATACGTACCCGTCCATATGACTTTGCCGCAGGTTCCTGCCCCAAGCGGCTCTTCGACAGCTTTGAGTTGAGCCGGGCTGCCGCCGACGAAGTCAAGCGCCGCCCCGGTTGCGGAAGCCGTGCATGTTTTTTCAGTGCATTTTTCGAAGAAAATTTTCGGAGTTGCAAGTGTCAGCACTCCGTTGCCTTTTTCTCCCGCTTCTAGAGTTCCGCCTTCCCAGGAGAGCCCCTGCGCTTCCACTTTGTTGCAGCCCCCGCATTCGCCAAATGACAGGGTTTTGGTCGAAAATTCGAGAGGTACGTTGTCTTCTTCCTGCTCAGTATCGATGGCAAGTCCGGACAGGGATGATTTTTTACATTTGGTCGCCACGGCTCCGCCGAAGGTCACTTCAACGCTGGAGGCTTTCACGATAACCGGGATGTCTTTTCCTTCTTTTTCTTCTTCCCACTCATTTTTTTCGCTACACGGAGTTTCGTTTGCCTTGCACAACGTCGTAGCGGAGACCGAAGCTGCTCCGATCACTGCCATTGCGACCAGCGCAGCGAAGACGACCAGGGCAAGAGTCTTCATGTGAGTCACTTTGTATTCTCCTTATGATCCGGTGTTTAGCCACCGGGTTTTTGAACGCTTGCCTCGGGCCTGCTCCGCAGGTCCGAGGCGGCTCAACCAGGCGGACCTCTCGCCGCCATGAATCGTCGGCATATCAATCGTCCTGAGCACAGACCGGCGCCTGGCATACCTAGAGATCCGCCGCGAGCTATCCCTACCACCCGGAGGGCTAATAGTCAAGAAAGGCTGTTTAAACCTTCTAGGGTTGTCGCTTGACCTTCGGCTTTCGTTGTGGCTTCGGCGCCACTATTGCGGGAGCAACCGCCCGCTTGAGCTTGTAAGGCTGCAGCGCGGTGATGCTGGAGTAGCCGGTGAGGTAGATCTGGTGGCCGTCTGAGATCACCGGCGAGTAGGTGCCGCGGCCGTAATGGAAGACCTTGCGGCCGCTCCTCATCATGAACCCGCTTGTGGTGTTGTTGGTGAACTCCGCGACGTAGACGATGTCGCCGATCGCCGATAGCGAGCCGACCACCTGGCCGCCGGCTGAGCGGCTCCAGCGCAAACTGCCGTCCTCGGCGTCGAGCGCGTAGACGTTGCCGTCGAAGGAACCGATGTAGACGGTTGGTGGCGCGTGGCGCGTGGTCGACACCGTCGGGCCCGAGTAGGCGTATCCGCCGGTCGAGTAGCTCCAGGCCAAGGTGCCGTCCTTGATGTCGAAGCTGTAGACGCGGTCGTCGTTATTGCCGGCGTAGACCCGGCCGAAGGCGACGGCGGGGGTTGAGTAGAACTGCCCCGACGTGCCGAAACCCTGCCCCAGCGAGCCGCTCTGCCACTTCAGCTTGCCGGTCTTGGCGTCGACCGCGTTCATATAGCCGCCGTAGTCGCCGACGTAGAGGGTGCCGTGGTAGTAGGCCGGGGCCGACTTGACGGGGCCACCGAGGCTGGTCGCCCAACGCACGTTGCCGCTGATCGTGCTCAGCGCGTAGAGGTTGCCGTCCTCGCAGCCGAAGTAAACGGTTCGGCCGATCACCACCGGCGATGACTCGGCCCGGCCGGGCAGCGAGCGTCTCCAGACCACCTTGCCGGTTTTCGCGTCGAGCTTGACGATGTGCCCGGGGACGAGGTTGACGATGTAGAGACGGTGCCGGGAGTAGGCCGGCGAGGAGGCATTGAGCCGGCCGAGGCTGCGTTCCCAGAGGACCTTGCCGGTTTTCGCGTCGAGGGCGAAGGCTGTGCCGTTGTTGTTGACCGCGTAGAGCTTGCCGCCGACAAAGATCGGCGGGAACTCGAGCAACGGCCGCTCGGTATAGCGCCAGAGCTTGCGGAAAGGCGGCTTGACCCCCTTGGCCGGCAGGTAGCGCGTCCGGGCTGGGTTGAGCCCGAACATCGGCCAGTTGACGGTCTTTGCCTTCGGCTTCGGCGGCTTCTGCGGCACGAAGATCGCCTGCGGGTTATGAACGTCGGCCGGGCGCTTGAGCAGCTCGTAGGCGAGCACGCCGGCACCGATGACGACCAGCATGGCGGCGACGATCAGGCCGACCGCCAGCCCCCGCCGACTGTGCCAGAAGTGCCCGACGGCGCCCCAGACGCCGACCACGAGCGTTTTCCAGAACCCCGTCAGCGGCGCAGCTCCCACATCTCGACAAAGCCGAGGTTGCGGAAGCCGAGGCGCTCGTAGAGCGGCGCGCCGGACCGGCTCGCGCGCAGCGAGGCGGTGAGTATTCCGCGGCGACGTGCCTCGTCGAGCGCCCGCCAGAGCAACCAGCCGGCGACGCCCCTGCCGCGGTGCTCTGGCGGGGTGGCCACTCCGCTCACGCAGCAATCATCGCCGGCGTCGATCGTGCCGACGCAGCTCACCGCCGTGGCCCCGGCGAACGCGCCGTGCCAGCGAACCGCTGTCTCACCCGCAAAGCCGGCGCTGAAGCCGTCGTTACCGAAGCCGTAAGCCCGGTCGTTGAGCTCGGCAGCCGTCGCCGGATCCACCGCTCTGGCCTCGAGGCCGACCGGCGGGGGCGGTTCGGGCCCGAGGTCGGCAAGCGCCATCGCCATCGCGCGGGGCGCCCCATCCAGGGCATGGCCCCGCTCCTCGAGCAGGCCGGCGGTCTCTCGATCCCGGTCGGGCACCCAAACCGTCCAGGCGGAGACGTCCTGGGCGGCATATGCCTCCTCCAGCATCCCGATCTCGGCCGAGAGGCTCGTCGGATCGTTGTAGAAGACCGAGTTGAAGACGGAGCGCTGGGGAGAAGCCGGCACAACCGCCGCGACCAGGCCCTCGCGCCGAATCAGCTTCGACTCGCCGGCGGCGCAACCGAATGCCTCGACCTCGTGACGGACGCCTTCGATCGCCCGGCGCCGCAGCTCCTGCTCATCGGGGTGCTGGCCCATTCCGGGCCCGTCAGCCTCCGGCCACGGCCCGGCGCTCGGACTCCTCGCTGATGCCGTCGATCAAGCCCTTGACCCCCTGCCTGATCGCCGCGATGACGGCGAAGCCGACAACCGGCAGCGTCGGCTGCGTCTTCACGGCGTAGACCATCTTCGTGCCGCCGCCGTTTGGCGTCAGCTCGACGGTCCCGACGTGGTCGCGCACCGGCAACCCAGAGAGCACCGTGTACGAGAACCGGCTGGGGGCCTCGTAGGCAATCACTTCCTCCCGCATCGGCGGCCCCACCGCGGTCAGCTTGCGGATAGCCCCAACCCCATTCGGGTCTCCCTCCCCCTGTCGCTCGAGCTCAGACTTCCGCAACGGCGTCAGCTCCGAGTACCTCCGATGATCGGTAAGCACTTCGAACACCGTCTCGGCCGGCGCAGCGATCTCGCGCGTGAAGGTGAAGCTAGCCACAGCGCCGCAGCCTACAGAGGGAGCCGGGTGCCCCTGTCCTCAGGCGAGCAGCCACCGCTGCGGATCGCTCCCTTCGATCTTCACGACCTCGCCGCCGATGACCAGGTGGTCGAGACAAGAAAGGACGATCTGCAGCACCCAGGCGCTGACCGGCGTGTTGACGTTGTCGGCCCCGACGATCTCGGCGACGATCTCGAACGCGGTCCTCTCCCCCTCGGCGAGCCCGTCGCGGGTCTTGCCGAGCAGCTCGCCGACCTGGCGCCGCGCCTCGGCGATCTTGGCGTCGGGATCGCGAAAGGGCCGCCCGTGCCCCGGCAGGCAGAGCTTGACGTCGAGCGGCTCGACCTCGTCGAGGCTGGCGAGGAATTCTCCGACCGGATCTGGGCTGTGGCCGTGATCGAAGAAGAGCACGGTGCGGCCGAGCAGGTGGTCGCCGGAGATCATCAGTTTGCTCTCGGGCTGGTGCAGGACGACGTGCGAAGGCGCATGGCCGGGTGTCTCGTGGACCTGCCAGACGCCGAGGTCGGTCTCGACCTCGACCCCCGGCAGCAGGTCGCGGTCGGGCTCGACGATCGCGTCGATGCCGTTGTCGTCGTTCTTGTCCCGGGACTCGCGGTAGCGTTCGAGGCCGGCGCTCGGCACCCCGCTCTGGCGCGCCACCTCGAGCCGCTGCTCGAACGCCGCGGCCGGGTCGTCGGCGAGCAGGCGCACGTGCTCCCACTTGGGATGCATCCAAAGCTCGCAGCCGGCGCTCTCGATGATCGGCGCCGCCAGGCCGTAGTGATCGGTGTGGGAGTGGGTGCAAACGAGCAGCTTCACGTCTCCGGGCTCGAAACCGGCTTGGGCGAGGGCGAGGTCGAACTGGCGCATCCGTCCCTTGCCGCCGATCCCGGTATCGAAGAGAACGATGCCGCCGTCGGCGGCGACCGCCCAGGCGTTGCCGTGCGGCACGCCCGGCCAGGGCAGCGGCAATCTCAGCCTCCAGATTCCCGGCAGCACTTTCTCGGCGCGGGGAGCCTCGGGCCGCTTGCGGTTGTCCGCCATCGGCGCAGGACACTATCTCTCAGGCGTGTCTGACCTTAAGGGGCCATATGGACCCTTAAG
>DASWQV010000045.1:0-9571 GCA_036403515.1 Solirubrobacterales bacterium
GCCAGCTCTGAGACCGAGCGGCCTTCGACCAGATGCGCCTCGACCAGGTACCGCGCCTTTGCCACAGGAGAGCTCCCTTCGTTGGGTGTCTCCTATGTCTCGACACAGGTGTCGCCTATCTACTGAAACCGGACACCACCCCCTCCGCTTTGTAGAGCGCAATCCCGCATGGGGGCTGAAATTGCGCTCCACCTAACCTCGATTTAGGCCGAGGTCAGCTCGGGTCAACGAAAGTCAGAAAAGGGCTGATTCCGCCCCCTTTCGTTCCCTCCAGCCATCGAACGAATCCCGGCGCATGGAGTCAGGAATGAGATTGACGGGGTGGCGGAGCATCAGTGGGGGATCTCGCATCCCCGCGTCTTGCTCAGACGAAGCGCAAGCGTCACCGCGAGCAAAAGGATGGAGAGCAACGCGATCAGGCCGCGCTCGGGCGCGAGGAATGAGAGGAGGCCGGCGGCCCCAAACAGCGGTATCGCCAGCGGGCTACACGCCGGACACGCCATGGCCACCGTCCCGACGATTGCGCCTATGCCTGCCCCAGCTTTCGCACCGCCGGACTGCGAGCGCTTTGGTGGCCGCTCGGTCACGAAAGTCGCGGCGATTAGACCGATGAGCACCGGGGAGAGAACGAGAGTCACGTAGTTCCACCACTCCACCGGGACCGCGCGGCCTAAAGATGCGCCGGGAAGCGTCTCGCCCACGATTCCCATCAAGAGGAACGCCGCTCCTGAAATCGTCGCCGCCGTCCGCCATTGACGCCCCGAGAAGACGCGCAACTCAGCGAACATCGCAGCAGGCGTCGCCAGGTTCACGTTTGCTTGGTGACGGCGCTGACATAGAAGAAACCCAGCAGGAACCGCTTGGTCTCGACCGGCCCGTAGCTGGCGAGGTCTCTCCACGGATCGGAGTAGGCATCGCCAGGGGCGTATTTCACCAGAAGGCGGGCGATTGGATCGAGCAGACGGTAGGGGCCGCCCTGGGTCAGACCCATGTCCAAGACGACCACACGCGAGGAGGGCCGCAGGCGCTCCCACGCTCGCGCCAGCGCCGGACGTGGCTCGGGCATGGCTGAGTAGCTGAGACTGAACAGCACGCCGTCTACCTCTCGGTCGACGTCGAGCTGAGCGGCGTCCTGTTCGAGCAACTCGACATTCGACCAGCCTTGCCGCTCGATCAGCTTGCGGGCCTCGGCCAGCATTCCGGGCGAGGCATCGACACCGATGATGGTTCCGCTCGGGCCAACCGCCTCAAGCAAGTAGGGGAAGTTCCGCCCGGTGCCGGCGCCCATCTCCAAAACGGTGTCGCCGGGCTTCAGCCCGAGTGCGGCAACGGCCCTGCGGCGGGCTGGCGGAAAGATCAGGTACGCCGGCTCAAGCAGGCTGTAGGTGCGCGCTATTCGGTCGTAGCGCCTAGTGTTGGCGCTCTGGGATCTGCGGGTCGGGTGATCTTCGGAAGCGTTCATGGGGGCGACCTTATACTACGTTTCTGTAGTAGCTTGCAACTGCGATGAATGGCGAGAAGCTCAGCCGCAAGGACTTCGGCCCGCTGGAGAGCGAGGTCATGGGAGTGGTATGGCGAGCGGGTCGCCCGGTGGCGGTGCGAGAGGTCGTTGACGACCTGAACGAGTCCCGCTCCGAACCCCTTGCCTACACGACCGTGATGACTGTGATGAGCCGCTTGGCCGAGAAGGACGCGCTCAGCCGTCACAAGTCTGGGCGCAGCTACGTCTACGAGGCCAACGCCCCCGATGCCGCCGGCATCGCGGTCAAAGACGTCCTCCGCGCCTACGGCGATGTGGCGGTGGCTCACTTCGTAGATGAGGCACGCGCCGACCCTTCTCTTCGGCGCCGCCTGCAACGACTGTTGGACGAGGACGATGGATAGCCCCACCCGGAACTTCCTCGGACTGGTCGGCACCTCCGCGGCGCTGGTCGCCTACCCGGTCTGCGGCTTCATCGCCTACGTGTTGGTTCCGCTCGTCGGCCTCTCCCCGGGAGCGTTGGCGCACCTTGGTCTCGTCTGCCTCTTGCCGGCGATCGCGCTCACTGTCTTGGTCGCCACCTCCATCGGCCTCGCCGCGAGGATGCTCGCGCGTCAGGTATCGGCCTCCCGGCGCCTTTCGCGCCGGGTTCGAGCTCTCGCGCTGCCGCCGTCATCCGAGCTGGCGGTCGCGGCGAAAGCGACCGGGCTGGACGGTCGCGTGGTGGTTCTGGATTCCCCCAAGCGGGTTTCCTTCGTCTACGGCATCTTCGTTCCTCGAGTCGCAATCGGTCGGGGTTTCTCGAAAGCCTCACCGCCGAGGAGCTTCGCGCCGCGCTTGAGCATGAGCGCTACCACGTGCGGCACCTGGACCCGCTTCGCGCCTTGCTCGGAAAAACGCTGACTGAGGCGCTCTTCCTCCTGCCCGCCCTTGAGGTTCTGCGCCTTCGCTACGAGGCCGGTCGCGAGCTGGCAGCCGATCGTCGCGCCGAGCGCTTCGGCGGCCGCCGCGCACTTCTCGGAGCCTTGGCGAAGGCGCTTGAGGAGCCGGGCCGCGAGCCGGTAATAACCGTCTCCCTGGCGGACCCTGGACTGTTGGATGCGCGTATCTCTCGCCTCGAAACCGGCAGGGCACCGGCGCTGGCATCGATCGGCTTCCAGAGCTTGCTTTCCTCGGCGCTGGGTGTCTGCTCTTTCCTCTTGTTGCTGATCGCGGCGGTGGTCGGCCTCGGTGGCACCTCTGCGCTCGCCAGCATGGCGGCCGACGAACTCAGCGCCAGCGGCACCCTCTTGGGTGCCCTGTGTGCCGCGCCCGTCATCGCCTTGGTCGGATTGGCCTATTGGCGCCTGGCGAAGCGAGCGGGCGAACCTCTGTCTCCGGGGAATCGCATATGAGCAGGGGGGTCTCGCCAGCGCTGCCGCCCGGCCCGCGCGCGCCGGCCGCGGTCAATATGGCTCGCCTCGTCCAGCGCCCGCTCGAGTCCTTGATCGGCTGGCGCGAGCGCTACGGTGATGCCTACACCGTCAAGCTCCCGGTCTTCGGCACGGGCGTCTACGTCTCCGATCCCGACGCGATCCGCGAGATGCTGACCGGGGATCAGTCCGACCTCCATGCCGGTGAGGCCAACGCTCCCCTGGCTCCTGTCCTGGGCGACAAATCGGTCTTGATCCTCGACGGGCGCGAGCACCTGCGCCAGCGCAAGTTGCTGCTGCCGCCCTTCCAGGGGTCGGCGATCCAGAACTTCCGCGAGGTGATCCGCGAGGTCGCCGAGGCCGAGGTCGACGGCTGGAGGCAGGGCGAGCGCTTCGTCATGCGCGAGCGGATGCGGGCGCTGACCTTCGAGGTGATCGCCCGCGCCGTCTTCGGCGTTGCCGAGCGCGAGCGGATCGAGCGGCTCCGCGCTGCGCTGGTCGCCTTGATCGACATGCAGATGATCTTCGTGGTGATGCCGAGCGCCCTGCGTCGCAATCTCGGTCGCTTCAGTCCGTGGGGTCAGTTCCAGCGACGGCTGAAGGCGGCCGACGCACTGATCTACGCGGAGATCTCCCGCCGCCGTGGGGCAAGCGACCTTGAGGAGCGCACCGACGTCCTCTCGCTCCTGCTTCGCGCTCGCGATGAGGACGGCGGGGCCATGACTGACGTGGAGCTGCGCGACGAGCTGATGACGATGCTGCTCGCCGGCCACGAGACCACGGCCACCGGCCTCGCCTTTGCCTTCGACCTGCTGATGCGCGAGCCGCGCGTGCTCGCTCGGCTGCGCGACGAGCTGGGCGGCGAGGACGACACTTATCTGGACGCCGTTGTCACCGAGTCGCTTCGGCTGCGGCCAGTGATCGACGCCAACGAGCGCACGCTGACCAAACCCCGCACCATCGCCGGCTGGGATCTGCCCGCCGGTATCCGCGTCTACCCGGCGATCGTGGTCGTCCAGCTCCGCGAGGACCTCTACCCGCGCCCGCACGAGTTCCGGCCCGAGCGCTTCATCGAGGAAGAGGCCACCTCCTACTCGTGGCTGCCCTTCGGTGGCGGCATCCGCCGCTGCATCGGCGCCGCGCTTGCCCAGGCAGAGATGGCCGAGGTGATCCGCACCGTCGTCTCGCGCGTCGACCTCGAACCCGTACGGCCCGGCCGCGAACCTGTGGTCATGCGCGGCATTACCCTGGTCCCTCGCCACGGCACCCCGGTCCAAGTCCGAAGCCGTCTGGTCGGCGATGGTGCCCGTCCTCGCGTGCATTCCGTCAGTTCGTGAGATCAAGCCAAGCAGCGCCAGCCAACGATCCGGCGCCCGGTAGGGAGTATCCGTTCAGGCCCCCCAGCCGCGATAGTTTGCGCGACCACGGAGCCGATCGCTGTGGCCAACATCGACAAGCCGAACTTCGACGAGCCGCGCGAGCGGGAGGGATTCCGGGCGCGCCGGGCGCGGATCGGTCACCAGCTGGGGACCGAGCGGATCGGGATCAGCCTCTGGGAGCTGCCGCCGGGGCAGAAGGCCTATCCGTACCACTTCCACCTGGCCGAGGAAGAGGTGCTGATCGTGCTCGCGGGCACGCCTTCGCTGCGGACTCCGGAGGGGTCGCAGACCCTTTCCACGGGGGACGTGATCCGCTTTCCCACCGGCGAGCAGGGCGCCCACCAGGTCTGGAATGAGGACGAGGAGGTGGTCCGCCTGCTCGCGATCAGCACCCACGGGACCCCCGACGTCGTCATCTATCCCGACTCGAACAAGCTCAGTGCGGCCGAGCGGCTGCCCGAGTCCGACGGGCGCAAGCACTACTTCAGGATCGAGGACGAGGTCGACTACTGGGAGGGCGAGCAGGCCTGAGGTGCGGCCGTTTCGACGTGCGCCGCTGGCGAGGGGAGCGCCTCCATCACGACGCGGAGCCCCCAGATTCGGTCGAAGAGATCGCCGACTCCACTTACACGATCAAGCCAAGCAGCGCCAGCCAACGATCCGGCGCCCGGTAGGGGGTATCTGTTCAGGTTCCGCCCCCGCTATAGAAAAGGCCCCGCTATTTGGGGCTTTTTTCGTGTTTGGGGTCGTGGGCAAATCCCCCGGGGGTACTAAGTGGGTATTGAGTTCTTCCGGTTTCAGCCAAATGGCGGCAACTCGCTGGGTTGGCACCGAGGCTCGGTCGGACCGTGAGGGAGTGGCTGGAATGGGGCCCGGAATGGCCAGGGGTACCCCTCCAAGTCGGAGCCGACCCCCCAGGCAACTCGCAGCCAGCGATAGCCGTAGTGGCTCTCGATCACCAAGGCTCGCCCCTCGGTATCGAGTTCGCTGAAGTACACATCGCCCAACCACATGCTCCCCTCCGAGAGGGCCGTTTTCGTCGCCGCGGCAATGTCCGCGCGGATCTCGAACTCCAGAGCAAGGTCGGCGCGTGGCTCCGGTCCGCCGTCGAGATAGCGACGAATCGAGGGCGGCACTTCAACGTTGTTCTCCGCAAGACGGCAGCCCACATGCTTCGCCAGGTAGCGGAGCAGCCCGTCGCGTCCAGGTTGCCAGTCCGTGCCGTAGACAGCTCGCAAGTCAACCGACCGAGAGGCGAGAACATAGCGACGCACCAGGTCGCTGCGCTTCAGCTTGTGCTCGCGCGAGTCTGCCGGGGCGCTCTCGCACCACCAGCAGGTGTCAGAGGTCTTGGCGGGGGAGAGCATGAGGTCAAGCTAGCGATGGCCAAAGATCCCAGAGTTTTCCTTGAGAGGCTATGTCGATGACCGGTTCCCGCGAGCTAGAAGAGTGCATCTTCTGCGGCGATTCCGACATGACGGAGGAGCACCTGATCGCGCCTGGGTCCTGCGCGCGTTCCACCGGCAGCGAAAGCCGGACCCCGGTTTCAGCGGTGGTTTCGTCGGTCCCAACCAAATGCGCCTCAGCACCGAGGAGCCGATCTCGACGGCAAAAGTCATCTGCCGGACCTGCAACAACGAGTGGCTTTCGGTCATTGACAATGCCGCCGCCGACGTCCTCAAGCCGCTAATCCGCGGAGACGACACCGTGACGCTCGATGCCGACGGACAAGCTGTGTTTGCCGCCTGGATCTACAAGTGCGCGCTGATCTTCGATGCCGCCGACAACGGCAACGATGGCGACTTGGTGCCGCTGCGGGAGGGCTTTGAGGCTTCGCGGAAGGCTGGCCCGGGCTGCGTGATCTATGCCGGCCCGGCAGCGCCGATGCCGTTCTCAGTTCCGGGGATTCCCGAGGTGACCGGCTTGCGGATGTTCGGCATTCGCCCGATCAGCGGCACCCTACGCCTGACGGTCAACGTCCAGAACCCCGATGGCAGCGTCAGCCCAGGCTCCCCGACCGCCGTCCCAATCCCGGGGTATCAAGTCATGCTCGGCAGCCTCTACGCCTATCTGGGAGGCAGGGTCTCTCCGATCACCCCGGAGTCTCTAGAGGGCTTCGTGCAGATTTGGCCGGTGAGTCCCGAGCCGGTCACTGTCTCGCCGGCGCTTCGCGGCTAGCCGTAGAGGCGCCCCACGACTCACCTCATTGCCGTCTGTCGCCGCGAGCCTGGCAGCGGCAGTCAGGCGCTCGAAGCTGCGGCCAGTGGTCCTCCGCGTTGACGGTCGCGCCTGCCTGTCCGCTGCCGGACGGCTCAGCGACAGCCGTCAACGAGTCAGGAGGTCCACGATGGACGCTTCATTCGACCACGACAGCCCGCTGCGTGAGCTCGTGCCCGGTCGCTTCACGCGGGTCTCGGTGCAGACCCCTGCCGGGGAGATCGAAGCGAGGTTGAGCGAGCGGGGTTACTGGCAGCTGCGAGTACGCCGCGACCTGGAGACGACCTGGCGACTCGCCTGCACCGGCGACCTCGACTGCGGTGTCGTGACCACTCAGCCGGTGGCTGCGGCACAGGAGGAGCCGATCATCCTCGGAGTGCTCGCGGTCGACCCGGCCGGGCGCACCTCGACGGTCGGCAAGACCGAGGTTTCCCTGTCTCGCAAGGAGTTCGCGCTGCTGCTTGTCCTGGTAGCGCAGCCCGATCTGGTGTTCTCCAAGGAGGAGCTACTTGCAACGGTTTGGGGGGCCACCGGCCTAACCCAGACCAGGACGCTCGACAGCCACGCGAGCAGGCTCAGGAGCAAGTTGCGGGAGCCGATTCTGGGACCGGCCGGATCTGGCAGCCCTCCCGGCGCTGGGTCCTGCGAGCAAGGTCGCTTGACCATCCGGCTCGTTGCCGGGAGTCGTCTGAGCCTGGCAGCGGCCGGCTGCACGTCAAGGCCCGCTTCGCGGACCTCGCTGCGCGCCCTTCGGGTGACGTGCCGCCTCATCCGCTGCCGGACGGCTCACGACTCCCACCAACGAGCCAAGGAGGTGCGCGATGAGCGCCACGGCAATCCAGACCAGTCCCGCACAGCTCAGCGTGATCGGTCGCTACACCGTCTCCGAGGAGGCGCGCGTATTGGTCGGTCGACGTATCGAGGGCAAGGTCTTCGTCTACGACTACCCGCGAGACGGCCAGGGTCGTCGGTACTTCGTCGAGTCGGGATTCGAGTCGAAGGCGGAACTGCTCGCCGACTACCGGCGAGAGGCGAAGCGGCTTGGCACCTGCCCGATGAGCCACGACGCGATCGAGCGGGCTTTCGAGCTGGCCACCCTTGCTTAGCCGGCGCCCCGCATGGTCGCACGCTTCGCGTGCGGGGGCGGGGGCACCGGCTCCCGCATCGGGCGGGAGCAAGAACAAAGGAGCACCCATGACCGACCTAGCGACTCCTCTGCTCGAGGTCGAGAAGATCGAGGTGGTCGAGGGCTTCAACCCTCGCACCCACATGGACCCCGACGCCCTCACGCGGCTCGCCGGCAGCCTCGGCAAGACCGACGTGGTGCAGCCGCTCATGGTCGCGCCGCTGCGCTCGATCCTCCGTGAGGAGTGGATGGCGCAGGGCAGGCCCAAGAAAGGCAAGGTCTGCCCGCCGCGCAAGCGCTCAGGGTCGGGGATGATCGCGCTTGGCAACGTTCAGGAGCGGATGCACCGTCGCTGGCGCGACCTCGGCATGGAACCGATCGGCCTCCACGAGGCCCGGCACACCGCCGCGACCTGGCTCGACCACGCCGGCGTTTCGCCGAAGGTGGCTTCGCAGATCATGGGGCACAAGACCCCCGAGTATCAGCCCGGAGCCGCCCGAATCACCCTCGAGCGCTACACCCACATGCTCCCCGGCGAGCTGGAGCGCGCCCGCGAGCTGCTCGACAAGTTCCTGGTCGAGCGAAGCGCCGAGCCCCGGGATAGCGTCCAAGGCCGATGAGCGGAGAATATGAACTTCCTCTGGATTACATCCTCCTGGCGATCCTCCGTGTCGAGTTCACGACGCGGGGCAACGAAGTCACCGACTACGCGGTCGTGCTCCTCTTTGAGATCGAAGGCAAGACCGAGACGATTCGCCTCTACGACGGCGCTCACGGCCACAACGAGATGCATCGCTACACCCGCAGCGCGGGCAAGCAGTCGGGAACGCCGTTGCATCGCGGTACCCTTGGAGACGGAATGAGGGCCGCGATCGCAGAAATCAAGAGCGGCTATCGAGAGATGATCGAAGGATGGCAAGGCCAGTGACCAACGACGCACAATCACCCGCCGCGAAGGTGATGGACGAAGCCCTCGACCTCGCCATTGAGGGTCGCTCCCCCTACCCCGAGAAGGCCGCCTTCATTGACGCCGACGCCCCCTCGGCCGGCCATGCGATCGAGCGCGCTGCCGATCAGGGCCTTTCCGTTGTGCTGGTCTCTGCCGACGGAAGCACTCGCATCCTGAACCCCCAGCTCTCGGCCAACTAGAGTGCAGCTACCCTCAGCGGGCTTCGGAGGCGGCGTCCGGTGCACGGCCGTATCTGTCCTCCAGGCGAACAACGTCCTCAAGCTGCGGCGTTGACACCTCGATGATCTCCGTGTCCTCCACGGCTTCAAGCGTGTGGACGACCAGCGGCGAGGTCCGCCATGAATCCCCAGGTCCAAGCTCCTGAGGGGCCATCGTCTCGGCCGAGTCGCCTTGCGACATGATCACCCGACCCGAGAGGACGTACGAGGTCTCGTCCTTCTCCTCGTGGAACTGGACCGAGAGGCGATAGCCGGCACGGACCCGAAGGATCTTCCCGGCGTATCGGTCGGTATGCGCGAACCACAGCTCGCTTCCCCACGGCTTAGTGACCTCGCGCGGCAGACCCTCCTCCATGCGCAAATCCTTTCAGCTATGCCTGCAGTCATCGACCTGGGCGCGGAGTCGCCTAGCTACCTGGCCGCGCTTCGCTGCTGAGGATCGCCCGGACAAAGTCGCTCTTGGCTTCGGTGTATGCCTCTCGGTCATCGCGGTGTCGTTCGGCGAGTTCGCGCTTCAAGGAGGCGTAGCGACCGGCGACTTGGGGGTCGCTGCGGAGTCGATCGCGGAAGGCCAGCTCGTCGCGGTATTGCTGCGATCCCACTGGAACGAGGTGGAGGTGATGGGTGCGCCGGCTCGGGTGCGGCTTGCAAAACCAGTGCATCTCTGCGGCTCGATACGGCGCGTAGAGATAGCTGAGCTTCGCCAGTGGATCGAAGCAGGCTTTCGACACCGCGAGGCTCTCGACGCCGACGAGGATGTCGATGACCG
>DASWQV010000046.1:0-22755 GCA_036403515.1 Solirubrobacterales bacterium
GGGCTTGTCGAGGAGTCCCTTTGCGGCGGAGAACTCGGGAATCCGGACCATGGACGTGACCAGTTCGCGCGTGTTCAGCGACTTCGGGTAGACCGTGTTGTCGGTGCGCGGGTAGGAGATGAAGCCGTCCATGTAGAGGTCCTCGGCCAGCCGCATCGCGCTGGCCGGGGTGATGCCGAGGCGGCTGGAGGCGTCGGTGGTGAAGGCGGTCGTGTTGTAGGGCGTCGGCGGCTTGCGCGTGTTCTTGCGCGCCGTCACGGCCTTGACCGTGCCGGGGGCGGCGGTGCCGGCGAGCGCCGCGTCGGCCTCTGCCTTCTCCCAGAACTTGTCGGTCTCGTGGTGGGCCTCGAAGCTGCCGTCGGGATGCTCGAACTTGGCGAACAGTTCCCAGAAGGGTTTGGCGACGTGGGCGCGGCGCTCCATCTCGCGCTCGACGACCAGGCCCAGGGTCGGGCTCTGCACGCGGCCGACCGAGAGGAAGTTGGAGCCGAAGCGGCGGGTGCTGAGCGAGACGGCGCGGGTCAGGGTCGCGCCCCAGAGCAGGTCGATGTCCTGGCGGGCGGCGCCGGCGTTGGCGAGCGGGTAGGAGAGTTCATCGAGCTCCGAGAAGGCGCGCTCGATCTCTTCTTTGGTCAGCGCCGAGTAGCGGGCGCGCTTGACCCGCAGCGTGCCGGCCTTGGTTTCCTCGCGGTTGCCGAGGGCCGGGTTGGCGTCGAGCATCTCCTCCAGCGCCTCGAGGCCGATCAGCTCGCCCTCGCGGTCGAAGTCCGTCGCGATCACCAGCTCGTCGGCTTCCTTGGCGACTTTGCGAATCGCTTTGACGACGTTCTTGTCGGTCGGCTCCTTGATCAGCTCGGCGTCAATCAGATCGTGCAGGTCGGTTTTCTGCCAGTTCGAGTAGCCCTCGGGGAAGGCGGGGCCGAGCACGTGCCCCTTCAGCCCAATCGTCCTGTGGTCGCCGTCGGCGTCGCTCCAGGTGTAGAAGGGGACTTTGAAGGTTTTGTCGCTGGTCGCGCTGCCCTTGCTGAGGAAGGTCGCGATCTTCTCGGCGCTGTTGTTCTTCTCGGTGACGATGAGGCGCATGGGGCGGCGAGGGTAGCAGGGGCGCTCGGCGACCCCCGCCGGCCGAAAAGCCGGGCGCGCCTCTACATATACGTCCAGACCCTCTCGGTCCACATGTCCGCCGGCCGCCGATCGGGGACGCAATGTCCGTAGGATCGCGACCTCAATGAAGGCTCTTGTCACAGGCGGCGCCGGATTCATCGGCTCGAATCTGAGCGACGCGCTGCTGGCGCGCGGCGACGAGGTGGTCGTCGTCGACGACATCTCGACCGGCAAGCGGGAGAACCTCGACGGGGCGCTCGCCGCGGGCGCAAAGCTGGTCGAGGCCGACATCCGCGACCGCGCGGCGCTGGAGCAGTTGGCCGCCGCCGAGAAGCCCGAGGTCATCTTCCACCTCGCCGCCCAGATCGACGTGCGCAAGTCGATCGCCGACCCCGCCTTCGATGCCTCGATCAACGTCGGCGGCACCGCCAACGTGCTCGAGGCGGCGCGGGTGGCGGGCTCGCGGCGGATCGTCTTCAGCTCGACCGGCGGTGCGATCTACGGCGAGGGCGATGGCCAGGAGCTGCCGCTCCGCGAGGACGCACCGCTCGCCCCTGAGGCGCCCTACGGCCAGAGCAAGTTCGCCGGCGAGGGCTACCTGGCGCTCTACGAACGGCTCTACGGCCTCTCGACCATTCCGCTCCGCCTCGGCAACGTCTACGGCCCGCGCCAGGACCCGCTCGGCGAGGCGGGGGTGATCGCGATCTTCTGCGGCAAGCTGCGCGGGGGCGAACGGCCGACGGTCTTCGGCGACGGCAAGCAGACCCGCGACTACATATATGTGGGCGACGTGGTGGCGGCGATGCTGAGCGCCGCGGATTCAGAGACGACCGGGCCGGTCAACATCGGCACCGGGATCGAGACCGACGTGCTGGAGCTCGTCAGCGCGCTCGGCGAGCTCGGCGGCGCCGAGAGCTTCGAGGCCGAGATGGCGCCCGCCCGCACAGGCGAGGTGCAACGGATCTCGATCGACCCAGGCCGTGCCGGGCGCGAGCTGGGCTGGACGCCGCAGATGGGCCTCAAAGAGGGCCTGCGCGTCACCCTCGACTCGATCTGAGCGCCGCCGGGGCTCAAACATGGCCGCCGAGGCTCATCCTCGGCGGCGAAGGAGGTGCAACGTTTTGTTCTCCCGGAGGAGCCGTAAAACGTTGCACCTGGGCAGCGTCGATGGATCACTAGGCTTTGGGACATGCCCGCTCAGGCCTATGCCGGCAAGGAGTGCGTCTGCCAGTTGCGCAAGGGGATCTGCGACCAGTCCTGCGTGCGCGACATGCTGGAGACCCCCTTCTACATCGCCTGCCTGAAGCTTAAGGGGCGGCGCTGCCTGGTCGTCGGCGGCGGCGACATCGGCCTCGAGAAGGTCGAGGGACTGCTGGCCTGCGACGCCGACGTGACCCTGATCGCGCCCGTCGCCCACCCCGAGTTGGAGAGCCTGGCGGCGGAGGGCTCGATCGAGTGGGAGAAGCGGGCCTACGCGGGCGCGGCCGATCTCGAGGGCGTCTTCATGGTGATCGCCTCCACCGACGACACCGAGGTCAATATCAAGGTCTACGACGACGCCGAGAAGCGGGCGATGCTGGTCAACATCGTCGACGTGCCGCCGCTCTGCAACTTCATCCTGCCGGCGATCGTCCGCACCGGGCCGCTGGCGATCGCTATCTCCACCGCCGGCGCCTCCCCCGCGCTGGCGAAGCGGATGAAGCGCGAGATCTCCGAGCTCTTCGGCGAGGAGTACGCCCGCCTCGCCGTGATCCTCAACGACGTCCGCGGCTGGGCCAAGGGGACGCTGCCGACCTACCAGGACCGCAAGGAGTTCTTCGAGGGGATCGTCAACGGCGATCCCGACCCGATCGAGCTGATCCGCGACGGGCTGGAGCCGGAGCTGCTGGCGCTGATCGAAGCCGCCAAAGAACGCGCCGCGGCGTCACTCAGCGCCGCAGGCTGAGACGCGGACTCGCTCGAGCGTCTCGCGCAGCGCATCTGCCTCAGTGGCACTGAGCTTCGAGGCAAAGGTCAGCTTCAACTCGGCGACGACAACCGGGCGCATTTCGTCGAGGAGATCTACGCCGGCGGGACACAGGGTCGCGTAGCTGACCCGGCGGTCGGTCTCGCAAAAGGTCCTTTCCAGCAAGCCGGCATTGACCAAGCGGTCGACCAGCTTGGTCAAGCCGCCACGAGTGATCACGAGCGCCTCGGCCAGGTCCCCCATCTTCATTCGCTGCTCCGGCGCATCGGCGACCGTGGCCAATACCTCATACCAGGGCAGCGGCGGGAATTCGGCGCTGGTCAGAGCCTCCTGCAAACGCCCTGTGATCGCGGCGTGGGTGCGGGTGAGCGCACCCCAGGCTTCGCCGTGTGAGCCCCGTGCCGACTTGGTCGCTGTTGCTTGCTCCATCGCCTGATCATCATCGCAGATGAATGTTGTCCAGACAATAGTTGTCAATACAATCTTTTCTGCTAAGATTGTTTCTGCGTCAATCATTTGTCCGGCAACTACCTGAGAAGGAGCAACGATGAGCACGCAGACCGTCGACCAGCAGATCCCGGCAGGCACCTACGCGGTGGACCCGGTCCACTCGTCAATCACGTTTGCGATCACGCACAACGGAGTCGCCACTTTCCGCAGCGGCTTCGGCTCCTACGAGGCCCGGCTCAGCGGCGGTGAGGCGCCGCGGCTCGAGGGCACGGTCGACGTCGCCAGCATCGAGATCGAGGACGAGCAGCTGAAGGGCCACCTCCTCTCCCCCGATTTCTTCGATACGCAGCGCTACCCGCAGCTTCGTTTCGAGTCCAGCCAGCTGAGCGTCGAGGACGACGGCTCGGTCCGGCTGCGCGGCGAGCTCGAGATCCGCGGCGAGGTGCGCGAGGTCGAGGCCAGCGGCAAGTTCGGCCGGCTCGGCGCCGACCTCGCCGGCAATGCCCGCGTCGGCCTCTCGATCGCCGCCACTGTCGACCGCCGCAACTTCGGTCTCGACTGGAACGCCGAGCTGCCCAGTGGCGGCGAGGTGCTCGACTACGAGGTCAGCATCGCGGTCGAGCTGGAGCTGGTCGAGGAGGCCGAGTAACGATGCGGGTCCTGGGCATATCCGGAAGCCTGCGCCGGGACTCGCTGAACAGCGCCCTGCTGCGGGCCGCCGGGGAGCGGTTGCCCGCAGAGGCGGAGCTGGTCGAGTTCGACCGCCTGCGCGAGGTGCCGCCCTACGACGAGGACCTCGAACTGGAGGCGACCCCGGCCGTGGTCGAGGAGTTGCGAGAGGCGGTGCGCAGCGCCGACGCGGTCCTGATCGCGACCCCCGAGTACAACCACTCGATCCCGGGCCAGCTCAAGAACGCGCTCGACTGGGTCTCCCGCCCGGCCGGCCAGAGCGCCCTCAACGGCAAGCCGGCGGCCGTGATCGGCGCCTCGACCGGCATGTTCGGCGCGGTCTGGGCGCAGGCCGAGTTGCGCAAGGTCCTCGGCGCGATGGGCGGCCGCGTAATCGAGGCCGAACTACCGGTCGGGCACGCCCAGGAGCTGCTCGTCGACGGCAGCCTAGAGCTCTCCCCCCAGCAGTCCGAGCAACTCGAGGAGCTGCTCGCCGAGCTGATCTCGGAGGCCGAGATCGAGCGCGAAGGGCACCTAGCGGTCCCAGCCTGACCTTCCGGTGCGCTTTATCCCCCTATAGAGGGGGAAAGGCGCCGGAAGCGGGGGCTGTCAGGCCGCCGGAAGGGCGAAGAAGGCGACCGCGGCGAAGTGGGCGGCCGCGGCGGCGATTACGAGCAGGTGGAAGACCTCGTGGTAGCCGAAGACTCGCGGGTTGGGATTCGGGCGCTGGGTTGCGTAGACCACCGCGCCCGCGGTGTAGAGAAGGCCCCCGGCGGCGACCAGGAGGGTGCCGGTCACGCCCATCTCATCCCAGAGCTCTGGGAAGGCCACGGCGGCGACCCAGCCGAGCGACATGTAGATCAGCGCCGCGACCCACTTGGGATGGTCGATCCAGACCATCTCGACGATCGCGCCGGCGATCGCGCCGGCCCAGACGACGACGAGGATCGCATCGGCAAGCGGGCCATCGAGGACGAGCAGGGCGAAGGGCGTGTAGGTGCCGGCGATGAGGAAGAAGATCATCGAGTGGTCGAGCCGGCGCATCCAGCGGCGCACGCTGGGCCTCGTCCAGTTGACCCGGTGATAGAGGGCGCTCGTGCCGAGCAGGGCCGAGAGGCTGATCGCGTAGATCGCCGCCGCGAGCGTCGCCTGCGGCGTCTTGGCGGCGATGACCAGGGCGGCGCCGAGGAAGAGCGAGACGAAGAAGGCCCACTCGTGTGAGACGCCCCGCAACTTCGGCTTGACCACGGCGATCGCGTCGGCTGCGGCCTCCTTGGCCGCTTCGGCCCGCCCAGCCGCGACCTCGCGCGCCACGCTCGCCCGCTCGCCCATCGCCTCCCGGGCCGCGCCCGCTCGTTCGCTCATCCGCTCCGCGCTCCCGCGCAGATCTTCAGCCATGTCTTCAGGGTACCCGGAACTTTCTCCCGAATTGCGGAATTGCCACCATGTAGAGGTGGCGTGGCAGGCAACTCGATTGCCCTAATTGCGCTTTTCGACACTTTTCCGTCTGAGGCTTTAGCGATCCTGCTGTGTTACCCCTGAAAGTCGCTGCGAGAGGAGAAGTTTGATGTCCCAGACCGCCACCAGTGCCCCGAAAAACGGTCTCAAGGGCCTCGCTATCGAACGCCGTTTTTCCTCTCCAGGGACCCATCCCTTCGATCAGATCGAGTGGGAGACCCGCGATGCGGTGATCGGCGATCCCGAAAGCCCGGCCTTCGAGCAGCGCGGGGTCGAGTTCCCGAAGAGCTGGTCCCAGAACGCGACCAACATCGTCGCCCAGAAGTACTTCCGCGGCCAGATCGGCAGCGAGGAGCGCGAGTCCTCGGTCAAACAGATGGTCGGCCGGGTCGCCGGGACGATCTCCAACTGGGGGCGCGAGGGCGGCTACTTCGCCTCGGCCGAGGACGCCGAGGCCTTCGAAGCGGAGCTGACCTCGATACTGCTCAACCAGAAGGCGGCATTCAACTCGCCGGTCTGGTTCAACGTCGGCTTCGAGGAGACGCCGCAGTGCTCGGCCTGCTTCATCCTCAGCGTCGAGGACACCATGGAGAGCATCCTCGACTGGAACACCAAGGAGGGCCGGATCTTCCGCGGCGGCTCCGGCTCGGGGATCAACCTCTCCAACATCCGCGGCTCGATGGAGCCCTTGAAGAAGGGCGGCACGGCGAGCGGCCCGGTCAGCTTCATGCGCGGCGCCGACTCCTGGGCGGGGACGATCAAGTCCGGCGGCAAGACGCGGCGAGCGGCGAAGATGGTCGTGCTCGACGTCGACCATCCGGACATCGAGCACTTCGTCTGGTGCAAGGCCAAAGAGGAGGAGAAGGCCGAAGCGCTGCGCGAAGCCGGCTTCGACATGTCGATCGACGGCGAGGGCTTCACCTCGATCCAGTACCAGAACGCCAACAACTCGGTGCGGGTCACCGACGACTTCATGGAGGCGGTCGAGGCCGGTGAGGAGTGGCAGCTGACCGCGCGCACCACCGGCGAGCCGGTCAAGACCCTCGACGCGCGCGAGCTGATGAACCAGATCGCCGACGCGGCCTGGCGCTGCGCCGACCCGGGCGTCCAGTACGACACGATCATCAACCGCTGGCACACCTGCCCGGAGTCGGGGCGGATCAACGCCTCCAACCCCTGCAGCGAGTACATGCACGTCGACGACTCGGCCTGCAACCTGGCCTCGCTCAACCTGATGAAGTTCCGCCGCCCGGACGGCAGCTTCGACGTCGAGGACTTCGAGCACGCGGTCGACATCGTCTTCCTCGCCCAGGAGATCGTCGTCGGCTTCTCCAGCTACCCGACCGAGGGGATCACCGAGAACGCCAAGCGCTTCCGCCAGCTCGGGCTCGGCTACGCCAACCTCGGCGCCCTGCTGATGTCCGACGGCCTGCCCTACGACTCCGATGCCGGCCGCAACGTCGCCGCCGCGATCACGGCGCTGATGACCGGCCGCGCCTACCGCCAGTCGGCGCTGATCGCCGCCGAGGCGACCGGCCCCTACGACGAGTACGACAAGAACCGCGACGCCCACAACGGGGTGATGCGGATGCACCGCGACGCCTCCTACGACGTCGACCCGACCGGGATCAAGGGCGAGCTGCTCGAGGCCGCACAGCGGGCCTGGGAGGAGGCAGTCGAGCTCGGCGAGGAGCACGGCTACCGCAATGCGCAGGCGACGGTGCTAGCGCCGACCGGGACGATCAGCTTCCTGATGGACTGCGACACGACCGGGATCGAGCCCGACTTCTCGCTGGTCAAGTTCAAGGAGCTGGTCGGCGGCGGGCAGATGACGATCGTCAACAAATCGGTGCCGCTGGCGCTGCGCACGCTCGGCTACGCCGAGCCCCAGGTCGAGCAGATCGACGCCCACATCGCCGAGAACAGCACGATCGTCGGCGCGCCGGGGCTGAAGGACGAGCACCTGCCGGTCTTCGACGTCGCGGTGGGAGAGCGGGCGATCTCACACACCGGCCACATCGACATGATGGCGGCGACGCAGCCCTTCATCTCGGGAGCGATCTCGAAGACGGTCAACCTGCCGCAGTCGGCGACGATCGAGGACATCGCCGACGCCTACACGCGCGGCTGGAAGGGCGGCCTGAAGGCGCTGGCGATCTATCGCGACGGCTCGAAGACGGCGCAGGCGCTGCGCACCGACGCCCAGGAGGAAAAGGGGGCGGAAGCGGTCACCGAAGAGGCGCCCACCCCTGTGCGCAAGAAGATGCCGCGCGAGCGCGAGTCGATCACCCACAAGTTCTCGATCGCCGGCCACGAGGGCTACATCACCGCCGGCAAGTACGAGGACGGCAACGTCGGCGAGATCTTCCTCACCGACATCGGCAAGGAGGGCTCGACCATGCGCGGGCTGCTCAACGCCTTCGCCACGGCGATCTCGATCGGCCTCCAGTACGGGGTGCCGCTGGAAACCTTCGTGCGCAAGTTCAGCTACATGCGCTTCGAGCCGGAGGGCATCACCGGCAACCCGGAGATCCCCTTCGCCAAGTCGATGCCCGACTACATCATGCGCTGGCTCGGCAGCCGCTTCATCGATGACATCGACGTGCTCGAGGACCTCGGCATCATGACCCAGGAGGTCCGCGCCAAGCAGGATGCCGAGACGACCCAGCTGGGTCTCGGGATCGACACCAGCGGCGGCACCGCCGGCCCGGCCACCGGCGGCGGCAACGGCCATGCCAAGCCCGGCAATGGCAACGGCGCCGAGAAGGCCAAGGCGAGCGGTGGCGAGGCCGTCCCCGCCTCAGCGGCCTTCACCGAAACTCCGCCGGTGGTCCCGGCCAAGATGTCCGGCCTCGACCTGGGCCCAGCCTGCGAGCAGTGCGGCGGCATGATGCAGCGCACCGGCTCCTGCTACACGTGCAGCAGCTGCGGCAACAACACCGGCTGCGGCTGAGAAGCGGGGGGGCCACCAGCGCGCCGCTGTGCTGAGCAGCGGGGCGGGCGCTGCTGTCCGCGGGCGGGCGCTCCCGTTCGCGGACGCGGACCGCGGACGCGACCGTGCCGATGACCCACTAGACCTCGACGCCGCGGCCCGCGAGCCAATCGGCGAGCGGTCCCGGTGGTTCACCGGCGAAGACGAGACGCACCCCCTCGCGCAGGACGTGGTCCTCGGCACGGGCCTGATCCGGGTTGGTCGCCAGCCATGCCGCGGTGGCAGCGGCGGCGGTGGCCGCCGGGGCGTCTTCCTCTGGGTCGATCGCGCGGACGGTTTCGAGTAGCTCGCCGGCGAGGTCCTCCGACGCCGTGGCCGGCCGGTCATCGTCCTCGAATCCCTCCTGCAGCGCCGTCGCCGCCGTCTCGCTGCCGTCCGGATCGCAGATCGCCACTGCGGTCCGAACGACCTCGGACACCGTCGGGATGGTGGTTCTATCTCCGCTTTTCATCGTCCTGGCGCGGTCACTTCGAGCGCCTCTCCTCCGGGCTCACGCTGGAACAGCGCTACCCGGCTCGCCCAATTCCCACTCAGCCTCGCGAAGCGAGCCGGCCGGGAGCCTGGGGCCGCGTCTCCAGCGGCCGCTACCGGCCGAGGATGACTTCGGCGTCGTGGCCCGGCGTCTCGGTGATCGCGGCGCAAAGCACTGCAATCCCGCACCTCCTACTCTTCGCCGCGGGCCTCTCGCAGGCGCTGCAAGTCGATCAAATCTTGCGGGCGTCCCGCATGCTCCTTGAGAGCCACGAGACTCTCATAGCTCGCAAACTTGATCGTCAAACCATCGATCTCAGCCTCGATCGCAGTTGGAGAGTGCTTCTCCCACAGGGAGTCATCGCCGATCCACTGCATGACGTCGAAGCGCCCGAGGCGAGTACACAGCACCCAGTTGCCGCCCAATGCGAGCGCCTCAGCATCGAGTGGGCTTGGGAGCTCCTCGTCCTTGAACTCCTCCGCCCCCTCGATTTGCGCATCGAGCCTTACAAGCGCCCCCGCAAGCCTGTCGAGGTTCTCAGGCTCGGGACTGGGCACGATGTCAACGTCCTTCGTGGCCCGCACGAAGCCATGGAAACCGACGGCTACGCCACCGATGACGAGGAACTCGACACCTTCGCGGTCGAGTTCCTCGAATATGCCGCGGATGTCGAGCTCAGGCACTGCGCTGACGACGTCCGGCCTCGGCTAGCTGGGACATGAACCGCGATAGCTCGAAGACCTGCTCCACTCGCTGAGACGGCGTGAGCTCCCTGTAGTCGCGGCGCAGGGCGGCGCGCTCGGCCGTCCCCTCTGCCGTCCAGTTTCCTGTCCGCTTCGAGGATTTCACCTTCACCACGGTACAGCGGCCCTCGGAAAGTGGACTGACCGCTAGCCGAGGATGACTTCGGCGTCGTGGCGCGGCGTCTCGGTGATCGCGCGACGGAAGACACGCTCGGACCTCGGTTTGGCCGGGCGAATCTGGCGGCGCTTGACCAGCTCTTTGAGGACCACCGTCATCTCGAACTGGGCGAAGGAGGCGCCGAGGCAGCGGCGGACGCCGCCGCCGAAGGGGATCCAGGTGTAGGTGCCTGGCGGGCGCTCGAGAAAGCGCTCGGGGAGGAAGCGGTCGGGCTCGGGATAGATCTCGGGATTGCGGTGGACGAGGTAGATGCAGGGCGCGACTGAGACCCCGGCGGGCAGCTCATAGCCGCCGATCTCGACCGGCTCGGTCAGCCTGCGCAGAACGATCGAGATCACCGGGCGCAGGCGCAGCGTCTCCTGGATCGTCGCGGTCAGGTACTCCTCACGACCCTCGGCGACCTCCGCGCCCAGGCGCTCGAGCTTCTCCGGGTGGCGGATCAGCCGCTCGACCGCCCACGAGAGCGACGTCGCCGTCGTCTCGTGGCCGGCGACGAGCAGGGTGAGCAGCTCATCGCGCATCTCTTCGTCGCTCATCGGGCTGCCGTCCTCGTGGTGCGCTCCGATCATCATCGAGAGCACGTCGTCGCGCTCGCCGACGTCGCCGGCCCGGCGGCGATCGGCGATCTCCCGATAGATCAGCTCGTCGACCCGATCTATCCGCCTGCCGAAAGCCGAGATGCCCCGCACCCGTTTAGGCCCGACGAGGAGGAGCGGCAGCAGGAAGCGCGGATTGGTCGTTATGTCGAGGAACTCTCGCAGAGCGCCGCGCAGGTCGGCGAGCTTGTCTGCCTCGTCCACGCCGACGCCGAAGACCGTGCGCAGGATGATCTCGAGGGTCAGCGCCTGCATCCGCGGCCGCAGCTTGTATGGGGTCCCGCTCGGCCAACTGTCGATCTCACGCTCGGCGATTTCGCCCATCGTCTGCGCGTAGCCCTGCATGCGCTCGCCGTGGAAGGGCGGCAGCAGCAGCTTGCGCTGGCTCATGTGCCGCTTCTCATCGAGGACGAGAAGGGAATTGCGACCGAGCAGCGGGGCGAGGATTTCGTTGCCCTCGCCGGCGTGGAAGATGCGCGGGTCGCCGGTGAAGACCTGCTTGATCGCCTCCGGATCGGCCAGCATCACCCAGGTGCCTTCGTAGGCGACGCGGATCGTGAACATGTCGCCGTAGCGGTCCTGGCAGGCGTAGAGCATGCGCCGCGCCTGCCGTGACCAGATCGCCGTCTGGAGCGGCGAGGGGAACGGAGGGCTGGGCGGCAGCCGTCGCTCCGAGACCCGGGGTGCCGGCCGCGGAGCGGTTGTCGTGGCTGCCTCCATCGCCTCCTGAGCAGGCTAGTACCGATAACGAACCAACGTGTGAGATGCATCACCCGCTGATCGCGTAGCCTGCCGGTCCGTGGCCCTTCCCCGGCTCCCGCCCCGCGTCGAGCACCGCTTCGTCCGCAGAGCCTGCGGCCTGCGGCCTCGAACGCAGCGACTGATCTTCGGCCGGCCACCGCGCCTCGACGGACAGGAGCTCGCCCCAGACATCCATGCCCTGCTGAAGCTGGCGAAGTGGAGTGGCGAGACCTCGCTGGTCGAGGGCCGCAGCGTCGAGCAGGCGCGGGCCGAGAACCGCGAAGGCGTACCGGTGGTCAGTGGGCCGCCGCGGCCAATGGCTCGGGTCGAGGACCTCTCGATTCCCGGCCCGGGCGGACCCATGCCGGCCCGCCTCTACGTGGCCCTCGGCGCCCCCAGGCCGCCGCAGCCGCTGATCGTCTACTACCACGGCGGCGGTTGGGTGATCGGCGACCTCGAGACCCACGACGGCGCCTGCCGCTTACTCGCCGAGCACAGCGGCTGCCGCGTGCTCTCGATCGACTACCGCCTCGCCCCAGAGCACCCCTTTCCCGCCCCGGTCGAAGATGCCGCCGCCGCCTTTGCCTGGGCCGCCGAGCACGTCGAGGACTTGGGAGCCGACCCGGCGCGGATCGCCGTCGCCGGCGACAGCGCCGGCGGCAACCTCTCGGCAGCCGTATGCCTGCATGCGCGCGAGGCGGGTGGCGCACAGCCGGCAATGCAGCTGCTGCTCTACCCGGCCACGGACGTGGTCGGCGAACAAGCCTCGCGCAAGGTCTTCGCCGAGGGTTTCCTCCTCACCCGCAACGACATGCAGTGGTTCGAGGACCACTACCTCCCGGATGGCTGCGCAGAGGACGATCCGCGGGCCTCGGTGATGCGGGCGCCCGACGTCTCCAACCTGCCGCCCGCCTACGTCGCCACCGCCGGCTTCGATCCGCTGCGCGACGAGGGGGAGATCTACGCGGCACGGATGCGAGAGGCGGGAGTTCCAGTCGTGCTGCAGCGCCATTCCGGCCTGATCCACGGCTTCGCCAACCTGACGGCAATATGCCCCAGCGCCCGCGCCGCGATGTTCGAGGTCTGCGGGGCGCTGCGAATGGGCCTGGGACTGGCTTCGGCCAGGCCGGCCGCCGTTCTCGCTTGATCTCCGCTGGCGATTCATCCGAGCGGGATGGCTACGGGGGCCGAGCTCTCGCCCGCCGTCGTAGGACTTCTCTGACCGCCGAGTCAGCCCAGCTCGGCTACTCGTACTGGAGGGACTCGAGAACGTCGAGTCGCGAGGCGCGGCGGGCCGGCGGGATCGCCGCCAGGACGCCGAGGAAACCGGCCAGGACCAACAGGGCGATCAGTGAGCCGACCGGGTAGGAGAGCGTGAACCCTTCGTCCTTGAGCGGCTGCGCGATCAGGGCGGCGAAGACCAGGCCCAAGACCATGCCGAGGATGGCGCCGATCAGGGCGGTGATCACCGCCTCGTAGCGGATCATCGTCCGCACCTGGCGCCGCGACATGCCGATCGCCCGCAGCATCCCCAGCTCCCGCCTGCGTTCGTGGATCGAGAGCGCCAGCGTGTTGGCGATACCGAAGAGCGAGATCAAGATCGCGAGGAGCAGCAGCGCGTAGACGAGATTGACGAGCTGATCGACCTGTTCTTCCCGGCTTTCCTTCAGTTCCTGCTGGTTCAGCACTTCGGCGACCGGGAAGGCCTTTTCGACGCCGCTGGTGAGGATCGCCTGGACCTCGGCCGCGTTGGCCCCCAGTCTCACCTCGATGAAGTCGATCGTGTCCTGGGTCTGGCCGAACTCGCTCGCCATCGTCGCCTGGGTCACGAGGACGCTGCCGAAGACGTCCAGCTTCGAGTCGAACTCGCCGACCACTTCGAAGCTCGGTCGCCGGCGCGTCTGGCTGAGCAGGCGAAAGCGATCCCCGGGCTCGAGGCCATGATCGGAGGCGAAGCCCTCGGAGAGGATCGCCTGGTCGCCGCGCAAGTGCCGCAGCACCGCCGGCCCGCCCTTCTTCCATTCGATCTCGACGGTCCTTTCGACGTCGCGACTCGGCGCCGAGA
Organism: Solirubrobacterales bacterium; assembly: GCA_036403515.1. Lineage (GTDB taxonomy): Bacteria > Actinomycetota > Thermoleophilia > Solirubrobacterales > 70-9 > VRUE01. The sequence continues at coordinate 13,435 of DASWQV010000046.1, forward strand.
CCCTCACCCCCGCGCCGCCATCGAGCAGCTTCGCCTGCTCGGCGCGGATCGTGGCGACGGCGCTCACGCCCGACGCCCTGCGGGCCGCCACGGCCGCGCCGCCGGGAATCGGCGAGAAGCCGTCGCTGTTTTGGATCACCAGGCCACCGGCAAAGTTTTCGTCGACCACCTGGGCGACCGAGCTCTTCAGCCCCGCGGCGAAGACGGTGACGAAGGCGACGACCGTGAGGCCGATCATCAGCGCTGCCGCGGTGACCGCCGTGCGGCTCGGGTTGCGCTGCGCATTCTCGCGGGAAAGCCTGCCGATCAGCCTGCGCATGCGCTCCAGCGGCCAGCCCGCGATCGCCGCCAGGGGCGGGACGAGGCGTGGGCTGAAGAGCGACACGGCGAAGACGATCACCACCGCGCCGCCGCCGATCAGGCCGGCGGCGGTCCCCGATGCGGCGCTGCCGAAGAGGCCGATCAGGACCATCGCCAGGCCGACCGCCCCGAGCAGGAGGCTGATCAAGATGCCGAGCAGGCGACGGCGCCGGGAAGGGACCGGCGCGACCGCGTGCAGGGCGGCGATCGGCGGCACCCTGGTAGAGCGCACGGCCGGCACCAGCGAGGCGAGCACCGTGACGACGATGCCGATCAGCAGCGAGACGATGATCGTGCGCAACTCCATCACCAGGCCGGTTGTCGGCAGGTCGATTTCGAACGCTTCGAGCAGGGCGTTGAGCAGCAGGGCGATCAGAAAGCCCCCGCCGATCCCGATCAGCGCCCCGACCAGGCCAATCGCAAGGGCTTCGACCACGACGTCGGTGAGGATCTGGCGCCGCGAGGCGCCAAGCGTCCGCAACATGCCGAACTCCGAGACCCGCTGGGCGACCGTGATCGAGAAGGTGTTGAAGATCAGGAAGGAGCCGACGAGGATCGCGATGAAGGCAAAGACGAGCAGGAAGATCTGCAGGAAGCTGAGGTTTTCGCGGATTTCTTCCGAGCCGCGATCGGCGTTTTCCTTCGCCGTCTCGACCCGCACCCCCGGCGGCATCTCTCTCGCGAGGCGGCGCTTCAGGGCGGTGGCCGAGACACCGCTGCCGGCGGCAACCGAGATCTGGTCGAAGCGGCCGACCTTGTGGGTGAGGCGCTGCGCCACCGGCAGCGTCACCTGGGCGATGCTGGCGCCGCCGAAGGAGGCGCCACCGAGGCGCGTGAAGCCGACCAGTTCGAAGGAGCGGGCGCTGCCCTGGCCGATCAGCTTGATCGTTTCGCCCATCTCCAGGCCGGAGCTTTCCGCCGCGGCCTTGTCGATCGAGGCTTCGGTCGGGCCGCGTGGCCTGCGGCCGTCTATGTATGTGAGCGACTCGAGACTGCCCGGCAGCTCCGAGGAGATGAACTTCGGGGCAAATTTGTTGCCGATCTTGTCGCCTTCGGAGTCGAAGAAGCCACCGGGCGTGAAGATTGCGCCGGCGGCCAGCTTGACCCCCGGCGTCCTTTGCACTCGCGGCAGCAGCGAAGCGCTGACGGTGGGGATTTCGCCGTTTTCCTGTTTGACCGGATTTTCGGCGCTGATCACGACGCTGGTGCCCTTCAGCGACTCGCCGAAGATGTCGTCGAAGGCGGCGAAAATCGTGTCGGTCAATACGTAGGAGCCGGCGACGAAGGCGACTCCAATCACAACCGCGAAGGTCGTCGCCATGGCGCGCCCCTTGCGCGCCCAGAGGCTCTTGAGGGCGAGGCCGGCCAACTCGGCTAATCGACCCGCTTCATCAGCTCGATCACATCGTCGGCGGAGCCGGGAGAGTCGTCGTGGACGATCCTGCCGTCGCGCAGCGTGATCAAACGGTCGGCGTGTGCGGCCGCAACCGGGTCGTGGGTGACCATGATTACGGTCTGGCTGAACTCGTCGACGGCCTGGCGCAGCAGGCGGAGGACGTCGGCGCTCGCTTTCGAGTCGAGGTTGCCGGTCGGCTCGTCGGCGAAGACGACGGCCGGTTTGGAGACCAGGGCACGGGCGACGGCGACGCGTTGCTGCTGTCCCCCGGAGAGCTCGGAGGGCCGGTGGGTGCGACGGTCCGCGAGGCCGACGGTGTCGATCAACTGGTCGAGCCAGGCACTGTCGGCCTTGCGGCCAGCGATCGAGAGCGGCAGGACCAGGTTCTCCTCGGCGCTCAGCACCGGCAGCAGGTTGAAGAACTGGAAGACGAAGCCGAGCTTGTCGCGGCGCAGCTTGGTCAACTCGCCGTCGTCGAGGCTGGTGATCTCATCGCCGTCGAGGACAACCGTTCCCGAGCTCGGCTTGTCGAGCCCAGCGAGGATGTGCATCAGGGTCGACTTGCCCGATCCCGAGGGGCCCATGATCGCGGTGAAACGGCCGCGCTGAAAGCCGGTGCTGACGTCGACCAGGGCGTCGACGGCCGCGTCTCCCTCGCCGTAGCGACGGGATACATCGTTGGCGACCACGACCTGCCCGTCCAAAGGTTTCATTCGCGCACCGTATCGACCTGAATGGTTGGCCTAATAGCCTGCGGGCTGGATGGCGCTCGCCGAGCAATTCGATGGGTTTCTGGTCGACCTCGACGGGGTCGTCTGGATCGGGCGCGAGCCGGTGCCCGGAGCGGCGGAAACACTGCGCACCCTGCTCGAGGGCGGCAAGGAGATCGTCTTCGTCACCAACAACTCGGTGCGCCAACCCGGGGCGTACGCGGAGCAGCTTCGCGAGAGTGGCATTGAGGCCTCCGGCGACCGGGTCATAACCGCGGGCGCCGCGACCGCCCGGCTGGCGGCAGAGCGAGTCGGAGCGGCAGGGACCGCGTTCGTGATCGGAGCCCCCGGCTTCAAGGAGACGGTGGCCGCAGCCGGCCTGGCCCTGCTCGACGGAGACGCCGCACGGAGCGCCGACGCGGTGGTCGTCTCGGGCCACCGCGAGTTCGACTACGCCGAGCTGCTCACCGCGACCTTCGCCCTGCGAGCCGGAGCGTCTCTCTTCGGGACGAGTCGGGATCCCACCCTGCCGATGCCCGGAGGGGCGTGGCCCGGCACAGGAGCCACCCTGGCCGCCGTCGAGACGGCGTCTGGGAAGACCGCCGAGATCGGTGGCAAGCCCGAGCGACACCTGTTCGAGCAGGCCCGCCGGCTGATTCCCGGCGCTGGCAGGGTCGCGATGGTCGGAGACCGGCTCGCTTCCGACATCGAGGGCGGTCGCCGCGCGGGCTTGGCGACCATTCTGGTGCTGAGCGGCGCCAGCTCGCGCGCCGAAGCCGAAGCGGCCGATCCGCCCCCGGATCACACCATCGGGGATCTCGCCGGACTGCTTTCGTGAGCGGCTCGATCGACGAGGCGCGACCGCTGGTGGCGCGGCCGGGGCTTGCCTTCGCGGGCGTCTTCGCCGTCACCTTCTTCGGGCTGGTCGCGGTCGGCGCGGTCCTGCCGGTGCTGCCGCGCTTCATTCGTGGACCGCTCGACGCCGGCAACATCGCGGTCGGCGTCGTCGTCGGCTCCTACGCGATCACGGGACTGCTGCTGCGTCCCTTCGCGGGCCGGCTTGCCGATCAGCGCGGGCGCAAGCCAACCGTGCTGATCGGCTCGGTCCTGGTCGCCATCGGCGGCTTCATGTACCTGCTGCCGCTCGGGGTGCCGGGCCTGATCGCGGCGCGGCTCGTCCTCGGCGCCGGCGAGGGAACCGTCTTCACGGCGGGATCGGCCTGGATCGTCGACCTCGCGCCCGTCGCCCGGCGCGGGCGTGTGATCGGCCTCTACGGCCTCGCCGTCTGGGCGGGGCTGAGCGTCGGACCGCTGATCGGCGAGCTGCTGTTGCAGGTATCCGGCTACACGCTCGTCTGGATCTTCGCCGGGGCGGCGCCCCTCTGCGGCGCGCTGATCGCCAGCCGCCTGCCGGACCCCTTCCAGGCGACCCCACATCCCGAGGAGGAGCAGCACGCGCTGATCGAGCGCGAGGCGGTCCGGCCGGGCGCCGCCCTCGCCCTGGGCTCAATCGGCTACGGGACGATGACCGCCTTCGTCGTCCTGCACCTCGAGTCGCGCGGCGTGGGGCATGGCGCCGCCGTATTCGGCGCCTTCGCGACGATGGTCGTGCTCACCCGCCTGATCGGCGGCGACCTGCCGGACCGCGTCGGTCCGATCCGCGTCGCTGTCGCCGCCGCGGTGGTCGAGGCGATCGGCCTGACCACGATCGCGATCGCCCACAGCCTGCCGGTCGCAATCGCCGGCGCCCTGGCGATGGGCGCCGCCTTCTCCCTCCTGTACCCCTCCCTCTCCCTGATCGTCGTCAGCCGCGTCTCCGACACCCGCCGCGGCGCCGCCCTGGGGACCTTCACCGCCTTCTTCGACGCGGGCGTGGGCTTCGGCGCCCCGCTCGCGGGCGCAGCCGCGGCCCTGAGCAGCTACGAGGGCGCCTTCTTCCTCGCGGCGATGATCGCCCTCTTCTCCGCGGCCACGACCGCTTTCGTCATCGCCCCCCGCAGCCAACCGCTCCTAGCCACACACTGAAGACTGGTGCAACGTTTTGCGGCCTTACGGGGACCAGAAAACGTTGCACCTGGGTAGCGCGTGTGGCTAGCGCTGGTCGATCAGGAGGGACTGGGCGGCGCGGCCGATGCGGCCTCGCCGGTCCGATAGGACCGACTCGGCCGTCCCTATGCCGCTGGGCTGGGGCCGGGTGATGGCGTCGACGCAGACCCACTCGCCCTCGGGCATGCGCTCGAAGTGAACGGTGAGATCGACGTTGATGAACACGTACTCACGCCAGTCGAGAACGGCGCTGATCCCGTTGCCGACATCGGCCGCAACAAGCGCCCGCTGCAAAGGCGTCGGCTCCTCCCCATCGACCAGCGGCTGCCGCATCCGCATCCAGACCGTCGCCGGGCCCGGCTCCAGAAAGGCCCCGGCAACCGCTTTCCACTCCATCGCCGTGTGGTACCCAACGTCCTGCCCCGTGGGGAAGAACTCGGGCGTCCAGCCCTGCTCAGGCCCAGGCGGCGACTCATCTTCGGCCGCCGCGTCATCGGGCAACTCAAGCTCCCAAGTCCGCAGCAACCAGGCGGCAGCCCGCATCAGCTCCCCACCGTCGTTGCTCAACGACGCCTCGACGAACTGCACCTTCTTCCCCGGCCGGACGACCCGCGACTCGACCCGCACGTCGCCGATCGGCACCGGCCGGAGAATCTCGAAGACGACGCGGCCCACCTGGAAGCCATCGGAGCTGCCAAGCCCCTCGATCTCCCGCCCCAGCAGCCCCGAGGGCGGTCCAGCATGTTGCGATCCGGGATCCCAGGGACCCCTCGTAAGCTCCGTGGCCAAGAAGCTGTTGTCGCCACTCCGCTCGTAGAACGCCTCGTTCATCCGGCGCATCGTATGGCGGCGAGGATCGCCCTCTACCCTTGACCGATGGAGAAAACAAAGAAGACCGACCAAGAATGGCGCGAGCAGCTAACCCCGGAACAGTACGAGGTGACCCGCAATGCCGGCACCGAGCGAGCCTTCACCGGCCCCTACGTAGACGAGAAAACCGAGGGCATGTACCACTGCGTCTGCTGCGGCACCGAGCTGTTCTCCTCGGACACGAAGTTCGACTCCGGCACCGGCTGGCCAAGCTTCACCGAGCCGGCAAACCTGGAGCACGTCGAGCTGCGTCCCGACAACAGCCTCTTCATGCGCCGCACCGAGGTCGTCTGCAAGCACTGCGACGCCCATCTTGGACACGTCTTCGAGGATGGTCCCGGACCCAACGGGCAGCGCTACTGCATCAACGGCTGCGCGCTGGAGCTGAAACCAGCCGCAGATCCGGACAGCTAGGCCTTGCCGCCGGCGCCAAGGTAGCTGAACTTCACCGCGAGGGCCACGGCCTCGGTCCTCGTGTCCACCTCGAGCTTGGCGATCGCGTTGCGCACGTGGGTGTGGACGGTCGCCGGGCTGAGCTGGAGCCGCTCGGCGATCTCTTTGACGCGCAGGCCCTCGGCAAGCAGCTCGAGGATCTGCCGCTCGCGGGGCGAGAGCTCGAGCAGCTTCTCGACCTCGGAGGGCTTGCCACCGGCGAAATCGCCGCCGAGGAAGGTGCCGCCGCCGGTCACCGCTTTGACCGCGCGGGCGATGTCCTCGGCCGGCGCTGACTTGAGCACGTAGCCGGAGGCGCCGGCGCGCAGCGCCAGCGCGAGCAGGTCAGGCTGGGCATGGGCGGTGAAGATGATCACTTTGGTCCGTGGCCTGACCTTGAGGACCTCCTTGGTCGCCTCGATCCCGTCCCGCTTGGGCAGCTCGACGTCGATGATCAGGACATCGGGCTCGAGCTCCTTGACGACGTCGACCACGTCGCGCCCGTTGCCGGCCTCGCCGACGATCTCCAGGACGCTCGAATTCGCCATCCTGGCCTTGATCGCCTCACGGACGATCTCGTGGTCATCGCAAAGGACAACCCGCTTTGCATCGCGTACGCCGCTGCTCATAGGGGGCCGATCTTTTCAGGCGAACCATACGAATGCAAAATAGTGGGTAGCGTGAATCCGCCATCCCGCTCCTGACGGTTCTCGATCAGGGCGATCATCGTGCGGCCCACCGCCACCGCGGTGCCATTGAGCGTGTGTACGACCTGCGCTGCCTCGTCTTCACCGGGCCGGTATCGGCAGTTGAGGCGCCGCGCCTGATAGTCGGTCGTATTCGAGCAGGAGGTCAGCTCTCGGTAGCGCCCCTGGCTGGGGATCCAGGCCTCGCAGTCGTACTTCTTTGCCGCCGGCGCGCCGAGGTCTCCCGCGGCGACGTTGACGACCCGGTACGGGATCTCCAGCTCGGCGAGGATGCGCTCCTCGATTGCCAGCAAACGCTCGTGCTCGGCGGCGGACTCGGCAGGCTCGACGAACGAGAACATCTCCACCTTGTCGAACTGGTGGACGCGGAAGATGCCGCGGGTGTCGCGGCCCGCCGCGCCGGCCTCGCGGCGGAAGCAGGTCGAGAAGCCCGCGTAACGAAGCGGCAGGCGGTCGGCGTCGAGGATCTGATCGGCGTGCAGGGCGGCAAGCGGGACCTCCGAGGTGCCGACGAGGAACAGCTCATCCTTCGGCACCTCGTAGATCTGGTCGCGGTCGCCCGGCAGGAAGCCGGTGCCGACGAGCGCCTCTTCGCGGACCAGCACCGGCGGCACGACCGGTTCGTGACCCTCGCCCCGCACCAGGTCGAGCGCGAAGCGGACGAGGGCCAGCTCGAGCAGGACCAGGTCACCCTTGATGTAGGCGAAGCGGGAGCCCGAGACCCGCGCCCCGGCCTCCATGTCGATCAGGCCCAGATCGGAGCCGATCTCGAGGTGATCCCGCGGCTCGAAGTCGAATTCCGCTCGCCTGCCCTCCTCGCGGAGGACCACGGCGTCCTCCTCGGTCATCCCGTCAGGGGCATCCGGGTCGGGCAGGTTGGGCAGGGCGGTCGCGATCGCCCGCAGGTCAGCTTCAACTTGCTCGAGCTCGGCCTTGCCCGCCTCGATCGTCTCCTTCAGCGCGCCAACGGCACGCATCTGCTCCACGCCGCTCTCGCCGCGCTGCTTCGCCTCGCCGATTTGCCTGGAGAGCGTCTTGCGCTCCGCCTGGGCGCCCTCGATGCGCGGCAGCAGCTCCCGCCGGCGGGCGTCGAGGCCGAGCAGCTCATCGACCTGCGCGGCGGCGCCACGGCGGGCGAGCGCCACCTTGATCCGCTCAGGGTCGGAGCGGATCAGCTTCAGATCGAGCATGCAGCCGAGAGGTTAGGGCGAAGTCTCGCCGGGGCGGGGCGAGGTTTCCGCTTCTTCGCCGGCGTACTTGGCGACGAAACGGGCGACAGCTTCGGCTTCTTTGCCGACGACGATGTTCTGGGGCATGATCGCTCCCGAGAAGCCGCCGTTCTGGATTGCGAAGAGGGCGTCGTCATATGTCTCGGTTCGCTGGTTGAGGTTCGGCCCCTGCGTGCGCACGCCGCGATTGCCGCTGCCCTGGGTGCCGGCGGCGCTCAACGTGTGACAACCCGAGCAGTGGGTGGCGAAGAGCACGGCTCCGTTGTAGTTGGAGTCGCTCTCCGAAACCGCGATCCCTTCCTCACCCATGCCGCAGGCGGCGAGCCCGAGGGCGGCGAGGAGGGCCGTTGCTGTGATCAGTGCCAGGCGCACGCGGCGGCATCATATTGTCCCGTCCAGCCATGAGTCCGCCCGACCCCGCTCGCTTCCGCAGCGCGATGGCGATGTTGCCGACCGGCGTCACCGTCGTAAGCGCCGCTGGGCCCGACGGTCCGGCCGGGGCGACGGCCAACGCCGTCTGCTCCCTGTCGATCGAGCCGATGCTGATGTTGGCCTGCCTCGACCGCGGCTCGCGCACGCTGCTGGCCGTCCAGGCCGCCAACCATTTCGGGATCAGCGTCCTGCACGCGGGCCAGGAGCAGATCGCCCGCTCCTTCGCGACCAAGGCGCCGGTGGCCGCGAAGTGGGACGGCGTGGCCTGGAGCGAGCGCGATGGAATCCCGGCGATCGACGGCACCCTCGCCTGGATCGCCTGCGAGCTGCGCGACGTGGTCGCCGCCGGTGACCACGTGATCGTCACCGGGGAGGTTCGCGGCCTGGCGACCGGCGAGGGTGAGCCACTCGTCTTCCACGGCGGCGAGTACCGGCCGCTGGTCTGAGGCCAGAGAGTAGGCTCTGGCTCGATGGAGGCGGCAACCGCACCGCGAGCGCAATGGACGTTCGCCCAGTGGGGCATCGTGGTTCTCGCTGCGCTGCAATTGGCCTGGGCGGTCGCCGGGCTGGTCGCCGAACCGAGCTTCGACTTCGGCGACGGCGCCTCCACCCAGCGCGTGTTGGGAGTTGACTTCAACGGGGTGCACGCGCTCTCCGGCTTCCTGCTTTTCCTGCCGGCCTTCTACTTTGCGCTGAAGCCGCGCTGGGCGGTGCTATACGCGGTCTACGTCGCCGTGGCTTTGATCGCCACCGGCATCTGGGCGATGTTCAGCACCAGCCCGGCCGGGATCTTCACCTTCCCCCACAACTCCGCCGACGCCGTCCTGCACCTCAGCACCGGGGTCCTCTTTGCGGCGGTGGCAGCGATTCAGACTGGTATGGACAGGCGAATCCAAGGCGTAAGGGTTTCTTGATTATTTGTCTCCACCCTGAAAGGGTGGCGCAGTGTGAAGGGATCCGCTTCAAAGCGCCGCCCACAAGCTGATTGCGAAAGGGCGACGGGGATCGCGGCGCTCGGGGCCGCCGTGCTCATCTTCCTGGCGGGACGACGCTCGGGATCGAGCGGCGCAAAGGGCGACGAGAAAACGACGCCGGAGACGGTCGCCCCGGAGCTGACCAAGGCGGAAAGGGTCTCCCGA
>DASWQV010000047.1:0-2227 GCA_036403515.1 Solirubrobacterales bacterium
CGCCAGCGTCAGCTCCTGAGGCATCTGCTCGTCCATCGCCCAGCCGACCACCTGACGGGAGAAGAGGTCGAGGACGACGGCCAGGTACAGCCAGCCTTCCCGGGTCCAGATGTAGCTGAGATACTGTCGGCGAATTCCCGAGCCGTGTTCCAACAGGAAGGATTGACCCATGTGTCTCCATCCGAACCCGATCGGCGAGATCCCCTCCGAGACGGCGCGCGTCGCCCGAGCCGCCTTCCCCAAGGGCACCGTTGTCATGCGGTTGCGCGACGAGTTCAGTACGCTTTACCACGATGAGGATTTCCGTGCGCTCTACCCCAGCAAGGGCCAGCCCGCCCTGACCCCGTGGCGCCTGGCCCTGGTCACGGTCTTCCAGTTCCTCGAGCATCTCAGCGACCGACAGGCGGCCGATGCCGTGCGCGCCCGGATCGATTGGAAGTATGCACTCGGGCTTGAACTCACCGACTCCGGGTTCCACTTCAGCGTGCTGGCCGAGTTCCGCGCGCGCCTCGTAGCCGGGCAGGCGGAGCACCGGCTGCTGGACACGATGCTCGAGCGCTTCAAGGCGCGCGGCCTGGTCAAGGCGCATGGCAAGCAGCGGACCGACAGCACGCACGTGCTGGGTGCCGTGCGCGACCTGCATCTCCTCGAACTGGTCGGCGAGACGCTGCGCGCCACCCTGGACGACCTGGCCGCCGTCGTGCCGGACTGGGTGCGCGCGCTCGCGCCGCCCATCTGGTTCGAGCGCTATGCCCACCGCGTCGAGGACTGCCGCTTGCCGAAGAGCCAGGAAAAGCGCGAGGCGCTCGCCCTTGAGATCGGCGCGGACGGGTTCCTGCTGCTCGACGCCCTGGATGCACCGACCGCGCCGACGGCGGCCCGCGACGTTGCGATGGTGCGGACGCTGCGCGACGTCTGGCGGATCCACTACGCGCGTGACGACGGGCGGCCGCGCTGGCGGGCCGGCTCGGAACTGCCCCCGGTCGGTGACCGGTTGCAATCGCCCTATGACCCGGAGATGCACTACAGCACCAAGAGGAAACTCGAGTGGTCAGGATACAAGGTGCATATCACCGAGACGTGTGACGATGATGCGGCGCATGTGATCACGCATGTGAAGACGTGCCCCGCGATGGAGCAGGACATGACGAGCACGGCCGAGATCCATGAGCGTCTGGCCGCCAAGGAACTCCTCCCCGACGAGCACTTTGTGGACTCCGCCTACGTCGACGCGGCCCTGTTGGTCGACAGCCGGCGCGACCACGACGTTTCGCTCGAGGGGCCGGTGCGCAGCGTGTCGAGTTGGCAATCCCGCACGGGGCAAGGCTACGATCTGTCCCGGTTCTCGATCGACTGGGAGCGTGAGCGGGTCACCTGCCCTCAGGGCAAGGTGTCGGTATCCTGGCGGGTCGCTCGTGACAAAGACGGAAGCCCACGCATCAACGCCCGGTTCGGCCGCGCCGAGTGCGGGGCGTGTGCCGCCCGGGAATTCTGTACCCCGGCGAAAGAACCCCGGCGTTCCGTCTACTTTCATCCACGCGCGGAATACGAAGCGCTGAACGCGGCGCGGGCGCGGATGTCCGACCCGGCCTGGAAGAAGCGCTATCGTATCCGCGCTGGTGTCGAAGGTACGCTTTCACAGGGCGTGCGCGTCTTCGGGATGCGCCGGAGCCGCTACATCGGGCTAGCGAAAACCGCGCTCCAGCAAGTCTGTATCGCCGCCGCCATGAATGTATCGCGGATCATAAGTTGGCTGGACGGTCTGCCGCGGGCCAAAACTCGCGTAACGCGTTTCGTCGCTCTGGCACCAGCGTCCTGAATTCGCCGACAGTATCTTGCTGATGTGGCTCGACCGACGCTTTCCGGGTGAAGGACGCCCGCAGCCGGGTCTCGGCCGGATCATGGTCGTCGCCAGTCTGGCGATGGCGATGCTCCACCATGTCGAGGCGGCCTTGTGGGCGGCTGTCTATCTCGGGTTGGGTGTACTCGCCGACTGGGATACCGCCATCTATTTCTCGATCGTGACCATGACGACAGTTGGCTATGGCGATGTCATCCTGTCGGGCGACTGGCGCCTGCTGGCCGCGTTTCAGGCGATGGACGGCATGCTGCTGTTCGGGCTCAGCACCGCCTTCCTGTTCACTGTCCTGCAGCAATGTTGGAGGTCGGCACACGGGAAGATTCCGTCAGGTTTCGCGTCAAGCCATAAGGAGTAGTGGGTCAAAGC
>DASWQV010000048.1:0-20430 GCA_036403515.1 Solirubrobacterales bacterium
GTCGTTCTGGACGGTGCCCAACCAGGACAGCGTCTTTTCCAGCCCGCCGGTGGCGCCGGCGGTTCGGAGGGCGATCACGCTGTAGGAGGTCGTCCCGGGCCAGCCTTCGAAGGAGCCGTTGTCGGCGCGGCGGCGCACCAGCTCCGCGACGAGGTCGTGCCCCGCGAAGGAGCGCGGCTCGACGCCGGCCCCCTCAAGGGCGACGATCGTGCGCGCCAGGTCGCCGCTGCTGCTCACTTCGCCAATGCTCGAGCGCAGGAAGTCGACCGGCGTCTTGCCGAGCCGCTCGACGTCGAGCGGATTGCGGCCGGCGGCCTCGAGGCCCAGCATCACCCAGGCGGTGATCGCGGCGCCGGAGGGCTCGCCCGACGAGGCGCCGAAACCGCCGTCGGCGTTCTGGGCCGATTCGAGCCAGCTCGCGGCGTCGTCTGCGCCCGCCGCCTTGGCGGGGCTGGGGAGGATCGCCGGAACCAGAAGCAGGGCAACGAGCACCGCTGTCGCGACCGCCGGCGTGCTCCACTCGAAGCGCTCGCGGAAGCGCACCAGCATCCTCACCATCGCAGGCCCGGCGAGGAGCGCGAAGGCGACGTTGCCGATCGCGTGGGCCGCGTCGAAGGGAATCGCGCGCGCCTCCAAAGCCAGGAAGTGCCGAAAAGAGAGATCTCCGCCGTAGGTTGCCATCAGCGAGAAGTTCAGCAACACACCGTAAGCGATCCCGGCGAGGCCGCAAACCGCGGCGAGGGTGAGGCGGCCGGCGTTGCGGGTGCCGAGCGCCAGCGCCGCCCCCAGCAGGCCGCACAAGCCCCAGCCCGCCATCTGCCACGGCGTCCAAGGCCCCTGGCCAAACCAGAAGTTCGAGACGAGACCGGCAAAGGCGCCGACCGCGAAGCCCGGCGCCGGACCGAGCGCGTAGCCGGCGAAGACGACGATGTCGGTCGTCGGCTTGACGTTGGGGAAGGCGGCGAAGGCAATCCGGCCGGCGATCGCCAGCGCCGCCAGCGCAGCGACCAGGGCGACCACCTGCGAGGGCGGCCGCGAGCGCTCATACCAGGCGAAGCCACCAAGCAGGACAGCACCGACGATGAGAAACGAAGCCAACTGCCAGGACATCAGCCCACGCCCTCCGATGGTGACTTCGTCTTTTTCCGTCCTCCTGGACGTAAAAAGGCGAACTCACCGGACGTTGACAGGGCTTCGGCGCCTTGCTCCGGGGTAGTCACCCCTGGCCGGTCGAGGACTCGCGCCACCTCGGTGGCGAAGTACCAGCCACCGGAGAGGACCTCGGCGGCGGGGCCGTCGGCGATCACCACGCCGTCGCCCATCAGGACCACCCGCTCGGCGAAAGCGGCGGCGAACTCGACGTCGTGGGTGGCGACGAGCAGGCCGGCGCCGCGGGCTGCGAGCCCTTCGATCAGCTCACAAAGATCATGCTTTCGCGCCCGGTCCATACCTCGGGTCGGCTCGTCCAGCGCCACGGCCCCCGGAAGCTCGTCGCCTTCCATCCGCCCTGCCAGCGCTATCGCAAGCGCCAGGCGCTGGCGCTCGCCGCCGGAGAGATCGCGCGGATCGGCATCAGCCGCGTGCTCCAGGCCAACGGCCAGGAGCGCCGCAAGCCCGACATCCCCCGGGAGCTCATCGCCAACCCGCTCGCGGACGAGATAGTCACTTGGATTCTGGGTGAGCAGGGCTATTCCCTCCGCTACCACGGTCTTGCCCCTGACCGACTCGGTCAGCCCGGACAAGGTTCGCAGCAGGGTGCTCTTGCCGGCGCCGTTGCGTCCCATCAGGGCTACGCGTTCCTCACGCTCGACCTTGAGATCGACTCCACGGAGAACGTCGCGCATCGAGTCGCCGTGGCCGAGCTCCACCCAGAGGTCTCTTACGTCGAGGGCTGGGTTGGAGGGGAGACGGACCCCCTCCTCTCTCAACTTTTTCGGTGGAGAGTCGGCGGCTGACCGCAAACGAATTGCCGAAAAAGTACAAGCCGTTCGGAGGGGGTCCGTCTCCCCTCTATCGGCAGTAGTGGCTGACGCGAGGATGCGGCGCGCGTCGCGGACTCCGGTTGGCAGGGGGTCAATTCCGGCGAGCGAGAAAAGGCGGGCGGCGGGGGTCTCCAGAGCTTCGTCGGTGCGTTGCGCCCAGGTTAGAAAGTCGCGGGGGGCGCCATTGAAGGAGATCGAGCCCGAGGTCGTCGCGATCACGCGGTCCGCAGCGGCAAGGCAGCGCTCGAGGCGGTGCTCGGCCAGAAGGACCGTCACCCCCCACTCCTCGTTGAGTCGGCGAAGCAGCCAGATCAGCTCATCGCCGGCAACCGGGTCGAGCTGGGATGTGGGCTCGTCAAGGAGCACGAGTCGGGGTCGTGTAACTAGAGCTGCTGCGAGCGCAACGCGTTGAAGCTCTCCGCCCGAAAGCGTGTCCACGGCTCGATCCAGCAAGTGCGGAATGGCGAGAGCCAGTGCCACCTCCTCGACGGCGCGGGCCCGAGAGCTAGGTTCGTCGCCGCGCATCTCGAGAGGAAGCTCTATCTCGGCGGCGACGGTTGTCGAGACAACTTGGGTCTCGGGGTCCTGAGCCACGTATCCGACCGCGGCGGCCAGCTCACCCGGGCCGTGAGCCATGGCGTCGATGCCCGCTACCTCTATACGGCCCTCGATCTCGCCGCCGTGGAAGTGCGGGACCAGGCCACAGGCCGCCTTTAGGAGGGTTGACTTGCCGCTGGCGGAGCGGCCGGCGAGCAGGGCGAACTCTCCTGTAGCCAGGTGGAGGGACACATCGTTCAGGGCGGCCCGGGGGGAGCTCGGGTAGCTGTAGGTGAGGTTGTCGACCGCGAGAGCCGGGGTCGTGCGGTTCGAAGTCACCAGGTCAGGCATGGGTGATCCCGGGGGTTCGGATCGGGCCGCTGGCCGGACCCGTGTCGACTGGCGCAGTGGCGCGGCGCGGCTTGCGGCGCAGGGGCGCCAGGCCGCTGAGGACCAGCGCGGCGGACAGCGCGAGGGTGGCCGGGCCAGTGCCGATCTCGATCGTCGGGTATTCGGCGAAGGAATCGGCGCCAAGGATCTTCGCGGCCACGGCGACGACGAGGACGGCGGCCCCGGTTACGTAGAAGCGGCGGTCGTAGCGGGAGCGGCTGCGGAGGTTCTTGGCGCGCGGGGCGTCCAGGGAGTAGCCGCGCAGCTCGAGCGTTGCCGCGACGTCAACCGCCCGGTCCAGCGATCCCGCCAGGAGCCGGCGTGCCAGCGGCGCCTTGCCGACCGGCGCCGCGCCCGGGCCGCGGAGCTGGGCGGCGTCGCGCAGGCGGGCCGCGTCGGCGGCGGCCACCGGGACGAGGCGTGAGACCAGGGTCGCGGTCAGGGCCGAGCGCCCAGCCAGGGGGCGCAACGCGCGCAGCACGCGGTCGGGGTCGACGCAGGCGGAGTAGACGGCGAAGCCGACCATGACGACTGCGGCACGCAGGCCGAGCACGGCGCCGGCGCCAATCGCCTCGGCGGTGAGATCGACCTGCCCGAGGATCGGCCACTCCCCCAACCTCGCCAGCACGGTCTCGCCGCGGCTCACGACCAGGGCGTTGACGACGATGATCAGCAGGGCGAGCGTCATGCCCATCCAGAGCGCGGCCCGGACGGCGGCGCGGGCGCCGGCGAGGCGGCCGGCGATGACCAGCGCGATGCCGACCCCGGCGAGCACGATCGGGCTCGAGTAGAGGAAGGCAACTGTCACCAGCGAGCCCAGGTAGACGACGGCTGCGGCCGGCGAGGCCGCCTGCAGCGGGCCCGGTCTCGGCATGTAGGCGAACGGCGATCTCATCGCAGCGGGAGTGGCGTCTCCTTCCCCCCTTCGACGGCGACCGCGTAGTGATCGCGCAGGTCCGCTGTGTCGAGCCGGCCGGCGGCACTGGCCACCCCGGCCGGGCTGGCGCCGCTGACGACCCACACCGGCGGCGCGTCGTAGCGCCGCGTCGCAGCTATGAGGCCGGCGTCCTCCCCGAAGGACCGGGCCACCCGTCCGTCTTCAGCAAGCCCGCGCAGGGAGAAGCGACTGGCCCTGCCTTGAAAGTCGGCGAAGACTCCGCTCGTTTGCGGCCCGTCCTCGATCTGCGCCGCCGCGGGGTCGCGCCGCACCTGCGCCCAGGGGCCGACCAAGACCCGAATCGCCCCATCGGGCGACCCCGCCGCCAGCGAGACGCCGGCCCCTTCCAGTCTGTCGCGCACCGTGCCGCACGCCTCGCCGCCACCGAGGCATTCGACCGCTACCGGCCGCCGCTTGCCGTCGTAACCGTCGAGGAAAGGCTGCGGCCAAGCGCCCACCACGGCCGGCACCTGCAGGGCCGCGCTCCAGTCGCGGTAGTCCCACCAGACCGACTCGCCGCCCTTCAGGTCATATGCGGCGGCCCCGATCGTCGACTCGACGCCATTGACGTAGAACAACCAGTCGAACCGTTCGCCGTCTCGCGTTTCACCCTCGAGGCCCTCGATCGACTGCACGAAGCCACCGCCGTAGGCGGTCGAGATATCGGCGCTGCGTTCCAGGGCGCGCATCACGGTGTCCGCTTCGGTGACGTCGTCGAGCTGACGGTGAAGCATCGGCACGGTCCCGAAGTCCCGCGTCACCGTCAACTCGACGTCGCCCATCCCCTTGCCGGGGCCGAGGCCGCAGCCGGCGGCCGCGAGCGCTGCAAAGAGCGCGATCGCGACCGCCGTGCCGGGGCCCCTCATCGATCAGCCCCCGCCGCAGGCCCCGCTGACGCAGACCGCGACCCGGTTGGACGGGATGTCCTTGCCGTCGGCGCCGATCAGCACCGTCGGCGCCGAGAGCGTCACCGTGGTCGTGCCGTCAGCGCCGGTCGGCGCGGCGGCGCCGGTCACCGTGACGCCAGCAGCCGGCGTCTTCTTGCCTTTTTCGTCGTAGGAGGAGACGCTGACCGTGAACGGCTTGCCCAGCTCGGCTTCGTGCGGCGCGGTCAGTGCCAGCTCGTTCGGGTAGGGGTATGGCTCGAGCGCCCAGAGCACTTCGTCGCCCGCCTTCAGCTTCACGAGTTCGCCGCCCCTGTTGGGATTCTTGTGGTTGACCTTGAGGTACCAGGAGAGCTTCTTGGTCGTGTGGGACTTGCCGATTCCACAGAGGCCGAGGCCGAATTCGGAGAGAAAGTGATCGGTGGCCAGCAGGGGACGCAACGAGGGCGTCAATTTCGACGCCTGAGCAAGCACGCCGAGCGCTGTCGGCCCCTGGATCTGCACCGACTTGCCGCTGCCGCCGGTGCCCTTGCCAAGGCAGGTCGCCTTCGGGCTGGTCTTGATCGAGGTCGTCTTGGCGCCTATGAACTGTTCGGCCAGCACCTTGCCGCCACTGCCGACCACGCGCAGATCGACGCGAGGCGCCTTCGCGGTGGCCAGCGCGGTGGGCGAGAGCAACAACAGAAGAGCCAGCGCGCACGCAGCGGCCAGCCGGAATGGAACGAGTCTTGGCATTTAAGCCACCCTTTCCTCGAGGGTTGTCATGGCTGGTCGGGGACAGGTCTCCTGGCTCCCGGGGTGAGTCGGTCACACCTTCCCGGGGAATCTGTGTCCTCCCCAGTGGCTGGCGCATGGCGCCTGCGACGTCCTTGACCCGGTCACAGTGGCGGGACCGCGCCGGCTTCTCACCGGACTTCCCTTGACCACCGACCGATTACGCGGCCGAGTCTACCGTTACACGGAAGGCGATCGGCCCAGCCCGGTGAGAGGTCCTGATCGTCGGCGATCTGACGAGCGACGGTTCCACTGCCCAGTCGTGACGCTGCCGGACCCGCGCGAAGTCCACTGATCGCTGAATTTTCGTCCAGCATTCTTGGCTCTCGCCCGGACCGTGGCTAGGCTCGCCGCCGCAAGCTGTTCTGACCAAAAGGGGGAGAGATGAGTCAGGGGATACGACGACCTTCACCGGCGCTGGCCGTTGCGGTTTTAGCGCTGTTCCTCGCCCTCGGCGGCACGGTCTACGCGGCGAAGAAGGCAAGGATCGACGGCAGGGCGGTGAAAGTGAAGTCGCTCCCCGGCAACCGGCTGAAGCCGCGCTCGATTCCCGCCAACAGGTTGAAGCCAGGCCTGCTCGGGGCAGGCTCGGGCCAGAACGGGGCGCTGATCACCGGGGCTGAAATCAATGAGCTCAGTCTCGGCCAGGTGCCGAACGCCGCCCACGCCGAGACCGCTGACAACGCGCAAAGCGCAGTCGACGCTCAAACCTCCCTCAACGCGGTCAACGCGATCACCGCGCAGTCGGTCAACGGCCACGAAGCGGGCTGCCTGCCCGGGACCGAGGACTTCGCCGGGGCCTGCTGGCAGAGCTCGCCGAGCGGGACGGCGGTGAGCGCACCGGTCGCGGCGAACTCATGCGCCGTGCAGGGCGGGACGCTGCCGGAGGCGCTGCAGCTTGCCGCCTTTTCTCAGCAACCGGGGGTGGTTCTCGACAGTGGAAATGAGTGGACTAGCGATATCTCGGTCGTTTCGTCGCCGGGCCTCTACGGTGTAGTGACCATTTCGACATCCGGGGAAATTGCATCCA
Organism: Solirubrobacterales bacterium; assembly: GCA_036403515.1. Taxonomy (GTDB): domain Bacteria; phylum Actinomycetota; class Thermoleophilia; order Solirubrobacterales; family 70-9; genus VRUE01. The sequence goes on from DASWQV010000048.1 coordinate 6,535, forward strand.
CCGCGTCGAGCAATGCCCACAAATTCCGCTGCGTGATTCCCCTCCTCAGGTGAGCGGAACCCCCTCCGGTGAGCAAGATCGCGTAGCGCGGGTTCCCTCGCTCAGGTTTCGATCAGGCCGCGCTCGAGCGCGTAACGGACCAGCTCGGCGCGGCTGGAGAGCCGCAGCTTCTGCTGGATGTGAGCGCGGTGGCTCTCCACCGTGCGGATGCTGATGAAGAGCTGCTCGGCCACCTCGGCGTTGGTGTGGCCAAGGGCGATCAGGCGCAGGACGTCGCACTCGCGCTCGCTCAGCTCGTCCGCCTGGCGAGCGTCGCCGCCGGCGGCGAGCCGCGCGCCCAGGGCCGGCTGCAGGTAGGTGTCGCCCGCCGCGGCGCTGCGCACCGCCTGCACCAACTCTGCGTCGGCCGCCTCCTTCAGCACGTAGCCGCGCACGCCGGCCTGCAGCGCCCGGCGGGCGAAGGCCGGCTCGTTTTGCATCGTCAGGATGACGATCTCCGTCTGCGGTGAGGCGCCAAGGATCTCGGGCACCGCCTCGAGGCTGGATCGCCCCGGCATATTGAGGTCGAGCAGCAGGACGGTCGGCTTGTGGCCGCGGACGTAGCGCAGCGCCGTGTCGGCATCGCCGGCCTCGGCCACCACCTCGAAGCCGGGCTCGGCGTCGAGCAGCATGCGCAGGGCGTTGCGGATCACGGTGTGATCGTCGGCAAGGACGATCGTCGTCACCGCCGGCTCCCCCGGGCGGTCGGCGACCGCGTCGGGCATCACGGCAACGAGATCGGCGTTGCCTCCAGTCCCGTTAATAGATGTCATGACTTCATCTAACCGTCCCAGGATGAATGCGCCATCGGGGTTTTCCCGCTAATTGTGTCTGGTCAAGGGGGTTTGAGCAAAACTCGGTGGGCGAGTACGATGAGCGTGCAACGGCTCGGGAGGTGGGCTTGGCAATGACACAGGGGCATGACAGCGGGGTTCTCGACGAGCCGCGCCTGAGGGAGCTGATCGACATCGGCCGCAGCCTCGTCGCCGAGCTGGATCCCGAGGTCGTTTTTCGCCGCATGCTCGAGGTCGCCTGCGAACTGACCGGGGCCCGCTACGCGGCGCTCGGCGTGCTCGACGACGACCGTCTCGAGCTCGAGCGCTTCATCACCCACGGCATCGACGAGCCGGCAGGGGAGGCGATCGGCAACCTGCCACGCGGGCGCGGAGTCCTCGGCCTGCTGATCGAGGAGCCGCGGCCGCTGCGGCTCGGCAATGTCGGCGCCCACCCGCGCTCATACGGCTTCCCGCCTGGCCATCCATCGATGTCGGGCTTTCTCGGCGTCCCGGTGATGATCCGCGGCCATGCCTGGGGAAACCTCTATCTGACCGAGAAGGAGGAGGGCGAGTTCGACGCCGCCGACGAGCAGTCGGCGGTGATCCTCGCTGAGTGGACGGCGATTGCGGTCGACAACGCCCGCCTCTACCGCAGCGTCGAGAGCCGCGGCAATGAGATGGAGCGGGCCGTGCACCGGCTGGAAGCGACGACCGAGATCGCCCGCGCCGTCGGCGGCGAGACCGACCTCAACCGCATCCTCGAGATCGTCGTCAAGCGCGGCCGGGCGTTGGTTGAAGCGCGCTCACTGCTGATCCTGCTTCGCGACCGCGACGAGCTGGCCACCGCCTCGATCGCCGGTGAGCGCGAGGGCCAGGTCGCCGAGGCGCGGATCCCGATCGCCGGGTCGATCCCGGGCCAGGTGCTGGAGGCGCGGCTGCCGCGGCGGGTGATCGACCTGGACCCGAGCTTGATGGCCCGGCCCAGCCGGCCGGAGGCTGGGGTCAGGTCCCTGCTCGTGCCGCTCACCTTTCGCGGCCAGGCGCTCGGCGTCCTTGTCGCGCTCGATCCCCTCGGCAGGGACCTGGGGTTCAGCGACGACGACGAGCAGGACCTCGTCTCGTTTGCCGCCAGCGCTGCGATCGCGGTGGCGACGGCGCAATCGGTTGCCGAGCAGCGCACCCGTGAAAGCATCGCCGCGACCGAGCGCGAGCGCGGCCGCTGGGCACGCGAGCTGCACGACGAGTCGCTGCAGAGCCTTGCCGGCCTGCGGGTGATGCTCTCCGCGGCGCGGCGCAGCGATGGCGAAGAGACAGACCGGCTGCTAGCGCAGGGAATCGAGCAGGTCGACAGCACGATCGCCGAGATGCGCCGCCTGATCTCCGACCTGCGGCCGACCGCCCTCGACGAGCTGGGCCTGGGCCCCGCCCTGGAGGCGCTCGCCGAACGGTTGACCGCCGGCGGAACGATTGAGGTCGATCTCGACGTCGACCTCGATTTCCACACCGGCCGCACCGAGCGCCGCCTGGTCCGCGAGATCGAGGACGCCGCCTACCGCCTGGTCCAGGAGGGGCTCAACAATGCGGCCCGCCACGGCGAAGCCGACCGGGCCAAAGTCGAGGTGATCGAGAGCGGTGAGAAGCTTCGCCTGCGAGTCTCCGACCGGGGCCGCGGGTTCGACCCCGGCGCCAGGACGGACGGCTTCGGCCTGGTCGGGATGCGCGAACGCGTCACCCTCGCCGGCGGCACGGTGGAGCTGGAAAGCGCGCCGGGCGGCGGCACGACGATCCTCGCCATCCTCCCGGCCCTCCACCGCGAAGGTGAGAGGAAAAAAGAAAAAGCGGCCTGAGGGCTGAGGCAAGCAGGTCAAGGACGCAGGGAGCGCGGCGTGCTCCGCACGCGAGCGACCGAGGACGCCGAGATGCGCCGGCCTCAGGCCCTCAGGCGCCGAGCATCGCGCGGTAGAAGCTGTAGTCGCGGCGGTCGGGCCGCAGGTTCGAGGCGAGCGCAAGGTGATGGCGGGCGCGCTCGGTCTCCCCCGTCTTGGCCAGCGCCCGGCCGAGGCAGAAGTGGGCGTAGTCATTGACCTGGTGGCGCTCGACCACCGCCTTGAACTCGACCGCGGCCGCGGCGAAGCGGCCGGAACGGAAGTAGGCCCGGCCCAATGCCTCGCGGACCGAGGCCTTCTCGGGGGCGCGCCGCGCCGCCTCCTCGAGCGGCGCCGCCGCCTCCTCGAAGTCCTCCTCCTCGAGCAGCTCGATGCCACGCCGGTAGAGCGTGAAGGTGGAGTCAGCTTCTGGCTCTGCGGCCATCGCCCAAGTGTAGGAGGCCGGCCCGGCCGGGATCAACGGCTCGGTCAGGCCCGCGCGGCGAGCTCATCGGCGGCAAGCGCCTTGCCGTGGCGGATCAGGTCGGCGGCGCGCTCGGCGACCGCGATCGTCGGCGCATTGGTATTGCCCCGCGGCACCATCGGCATCACCGAAGCGTCGACGACGCGCAGGCCCTCGAGGCCCTCGACGCGCAGCTCCGAGTCGACGACCGAGCCGATCGCGCAGGTGCCGACCGGGTGGTAGATCTCGAAGGTGGTCCGGGCGATGTGGGCGCGCAGGGCCTCGTCGGAGTCATCGGCGGGCACGGTGAAGGGCTCGGCGCAATAGGGCCTCAGCGACGGCTGGGCGGAAATCTCTTCGGCGAGGCGCACCGCATCGATCATCCGGGACATATCGGCCTCGGCCTCGTAGAAGGCGTTGCGGACGATCGGCTTCGCCGTCGGGTCGCTGGAGGCAAGCCGCACGGAGCCGCGGCTCTCAGCAGTGAGCAGACAGGGCGAGACCCAGACGCCGTGCGCCTGGGGATCGCCCATCCCCTCTTCGACGATGTGGATGGGGGCGAAATGAAACTGCACGTCGGGCGCCTCGGCGCCGGGGCCAACCCGGGCGAAGCCGCCCGACTCGGCCAGGTTGGAGGCGAAGGGACCTGTCTGGGAGGCTTCGAACTCGGCCATCGCCGCGGGCTCGAGCGCCGCCAGCAGGCTCTCCGGCTCGGGCGTGGTGAAAACGGTGTAGGTGGCCGGGTGGTCGCTGAGGTTCTCCCCCACCGCCGGCTGGTCGAGCAGGGGCTCGATTTCGCGCATCGCCAGGTGCTCGGCCGGGCCGACGCCGGAGAGCATCAGCAGCTTCGGCGAGTTGTAGGCGCCGCCGCAGAGGACCACCTCGCGCTCGGCGCGCAGCTCCTGCCCCTGGCCAAGCTGGCTCGCCTCGACGCCGACCGCCCGCTTGCCCTCGAAGAGGACGCGGTTGACGTGCATGTATGGCATCACGGTCAGGTTGGGACGCTCGCCGGCAGGGTGCAGGTAGGAGACGGCGGCGCTGGCCCGCAGGCCGCCCCGCTGGGTCAGCTGGTACATGCCCACGCCGTCCTGCTCGGCGCCGTTGAAGTCCTCGTTGCGGGTCAGGCCGGCCTCGACAGCGGCCTCGACGAAGGCCGGTGAGATCGCGTTGCCCGAGCGCTGGTCGGAGACCGGCAGCGGTCCGCCGACGGCATGCCACTCAGAGGCGCCGCGCTCGTTGTCCTCGGCCTTGAGGAAGTAGGGGAAGAGGTCGTCCCAGGACCAGCCGGGCGCGTCCCAATCGTCGTAATCGCGGCGGTTGCCGCGGATGTAGATCATCGCGTTGGTCGAGGAGGAGCCGCCGAGGACCCTGCCACGCGGCAGCGCGATGCGGCGGCCGTCGCAGTTCGGCTCGGGGGCGGAGTTGTAGTCCCAGTCGACCTCGGTGCGCGCGAGCGAGAGGTAGCCGAGCGGCACGTGGACGTTCTGGTTGACGTCCGGCGGACCGGCCTCGAGCAGCAGGACGCTTACATCCGGGTCCTCCGAGAGTCGCGCCGCGAGAACGCAGCCGGCCGAGCCCGCGCCGACGATCACGTAGTCGTACATACCGCTCCTTCCCCGTTGCGGTGCAACGCTTTGGCCCCCTTGCAGGGGGAAAACGCGTTTCACCGGACACCCGATCCGGCTTGGTCGAGTGTACGCGGATATTGCCAGCGCGCCAGCTGTATTCAGCGCGACTGCTACCGTTGAGGGGTCGGGTTAGGCGCTTCGCCACCCGAGAGGTTCCGTTCCCTCCGTGCTCTGCTTTGCATTTAGGGGTCGCTGGATCTCCCCTGAATCGCATAAAAAGGAGTCACAAGATCGTGTCATTTGCCGACCTCGGCATCTCAAAAGCCGTGGTGCGCGCGCTCGCCGAGCGCGACATTACGCAGCCCTTCCCCGTCCAGCAGCTGGTCATCCGCGACGCGCTGGCCGGCCACGACCTGCTCGTCCAGTCGCCGACCGGGTCTGGCAAGACGCTGGCCTTCGGCATCCCGCTCGCCGACCTGATCGATCCCGGCACGAAGGGCCTCTCGGCCCTGGTCCTGGCGCCGACCCGCGAGCTGGCGAGCCAGATCGTCGACGAGCTCCAGGCGATCGTTCGCTCCCGCAACTTGAGCGTCGCCGCCGTCTACGGCGGCGTCGGCTTCGGGCCCCAGGTCAAGGCGGCGCAGCGCGCCGACATCGTCGTCGCCACACCGGGCCGGCTCGAGGACCTGATCGCGCGCGGCGCGATCAGCCTCAAGAAGGTCCGCGTGCTCGTCCTCGACGAGGCCGACCGGATGCTCGACATGGGCTTCAAGCCGGCGGTGAGCCGGATCGTCGCCCAGACGCCGGCCGACCGCCAGACGCTCTTCTTCTCGGCCACCCTCGAGGGTGCCACAGGCAAGCTCGCCGCCGCCTATACGCGTGAGCCGCGTCGCCATACCCATGCCGCGCCCGAGCGCAGCGAGGCCGAGATCGAACACCGCTTCGTCCACGTCGATTCCCAGGCCGCCAAGCTCGACCATCTGGCCGGGCACTTGACCGGTCCCGACGGCGGCCGCACGCTGGTCTTCGTCCGCACCAAGCGCGGCGCCGACCGGCTGGTCAAGCGGCTTCGCAGCCGCGAACTGGAGGCCGTCGCGATGCACGGCGACAAGAGCCAGGGACAGCGCGAACGGGCGCTTGCGCGCTTCGAGCGAGGCGACGTCGAAGTCCTCGTCGCCACCGACGTTGCCGCTCGCGGCATCGACGTCGCCGACATCGCGCACGTCGTCAACTTCGACGTTCCCGACGGACGCGATTCCTACGTGCACCGGGTCGGTCGCACCGGCCGCGCCGGGCGCACCGGCGCCGGCACCAGCTTCGTGCTCACCGACCAGGCCGCCGAGATGCGCAGCATCGCCCGCGACCTGGGTTTGACCCAGGAGTTCGAGCAGAGCCTCGGCCACGTCGCCCCTGAAAAGAAGTCAACCGGCCAGAGGCCGTCCGGAGCGACCGGTCAGCGGCGGCGCAGGCGCAGGCGCAAGGTGGCCGCATGAGCCAGACGCAAACCATCTCGAAGAAATGGACCTGCGATCGCTGCGGCGTGACCGTCAGCCGCATCGACGGTGAGGCGGCGCAGGCCCCGGATTCCTGGGCGAGCTCGGCGGACGGCCAGTTCTGCCTGGTCTGCAGGCGCGAGCAGGCGGCCGAGGCCGCTCTCGACTCGGCCCCCAGCGACAGCCCGGTCGCCGAGCGGGCCAAGCGCCGCCGCACGGCGCTGATCGAGTTCGAGGTCAGCCGCACGCCCGAGCATGCCGACGGCGTGATCGCGCGGGCCTGCCGGACGTCGGTCTCGGCCGTCACCAAGGCGCGGCGCAACCTGAAACTGCCCGATCCGCCTCCGCCATCGCAAGCATCGAGGGCTAAGCAACGCGAGGTCGCGAGCCGATAACGGGACCGTGGCGGAGTCAGCGTGCAGATAGGAATCGGCCTCGCCGTCGCAGCGGCGCTGCTGACGAACCTCGCCTCGCTGTTCAAGCACCGCGGCTGCCACCGTGCCGATCCGGTCTCCCTGCGCAATCCGCTGCGCAGCGCCCGTGACCTGGCCCGCTCCCCCTGGTTCGCCGCCGGCTGGGGACTTGCGGCGGTCGCCTGGCTCGTCCACATCGCCGCCCTCTCGCTGGCGCCGATCTCGATCGTTCAGGCAGTGCTCGCCGGCGGGGCGGTAACCCTCGCAGTGATGGCGCAGCGCATCTTCGGCGATCCGGTCGAGCGGCGTCAGTGGTTCGCCCTGCTGCTCGGTGGCGCCGGGCTGGCGCTGCTCGTGCTCACCGTCCCCCACTTCAGCGGCAGCCATTCCGGCTTCGCCGTCGGCGCCATCCTCGGTTTCGAGGGCGGCCTGGCGCTGCTCGCCGCGGGCCTCGTCCTCGGCCATCGATCCGAGCGTCTCGCCGACCACAGCAACGTCCTGCTCGCCGCGATCGCCGGCATTCTCTTCGCCCTCGCCGGTATTGCGATCAAGGGCCTGACCGGCGCCAGCGGCGTCTCGGTCGCGGTCCTCGCTCCCTGGGTCCTGCTCACCGTGCTCGCCGGTGCCCTCGCCCAGTACGCGGCGGCCGCGGCGCTCCAGCGCGGCGGCGCGATCGAGACGATCGGGATGATCGGCCTGGTCGCCAACGCGGCACAGATCACCGGCGGCGTGCTCGTCTTCGGCGACCCGCTATCGACCCATCCCCTCGGGCTCGGCCTGCAGGCCACCGCCTTCGCGATGGTCTGCGGCTCGGCGCTGCTGATCCCGTCGCGGCGGTCCCCCGCGGCGGCCCTCGCAGTGGTCGGCTAGCGCTGGAACAAGAGCGGCGGGCAGAGTCACCCGCCGCTCCATGCCTTCAGCGTCCTCTACCGCCGCCCGTTCAGCAGCCGCTCACCCTCAGCGGCAAGTGGTTGTTCTTGATCTTCTTGCCGTTCTGGCCCTTCATGCTCATCACCGAGGAGAGGCGGTCTTTGCAGAGGCTCCTGGAGTTGACCAGGAGGCCCTTCTTCTTGCCGCCTTCCATGCGGAGGATGAACTTCTTCACCGGGACATCCGGCAGGTTGTTGAACACCGTCTTGATCCCGCCGTTCTTGGAGCTGATCACGCCGCGCACCTGGATGTTCACCTGGCCGCGCAGGTCGGCAAGCAGGTCCGGCAACTCGTGGTCGGAGGAAATCAGGTACACCGGTCCCTTCAACGCCTTGCCGAGCAGCGGGCTCCTTGCCTGTGCGTGCCCGTAGATCGCGGCCTTGGGACAGGTCCCGGAGGCCAACTGCGGCCTCGTGCACACAGTCCTGATGTTGCCCTGGTCGAGGAACAGTGCATGCGGCAGTGCCAGTGCGCTGCGCAGGACGTTTGCATCCTGCTTGCGGGCTTCGAGAATCGCCCTCAGCTTCGGGTGCTTGCCACGCGTGGTCGTGTTCTTGCCCCCGAACAGCCGCGTGTGCAGCTTCGGCTTGAAGCCGAGCTTGTTGCATGCCGTCGCCTGGAATGGCGAGCTGACCGCGTAGGAGCTCCACAGCGCCGGATCGGTTGGATTGGCGCCGCCCCCGTTGAGGAATCCGCTGGTCGCCTGGGCGGCGCAGTTGGTCGGGTTGTGCATGAACATCTTGCGATCGACGTCGACGTCGACCGAGCGGATATCCAGCTTCACCCCTCCGTATACATCGGGAATCGCGTCCGAGACCGCATGAACCTGCGCGGTCACCGGGTCGACGAACAGAGCGACCCTTACCACCACGGTGCCGAGGTCGAACGGCCCAGCCACGGCCGGCGTCACGATCGCCAGTGAGAGCGGGGCTTCCCTGTAGGGACCGGCGAGGTATGCCTTGCCGCTGATCTTGATCGGACTCGATCCGGTACCGCTCAACGTCGAGGCGGTGCCGATCTCACTCTTGCTGGAACAGCTCGGGTTGGCCCGCTCGGCCACGCCGCTGCTTGCCGCGGCCGCGTCCAGCGCCGACTCGGGGCAGTAGGGGATGCCGGTGAGATTGCCGGCGTGGCCCTTTGGCAGGGTCACGTCGACCCTCTTCAGCTCCTGCTGGCCGTCGGGGCGGCCGATGTTGACCCGGAAGGGGCTGTAGGCGTTGGCTTTGCTGCTGTCGGATTTAGCCGTGTAGCTGGGAGCGAACGGCCTCCCGGCCATCGTCGTCGGACAGGTTCCGCCGCCCGGCGCGGTCGAGAGCGTGAAGCCGCTCTCCGGATGCTTGGTCGATTTCGGCGTCGACCACGGTTCCATGGTGCTGGTCGTGGTTGCCGGCGAGCAGGTCGGCGGGCTGCTCAGCACGCCCTTGGCGTTGTCGAGGTGGACTTTCACCGACGTGAACGGCACCTGTGGGGTTTCGGCGAACTTCGTCGTCAGCTGCCCGGTTTTCGGGTTGGCCGACGTGTTGCCGATCAGCCGCGCGGAGATCCCGTACTGCGCCGACTCCGCGGTGACAAAGAGGCGGAACTCGTCGCCCGAGGTCGGGTCGCGGCTGAGCTGCTGGCCAAGGTAGGCCGTGCCTTTCAGCGCGCCCGCCGGCAGCGGCGGCGTCTCGACTTCGACCGTGCCGATCCTCGAACCGGGCGGACAGGCGACGGGGTTGCGCGTGCCCTTGCCGAACTCGGCGTCGGTGCACGACTGCAGGCCCTCGGCGGCCGAGGGGTTCAAGCCCATCCCCTGCGGCAGGGTGATCTGCGCGTTGCGCAGGTGAGACTCGCTCTGCGTTTCGCCACCTTTGATGAACGGCAGCGTGGTCTCGACCGTCGGAGTCGCCGGCGAGTCGACCTGAGTCGTCCCTGGCGTGACGTCGAGCCCTGGATCGAACGGCACGCTGTTGCAGCCGGTCTGCGTCAGGCCTTCTGGGAGAGCCAAGTCCGAGGCGAACCGGGTGGCGCTGTTGGGGAAGTCCGCTTCGGGCAGCGCCACCGACTCGGCCCGCAGGTAGGTCGTGTAGATGCCCTCATACGGAGGCAGTTGTGAGCTGAAGCAGGTCGTCGGGTTGGTGATGTAGGTGCCGTCGCCAGACCTGCCGAAGTTGACCAAGCGGCTTTTCCAGCTCCGGGTGCCGGGGTTGGGGGTCGGGAGGTGGATCGTGAAGCTCTCGTGGTAGTCGCTCTCCCAGGCCACTTCGGTGTTCAGGATGACCGTTTTCTTGCTCCCGGGTGCGCCGACTTTGAAACCGAATCGCGCTGGTTCGCCGAAACCCGGCTCGAGATTGAAAAGGGGCACTCTGGTCGCGCCAGGCGTCGGCGGCACGGCTATCCCGATATTGGGTCCTTCGATGATTTTGACCGTCAATCGCTCTTCACCAACCTGGCTCGACGCCGGACAGCTGGGCCCTTCGCCTTGGGCTGGCGGAAGTGGGGTATCGAACTGTTCCATCGTGCAGCGTGTTTCGGTGGCCTGAGGGTTGACCGTCAAGCCCGGCGGGAGATCGACGCGGATCGTTTTGACTGGACCAATGGGGATTTCGAGGCCGCCTCCGACTGGTTCCTGCTTGACGATGTACTGCGTGAAGCCGATCGGTGGGTGACCGGCGGCAACTCTGAAGAACCGGGTCACCGGATCTTCCGGCTTGCACTGATCCGTGATCGGATCTTCGGTGCACGTGCCCGCCTGCCAGCCGTCTTCGGCGTTCGGAGGATTGTGTTGTTCCTGAATGATGTCTCCGGTGTCGGCCCGCGCGGCCGGCACCACCAGCACAAGCCACAGCGACATCACCACGAAAGCGATCGAGCGCCTAGTCATCCATATCTCCTCATTCGCATTGGACGTAACCCGGTCCCTGCGCATGGCGCTGATTCCCTCCGCGCATCTACGGTACTCCCCCTTGCCCGCCGGCTTCAAGAGGGGAAACCCGCAATAGGATCACGCGATGAGCGCCGCCGGCCGCCTTCCCCATATCGACGAGCACTCGATCGCGATCGAAGCGCCGTCCGGCGTCACCTGGGAGGCATTGCTGCAAGCGTTCGGGGGTTCGTCCCGCTCCCAGGCGAGCACGAGGGGCGCCCGCCTGCTCGGCTGCGCGGACGTCGCCGCCTCCGGCCCACGGCCGCTCGCCGTTGGCTCAACGGTCCCAGGCTTCCACGTCGAGACGGCCGAGGACTCGCGGGAGCTGGCGCTCGCCGGCCGCCACCGCTTCTCCGATTACGCGCTGATCTTCCGGCTCGCCGAGGAGGACGGTGGTCGCACAACGCTGCGAGCCGAGACCAGGGCCACCTTCCCCGGCCTCCGGGGCCGCCTTTACCGGGCAATGGTCATCGGAACCCGCATCCATGTGCTGATGACGCGGCGAATCCTCGCCTCGGTCAAGCGGGGCGCCGAGCGCCGCCAGGCAACCGCCTGAGCTGGCGGGGCGAGGCAACGCCTCCACTAGCATCAGGGCATGCCTCTCTTCGGCCAGGAACACGTCGAGCGCTACCGAGCCACCGACGGCGAGGAGGGTCACGACTGGCAGGGCACCCAGACGCTGCTGCTGACGACGAGGGGGCGCAAGTCGGGAGAGCCGCGCACCACACCGCTGATCTATGCGCCGTACGGCGACGACGCCTACACGGTGATCGCCTCGAAGGGCGGCTCCGAAGCCCCGCCAGCCTGGTACCTCAACCTCTCCGAGGACCCCGAGGTCGAGGTACAGGTGAAGGGCGACCGCTTCAAGGCCCGTGCCCGCACAGCGAGCCAGGAGGAGAAGCCGGAGCTCTGGAAGACGATGGTCTCCGAATGGCCCGCCTATGACGAGTACCAGCAGAAGACCGAGCGCGAGATCCCGGTGGTTGTGCTGGAGCGCGTTTGACGAAGGTCCACCTGCTCGAGCGAAGCCAGCGAGTCGAGGTGCCGGTCGAGCGGGCGTTTGCCTTCTACGGCGACAGCCGCAATCTCGAGCCGCTGACCCCGCCCTGGCTGCACTTCGAAGTGACGACGCCAGGGCCACTGAAGCTGCGTTCGGGCGCGCTGCTCGATTACAAGCTGAAATTGCACGGCGTGCCGATCCGCTGGAGGACCCTGATCGAGGCCTGGGAGCCGCCGCTGCGCTTCGTCGACCGCCAGGCAAAGGGGCCCTACACGCTCTGGGAGCACACCCATCTGTTTGAGCCGGACGGCAACGGCGCGACGGTCATCCGCGACCGCGTCCGCTACGCGATCCCACTGGGCCCGCTCGGCACGCTTGCGCACCGGCTCTTCGTCCGTCGCGACCTCGAGCGGATCTTCGACTTCCGTCGCGACGCCGTCGCCGAGCGCCTCCCAGCCGGATAGTCGCTACCCGTCGGCGCCTTCTTTGCGCGGGGACGCCCCCGGCAGCAGGGTGAACGCCGCGATCATCTCCGCGGCGATCACCAGGTCCTCACCGTGGGAGTTGAGGCTCACCTTGCCGTGCGGACCAGGCGAGATGGCTGGATCGGCCTCGATGAGCAGGCCATCGACCCGGTGGCCGGTGGTCGCCTCGACCCTGATCGGGACGTCTCCCTCCCGTTCCAGACGGATCTGGTCCAGGACGTCGTGAAACCAGGAGGGTCCCTCCCCCGGTGGGCGCTCGTAGCGGCTGCCGATCTCAAAGCTCGCTGCCATCGGCCCGAAAACCTAAAGCGAGGCCCGGCCGGCAAAGACCAGGGCCCAACGCTGTCAGCTTTCGCTTGCCAAACCATCTGGCCTGCCAGGCTGCGCAAAGCGGACTATGGTCTGCACTCACCCCCGCGATCCATGACACATCGCACCCCCGACAGTGAGATCGACCCCCTTGCCCGTCACTCGCTCTCCGCGGCGGAGCTGAAGGAGCTGCTCGCCGCGGAGCGAACCGGAGAGCCGTTTCTCGCTCTCAGAGATCAGGAAGGCCGCCTTGTCTTCTTTGCGACCGGCGGCGGGCAGACCCACACGCTCGGGCGGCGAGAGGAGGTAGACGTTTCGATCGGCTGGGACGAGGAGGTCTCGGGCCTGCACGCCGAGCTTCAGTGCCTGGGGGGCGAGTGGGCGATTCTGGACGACGGGCTCTCGACCAACGGCACCTACGTCAACGCAAAGCGCATCAACGGTCGTCAGCGCCTTCGCGACGGTGACCGGATTCGGGTCGGCCGGACGGTTCTCGTCTACAAATGCGGCTCACCCACGCAGGTGGCGGCGACCGCCATTGCCGCCAAAGGGGCCACCCTCCAAGAACTGACCGAGACCCAGCGCCGCGTCCTCGTCGCTCTCTGCCGCCCCTTCCGCGATGGCGACGACTTCGCCACGCCGGCAACCAACCAGCAGATCGCCGAGGAGGTGTATCTCGGTGTCGACGCGGTCAAGATGCACATGCGAGCTTTGTTCGCGAAGTTTGAGCTGGGAGAGCTCGCCCAGAACGAAAAGCGGGCGCGACTCGCCGAATGCGCGCTGCACTTCGGCGTGATCAGCCGGCGGGAGCTCGCAGCGGACTAGCGCTCCTCGGCGGGCCCATCGGCGACAACCGTGGGCGCGAAGCCGCCCGGCGCCGTGCTCGGACCTGTGGCGCGGTCGGCGCCTTCCTTCTGCCCCTCCCTGTGGATCGGTAGGCCCAGTGCCATCGCGGAAGCACGGGCGAGCTCCGCGGCGGTGCGGTAGCGCAGGCTCGGGTCCTTGGCCATTCCACGGGCAACCACCTCGTCGATCGCCGCCGGCAAACCCTTCCGTATCCGGCTGGGCGCCGGCGGTGGCGCATTGACATGCGCCCATAGCCTTGCGGCATCGGTGTCGCGCGGAAACGGCGGCTCGCCGGTGAGGCAATGGTGAAGCAGGCCGGCCAGGGCATAGGTGTCGACCGCGGCGTCGATGGCCTCGCCGCGGATCTGCTCGGGGGCGAGATAGTCGAGAGTGCCGACCCACTGCCCATCCACGGTGAGATCTCCGCCCGTTCCCATGCTCTTGGCGATCCCGAAGTCCGTCAGGTAAAGGTGCTCGCGCCGGTCGAGTGTCAGCTGGACATTGGCCGGCTTCACGTCCCTGTGCACCAGGCCGCAAGCGTGCGCCGCGTCGAGCGCGTCGGCCAGCTGCGCGATCAGCCGAACGGTACGGGCGGGATCGAGCGCCCCATCGCGCTCCAGTACCCGCGCTAGATCCGTGCCCTCGACCAGGCGCATCGTGATGAAAAGGAGGCCATCGTCTTCCCCGGCCTCGTAGACCGGGATCACGTTGGGGTGCTCGATCGAGGCAGCCAACTTTGACTCCTGCTCGAAGCGAGCGCGGAACGCCGGGTCGTGGGCGCGGTCGGTGGCGATCAGCTTGATC
>DASWQV010000049.1:0-45088 GCA_036403515.1 Solirubrobacterales bacterium
ACGCCCACTCCTGGCCCAATTCCGCCGAGCGCGCCCGGGCTCTGGCATCCTTCCTGCGCTACTACAACCGGCGTCGCCCTCACAGCTCTTTGGGAGACCGGCCGCCGATCAGCCGCGTTCACAACGTCCGTGGGTAGGACAACTAGATCGCCAACGATCGAGTCGATAATTCGATGGCGAGCGAGGAGCGGCCCGTCCAGCGTGGGCCCGCCGAGCGCCCTGCTTGCCATGAGGGGCAAGGCGAACCCGCGATGAAGCATCCGCCCCTGCCACGTTGCAAGCTGAGGATGGGAGAGGCCGTTTCGGACCCAGGTCTCGCCGGTGTAGTGAGCCGTTGGCGAAACCGCATCCGATCCTTCGCTTGCGGTCACGGACGCCATTATCGGATAAGAAGCCAGCCGTTGCGGGTAGCACCAGCCGTGGCCCGCAACCGGATCCAGGTCAAGGCGCCTCGCCCGGCCGTGTTTGCCATCCTGGCCGACCCCGAGCGCTACCCCGAATGGGTGCTCGGCGCCGGCGAGGTGCGCGAAAGCGACGAGGGCTTCCCCCAGCCGGGGACTCGCTTCCATCACACGGTCAAACTCGGGCTCCTGCAGGTGCGGGACCACACCGAGGTGATCGAGCTCGAGGAGCCGAGGCGGATCGTGCTGCGGGCGAAGGCGCGGCCACTCGGCACGGCGATCGTCGAGATCGAGCTCGAGGAGCACGGCGAGGGTACCGAGGTGGTCATCTCCGAGCGTCCGGCGGGCCGCTTCTCCAGGCTGCTCGCCGGCAACCCGCTCGCCGAGCTCGGCCTGCGGCTGCGAAACGCCGAGGGCCTCTCCCGCCTGAAGCGCATCGCCGAGGGCGCTCCCTCGCCGCCGCCCCCGTCCCCTGACCTTCGTGACCGGCGCGTGCTGGTCACCGGTGGCAGCAGCGGCATCGGCCTCGCCAGCGCCGAGGCATTGGCGAGCGAAGGCGCTCGGGTGGTGCTCCTTGCCCGCGGTGAGGAAGGGCTCGCCAAGGCCGCCGGGCGATTGCGCGACCAGGGCGCAGACGTGCAGACGGTCGCCGCCGACGTCAGCGACCGCGAGTCGCTGACCGGCGCGGTGGTGGAGGCGACGAGGGGACTGGGCGGCCTCGACCTTCTCGTCTGCGCCGCGGCCGGCCTCTCCTTCGGTCGCTTCGTCGACGTGCCGCCGGAGGACTTCGACGCGACGCTGGCGACCGTGCTCGGCGGCGGCGTCGACACGATCCGAGCCGCCCTGCCGGCGCTGGAGCGCTCCGGCGGCGCGATCGTCGTCGTCGGTTCCGTCGCCGCTCGAATGCCGTTGCCGACGCTTTCGGCCTACACCGCCGCGAAGCACGGGCTCGCCGGCTTCATCGATTGCCTGCGGCTGGAGCTCGATGAGGCCGGCTCCAGCGTCGATGTCTCGCTTATCAACCCCGGCGCCGTCGATACGCCCCTGTGGAGCCACCTGGAGAGCGCCACCGGCTTGCTGCCGCCCACCCCGCCTGGCCTCTATTCGGCGCAGGCAATTGCCGCAGCGGTGCTCGAGGCGTCCCGGCGCCCCCGGCCCGAGCGGACCGTCGGCGGCTTTGCGGCCCTGCAGGTCGCCGCCTTTTCCACCGTGAGACGGCCGACCGAAGCGGCTCTGAAATCGCTCGCACGACTGGCGCTCAGCGCAGGCGACCGCCGAGCCGAGGCGGGGGCCCTGCACCGCCCAGGCGGCGCCGGGGAGGTGAGCGGTGGCTTCGGCGCCCGTCGCAGCCTCGCCGGGGCCGCCACGGCTGTCGTATCGCGGGTGCGCGGATGAGCGACGGCAGTGCCGACGCCGTCGTCATCGGCGCCGGCCCAAACGGGCTCATTGCCGCCAACATGCTCGCCGACCGCGGCTGGGAGGTGGTGGTCTGCGAGGAGCAGCCAACCCCGGGCGGGGCGGTGAGAAGCGGCGAAGTGACCGCTCCCGGCTTTGTCCATGACCTCTACAGCGCCTTCTATCCGCTGACGGCGGCATCGCGCTACGTCCGCCCACTGGAGCTCGAGTCCTACGGCCTGCGCTGGCGCAGCGCCCGCGGGGTCGTCGCCCACCCGCACAGCGACGGCCGCTGTGCCCTGCTTTCGATGGACCTCCAGGAGACCTGCGCCTCGCTCGATCGCTTCGCCGCCGGCGACGGCGACGGCTGGCGACGGCTCTTCGCGCTCTGGCGCCGCGCCGGCCCCCACCTGGTGGGAGCCCTGCTGACCCCGTTGCCGCCGCTGCGGCCCGCCGGCGGCCTGCTGCGCGCGGTCGGCCCACGCGGCGCTCTCGAGGTCGCCCGCCTGGCCCTGCTACCGGCCCGCCGGCTCGCCGACGAAACCTTCCGCGGCGAGGGCGGCGGTTGGCTCCTCGCCGGCAACGCGCTGCATGCCGACCTCACCCCCGACAGCGCCGGCGGTGGCCTGTTCGGCCTGGTCCTCTGCGGACTCGGGCAACAGCACGGCTACCCGGTCGCGGAGGGCGGCTCGGGTGCGATCACCGCGGCCCTGCTCGCCCGCTTGCGCGACCGCGGCGGCGAGGTCCTCTGCGGAACGCCGATCGAGCGGATCGAGCTCGGCGAGGGGCGGGCCCGGGCGGCGCTGGCCGCCGACGGGCGGCGCTTCGCGGCGCGGCGGGCGATCCTCGCCGACTGCGGCGCCCCGGCGCTCTACGAAAAGATGCTGCCGCCGGATGCCGTGCCGCAAGCCCGGCGCGCCTCGCTGCACAACTTCCAGTACGACAACTCCACCTTCAAGGTCAACTGGGCGCTGCGGGGGCCAATCCCCTGGGCGGCCGAGGACGCCCGGCAGGCCAGCACCGTGCACGTCGCCGACGGCATGGGCGACCTCTCGCGAACGACCGTGCAGCTCGCCGAGCGCGGCATCCCCGACCGGCCGTTCCTGGTTCTCGGCCAGTACTCGATGGTCGACGACTCGCGGGCGCCGGCCGGCGCGGAGACGGCCTGGGCCTACACCCATGTGCCCCAGCAACCGGCCTGGGACGCCGCCGGCGAGCTTGCCGGCGAGTGGGCCGGAGAGGACGCTCAGCGCTTTGCCGATCGCATCGAGGGCGAGGTGGAGCGCAGGGCGCCGGGCTTCCGCGAGCTGATCCTCGAGCGCAACGTCCAGAGCCCGCTCGACCTCGAGGCCAACAACCGCAATCTCGTCGGCGGCGCCATCAATGGGGGCACCGCCCAGCTCTATCAGCAGGCGCTGTTCCGGCCGCTGGCCAGCCTGGGCAGGCCGACGACACCGGTGCGCGGCCTCTACCTCGCCTCCTCCTCGGCCCACCCCGGCGGTGGCCTCCACGGCGGCCCCGGCGGCAACGCGGCAACGACCGTGATCCGCCACAGTCGCCTGAGGATCATCTGAGTGGCGTTGACTTCTTCTACGCCGAGCGGGCGCTCGAGGGGAAAATTGCAAGACCCTTTGAAACCAGGTCACGTTTGTCACAGCTGACAAGGAGGCGGTCAGCGTCGCCGACCGCGGCAACATAGGCAGCGTCGTAGACCGAGATCGTGTGAAGCTCAGCGAGCTCGGCGGCCCGTGTTAGGAGCGAGGTCGTCGAGGCAAGAACGCCACCGTCATTGGCTATCTGGCCGATCGCCGCAAGCAGTGGCGCCACCGACTTCGGCGCACGCCAGGCGCGGACCGCGACGTTGGCCACCTCGTAGCGAGCGAGATCGAGGGTCGCCAGCGTGGTCTCGCCATCAAGAAGCAGGGCGCCCGCCGACTCATAGTGATCGTCCTCAGGATCGAAAGCGGCAAGCAGGACGCTGGCGTCGAGGAACAGCGTCGTCACGGCCCGGGCCGCGTCGCCTTCACTTGCTCGGCAGACCCACCACCATGAGGAGAGGCCTCGCGAAGCAAGCTCCGCATCGCCGCAGCCCGATCGCTGCGCCGACGACGCAACGCGGCGTCAGCGAAGTCGCGCATGACCGCACTGCGGCTAGTCCCAGCGCGGCTAGCCTCAGCATCCACCTCAGCCAAGAGGTCATCGGGCATAGAAACCATGACTTTCGCCATCGCCAAAGTATACCGAGGCATACCAGCGGCAACCTAGAACTCAAACCGCATCAGGAAAGCGAGCCTATCTCTCGGCGATAGCCAGAAATGCTTCGGCCCGATCCCGGTCCTTCAGCGCCCGCGTTCGGGCGCCGCTGCCCTCCTCGGACTCTTTGAGCCGCTGCTCGGCATCCGCCAGCTGCTCTTTCAGCGTCGCGGGATCGAGCTCCTCGGGCGCCAGCGCCTCCTCGACCAGCAGCTTGGCGTGGTTGCCGAAGACCTGCAGCCAGCCGTGGGCCTGGGCGTAGCGCTTCGTCTCCGAATCGCTGACGTGAAGGCGCAGCTCGGTAGGCCTCAGCGCCGCCAGCAGCGGCGTGTGATTGGCGAGGATGCCCAGCTCGCCGACCGCCGTGCGGGTCGAGACCTGGCGCACTTCGCCGTTGAAGACCTCGCCCTCGGGGGTGAGGACTTCTACGTCGACCATGTGCTCGGCGGCCATCGTCTCCCCTACGCGGCCGCGGCCGCTCCGGCGTCGGCGGTGACCTGGTCGATGCCGCCCTTCATGTAGAAGGCGCCCTCGGAGAGGTCGTCGTGCTCGCCGTCAAGGATCTCGCGGAAGCCGCGGACCGTCTCCCCCACCGGCACGTACTCGCCGCTGCGGCCGGTGAACTGCTCGGCGACGAAGAACGGCTGCGAGAGGAAGCGCTCGATCTTGCGGGCGCGGGTGACCGTTTGCCGGTCCTCGTCGGAAAGCTCGTCGATGCCAAGGATGGCGATGATGTCCTGGAGCTCCTTGTAGCGCTGCAGCACCTCCTGGACCTCGGTCGCCGTGCGGTAGTGCTCGTCGCCGACGACGTCGGGCTTGAGGATCGTCGAGGTCGAGTCGAGCGGGTCGACGGCCGGGTAGATCCCCTTCTCCGAAATCGCACGGGACAGCGTCGTGGTCGCGTTGAGGTGGGCGAAGACCGAGGCCGGAGCCGGGTCGGTGAGGTCGTCGGCGGGGACGTAGATCGCCTGCACCGAGGTCACCGAGCCGCGCTCGGTCGAGGTGATCCGCTCCTGCAGTTCCCCCATCTCGGTCTCCAGCGTCGGCTGGTAGCCGACCGCCGATGGCATGCGGCCGAGCAGCGCCGAGACCTCGGAGCCCGCCTGGACGAAGCGGAAGATGTTGTCGATGAAGAGCAGCACGTCCTGGCCGCCCTGCTCGCGGAAGTATTCGGCCATCGTCAGGCCCGAAAGCGCGACGCGCAGGCGGGCTCCGGGGGGCTCGTTCATCTGGCCGAAGACCAGCATCGTCTTGTCGATGACGCCGGACTCCTTCATCTCGAGCCAGAGGTCGTTGCCCTCTCGCGAGCGCTCGCCGACGCCACAGAAGGCCGAGAGGCCTTCGTGCTCTTCGCCGATCGAGCGGATCAGCTCCTGGATCAGCACTGTCTTGCCGACGCCGGCGCCGCCGAAGAGCCCGACCTTGCCGCCCTTGGCGTATGGCGCGAGCAGGTCGATCACCTTGATCCCCGTCTCGAGGATCTCCTGGGTCGGAGCGAGGTCGGAGGCTTCGGGAGCCGGGCGGTGGATCGGCCAGCGCTCCTCGGTCTGCACCGGCTCGCCGAGGTCGATCGGCTCGCCGAGCAGGTTGAAGATCCGGCCCAGGGTGGCGTCGCCCACCGGAACCGTGATCGGGCCGCCGGTGTCGATCACCTTGTCGCCGCGCTGCAGGCCGTCGGTGGCGTCCATCGCCACGGTGCGGACCCGGTTGTCGCCGAGATGCTGCTGCACCTCGCAGACCAGCTCGGTTGCCTCGCGGTCCTCGTCGCCGGCCATCTCGATCTTCACCGCCGAGTAGATCTCGGGCAGCTTCTCGGGGAAGACCGCGTCGACGACCACGCCGGTGACCTGCTCGACGTGTCCTACGTTTGCTCCGTTGCTCTCAGCCATTGGTTCCTTTTCTCGTTTCGCAGTCTTACCCGAGCGCCTCGGCGCCGGCGACAACCTCGAGGATCTCCTGGGTGATCTCGGCCTGCCTCGCCCGGTTCATCTCCAGGGTCAGGGCATCCATCATTTCCTCCGCGTTCTCCGCAGCACTGCGCATTGCCGTCATCCGCGCTCCCAGCTCGGAAGCGGCCGACTCGAGCAGCGCCCTGTAAACCGAAATATTCACGTACTCGGGGATCAGCTCGCCCAGCAGGTCCTCGGCCTCGGGCTCGTATTCCCAGGCCGAGTGGCTGTGCGCCTTCTCGATCTCGGTCTGCTCGCCCTCCTCTTCCTCCTCGGCGACGCCCTCGCCGATCACGTCGGCCTGCTGGAGGGGAAGCAGCGTCTGCCGCCAGACGTGCTGGGTCAGCGGCGAGACGTAGCGGTTGTAGACCAGCTCGACCCGATCGAGCTCTTCGTCGACGTAGCGGGAGGTCAGCTCCTCGCCGATCTCGCGCGCGTTGGCGAAACCGGGCCGGTCTGTGAAGCCGACGTAGGAAGTGCGGGGATCCTCTTTGCGGAAGGTGAGGGCGCCGACGCCCTTGCGGCCGACGGCGGAGAAGACCGCCTCCTTGCCCTCGCCGCGCAGCTCGCCCTTCAGCCGCATGCCGTCGCGGATGATGTTGGTGTTGAAGGCGCCGGCGAGGCCGCGGTCGCCGGTGATCAGGAGGATCCCGACGCGTTTCTCGTTCTCGCGCTCTTCCAGCACCGGCACCCGCGGCAGGCCGCCCGCCTGCTCGGCGGCGCGGCGGGTGAGCTTGCGCATCGACTGGGCGTAGGGGCGCATCTGCTCGATCCGCTGTTCGGCCCGGCGCAGGCGCGCCGCGGCAACCATCTCCATCGCCCGCGTGATCTTGTTGATGTTCTTGATCGACGCGATGCGGTTCTTGACGTCCTTCTGAGAGGCCATGACGGAACCCGGAGCTAGGCCGGGGTCGCCTCCTTCTCAGTCTTCTCGGCCTCGGCCTCGGCGACGCGGGACGGCTTCGCCCGCTCGTCCTCGGACTTGATTCGGTCGGACTCGCCGGCCTCGATCGGATCGCCGTGCTCGTCGAAATCGGCGCCGAAGTCGTCGACGACCTCAGCGATCGCCGCGCCGAGCTCCTTCTCGTCGGCCTCCTCGAGCTTGCCGCTGTCGGTGATCCGCTGCAGCAGGTCGGCCTTCTCGGAGTGCAGGCGAATTTTCAAGTCGCCGAGGAACTCGCCGACGCGATCGGTCTTGATCCGGTCGAGGAAACCGCCGGTGCCGGAGTAGATCGCCGCCACCTGATCGGCGACCCCGAGCGGCTCGCGCTCCTTCTGCTTGAGCAGCTCGACCAGCCGTTCGCCGCGGCTCAGCGTCTTCTGAGTCTCGGGGTCGAGCTCGGAGCCGAACTGGGCGAAGGCCTCGAGGTCGCGGAACTGCGAGAGGTCGAGGCGCAGCTTGCCGGCGACCTTCTTCATCGCCTTGGTCTGCGCGTTGCCCCCCACCCGCGAGACCGAGATGCCGACGTTGATCGCCGGGCGGACGCCCGAGTAGAAGAGGTCGGACTCGAGGAAGATCTGACCGTCGGTGATCGAAATGACGTTGGTCGGGATGTAGGCCGAGACGTCGGAGGCCTGGGTCTCGATGATCGGCAGCGCCGTCAGCGAGCCGCCGCCGAGGTCGTCGTTGAGCTTCACCGCCCGCTCCAAGAGGCGAGAGTGCAGGTAGAAGACGTCGCCCGGGTAGGCCTCGCGACCCGGCGGGCGCCGCAGCAGCAGCGACATCTGGCGGTAGGCGTAGGCGTGCTTGGTGAGGTCGTCGTAGACGCAGAGAGCGGCCTTGCAGTTGTAGAGGAAGTGCTCGCCCATCGCGCAACCGGCGTAGGGGGCGATGAACTTGATCGGCGCCGCCTCGTCGGCGGGCGCGGCGACGATGATCGTGTTCTCCATCGCGCCGTTCTCCTCCAGCACCTGCTTGAGCTGGACGACGGTCGACATCTTCTGCCCGATCGCGACGTAAATGCAGATCATGTCCTTGTCGCGGTTGTTGATGATCGTGTCGATCGCGATCGCCGTCTTGCCCGTTTGGCGGTCGCCGATGATCAGCTCTCGCTGGCCACGGCCGATCGGGATCATCCCGTCGATCGACATCAGCCCGGTCTGCACCGGTTCGGTGACCGGCTGGCGCTGGACCACGCCCGGGGCCTTGAACTCGGCCGGGCGGGTCTGCGTCGTGGCGATCTCGCCTTTGTCGTCGAGCGGGCGGCCGAGCGGGTCGACCATGCGGCCGAGCAGCTCGTCTCCGACCGGGATCCGCAGCAGGTGGCCGGTGCGCTTGACCGTGTCGCCCTCGACGACCTTGTCCCACTCGCCGAAGAGCACGGCGCCGACGTTGTCGGACTCGAGGTTGAGGGCGAGGCCGGTGACGCCGTGCGGCAGCTCCAGCATCTCCAGGGCCATGCACTTCTCCAGGCCGTGGATGCGGGCGATCCCGTCGGCTACGGACAGCACCGTGCCGACCTCGGAGAGGTCAGCGCTGCCGGTGTCTAGTCCCTCGATCCGCTCGCGCAGGATTGATGCGATCTCGTCAGGCTTGATCTCCACTGCGGTTCTGCCTCCTTACGCCGCTTGGGCGACGCTTTTTCGAAGTTTGTCCAAGCGACTACGGATGCTCGCGTCGAGGACCATGTTGCCGACCTGCAGGACGATGCCGCCGATGATCTCGCCATCGACGCGGCTGGCCAGCTCCACTTTCTGGCCGGTCTGGCGCTCGATCTCCTCGCCGACCTTCTCGACCACAGCGCGGTCAAGCTCGACCGCGCTGGTCACGGTTACATCGATGCGCCGGTTCTCCTGCTTCCAGAGCTCGTCGAGTTGGCGGCGGATGCGGAAAACCTCCTGCATCCGCCCCTTCTCGATCAGCAGCTCGAAGAAGTTGAGCAGCTCCTGATCGGCGCCGCTGACGGCGCGTTTCAGGCCCGCCACCTTCTCCGCCGTGGAGAAGTAGGGACTGAAGAAAAAGACCTGCAGCTCGTGATCGCCGTCGAGCGCATCGGCGAACTGGGCCAGCTCGCCGCGAACCGCGTCGAGCTTGCCCTTCTCCTTGGCCACGTCGAAAAGGGCCTCGGCGTATACGCGAGCTGCCTCCGCCATCAGTTCCTCGACTCCTCCGCTCCCGACAGGGCAGAGAAGTCGACCTCGCTCAGCGCCTCCTCGACGAGGCGACGCTGATCGTCCTCGTTGAGGGACTTGCGGGTGACCTTCTCGGTCGCCAGCACGGTCAGGTCGGCGACCTCCTTGCGGATCTGCTGGAGCGAGCGCCGGGTCTCGGCTTCGATGTCGCGGGTCGCGGCCGCGACCAGCTCCTCGCGCTTCGCGTTGCCTGCCGATTTTGCCTCGGATTCGGCCGTCTCAGCCGCTTTGCGGGCGCGGGCCATGATGTCGTCGGCCTGCTCGCGGGCCTCGCTGAGCCGCTCGCGGTACTCGGCGAGCAGCTCATCGGACTCCTTGCGCTGGCGTTCCGCCGCCTCGATCGACTCGCTGATCGTCTTGGCGCGCTTGTCGAGCGCCTCCTGAATCTTCGGGAAGGCGACCTTGCTCAGCACCCACATCGTGAAGAGGAAGAGGACCAGCGTCCAGATCATCAAGCCGAGGCCCGGTGAGACCAGGAAGCTGCCGCCTTCTTCAGACGCCTCCTCCGCGGCGAGCGGGATCAAGCCGGCTATGTGGCCAAAGAGCTCCACTGGATCGACCTAGAGGAAGAAGGCGATCAGGCCGAAGATGAAGGTGTAGAAGGCCACGGCCTCGGTCAGCGCGAAGCCGAGCCAGCGGATGCTCTGCAGCTCGTCTTTCATCTCGGGCTGGCGGGCGACCGACTCGATCTCCTTACCGAAGATGAAGCCGATGCCGATGCCGGCGCCGATCGAACCAAGGCCGGCACCGACACCGAGGGCGATCGCCTTACCGGCCGATTCGATCCCTTCGTCGGAGATCGCGGCGGCTACAGGGGACAGATCCATTGAAACAGCGCTCCTTTTCTAGTGACTTGCGGAGGTGGCTCCGCCGATGTAGATCGCGGTGAGGGTCGAGAAGATAAACGCCTGAAGCGTCGCGACCAGACCCACCTCGAAGATGAAGAATGCGAACGCCATCGGGAACGTCAGCGCCCCGAGGGCGGCGATGCCGAGCAGAACGGCGAGCCCGCCGCCCATGAAGAGCAGCAGCAGGTGGCCGGCGAGGATGTTGGCGAAGAGACGCACTGAGAGCGAGATCAGCCGCACGAAGTGCGAGATCACCTCGATGATAAAAATTGCCCCCTTGCCAATCGGGTTCATCTCCTCCAGCCCCGGGGGCAGCCAGCTGGCGAAGTACGGGATGAAGCCCTTGATGCGGATCCCTTCGACGTGGTAGGAGACCCAGACGACGAGGGTCAGCACCAGCGGGATCGAGATGTTGGCGGTCGCGGCGTAGATCGCGAAGGCCGGGATCTCCAGGCCGAAGATGCTGACCGTGTGCTCTGTGTTGGTCGGCAGCGGGATGAAGCCGATCATGTTCGAGAACCAGATCCAGAAGAAGAGGGCGGCGAGGAAGGGGAACCAGCGCAGCGCGGTGGCGCCGGCGAGGTTGCCGCCGGTGATGTTGTTCTTGGTCAGGTCATAGGCGACCTCGATCGCGGTCTGCACCCGGTTCGGTTTCTGCGCCATGCGGCGGCTGATCCAGACCATCGTGAAGATCGTCAGGGCGCTGGCCAGGACCAGATAGAAGACCGCCTTGTTGATGCTGAGGTCGAGGCTGCCGATGTGGATCGAGATCCACGGTTCGAGCTTGAACTCGTTCTGCGGCTGGAATGATTCGAGTTTGCCCGAGCTGCCGAAGATCAGCAGCATCAGGATCGCGATGCCAAAGTAGACGCCGAGCCCGATCAGGACCTTGTTGCGGGTGCTCATGCTTTGCCCGCCTCCGGTTCGCTGAAGAGGTGGGCGATGCCCTGGGCGGCGAAGGAGACGGTGAAGAGGACGAGGACGAGGACCGCCGAGGAGAGCCCGGCTTCGCGGTCTGCGAGGCCGACGAGCAGGACCACCGTCGCCATCAGCCAGACGCGGCCGAGCGTGGTCGCGGCGACTATCCCCATCGCTTTTTGGCGGTTGCCCGTGGCCAGCTCGGCGTTGGCGCGGCGGGTGGCGAGGGCCTGGATGCCGCGCTGGGCCAGCCAGGCAGCCGCTCCGACCGCGTATCCGAGCATGGGCAGCCCGCCGAGCAGAAAAACGGCGAGAGCAGCGGCAAGGACCAGGAGGTCGACGTACTTGGGAGGAGACATAAAATGCGCCCGTCTCGGTAAAGGCGGGCGGACTGTCGACTATACCCGAAAGGGCCGACGAACCGCTTTCTAGAGCCAGTTCGTGAGCCTTGTTACAACCTGTTACTAACTTTCCAGGCGATTATGAGGCAGCGCTTCGAACTCGCCTGTTTCGGGGTCGATCGCCGGGAAGGTCCCCGTCTCCAGCTCCCGTTCGACCGCCCGGTCGACCTCCTCGGCGACCGGAATCGGGGCGCGGGCGCCCCGGCGGAGACCCGTCACCTGCCGCAAGCGCACCCGGCGCAGCTTGAGGATCTCCAGCACGTCGACGAGGTAGATGCTGGCGGCGAGGGCGAGCAGTCCGAAGGCGGCGATCACCGCCGTCCAGAAGGCGTCGAAGTGGCCGTGGTCATCGCTGTAGGGGACGAAGCGAAGCGCCAGGGCGAGCGCCGCCATGACCAGCGTCCAGCCGTAGAGGTAGGCGAGCGTGCGCCTCTGCGAGAAGCCGATGTTGGTCATCCGGTGGTGGAAGTGCCAGCGATCGGCGCGGTAGATCGGCCGGCGGTACTTGAGCCGCTTGGCGACGACGAAGCCGGTGTCGAGGATCGGCACCGCGAGGATGATCAGCGGCAGGAAGAGGGCGACGACGGCGTTCGTCTTCAGCGCTCCCTGGACCGCGACGACGCCGAGCAGGTAGCCGAGGAGGTTGGATCCGGTGTCGCCCATGAAGGTCCGCGCGGGCGGGAAGCCGTGGCGCAGGAAGCCGACCGCTGCGCCGGCGGTCAGCGCCGCGAGGACCCCGGCGGCGTTGCGGTCGAGCGAGAGTGCGATCACCGCCAGGGCCAGGCCCGAGATCAGGCAGACCCCGGCGGCCAGCCCGTCGACCCCGTCGATCAGGTTGATCACGTTGATCACCGCGACGATCGCCACCACCGTGCCGAGCTGGCCGAGGTCGACCGCGCCCCCCCAGGGCAGGCTGAACAGCTCCACGGACCCCGGGTCGAGCGCGCCCAGGAACGGGAAGGTGAAGCTTTCGACCGTGACCCCCGCGGCGACGGGCACGACGACCGCCGCGGTCTGCCCGAGGATCTTCGGCGCCGCGCCGAGCTCGTATATGTCGTCGAGGAGGCCGACGGTGGCGATGATCAGCGCCCCACCGAGGATCGCTCGCGTCTCGCCATCCCAGGGGAGGAAGACGAGAGCGGAGACGAAGGCGCCGGCGAGGATCGCCAGGCCGCCGAGGCTTGGCGTCGGCGCCTCGTGCAGCGAGCGCTCGTTGGGAGCGTCGATCGCGCCGACCCGGCGGGCGAGGCGATCGGTGAGCGGCACGCAGAGCCAGGCCAGGAACCCGGCGAGCAGGAAGGCGAGCAGCGCGTCGACGCTAGACGGCATAGCGATCGAACCAGAGTGTGAAGGCCATCAGCCCCCAGAGCTGGCGGCTGAGGTCCTCGCGGCCCGAGCAGTGGGCGTCGATCAGCGGAGTGACCGCCGCCGGGTCGAGGCAGCCCTGGCGCGAGAGCGTGGCGGGCGCCAGGACTTCGCGCGCGTAGGGCTCCAAGGGCCCGCGCAGCCACGCCGCGAGCGGGATCGAAAAACCCTGCTTGGGGGCACGCAGGATCTCGTCTGGAAGCAGCGGCGCGAGGGCGCGGCGCAGCAGCCTCTTCTTGGCGAAGCCGCGCACCTTCAGGGGCCTGGGCAGCTCGAAGGCAAAGTCGGCGACGCGCTGGTCGAGAAAGGGCACGCGCAGCTCCAGCGAGTGGGCCATGCTGGAGCGATCGGTCTTGACCAGCAGGTCGTCGACGAGGTAGATGCCGAGGTCGACGTCCTGCAGTCGGGCGAGGCGCTCTGCCCCCTGCGTTTCGGCGTAGCGCTCGCGATAGACGTCGACCGGGTCCCAGCCGGGGTTCCGATCGCCGAGCAGCGAGGCCCGCGCGGGTGCCGAGAAGATCTCCTTCCAGGCGTGATGGCGCTCCAGCGGCGGCAGCCTGGCGGCGCGAACGAAGCGCTTGGCCTTGTAGTCGAAGCTGGCCTTGGAGTTGGAGCTGGGCAGTGCCTCCACCAATGGTGAGGCGAGCGTGGCCAGCGGACCGAGGCGCGGCGCGAGCAGGTCGGCGACGTAGGTGTAGTAGCCGCCGAAGAGCTCGTCGCCGCCCTCGCCCGAAAGGGCGACCTTGACCTCGCCGGCGGCCAGCTGCGAGACGAGATAGGTCGGCACCGCCGAGGAGTCGCCAAAGGGCTCGTCGAAGGCCTCTACTAGCTTGGGCAGCAGCTCGACCGCGTCGGGACGGAGGACCAGCTCGTGGTGGTCGGTGCGGTAGCGCTCGGCGACCAAGCGCGCCCGCGAGAGCTCGTCGAAGCTCGACTCCTCGAAGCCGATCGAGAAGGTCTTCACCCCCTCGCCGGCCTCGCCGGCGGCAAGCGCCGCGAGACCGGTCGAATCGACCCCGCCGGAGAGCAGCACGCCGACCGGGACGTCGGCGACCAGGTGAGCGCGGACCGAATCCCGCAGGGTCTCGCGCAGCTGCTCGGCGAGTCCGGCGGCCGAGCCGGTTCTCACGCTGCCTTCCGGCAGGGGCCCCGGGCGGGCGTAGCGGGTCTCGGCGACGGCCCCGTCTCGCCACGAGAGCATGCATCCCGCCGGCAGCTTGCGCGCCTCGGCGAAGATGGTCAGCGGCGCCGGGATCGAGTTGAAGGTCAGGTACGCGGCCATCGCGCGGGGATCGATCTGCCTCGAGAAGCCCGGCAGCTCCAGCATCGCCTTCAGCTCCGAGGCGAAGGCGAGTGTCCCCTCGGCGAGGCGGTAGTAGAGGGGCTTGATCCCAAAGCGGTCGCGAGCCAAGAGCAGGCGCTGCTCACGCGCGTCCCAGATCGCCAGCGCGAACATCCCCCGCAGCCGCTCGAGGAAGGCGTCGCCATGCTCCTCGTAGAGGTGGACCAGAACCTCGGTGTCCGAGGCAGTGGCGAAACGGTGCCCGCGCTGCTCGAGCTCTCGCCGCAGCTCGCGGTAGTTGTAGATCTCACCGTTCTGGACGACGACGACGCCGCCATCCTCGCTGGCGATCGGCTGGCGCCCCGTGTCGAGGTCGATGATCGAGAGGCGGCGGGCGGCGAGAATCGCCTGCCCGCCCTCGAAGAGGCCCTCGCTGTCGGGGCCGCGGTGGAGCAGAGAGCGGTTCATCCGCGCCACCACCTCCGGCTCGGGGGGCGCCCTGTGGTCCTGGGAGACCATGCCGCAGATGCCGCACATGCGCGGCAGTCTGCCAGCCCCGCCGGGGACTCCGCCTCAGGAGCGGTTCGAGACCGCCGGTCCCCGGCCCGCCACCTTGGTGACGGTGGCGAGCAGCACCTTGAAGTAGAGGCCGACCGAGCGGTCGGCGATGTACTCCATGTCGTGAGCGAGCTTGTTCGCCCAGGACTCCTCCCTCGTCACCCGGGTCTGGGCGAAGCCGGTGACGCCCGGGCGTACGACGAGCCGCTGCCAGTACTGGGGGATCTCCTCGCATAGCTCGGTGAAGAAGGCGGGGCGGATCGGCCGGGGACCGACGATCGCCATGTCGCCGCGCAGGACGTTCCAGAGCTGCGGCACCTCGTCGAGGTGGGTGGCGCGCAGGGCGCGGCCGATCCGGGTCACCTCGGCTTCGGTGCGGCGCGAGAGCTCCTCGCCGAGATAGGGGCCGAGCCGCTCCTCGGCGTCCGGCGCCAGGGTGCGGAACTTGTACATCAGGAAGAGCTGGCCGGCGCGTCCGACCCGGGCGCCGTGGTAGAGCAGCGGACGCCCGGAGGTGAGCCCGATCGCGACGGCGACGAGGGCGAGCACGGGCGCGAGCACGGCGAGGATCAGCGAGGCGATCAGCACGTCGAGGGCGCGCAGGACGACGTCGACCGGACGCGGTTCCCCCTCCCCCGCGAGCGCGATGAAGCGGTCGAGCTCGGCCCGAACCCCGTCCGCCTCGGCGAAGGGATCAGCTTGGGATGTAGGTCTCCGCTGGATGGGCCTCTCCGACGGTAGCGAGGATCGTCTCGACCAGCGGACCGGGATCGCGCCTGATCGCGCTTGCGCCTTCGCCGCGCTTCTCCAGCTCAATCGCCCGCGGATCGGTGAGCGGCCGCAGCCGTCCCGAGCGGATCAGCGCTTCGTCGACGCCGCCCAGGCGCCCGCCGTAGGTCGTGTAGACGGGGATCCCCAGCGCCGCGGCCTCGCGGTTCATCGTCCCCCCCGCGGAGACGACCAGGTCGGCGAGAGCGACGAGGCTCTGGGCCTCGACCGCCCCGGCCGGAACGATCAGCGAAGGCAGCTCGAGGCTCTCGACCAGCTCGCGCTGCGCCACCGTGCGAGGCAACACGATCGCGTGGACGTCGCTGTCCTGGCCGAGCCTGGCAAGCACCTTCGGAAAGAGCGGGTTCGACTTGCGGTGATAGAGGGAGACGTCGGGAGGTGGCCGCACGATCACGACGACCCGCGAGACGTCGACGCCGAGGCGGGTCAGCGCATCTGGGTCCGGCTCGAAGTCATAGAGGTAGTACTCCTCCTTCAGGCCCGGATAGGGAAAGAGCTTGTCGGGGCGAACGCCGAAGCGGCGCAGGCGCTCGGCAGGGACCGAGTCCGGAAACATCACCCGCCTGGCGAGGCGGCAGCCGATGTGATGCTGGGTGACCGCGAACTCGTAGTCGTGCATGTTCGCCTCCGGCATGCCGAGCACGCGGGCGGCGATTGCGAGGTCGTTGGAGCCATGGGCGAGGGCGAGGTCGAAGGAGCGGTCGCGGCCGAAGCGGATCATCGCCGCAGTTCGAGCGGCGAGGCGATAGCCCTTGCGCAGCCGCGAGGCACCGCCGTGGCGGCCGATCGGCGTGTGCTCGAGCCCGTGCAGGTCGAGCAGCGCCTGCGTCTGCGCGTAGTCACGCGAGGTGATCTGCACCGAGTGGCCCTGGCTGCGCAGTCGCTCGATGATCGGGCGCAGCACCAGCACGTGCGCGGGTGCTGACATGTCGACCCAGATGTTCATGTACCTCCCTCCCTGCAACGGGCTTGGCGCGGCGGGTCCTGTCGCCGATTTGGTGCCACCACCCGCTGCGGGGGCGGCTGGCGCCGCCTCCTCGGGGCGGTCCCCCAAATCGGCGCCACCCCCCGCGACACACGTCGCAGACAAGACGAAGCCCGAGGGCTCAGGGGCGAGTTCACACCGCCGCAGCGGTTGAAAGCTGGGGGTAGAGCGGGTAGCGGTCCATCAGCGTCTTCGTGCGCTCGGAAAGCTTGTCTCTTTCGGCATCGAATTCGTCGGAGAGGGCGGTGGCGATCACCGAAGCGATCTCGGTCATGTCCTCCTCGACGAGGCCGCGCGTGGTCAGCGCCGGCGTGCCGATCCGCAGGCCGGAGGGGTTCATCGGCGGACGCGGGTCGAAGGGGATCGCGTTGCGGTTGACCGTGATGCCGACCTCATCGAGTCGATCCTCTGCCGTCTGGCCGTCGAGGCCACTCGGCGTCAGGTCGACGAGCACGAGGTGGACGTCGGTGCCGCCGGTGAGCACCGGCACGCCGTTGGCTTCGAGGCCCGCTCCGAAAGCCTTCGCGTTGGCGATCGTCTGACGCTGGCGGGCGCGAAAGGGCTCGCTGGCGGCGATCCGCAACGCCACCGCCTTGGCGGCGATCGTGTGCATCAGCGGCCCTCCCTGCTGACCCGGGAAGGTCGCCTTGTCGATCGCCTTCGCGTGCTCCTCTTTGGAGAGGATCATGCCGCTGCGCGGCCCGGCCAGGGTCTTGTGGGTCGTCGTCGTCACCACGTCGGCGTGCGGCACCGGATTGGGGTGCTCGCCGGCGGCGACGAGGCCGGCGAAGTGGGCCATGTCGACCATCAACTTGGCCCCCACGGAGTCGGCGATCTGGCGGAAGGCGGCGAAATCGAGCTGGCGCGGATAGGCCGACCAGCCGGCGACGATCAGCTTCGGCCTGTGCTCCTCGGCAAGCGCGGCGACCTCGTCCATGTCGACCAGCAGATCGTCTTTGCGGACGTGGTACGGGACCGGGTTGTAGAGCGTGCCTGAGACGTTGATCTTCATCCCGTGACTGAGGTGGCCGCCGTGATCGAGAGCGAGGCCGAGGAAGGTGTCCCCTGGCTCGAGCAGTGCCATGTAGACGGCGTTGTTGGCCTGCGCTCCAGAGTGGGGCTGGACGTTGGCGTGCTCGGCACCGAAGAGCTCCTTGGCGCGGTCGATCGCCAGCTGCTCGGCGACGTCGACCTCCTCGCAACCGCCGTAGTAGCGGCGGCCGGGATAGCCCTCGGCGTACTTGTTGGTTAGCACCGAGCCGATCGCCTCGAGCACCGCCTGGGGGACGAAGTTCTCCGAGGCGATCATCTCCAGCGTCCCCTGCTGGCGCCTCAGCTCCGCCTCCAGCACGGCCGCGATCTCGGGATCGACCTCGCTGAGAGGCGCGGCTTGGAAGTTCTCGGGCAGCTCACTCATCGGAGGAGCGACGATAGCAACGCGCAGGGATAGCGGAGCGGGTATAGATGTGCCCACGTGACGCTGAAGCGCACCCGTCTCGCTCTCGCCCTCGCCCTGCTGCCGGCCGTCTCGACGGCTGCTCCGGCCCATGCCATCGTCCCCGCCGGCGAG
Organism: Solirubrobacterales bacterium; assembly: GCA_036403515.1. Classification (GTDB taxonomy): domain Bacteria; phylum Actinomycetota; class Thermoleophilia; order Solirubrobacterales; family 70-9; genus VRUE01. Next base: position 17,847 of record DASWQV010000049.1, read on the forward strand.
AGCCCCTGCGCCGGCGCGGACGCGAAGGGCCTGCTCTGCCCCAACCTTCGCATCGCCCCGCCCCGCGACCTGTACGTCCAAAGCGGTGGCGGGCGCACGCTGCTGCGCGCGACGAGTGACGTGCGCAGTCGCGGCCGCGGCCCGATGGAGCTGCGCGGCAAGCGCAACGGGCCGCGGTCGATGCGCGTCCACCAGCGGATCTACCGGGCGGGAGGCGGTCACGTCGACGTGTCAACCGGCGCCAGCCTGCACTTCACCGACGTCGGCAGCTACTTCGGAGGCAGCTACTGGAAGGTCCACCAGCTTGCCCACTTCGACCTCTGGTCGGTCGACGGCCATCACCGGCTCCTGCGTCGCGTGCGCGCCGGCCCCAAGCTCAACTACTGTCTGCGCGACCTCGAGCGCACCCGGCCGGGACGCCGCTCGCCCAGCCATTTCCACTACCCGGGCTGCAACCAGAACCCCTACCAGGACGGCATCACCCTGGGGACCTCGGTGGGCTGGTCGGACGTCTACCCGGCCGACTACTCCAAGCAGTGGATTCCGGTCGGCGGCCTGCACGGCTGCTTCGCCTTCGTGATGACCGTCGATCCAAACGGGCTGCTCTACGAGTCGAACGAGCGCGACAACACCTCACGCCGCCTCGTCCGCCTCCCCTTCCGCGGCGACACCGGCTGCTAGCCGCCGCCGGCGGGCCGAAATGTCGAGCCATGGTTGACATTTAGGCCCACCGGCAGGCTGTTCACCCGCCGATCGGGGCTCGCGGGTTCGAGCCCCAGAAGACGACCGTGCCGAGCATGCCGATGATGTGGACGAGGATGATGTTGACCACCATCGATTGGGCCGTCGCGGTGCCCACCCCGACCGGGCCGCCGGAGGCGGTGTAGCCGTAGTAGCAGCCGACGAGCACGATCGCGGTCGTCATCACCATCCCCTTGATCAGGCTGAACATCAGGTCGGGCGGGCTCTGGAACATCCAGAAGATCAAGAGGTAGCCGCCAGAGGACACATCACCCACCTGCTGGACCACCGCTATGTAGCTGGCGAAGTAGGCGACGCCGATCCCGACCAGGTAGAGGAAGGGGATCGCGATCCAGGCGCCGAGCAGGCGGGTCGCGGCGAGGAAGGTCACCGGCGGGATCCCCATCACCTCGAGCGCGTCGATCTCGTCGGAGATCCGCATCGCGCCGAGCTCGGCGACGATCCCGGTGCCGACCTTGGCCGAGAGGATGTAGCCGAAGGCGTAGGGCAGCCCCTCGCGCAGGTCGCAGTAGGCGGAGAAGAGCCCGGCCAGCGAGGGAGCGCCGATCGAGCGGTTGAAGTAGGCGCCCTGCAGGCCGCACTGCAGGCCGAGGATGAAGACGAAGGCCCAGATGATCAGGGCCGAGCCGAGGATCAGGATGCCGCCCTGGCGCAGGCTCTCACCGAAGAAGCGCAGGACGCGGCCGCTGAAGACGAGCCCGGCGACGCGGGTGCCGAAGCGGGCGATCTCGCCGAAGGAGTCGAGCCAGCCGCGCGGCACGTCGAGCCAGCCGATCAACGGATGCTCTGCAGTTCGGGGTTGGTGGCGAGCAGGATCGAGGTGACGACGAACTGGAAGAAGAAGACCGCGACCAGGGCGATCACCACGGCCTGGTTGACGGCACGGCCGACGCCTGCGGCGCCGCCCGAGGCCGACATCCCCTTGTAGGAGCAGACGACGGCGATGATCGCGCCGAACATCGTGCACATCAGGACCGAGGCCCAGATGTCGGTGACCGTGGCGTTGGAGAAAAGCGTGGCGAAGAAGCCGCCGAGCGACTGCTTGTAGAGCAGCTCGGCGGCGATCCCGGCGGACAGGCCGAAGACGATCGCGAAGATGTCGAGCAGGCCGGTGATCACGATCAGCGCCAGGAAGCGTGGCACGACCAGGTTCTTGACCGGGTCGACCCCGAGCACCTGCAGGGCGTCGAGCTCCTCGCGGATCTTGCGGGCGCCGAGGTCGGCGGTGATCGCGGTGCCGGCGACGCCGGCGACGACGACGGCGGTGACCAGTGGCCCGATCCAGCGGATCGCCGTCAGCACGAAGAAACCACCGAGCCGGTCGAGGGCGCCGAACAGCGAGAGCACGCCGGCCGCCTGCAGACCCGGGGCGCCGAGGCAGAGCGCGAAGGTCGAGATCAGCAGCGGGAACCAGGAAAGCTTCAGCACGAAGAGGAACTGCCAGACCAGCTCCTCGCCGTAGGGATAGGGAGGCCGCACGGCGGAGACGATCGTCTTCGCGGTGAGGATCATCATCTCCCCCACCTGCTCGAAGGCCACTTTGGTGGGCCCGGTGGCCCGCGTTAGGACTTGGCCTGCCACCAGCTCATCGCCCCCTCACAGTCCCCATCGCCGCAACAGTACTGTCCGCGGCTGCCATGCCTAATTAGGGCAGCATTAAAGAGCGTCCAGCCGTACTGCGAGATCCCCAGGGGACATTCCGCCCTCGCGCAGAACGGTCCAGTCGCCGGTCGCCTCAAAGGCGGTCAGGTCGACAACCGAGGACGGAAGGCCGGCGAGGGCGCCGCCATCTATCGCCAGGTCGGCCGCGGCGACGATCTCCTCCGGGACATCGGCGAAGCGGGCGGGGGCGGGCTTGCCGCTGCGATTGGCAGACGTCTGAAAGATCGGGCACATGGCGCCAGCCAGCGGCCCGCCGATCAGGCGCAGCCCGAGCCGCTCCGGATCTTCGCGGCAGGCGAGCGGGTAGCGACGCTCGGGGTTCTCGACGACGAGCGTGACCGGGCCTGGCAGCAGAGCCCCGACCGCCGCCCGCGTGCGCTCGCCGAAGCCCTCGACCAGCTCGCGCATCGCCAGCGGAGAGAAGTAGAGGACGGCCGAGGGCTTGCCGTCGTCGCGCCCCTTGATCCGGTGGATGCGGGCGATCGCCGCCGGATTCATCGGGTCGCAGGCGAGCCCATAGAGCCCGTCCGCCGGGAAGACCACGACCCCGCCTCGGGCGATGCAGCGCTCCAAGCCGAGGCGGGCGCGTTCCGGCCCGTCTCGCCCGATCGAGATCGTCTCGCTCACGGCCGTCCGATCACGACCCGGTCGATCCCGGCAAGGTCGGCGCGCACCTCAACGGAGCCAAAGCCGGCCTCGCGCAACATCGCGCCAACCGATTCCGCCTGGCCCTCGCCCACCTCGAACGCGACGATCGGTGCTCGTGCGGTCGTATTTCCGGCGACGACCGATCCCTGCGCGGTCGTATTTCTTTCCGCTATCCGGAGACAAGTGCGACCGCACGCGGGGATCAGGGCTCGCAATGCGCCGAGGCCGTCGGGGCCTGCCAGCAGCGCCTCGCGCGGCTCCCACTCCCTTACCTCCGGCTGCAACGAAGACCAGTCGGCCTCGGCCACATAGGGCAGGTTGGCGAGGATCAGGTCGAAGTCCTCGTCGGGGGGGAGCGAGGCCTCGAGAAAACGGACGCGCTCGGCGAGGCCAAGCCGCTCGGCGTTGGCGCGGGCAACTTCGAGCGCCGCCGCCGAGGTGTCACTCGCCGTCACCACGCAGTCCGGCAACTCGGCGGCAACCGCAAGGGCGATCGCGCCCGAGCCGGTGCCCAGATCGAGCACGCTGGCGGGCTGCAGCTCCAGCGCCAGCTCGACCAGCATCTCCGTCTCCGGACGCGGAATCAGTACCCGCGGGTCGACGACGAGCTCGAGGTGCCGAAATCCCTTACGGCCAAGGATGTAGGCAACCGGCTCGCGCCGCAGTCGCCGCCGCACTATCTCGCCGAACCGCCGCGCTGCCGGCGGTGGGATATCCGCCGCGGGGTGTGCCGCGAGATGGGCCCGATCCAAACCGGTTGCCTCTGCCAAAAGCAGTTCCGCGTCGAAACGTGGGTCGCCGATTCCAGCCGCCCGCAGAGCGTCTACAGCGGCATCCAATGCATCTCTTGTGGAACTGACGTGTGTGGTCAAGCTGATCAAGGACGCAGGGAGCGTGGCGTGCTCTGCACGCGAGCGACCGAGGACGCCAATATGCGCCGGCCACACGTCAGCCTACGGCGGCAGCCTCCAACCTCTGCCGCTTCTCCTCCGCTGCCAGCGCCTCGGTGAACTCGGCAAGCTGGCCGCCGAGGACGCCTTCGAGGTTGTGCGAGGTGTGCTTGATCCGGTGGTCGGTGACCCGCCCCTGGGGGAAGTTGTAGGTGCGCACCTTCTCGGAGCGCTCGCCACTGCCAACCTGTGCCTTGCGCTCGGAGGCGATCTGCGCCTGCTGTTCGGCCAGCTCGCGCTCGTAGATGCGGGCGCGCAGCACCCGCATCGCCCGCTCCTTGTTCTGCAGCTGTGACTTCTCGTCCTGCATCGAGACGACGATCCCGGTCGGTTTGTGGGTGATCCGCACAGCCGAATCGGTCGTGTTGACCGACTGGCCGCCCGGGCCCGAGGAGCGGTAGACGTCGACCTGGAGGTCGTTCTGGTCGATTGTGACCTCGACCTCCTCGGCCTCTGGCAGCACCGCCACGGTCGCGGTCGAGGTGTGGATGCGGCCCTGCGACTCGGTCTCCGGCACCCGCTGCACGCGGTGCGTCCCGCCCTCGTACTTGAAGACCGAGTAGGCGCCCTCGCCCTTGATCGCAAAGGTGACCTCCTTGAAGCCACCCACCTCCGCATTCGACTGCGAGAGCAGCTCGGTCGTAAAGCCGCTCTCTTCGGCGTAGCGGGTCAGCATCTTGTAGAGGTCGCCGGCAAACAGCGCCGCCTCGTCCCCCCCTGTCCCGGCCCGGACCTCGACCAGCACGTTCTTTGAGTCGTTGGGGTCCCGCTCGACCATCGCGAGCCGGATCTCCTCTTCAAGGGCCTCGATCCGCTGCGGCGCCTCATCGACGACCTTGCGCAGCTCCGAGTCCTCGCCGTCTTCGGCGAGCAGCTCCCGCGCCCCTTCCAGATCGTCCTTCAAGGTCCGGTACTCAGCCCCAAGCGCCTGCGCCGACTGCAGTTCGCGGTACTCGCGCCCAACCTCCGCATAGCGCTCCCGATCTCCGATCACGGCCGGATCGGACATCTGCGCCTCGAGCTCAGAAAACCGAGCCTCAATCTGCTCAACCAAAGAATCGATCACGCCCACAACATAAAGGGGGCGGGTCATCGAAACCTTGGGCCCTTGGTCAGCTACCCGCCAGGCTTCTCGCGCGGGTGGCGCGGGGGCGGGGGGTCGAGGACGGACCGTGGCCCGCCCGCCGCCCCCCCGCCCCCGGGACAGGACCCGCGCGCCACCAGCCTCAGGCGACGATCTCGATGTGCTGCCCAGCAGCCGCCTGCTCGGGCGACTCTCGCGCCAACACCGCTTCGAGCGAGGCGATCGCCACCGCCAGCTCCTCCTCGTCGGGCTCACGCGTGGTCAGGTTCTGCAGCATTAGGCCCGGCCACATGATCGCCCGCACCCAGCGCTTGCGGCGGTTTTTGCCGGCCCACTTGATCACCTCGTAGGAGAGCCCGGCGATCAGCGGGATGCCGAGTATGCGCGATGCCAGCAGCCAGTACCAGGCGGGAAGGCCGAGCGGGGCGAAGACGAAGATCGCCAGCACCATCACGATCAGCAGGAAGCTGGTGCCGCAACGTGGGTGCAGGCGCGAGTAGAGCTTTGCCCGCGCCGGGGTCAGCTGGTCTTCCGCCTCATAGCAGGAGATCGTCTTGTGCTCGGCGCCGTGGTACTCGAAGACGCGGCGCAGGTCTTTGAGACGGCTGATCGCGGCGATGTAGCCGATGAAGATCGCCGTGCGCAGAACCCCCTCGACCAGCCAGAAGAGGACCGGCGAACCGAGCTGGTCCTTGATCAGGCTGGTCAGCCCGACCGGCACGACAAAGAAGAGGCCGATCGCCAAGACCATCGAGAGGGCGATCGTCAGTCCCCAGACCCAACCGCCGATCTCCTCCGGCTCGCCCTCCTCGTCGTCCTCCAGCTGAGCGTTGGCGGAGATCGCCAGCGCCCGGAAGCCGATCTTCAGCGACTCGCCGAGAGCGACGATGCCGCGCAGCACCGGCAGCCGCCAGAGGCGGTGGCGCTGGGCCCAGGGCTTTATCGACTCAGAGCTGATCTCGATCTCGCCGTCGGGACGGCGGCAGGCCACGGCCCAGACGGTGACGCCGCGCATCATCACGCCCTCGAGCACCGCCTGGCCGCCGACCGGCGCGTCGCGCTTGGCGACCAGGGCGCCGTCGGGCATGCGCAGCGAAGCGGTCCCGTCGCTTAACGGGACATTCTCAGCCTGGGGTGAGCCCACCTCTGGGCTCACCGGCTAGCGCCCGGCCTTGGCGTGCTTGGCGGCGCGGCGCTGGAAGCGCTCGACCCGCCCACCCGTGTCGACGAGCTTCTGCTTGCCGGTATAGAACGGGTGGCACTCCGAACAGAGCTCGACGTGGAGATCTGACTCGGTCGAGCGGGTGTAGAACTGGTTACCGCACGAGCAGTGCACGTTGGCGAGGACGTACTCGGGATGGATTCCGGTTTTCATCGTCCTTCAGTCTAGATGACGCGCGCAATCGGCCTCAGCATGCCTGGGGTTGGCGTCAGGGCTTGGGAATTTGCCGCCCGGTGCCGATAGCTCCACCAGTGGAACGACTGACCCCCCAACTGGCCGGATGAGCGCCACTCGACTGCTCCGTCGCGCCCTCGCGGTCCTGCTGCTCGGCGGCACCGCGGTCGTCACCGCGCACTACTGGCTCGGCTTGGGGGAAGAACTGGATTTCGCGATCGGGGGCCCTTTGTACGCCGCGATCGTGCTCGGCGCGGGCGTCGCCTGCCTGATCAGGGCCTCCGACTATCGTCGTGAGCGGGCGGCCTGGCTTCTGATCGGCCTGGCGATCCTCTTCTGGGGCGCCGCCGAGATCTACTGGACCGCTGCGGTCGAAAACAACCCCTCGGCTCCCTACCCGTCGCCGGCTGACATCGGCTACCTGATCTTCTACCCGCTCGCCTACGCCGGCCTGGTCATGCTGGTCCGGGCGCGAGCGCATGAGATCAACTGGCGCCTCTGGATGGATGGCCTGATCGCCGCCCTCGGCACGGCGGCTCTCGGCACCGCGTTCGTATTCGACTTCGTCGCCGAGAAGACCTCCGGCACGACGCTGGAAACCCTGACGACGCTCTCCTATCCGCTTGGGGACATCGGCATGCTCTCGCTGGTGGTGGGTGTCGTCGCCCTGACCGGGTGGCGCCCCGGCCGCACCTGGTCGTTGCTACTGGCGGGGCTGGCGGCGCTGGTCATAGCCGACATCGCCTACACCCTGCAGGCGACCGAAGGGGCGCTGCCTGGCGGCGAATGGATCAACCCGGTCTACCTGATCGCTGCGGTCTGCCTTGGCGCCGCGGTCTGGCAACCGAAGGAAGCCGCCGCGATCACCTCGCCAGCCCGCGATGGCCGTCGCGAGATACTCGTCCCGGCGATCTTCGCGGCGGTGATGATCGGGCTCTTCGCGATGCAGTACAACAGCGCCACGGGCGGGCTGTCGACCGTCCTTTGGGCGGCGACGATGACGGCCGTGATCGTTCGCCTGGCGATGAGCGACCGGGAGAACAAAAACCTGCTCGAACAGGTGCAGACCGACCCCCTGACCGGTCTCGGCAATCGTGGCCGCATGCAGGTCGACCTCGAACGGCTCTGCGAGATCGCGAGCGAGGAAAATCCGGCCACGGTCCTCTTCCTCGACCTCAACGGCTTCAAGCACTTCAATGACACGCTCGGCCACCCCGCCGGTGACGAGCTGCTGACCCGCTTGGGTCGGCGGCTGCGCGACGCCATCGGCGAGGACGGAACCGCCTACCGGATCGGCGGCGACGAGTTCTGCGTCCTGTTGAGCTGCGCCGAGAGCCGTTTCGAGGAGGCGACCAAGCACGCTGCGGAAGCCTTGACCGAGCGTGGTCGCGGCTACGCGATCGCCGCCTCGTGGGGCGCGGCCAGAGCGCCGAGCGAGGCCGACAGCCCGTCCACCGTGCTGCAGCTCGCCGACGTGAGGATGTACGCGCAGAAGGAGTCGAGGCGCGGCGCGCCTGCCGGCCTGACCGTTCCCCCGCCCGCGCCCGCCGAGGGAGCAATCAAGGCAGGTCGCGGCTGAGCCCGTCGAGCACGGCTCCGACGGTCCCCGCAACTTCGACCCGCATCTGCTCCGGGTCCTCGGCCCGCGCGACCAGCATCGCCGCCTCGTCGAGCGCGCCCATCAAGACGTGCGCGAGAGGGCGGACCGGCTGCGGCTCGATCGCTCCGGCGTCGATGGCCGCCTGCAGGGTTGCTTCGATCAGGCCGAGGCCGTGCTCGGTCGCGATCTCGCGCCAGCGGTCCCAGCCGAGCACTGAGGGGCCGTCGAGCAAGACGATCCGCTGGGTCTCCGGCTCGGTCGAGGCGGCTAGGAACATCTCGGCGCCGGCCCGCATGGCCTCGATCGGGGAGGCGGCGCCGGCGGTGAGCGCACCGGCCGCGATGCGCTCGGCCAGCTCCGCCTCGATGCGTTCGTAGACGGCCTCGAAAAGCTCACGCTTGCCCTTGAAGTGGTGGTATAGAGCGCCGCGCGTGACTCCGGCGGCGCGGACGATCTGCTCCGTCCCGACGCCGGCGTAGCCGTGCTCGGCAAAGAGGCTCCGCGCGGCCGCGATCAGCGCGGTGCGCGTCGACTCGGAGCGCTCAGCCTGTGTCCGTTTGACATTCATACTGTCTGTATGTAGCTTACCCGCGGTGTCGGCCAGAAGAAGCCCCCCAAGGAGGATGCAATGAGCCCGTCAACCCAGCGCCATGAGATCGACCTTCCGGCGGGACGGATCCGCTACCGGGAAGCCGGTGAGGGCAAGCCGGTCGTCTTCGTCCACGGCTTCCTCGTCGACGGCCGCCTCTGGGACGGCGTCGTCGATCGCCTCTCCGATCGTTTTCGCTGCATCGCCCCGGACTGGCCGATCGGGGCCCAGCAGATCCCGATGAACCCGGATGCGGACCTCTCCCCTCCCGGCATCGCCGCGATCATCGACAGCTTTCTCACGGCGCTCGAGCTCGACGACGTGACGATCGTCGGCAACGACTCTGGCGGAGCGATGTCGCAGGTGCTCGTCACGCGCCACCCGCAACGGATTGGCCGCTTGGTGCTCACCAACTGCGACACCCACGAGAACTTCCCGCCGGGCATCTTCAAGGCGATGCCGCCGCTTGCGAAGCTACCCGGTGGGATGACGGTGCTCTCAGCTCCATTTCGCATCGGCGCCCTCGCCCGGGCCGCCTTCAAGCCCTTCGCCAAGAGCAAGATCCCCGACGACCTGGTCGCTTCCTGGATGGCGCCCAGCCTTGGCGACCCAGCGGTGAAGCGCGACGCCACGAAGGTCACGGCGGGGATGAACAAGCGCCACACGCTGGAGGCAGCCGAGAAGCTGAGCAGCTCGGAGGTGCCCCTGCTGCTCACCTGGGCGCCGGGGGACAAGTTCTTCCCCCTGAAGTACGCGGAGCGGCTCGCAAAGGAGACCCCAAACGCGCGCATCGTCGAGATCCCCGACGCGAAGACCTTCGTCGCCCTCGATCAGCCGCAGCGGCTGGCCGAGGAGATCGCATCGTTCGTCGAGGCAAGCTGAGCCGAACGCGCAAGTTGCGGGTTCTTTTTCGCTAGTTGCAGGTTTTTCGTCTGACCGGGGCGGCATCCTGTCGCAACGCCCCCTACAGGACGGAGAGCCATGGCTCAGGAGATCTTCGACCAGGACAGGCCAAGGAGCACGATGGCGCAGCGCCTCGACGAGGCCTTCGCCGGCTGCGAGCATTGGACGATCGCGCCGCCCTCTCAGCGGCGCAGTGAGCTCGTCTTCAGCCCGCGACTCTCGAGCTCCGCGAGGATCAGCGGCAACGCTGACGCGGTGCGCACCCAGGAGCCGCGCGCGCTGTAGTAGTCGGCGTCGTGGAGGAGGACGATGTCGCCGGCCCGGATGCCGGTGCTTGAACGACGCGCGATCGACTCAGCCGTGGCATTACGACGCCAGTCCTTCCCCCAGCGAGACCAGAGCACCGGCCGCCAGCCGCGACGGCGCACGGCACGCAGGGTCGAGCCGCTGAAGATCCCGTAGGGCGGGCGGTAGTCGGAAATCGTCTGCCCGCTCGCTTCCTCGATCGCGGCGCGGCCCCGCTCGGCGTCGTCGAGGAACCGGCCCACGCTGAGGCGCAGGAGGTTGCGATGGCGGTGGCAGTGCAACTCGACCCGGTGGCCGCCGGCGACGATCTCGGCTGCCAACGAGGGTCGCTTCGCCACCTGCTCGCCGGCGAGGAAGAAGGTTGCCGTGGCTTCCGCCTCGCGGAGGATCTCCAGCACGGCCGGCGTTCCCTGCGGGTGTGGGCCGTCGTCGAAGGTGAGCGCAACCCCGTCGGCGCCCTCCTGGCGAAGCTCGATTCCCAGAGCCGGGCCGATCTCCGGGAGAATCGGCGCCAGCGCCGGCCCCGCGTGCGCAACGGCGACTGCCGAGGCGCCGACGCCGAGCGCCGCTGCGATCAATTGCCGCTGTCGGCAGCCGCCGGATGGGAGACGTGCACCGGCTGCGCGGGCTGGACCGATTCTGCGGCGGGCGCAGGCGTGTCGTTGTCCCGGCCAAAGTGGATGCGACCCTCCAGGGGCTTGGCGACCACCTTGTAAGGGGCTTCGCGGTCGATCACGGTGAACAGCATGACCACCGCGATCAGCGCGAGCGCCACGGCGGTTGCCACGCGCTCGGTGCGCAAACGCCAAACCGGCTGCGGACGGACCCGCGGGCGCACGGTGAGCACGCGCGAGGCGATCGAGGGCAAGGAGGCGAAAGACGAGTCCGGCGAGCGGCGCTCACGGGTGACGTGGCGCAGGACCGACTCCAGCTCGTGCCGGGAGTCGGCCACCTCGGCCAGGCCAAAGCGTTCGAAGGCCGCATTGTTGGCCCGCAGGTGCCCGGCCGAGAAGCCGTAGGAGACAACCGGGCAGCCACGAATGTGCGCCTCGAGCACGGTCAGGCCGGCGGTGGCGTGGATCATCGCGTCGGCGGCCGCCATCCAGTCGCTCATCTGCTCGGTGAAGCCGAGGATGCGGACCTGGTCGTCGTCGGCGAAGCTGCGCTCGAGCTTCTCGCGGGCGATGTCGTTGCGACCGGTGATGCAGACGACCAGGGCATCCTCAGAGAGAGCCGAGCGGATCGCGCCCTCGAGGTCGCCGATCCCCCAGCCGCCACCGGAGACGAGCACGACGCGGGCGTGGGCCGGCACGTCGAGAGCCTGGCGAGCGTCGCGACGGGTGCGTGGCATCAGGAATTCACGCGAGATCGGCGGGCGGACCCACTCGACGGTTCCCGGCCCGACCAGCTTCTCGACCTCCTCGATCGACTCCGGGTGGGTGACGTAGTGCAGATCCACTCCGGGGTGGGCCCAGTAGCGCAGCCCGGCGAGGTCGGTGATCGCGGATTGCACCGGGATCTCCAGGCGGCGGTTCTCGCGCAGCATCCCCAATACGGCGGTTACTCCCGGGTAGGTGGAGATGACGGCGTCGGGCTCATACGCCTCGATGACCTTGAGCAGGCCGCGGCCCGAGAAGACGTAACCGAGGTGGTGAAAGAGCCAGCGGGCCGGTGCGAACTTGGTGATCAGCCAGTACTGGATGTCGAACAGCCAGGGCATCCAGCGGAAGGTCACCTTGGAGCCATTGCGCAGCACCGTGGCCGAAAGCTTCCCCATCGCCTCGAGCCCATTGGCAATCTCCACCTCGGCGCCGGGAATCTCTTCTTCCAAGTCGGCCTTGATGATCCGCGCCGGCAGGTCGTGGCCCTCGCCGATGTCGGCGCTCAGGATCAGCACCCTGGGGGGCCGCTCCTCGGTGCGGGCGGCGCCAGCGAGCAGCGCGCCGGCGGCATGTTCGTTGCCGTTCAACGATGGCTGCTTGCCGGGGACCGGGTCGGGCGGGCGGACGCTGCCGCGCACCCATTCGACGTACTTCCTGACCCCTTCGCGGAAACTCGTCGCGGCTTTCCAGCCAAGCTCCTCGAGCGCACGCTCGTTCGAGATTGCCTTGCCGGGGAAATCGCCAGGCCGCGGCGGGGTGTGCACGATTTCGCAGTTATCGGTGTTTTCCTGCACCCGCTCGGCGATTTCGAGGATCGTCACGACCTCGTCGCCGGAGAGGTTGTAGGTGCGGCCCGCGGCCTCGGGGGCCAGGGCGGCGACGATCCCGTCGGCGAGATCCTCGACGTAGATGAAGCTGCGGGTCGTGCTGCCGTCGCCGGCAATCGTCAGCGCCTTGCCTTCGAAGGCAAGGTCGGTGAACTTGGCAACGACGCCGGCGGCGCGGGCGCGCGGGCCATAGGGGATGCCGAAGCGAAGAACGGTGCTCTCGAGGTCGTAGAGCTCGGCGTAGCCGGCGCAATAGGTCTCGCCGGCGAGCTTGGTCGCGGTGTAGATGTGACGCGGCGCGGGAATCGGCGTTTCCTCGTCGACGTCCTGCTCGACGCAGTCGCTGTAGACCCAAGTGGTCGAGCCGTAGACGACGCGGCCGACCTTGGCGCCGGCGGCCGCCTCGAGCACGTTGAGGGTGCCGCGGGTATTGACCTCCTCGGCCAGGACCGGGTCGGCAAGCACGTGACCGACGTCGGCGACGGCAGCGAGGTGAATCACGGCGTCGCAGTCGCGCATCGCCAGGTCGAGGTTGGCGGGGTCGGTGATCGAGCCGGTAAAGGTCTCGACCTCCAGCGGCGTGTGGTAGGGAGAGGCGCTGAGATCGAAGATCCGCGGGGTGATGCCGCGATCGATCAGCCGGTCGACCACGTGGGAGCCGATGAAGCCCCCGCCTCCGGTTACCAGGACCCTCATCGAACCCCTTTCGTGCCGAGCGCAGCCTCGCGGCTCTCTGGGCGGTAGTAGAGCGGCACGCACCAGTGGTTCTCGGCCGCCCAGTCGGTATTGGGCAGCTCGTCGGAGCGGCCCATGATGCGGTGACAGGGTTCTTCGTAGACCCGCCCGGTGGACTTCTCGATCTCGTCGAAGACGATGTACTTGTAGAGGCCGGAGGTCATCCCCTCGGGTAGCTCGAGCCGGGCCGGGTGCAGCGAGTCGAGGTGCGCGCGCGCGTACTCGTTCTTCCAGGCGACGATCTCCTCCATCCGCTCGGACTGAACCAGGCCGAGCGCGGCGGTGAACTCGCTCATCCGGAAGTTGAGGCCGTCGACCTCGTGCTCGAACTTGCCGTAGTTGCGGAACTTGCGGGCGAACTCGATCAGCTCGTCGTTGCCCGAGACGAGCACCCCGCCCTCGCCGGTCGAGACCGTCTTGGTCGCGTAGAGCGAGTAGACACCGGCGTCGCCAAAGGCTCCTGGCCTGCGCTCGTTCCACTCGGCGCCGTGCGCGTGAGCGCAGTCCTCGAGCAGGAAGATCCCGTTGGCCCGGCAGTAGTCGGCGATGCGCTCGGCCTCGAAGGCTATGTGGCCACCGATGTGGACGAGAATCGCTGCCTTTGGCCCGTGCTTCTCGGCCTTCGCCTCGAAGTCTTCGAAGGACATGCAGAGGTCATCGCGGTTGCAATCGACGAACTCGACCGCGGCGCCGGCGTTGATCGCGGCCAGCGGGGTCGCCATGAAGGTGTTTGAAGGGCAGAGCACGGTCTCGCCGCGCACCCCGGCGAACTCGAGCGCCGCCAGCGCGCCTCCCGCCCAGCTCGAGAGACCAAGGCTCGGCAATCCGTTCCACGCCGCCCAGCGCTGCTCGAAGGCGTCCAGCATGCGTCCCTCCGACCACTGCTCGGAATCGAGGACATCGGTCCACAGCTCAAAGAGGCGGTCGCGGTCACGATGGTCGAACCCGATCGCGAACTTGGTCGCATCGGGCCGGAATGTCTCTGCGGACCCTACGGTGGCTCCTTGGTGAGTGTGGCTGGGAATGCCTCCGCGGACGGACGGGCAGAGGCGCCGCAAGGCTACCAGCGAGAGCGGATCCGATGCTGCGCATCTCGGCGTCCTCGCTCGCTCACGCGCAAAAAGCGCAGCCGCAGTCGTACCGACCGCGACAGCGGCACCCATCGCCCGCGCGCCACGCTCACCGCGTCCTCGATCTGCTTGCTCAGCTCTGCTCTCGCGCGTTTTCGAGCACGGCTCCAACCACCTGGGACCCCGCGAGCAGGATGGTGCCTCCAACCGCAATAGCCATGGACCCGACCAGAGCTATTCCTCCGAGCGGGGTCGTGCCCCACGACTCACCGAAGACCAGCGGCGCCAAGAGGACCGGAATGAGCACCTGAACAGCGAACATCGTCGGGGCCACCTGAGTCGCGGGGCGCTGCTGCAGAGCGCTCATCTCGCTGAGCAGAGCAAGCCCCTCCGAGACGGCAGCCGTGGCGAGCCAGGCCACGGCCACGATCACCGCCCCGCCCGCCAACTCGTCGGTGAGCAACTTGCTGGCGATCGCCGTCCAGGCATAGCCGCAGCCGGCACTGATCACAGCCAGCGTGGCGATTCCGGCACCGCTTCCGACTTTGACCACACCCGAGGGGGGTGAATGTCGGAAGCGCCCACGCACGGCGTAAGGGGCCGCGATCGGAATTGCGACCAGCCCAAGCGCCAGGGCGATCGCCCCGGCGCCCGCATGGTCAGTTGTCCGCTCCGGCGCAGCGAGCGCCACCCCGGCGACCCCGGCGACGATCGCCCCCACAGCCAAGTACTCCCTCGGACCGGGCCTCTCCCCCAACCTCTTCACCCCCAGCCAGAGCAGAAGGATCAGCCCACTGGCAAGACAGGGCTGCACAACCGTAAGCGGCGCCAGCAACAGCGCCCCGATCTCCAACGGCCATCCGACCAAGCCCAGCGCCGTCGCCCCAAGCCAGCGCTTGTTCCGCACCAGCCTCCCGATCAACGAGGGCCGCAACGAATGCTCGCCAGGCACCTCCCGAGCCTCCAGAGCCTGAAACGCAATCGAGGCGTTGTAGAGCAACGAAGCTCCAATCGCCGCAACGATCCCGAGCACAATCACGATCCGACCCTAATCATGCTCAGCGACGAAGCTCCAGCCGGAGAGGCGAGACGCTTCGAGACGGCCGGTTCGGTCGCCCGTCAGCGGACACTCAAGAGCGGCCTCCGGCCGCTCGTCCGAGATGGGCGACCGAACCGGCCGCCCCCACTGCTCAGGTCTCCTGGTAAAGCGGCCCGTCGCCACCCTCGGGCAGGGTCAGGCGGCCGCCCTTGGCGGTGATCGCACCGCACTGCACGCAGTTGGAGGCGGTGACGTGGACGTCGACCTCCGTGGCGCCGTTCTCGAGCTGCTCGTCGGGGATCTCGTAGACCTGCGCTGGGCACATCGAGACCCAGGTCTGGGCGATCTCGCGCGGCACCTTGGTCTGGATGCGGACGTGGTTGGGCGCGTCGTCGCGGGTCGCGTTGCCGGAGAGGAAGACCGAGTCGAGCTTGGCGAAGGTGAGCTCGTTGTCAGGCTTGACGTACATATCGCTCGCCTTGCCCAGATCCATCTCGACCTCGGAGTCGTGCTCCTGCTTCCAGTGGCCGCCGGGGAAGGCGCCTTTGGTGATCGTCATCGCCGAGGCCATCGCGCCACCGAGGAAGAAGCCTTTCGAGAAGGGCTGGCGCATGTTGCGCGATTCGTAGAGGTCCTTCTCGATCAGCGATTTATGGACCTTCTCGTCGTAGGCCTCGAAGTTGACCGAGTCCTGCTTGAGGGCGGCGACGATCGTCTCCGCCGCGTACATGCCCGCGTGCATCGCGTAGTGAACGCCCTTCAGGGTCGGCACGTTGACCATGCTGGCGGCGTCGCCGGCGACGACCATGCCGGGCACCGCCAGGCGCTTGGGCATCGCGAAGTAGCCACCGGAGGGGATCGTCTTGGCCCCCCAGGCGACCCGTTTGCCGCCCTCCAGCAGATCTTTGACGAAAGGGTGGGTCTTGAGCAGCTGCAGGGCGTCGTGGACCGAGAAGGTGGCGTCGGTGTAGTCGAGGCCGGCGACGAGGCCGATGCAGAGCTTGTCCTCGCCCATTGGGTAGATGAAGCTGCCGCCGAACTCGTTGAAGCGTGGAGACTTGCGCAGTGGCCAGCCCATCGTGTGGATCACGCGGTCGAGCGGCTTGGGAACCTCCCAGACCTCCTTGACCCCGAGCTCCCAGCGCATCGGGTCGGCGCCATGCATGTCGAAGTAGTCGTAGGCGGCGTAGGTGAGGTGGCCGACCGTGCCCTCGGCGAGGACGGTCGCCTTGGCGACGACGTCGGAGCCGGGCTCGAAGTTGCCGAGCTCTTCCCCCTCCTTGCCACGACCGCGGTCGCCGGAACGGATCCCCTTGACGACCCGGTCCTCGACCAGCAGCTTTGTCGCGGCGGTCTCGGAGAGGATGTAGACGCCTGCCTCCTCGGCTTTCTCAGCCAGGAAACGGCCCAGCTTGGAGACCGAGGTGACGTAGTTGCCGTGGTTGCGGAAGTTCGGCGGCATCGGCTTCAGCGGCAGCGCCGCTTTCGAGGTCAGCAGGTAGACCGCGTCCTTGGTCACCTCTTGGAAGACCGGCCACTCCTCCTTGGGCAGGTCGGGAAAGAGCTCTTCCATCGCCGAGGGCTTCATGTTCGCCCCGGAGAGCAGGTGCGCGCCGGCGACCTTGCCCTTCTCGACCACCGCGACCGGCACTTCGCCGAGCTTCTCGGTCAGCTCCGGCTCGTTCTCGAGCAGCTGCATGACCTTGTTGGCGCAGGCGAGGCCTGCCGGGCCGCCGCCGACGATCGCGATGCCGACCTCAATGCGCTCGTCCTCGGCGTCGGTCGGCGGCCCGATTACATCGGCCGGGTCGAACGGCGGCGGGAACTCACTCGGTGCTACTGCCGGCATCGCATCCTCCAATCGTCGTCGTGAACGGCGTCAGGGGGGCCGAAGCCCCCCGTGCGTCAGCCCTTCTTCGCCTTGATCGCCTCAGTCAGCTTGGGGACGATCTTGTGCAGATCGCCGACCACGCCGAGATCCGAGAACTCGAAGATCGGCGCGTTCTGGTCCTTGTTGATCGCGAGGATGTTCTCCGAGCTCTGCATCCCGACCTTGTGCTGAATCGCGCCGGAGATGCCGGCGGCCAGGTAGAGCTTCGGCGCGACCGTCTTACCGGTCTGGCCGATCTGAGCCGCGTAGGGGTACCAGCCGGCGTCGACCACGGCGCGGGTGGCGGCAACCGCCCCCCCCATCGCCTCGGCGAGTTCCTCGCACTGCTTGAAGCCCTCGGCAGCGCCGAGACCGCGTCCGCCACCGACGAGGATCTCCGCGTCCTCGATGTTGACGTCGGCGCCGCGCTGCTCGCCGCGCTGCACCAGCTTGGCCTTTGAGGACCAGGGCGAGAGCTCGACCTGGACGTCGACGACCTCGGCCGTGCCGCCGGACTCATTGGCGTCGAAGGCGTTGAGGCGGCCGATGATGATGCCGGGCTCCGAGACGTAGCCGACGTCGGCGATCTGGGAGTCCTGCAGGATCGGGCGCTCGACGACGAGCTTGCCGTCCTGCGCCTTGACCTCGGTGACCTCCATCGTCACGCCGGCGTTGAGGCGAGCGGTGAGACCGGCGCCGATCTCGAAGCCGAGCAGGCCGCCGCCGAATAGGGCATAGCTGATCCCCTCGTCCTGGATGACCTTTGCCATCGCGTCGACGATCGGCTGGGCGAGGCCCTCGGGCACGTCCTTGGCGCGGTAGACCTTCGCGGCGCCCCAGTTGCCCAGCGAAGCGCAGGCGTCGTCGGCGATGTCGCCAACGACCAGCGCGGCGGCGTCGCCACCGATTTCGCCAGCCAGCTTGGCCGCCTCGGAGATCGCCCCGAGCGAGTTCTTGTTGAAGTTGCCCTCGTCGTCGTGGAGGGCGTAAACCAGGATGCCTGCCATCTAGATCAGCTTCCTCTCGTCGAGCCAGGCGACGATCTTTTCGACCGTCTCGTTGGTGTCCTCGTCCTCGATGATCTCCCCGGCCTCCTTGGCTGGCGGCGGGTTGAGCGCGAGAACCGCTGTCTTGGAGCCGGACTCACCGACCATGCCGGCTTCGATGCCGACGTCGCCGGTCGCCTTGGCGTCGAGGGGCTTCTTCTTCGCCCCCATGATCGCCTTCAGGCTCGGGTAGCGCGGCTCGTTGATCGCGTCACCGACGCTGATCACGGCGGGCAGCTCGACCTCGACCGTGTCGTAGCCGTACTCGGCCTGGCGCTCGCAGCGCAGCTTGCCGTCGGCGACGTCGATCTTGATCACCTGGGTCAGCGAGGGCATCTTCAGGTGGTCAGCGACGACGGCGCCGATCGTGTAGCACTCGCCGTCATCGGACTGCTGGCCGAGCAGGACTAGGTCAGGGCTCTCGGACTCGAGCACCTTGGCAAGCGAGTAGCCGGTGGCGCAGACGTCGGAGCCGGCGAGCGCGTCGTCGGAGAGGTGCACGGAGCGGTCCGCCCCGAGCGCGACCGCCTTGTGCAGGGCGCGGACCGCCGAATCGGGGCCCATCGTGACCGCGACGACCTCCTCGACCGGGATCGCGCCGCCCTCCTTGATCTGCATGGCGGCCTCGATGGCATGTGTGTCGAAGGGGTTCAGGTTCTTCTCGCCGCTGCGGTCCAGGCGCATCGTGTTGGAGTCGATGCGCTTCTGAACGGCGGCGTCCGGAACCTCCTTGACCAGGACGCAGATCTTCAAGTTCGAGCCTCCTTGGCTGTGTTCTCAAGTTGGTTGACTGACCAGTCAATCAGTCTATCTATTAGATCAGGCGCTGCGTTATTCGGCGTGCTTTTCGTCACGCTCGTGGCGCTCGCTGGCGCCCTCACGGATGAACTCGACGATCTCGTCGGTTCCCGCTCCGGGTGTGAAGACAGCAGCGACGCCGAGCTTCTTCAGCTCGGGAATGTCCTCGGCCGGGATCGTGCCGCCAACGGTCACCAGGACGTCATCGACATCCTGCGCGGCAAGCAGCTCGACGACCCGCGGCACCAGGGTCATGTGGGCGCCGGAGAGGATCGAGAGGCCGACCGCGTCGGCGTCCTCCTGGATCACCGTCTCGGCGATCTGCTCCGGCGTCTGGTGCAGCCCGGTGTAGATCACCTCCATCCCCGCGTCACGCAGGGCGCGGGCGATGATCTTGGCGCCGCGGTCGTGCCCGTCCAAGCCAGGCTTGGCGACGACGACGCGGATCTTGCGGGCGGTTGCAGTGCTCATCGGCGCGGGACCCTAGCGGGTGGCTAGAAGACTGGCGACTCCGTATAGGTGCCGAAGACCTCCTGCATTGCCGCGATCATCTCGCCCTCGGTGGCGCGGGCGCGGGCGGCGGCGATGATCGGAGGCATCAGGTTCTCCTCACTGTCGGCGGCGCGCTTGAGCTCGGCGAGCGCGTCCTCGACCGCCGCGCCCTCGCGGCGGGCGCGGGTCGCGGCGAGCCGGTCGACCTGCTTGCGCTCGAGCGCCGGGTCGATGCGCAGGATCGGCGTCGGCTCTTCGCCGTCCTGGACGAAGTCGTTGACGCCGACCACGATCCGCTTGCGCTCGTCGAGCTCGCGCTGGTAGGTGAAGGCGGCATCGGCGATCTCACGCTGGGGGAAGTTGCGACGGATCGCCTCGACCATCCCTCCCAGCTCGTCGATCCGGGCGAAGTAGCCGTATGCGGCCTCCTCCATCTCGTCGGTCAGCTTCTCGACGAACCAGGAGCCGCCGAGGGGGTCGGCGGTGTTGGTGACGCCGGACTCGACCGCGATCACCTGCTGGGTGCGCAGGGCGACCCGGACGGCCTCCTCGGTCGGCAGCGCCAGCGCCTCGTCGAAGGAGTTGGTGTGCAGCGACTGGGTGCCGCCCAGTACGGCGGCCAGCGCCTCCAGCGAGGTGCGGACGACGTTGTTGAGCGGCTGCTGCGCGGTCAGCGATACGCCCGCCGTCTGGGCGTGGAAGCGCAGCCGCATCGACTCCTCGCGCTTGGCGCCGTAGGTGTCGCGCATCTCGCGGGCCCAGATCCGGCGCGCCGCCCGGTACTTGGCGATCTCCTCGAAGAAGTCGATGTGGGCGTTGAAGAAGAAGGAGAGGCGGGGGGCGAAATCGTCGATGTCGAGGCCACGCTCGAGCGCCCGCTCGACGTAGGTGAAGCCGTCCTTGAGGGTGAAGGCGAGCTCCTGCTGGGCGGTCGAGCCGGCCTCGCGAATGTGGTAGCCGGAGATCGAGACCGGGTGCCAGCGCGGCATGTTCTCGGAGCACCACTCGATCATGTCGGTGACCAGGCGCATCGCCGGCTCGATCGGGAAGCACCACTCCTTCTGGGCGATGTACTCCTTGAGGATGTCGGTCTGGATCGTGCCGCCGAGCTTCTCCGGCGGCACCCCCTGCTCCTCGCCGACCAGCACGTAGAAGGCGAGCAGGATCGCCGCGGGCGCGTTGATCGTCATCGAGGTGGTGACGCCGCCGAGCGGGATTCCGTCGAAGAGCTGCTCCATGTCGTCGAGGCTGTCGACGGCGACTCCCTCGCGGCCGACCTCGCCCAGGCTGCGCTGGTGGTCGGAGTCGTAGCCCATCAGCGTCGGCATGTCGAAGGCGGTCGAGAGGCCGGTCTGGCCGTGGTCGAGCAGGTAGTGGAAGCGCTCGTTGGTCTCCTCGACTGTGCCGAAGCCTGCGAACTGGCGCATCGTCCAGAGCCGTCCGCGGTACATCGACGGGTAGGGACCGCGGGTGAACGGGTACTCGCCCGGCTCCCCGATCGTCTCCTCGGGATCGGCTGGCGCGTGCTCGGGGCCGTAGAGCGGCTCGACCGGGTGTCCCGACATCGTCGAGAACTCCGCATCGCGCTCCTTGTACTCAGGCTTCTGCCCGGGTTCGGTTGCCATTGCGACACAGTCTAGGTGCGTCCGCCCCGTCGCCTGGCGACTTTCCCGTCATATACACGGAAAAGTCGCCAACCCCCTCTTAGCGGCGAGTGGCGAAGCGGCGCGGCGGCGGCTTGCGGCGAGCGGCGATGCGCGAGCCGCCGAAGCCGGCGACGGTCGCCAGCAGAGTGACGGCAATCGCGACCAGTCGGCGGCCCAGGCGCTCGAAGCGCAGCGTCTGCCAGCCCTCGTCGCGGGCGATCTCCGCGAGCGGCGGGTCCGGATTCACCACAACCGGATTGCCGACCGCGCGCAGCATTGGCAGATCGGAGATCGAGTCGGAATAGGCGTAGGAGGCGGCGAGGTCGATGTCGTGCTCGGCGGCGAATATCCGCATCGCCTCCACCTTGCCTTCACCGTAGACGAATGGGCCATCGAAGCGCCCAGTCAAAGTGCCGTCCTCGCCGACTTCGTAGGCAGTGCCGACACCGCCGTCCATGCCGAGCACGTTGGCGAGCGGCTCGACCACGCCGCTGCCGGCGGCGCTGACGATGAAGGTCGGCCGGCCTGCATCCTGGTGCGCATAGACCTCATCGAGCATCTGCGGGTAGACGCGCGGCAAGATCGCCGCCATCACCTCCGGGTTCATCCGTTCGAAGCTGCGCGCCGGCACGCCCGCGATCAGTTCGCGGGCGGCTTTGAGGACCTCACGGGTCCGCTCGTCCGTGGTTCCGCGCAAGCGGTAGCGCAGGTGCTCGAATCCCCAGCTGGCCAGCTGGCGACGGCTGACCAGCTTGTGGCGGGCGGCGACACGGGCGAACTGCATCCCCGACGACCCCGCCATCAGGGTCTTGTCGAGGTCGAAGAACGCCGCAGCTCGCTGCAAACCTGCGCCTGGCTTTGTCCTCGGTCGGCCGGCTTGGTCACGCACGACTAGTGCGCTCCCCGCGCCAGCCTCCCTGCGTTCGCGCCAGACTCGATTTTCGCCGGCTCCCTCAAACCTCGATCACGATTGCGTCGCCCTGGCCGCCGCCGGAACAGATCGCCGCGACGCCGATGCCGCCGCCCCGCCGGCCGAGCTCGTGGACCAGCGAGCCGACGATGCGGGCGCCGGAGGCGCCGATCGGGTGACCGAGCGCGATCGCGCCGCCGTTGACGTTGACGTTCTCGTCGTCGAGGCCGAGCATCCGCATCGAGTTGATCGCCACCGAGGCGAAGGCCTCGTTGATCTCCCAGAGATCTACGTCCTCGGGGCTCTTGCCGATCTTCTCCAGCGCCTGCTTGGCGGCGTTGGCCGGAGTTTTGGCCAGGTAGGGGAAGTCGTCCGCGACGGTCCCATAGGCCAGAACGCGGGCCAACGGCGTGCGGCCTGCCTTTTCCGCCCACTCTTCGGAGGCCACGACGATCGCGCCAGCTCCGTCGTTGACTCCAGGCGCGTTGCCGGCGGTGTGAGTCGCGTCCTCGCCACCGATGGCGCGCAGGCCGGCGAGTGTCTCAACCGTCGTGTCGGCGCGGATCGCCTCGTCAGCCTCGATCTTGTGCTCGCCCTTGCGCGACTTGACCGTGATGCCGACGATCTCATCGGCGAGCCGGCCGGCGTCGGTCGCCTCGGCGGCGAGGCGGTGGGAGCGCTCGGCGAAGCGGTCCATATCCACTCGGGTGATCTCGAGCTCGTTGGAGACCTCGCTCGCCTCGTTGATCATCTGCTTTTCGGTAAAGGGATTGGTGAGGCCGTCATGGACCATCGCGTCGATCGTCTCGACATGGCCCATGCGGTAGCCGAAGCGTGCGCCGGGCAGCAGATGCGGCGCCTGGCTCATCGACTCCATGCCGCCGGTGACCGCGACGTCGGTGTCGCCGGCGCGGATCGCCATGTCAGCGATGCCGACCGAGCGCATGCCCGAGGCGCAGACCTTGTTGATCGTCTCCGAGGGCACCTCCTTGGGGATGCCGCCCTTGATCTGGGCCTGGCGAGAGGGGATCTGGCCCTGGCCGGCCTGCAGGACCTGGCCGAAGACGACCTGCTGGACCTGCTCGGGGGAAACGCCGGAGCGCTCCAGCGCCGCGGTGATGGCATGGCCGCCGAGGTCGGTGGCGTCGAGGGAGGAGAGGGTGCCGCCCATCTTGCCGAAAGGGGTGCGTGCGGTTCCGAGGATGACTGCGCTGGACATGGCTTGCCTTTCTCTGAGTTTTTATGCCGGGTCTCGGCTCGATCAGGGCCGCCTGGCCCACACTTGGACGATAGCGGGGGGCTGGGGCCAGCCGCCGTGCGCAACGTCATAGACTCGCGCCCCGATGAAGGTTTCCGTCAGCCAGCTCGAGTTCGCCGCGGTCGACGCCGGCCTGCTCGCGATCGGCCTCTGCGAGGGCGAGGATCTGCCCGCGGAGCTTGCCTCCGCGCCCGGAGCGGCGGACGTCAAGGGCTCCTTCAAGAAGCTGGCGATGGTGCACCCCGAGCGGCCCGGGCGCGTGCTCGTCATAGGCCTGGGCAAGCGCGAGGATCTCAATGCCGAGCGGGCTCGGACTGCCGCCGCGCTGGCGGCCAAAGAGGCCGGCAAGCTGAAGGTGACCTCGCTCGCCTGGGCCGTGCCCGAGCACGACGCCCGCGACACAATCGCCGAGGGCCTGGTCACCGGCACGATCCTCGGCGCCTACCGATTCGACCGCTTCAAGAGCGCCGACCCCGACGAGCCGGCCCCGGCAGGGATCGACTCACTGACCTTGCTGGCGCCGGGCGATCTCGCCGCGGCAGCGGAGGTCGCCCGCGTCTGCGCGGAGGCCCAGAACCGGGCCCGCGACCTGCAGAGCCTGCCCTCCAACGTCGCCACGCCGACCTACCTGGCCGGTCGCGCCGAGGAGATCGCCGCCGCCCACGAGGCGGTCAGCGTCGAAGTGCTCGGCCGAGACGAGATTGCCGCCAAGGCGATGGGAGGCCTGGTCGCGGTCAGCCAGGGCAGTGCCGAGGACCCGCGGCTGATCGTGCTGCGCTACAGCGGCGGCGGCTCGGGCGAGACCCTCGGCCTGGTCGGCAAGGGAGTCACCTTCGATACCGGCGGCATCTCGCTCAAGCCCTCAGCCGGAATGCCCGACATGAAGATGGACATGTCCGGCGCAGCCGCGGTGTTGGAGGCGGTCGGAGCGATTGCCGAGCTGGGTCTGGAGCTCGACCTGATCGCCGTCGTGCCTTCCACCGAGAACATGCCTTCGGGCACGGCAATCAAGCCTGGCGACATCATCACCCAGTACAACGGCAAGACGGTCGAGGTCAACAACACCGACGCCGAGGGGCGCCTGATCCTCGCCGACGCACTGGCCTACGCGATCGAGCAGGGCGCCGACCGGGTCGTCGACATCGCCACCCTGACCGGGGCGGTGATGATCGCCCTCGGCTCCTCCTACGCGGCGGTGATCTCCAACGATGACGACCTGGCCCGGGAGATCGAGGGCGTCGGCCTGGAGACCGGCGAGTTGGTCTGGCGCCTGCCGCTGCACCCGGAGTACAAGGCTTTGATGAAGGGCACGGTCGCCGACCTCACCAACGCAGCCCCAAAGCGCAAGGCCGGCACGATTTCCGCCGCCTCCTTCCTCGAGGAGTTCGTCGGCGAGACGCCCTGGGCCCATCTCGACATCGCCGGCACCGCCTGGGACGTCGGCCGCCCCTACACCGGCAACGACGCCAGCGGCTTTGGCGTCCGCCTGCTCACCGGGCTGGCCCGCGAGCTCGCGGGCTGAGCTACCCGCTGCCGCCTTCGGTGGCGCGCTGGAAATCGGCAAGGCCGATGTACTCCTCGACCGCCACCCGGTCCTTCGGTCGATTGGCGGCGCGCTTCATCGCAATCAGATGCTCGATCGAAGCGACCCGGATGTTGAAGCCGAGAACGTCTCGCACCAGCGCGGCGGTCCTCAGCTCTTCATAGCTGGGCATTCCGTCCGCGTGGCCGAGAATGTCAAAATCCCCATGAGGGGTGATGAAGGTGAAGTTCGAGCCGTTTTCGATCGTCCTGACATCCAGCAGGAACGGCGGATCGGGCGGTGCACCACGAAGTCTGACGCCGATCTCTCGCAGTGATTCCACCAGGCGCTCGATGTTCTCCCGGTCGCGTGCGTAAACGATGTCGAGGTCATAGCTCGGGTAGCTCGAACCATGACTGAGACCGGCCATTCCTCCGACCATGACGAAATCGACACCGTGCCGCGCGAGCGGCTCCAGCAGCGCGCGCAGATCCGGCGGCTTGGGCGGAAGCGGCTCCGGACTCATACCCGTTCGACTCGAACGTTGGGACTGATGGCGATCATCTGCTCGGCCATCGCAAGGCCGTACGCCACCCTCTCCGATGGCGAGAGCTTGAGGCGCTCCGAATTCAATGTCCAATCAATCCCGAAATCCCGCCTCTCAGCCCCCAGCGTGAGATCCTCTCCGAGCAGGTAGAGCAGCTCGCGCAGGGTCTCGACCGAGGGAGAGACCCTGTCTCGCTCGATACGTGAGATTGCCGACTGCGTGGTTGAGGCTCGCATCGCGAGTTGCTTCTGGCTGACGCCGTGCCTCCGACGGCCTTCTCGCAGCAATTGTCCGGGGGAACTCACGCCTGTAATATAGCAAATATGTACTTATCGCTTATCTGCTATCACCTCCAAGGATCATGCAGGTCGCGATGCCGTGGGCGAGCAACTTGCCGCTGTCGGCTGCAGTCAGGTTGGCCTCGACGGTCGCCTGGCGGCGCCCGGCGTAGAGGACGTTCGCCTTGCAGAGGACGCGGCCGGTGTCGCGGGTGATCGGCCGCACGTACTTCGCCTCGAGGCCGAGCGAGGTATAGCCGACGCCGGCCGGAAGCGTGGTGTGGACGGCACAGCCGAGCGCCGAGTCAAGAAGGGTCGCGGCATAGCCGCCGTGGACGACTCCGATCGGGTTGTAGTGCTCCTCCCCGGGTTCGCCCTCGAAGACCGCGCGCCCGCCCCCCAGCTCGATCGGGCGCATCCGCATCGTCACCGCGATCGGCGGAGGCGGCATCTCTCCCGCGACGATCGCTTCCATGTACTCCATGCCGGTCATCGTCGCCCCGGCGGCCGCCGTCGGCACCGGGTCCTGCCAGACCAAGGTGCGGCTGCGAGTTGTCTCAGGGCTCGACTCGGCGAAGGCGAGCGCAGCGTCAACGGCAGTGCCGCTGTCAGCTGCGAGGTCCTCGGCACTCACCTGGCAGCACCGCGGGCGCGTACGCGGGCGCCACGCTGCCGAGCCGCAGCCGGCCTGGCGGGGTAGACCAGGTCAGCCGTTATCTCCGCCTGGCTGATCGAGATCCGCGGCGCCTTGGCGCGGTGATGGTGTCTATGCCTCGAAATCAACCTCATGTCACTGCCTCCATTCCTCGCCTCTCCGCCGACTTCGCTTTTTTTGCGTCCAATGGACGTATCAAGACGAAGTCAGCGAATTCGGGGGTTGGTTGCTTGAAGCAACTCTCTTGGCACGACCCTAAACCAGTTAGTTGCTTGATGCAACCTTGTGTGCGAGGATCCCTCTGTGCTGCGAAACGACTATCCCGGTCAGATCTGCTCGATCGCTCGATCGCTCGAAGTCGTCGGCGAGCGCTGGTCGCTGCTGATCGTGCGCGACGTGATGAACGGGCGGCGGCGCTTCGATGAGCTGCAGAAGGGATTGGGGGTCGCGCGCAACGTCCTGTCGGCCCGCCTGGGACGACTGGTCGAAGAGGACATCCTCGAGCGGCGCGCCTATCAGCAGAGCCCTGAACGCTTCGAGTACTTCCTCACCGAGAAGGGGCTCGGCCTCTGGCCGGCGCTTGTCGCGCTGCTCGCCTGGGGCGACCGCTACTCCCCAGCGCTCAACGGCCCGCCGATGCTGATCGTCCACAAGGACTGTGGCGGCGCGGTCAGCGACCGGGGCATCTGCGAAGAGTGCGGCAAGGTCCTGCAGGCGCGTGACGCCAGGGCGGTCCCAGGCCCCGGCCTCGTAGCGCCCGCCTCGCTTGAGGCGGCCTGACCCGAACTGCATCAACTTGCTACCTGCCAGATAGCAAGTTGATGCAGTTCGGGAGTTTGGGCGGTAGCGTTGGCTGCTCGGCCAGACAGCTAAGGAGAGACGAAATGGCAGCGACCGCAAATCTTCAGGTTCGCGACAAGGTTTTTATTGCTGGCGAGTGGGTCGAGCCCGGGGGCGCTGAGACTCTCGAGGTGATCAACTCGACCACCGAGGAGGCGATGGGAACGATCCCCGCCTGCTCGGCGGCGGATGCCGACCGCGCCGTGATCGCGGCTCGCGACGCCTTCGAGTCTTGGTCGCAAACCTCGCGCGAGGAGCGCGCCGGCTACCTCGCCGCAATCTCCGCCGGGCTCGGCGAGCGAGCCGATGAGATCGCCGCGACGATCTCCCAGGAGCTGGGCATGCCGCTGACGTTGAGCAAGATGATCCAGGCCGGCCTGCCGATCGCCCAGTTCGGGGCGATGCCGAAGCTGATGGAGGAAGTTCG
>DASWQV010000050.1:0-12442 GCA_036403515.1 Solirubrobacterales bacterium
TGACCTTGTGGCGCCAGCAGTTCCGTCTCGATCCAAAAAGTTAAGTGGAACCCCTACCGGGACCGGCCCTTGGCCAGCGTCCGGCGCCCAACCTTCAGCAGCGGCCCGGCCCCGTCCCGAAGTGCTTTGGTCCGCACGGCCCCCTTGCCGTAGAGCAGCTTGGCCGAGGCCTGCACGGCTTCACCCAGGGTCCTGTCGTAGGGGTGCCACCAGAAGTCGCGGGTCAGGCCCGGCTCCCAGGCGTTCATCTTCACGTTGACGCACTCATAGAAGCCGAATTTGGAGTGCGAGCGGCCGACGCCGGAGTCCTTGACCCCGCCCCAGGCGCACTGGCAGGCGCCGTGGCTGAAGGAGTGGTCGTTGATCCAGACCATTCCCGATTCGATCCGCCGCGCGATCCGCTCACCCTTCTGGCGGTCCTTGGTCCAGACCGAGGCGCCCAGGCCGAACTCCGAGTCGTTGGCGAGGTCGATTGCCTCCTGCTCGGAGTCGACGACGACGATCGGGAGGACCGGGCCGAAGACCTCCTCCTTCATGATCCGCATCTCGTGGGTGACGCCGGTGAGGACTGTCGGGGCGACGTACTTGCCGGGCAGGCCCGGGACGTCGGTCGGACCACCGCAGAGCTTGGTCGCGCCGGAGGCCTCGGCGTCGGCGATCAGGTCGACGACGATCTCGTACTGGCCGTCGGAGGTCATCGGGCCGATCTCGGTCTCCCACTGGATCGGGTCGCCAAGGCGCAGCCGCGCGGCCTCCCGAGCGACGCCTTCGACGAAGCGCTCGGCGACCTCGCGCATGACGTAGACCCGCTCGATCCCTGAGCAGGTCTGGCCGGCGTTGGCGAAGCCGCCCCAGACGGCGCCGGAGATCGCGTTGGGCAGGTCGGCGTCGGCGCAGACGATCATTGGGTCCTTGCCGCCCAGCTCCAGGACCGAGCCCTTGAGGCGCTCGGCGCAGACAGCGCCGACCTTGCGGCCGACCTCGACCGAGCCGGTGAAGAAGACCTTGCCGACGCTCGACTTCGCCAGCGCGTCGCCGACCGCGCCACCGCCGTGGACGACCCGGATCAGGCCCTCGGGCAGCCCGACCTTCTCAAAGACGCGGCGGATCGCCTCGCCGAGCAGCGGGGTCAGGCTGGCCGGCTTGAGGACGACGCCGTTGCCCGCCATCAGGGCGATCGCGACCTCGCCGAAGGGGATCGACCAGGGGTAGTTCCAGGGCGCGATCACTCCGACGACGCCGATCGGCTCGTAGGAGAAGTGGCTTTTCTTGGTCAACAGGAAGGACTGGGTCATCCGCACCTTCTCGTCGGCCAGGATCTTCGGGCCGGCCTTGGCGCACCAGTGCAGGGCGTCGACCGTCGGCAGCAGCTCCATCGTGTAGGCCTCGGCGCGCGGCTTCCCCTGCTCTTGGACCAGCAGCTCGGCGATCTCGTCGATCTCGTCGAGCAGGGCGTCGGCGGCGCGGCGCATGTAGGCGGCGCGGGCCTTCAGCGGCAGCTCGGCCCAGGCAGGCTGGATGCGGCCGACGTCATCTACCACTGCCTGGACTTCGTCCGGGGTGATGGTGGCGACGGAGCCGACAAGCTCGCCTGTGGCGGGGTTGAAGGACTCGAGGGTGGACCGGGCTGTTTGGCTCTGCGTTGCGCTCTCCATGGGTCGATTGTAGGTGGTGTGGGGGGGAGCTGGGGAGAGGTCTTGGCAGTGCCTATGTTCGCTTCGCTCACCAATGCAGAGCCGCTTCGCGGCTTAGAAGCACCTTGCCGGGGGCCGCTTCGCGAGGCACTGCCAAGACCTCTCCCCAGCTCCTGCCTACGGCGCCGCTTCTTCCAGCTCTATAAATCCGGCGGCGCCGGCTGGCTTCGTGTTCATACTCAGCCGCAGTGGCTGACCGGCTATTCGATACGGGCGAATCCGCCAGGACCGAGGTCCCAGCTGCGGACGCACCTTTGGCGGTGCGGATGCGGCCGCGGAGCCTGGATGAGCTGGTCGGGCAGGAGCACATTCTTGGTGAGGGCTCTGCGCTGAGGACTTCGATCGAGTCGGGGCATCCTCATAGCTCGATCCTCTACGGGCCGCCTGGGGCTGGGAAGACGACCTTGGCTCGGATTGCTGCTGCCGGGGCGGAGGGGGCGTTCGAGGAGGAGTCGGCTGTCAATGCTGGGCGGGCTGAGATTCGGGCGGGGATCGAGCGGGCCCGGGAGCGGCGGCAGTCCAGCGGCCGGCCGACGGTGCTCTTTCTCGACGAGATCCATCGCTTCAACAAGGCGCAGCAGGATGCCCTGTTGCCCGCGGTGGAGGAAGGGCTGTTGACCTTGATCGGCGCTACTACCGAGAACCCCTACTTCGAGGTCAACTCGGCGCTGCTCTCTCGCTGCCAGGTCTATGAGCTGCGGCCGCTGGAGGCTGGGCAGATCGAGGCGCTGCTGCGTCGCGCGCTCTCGGACCCCGAGCGTGGGCTGGCCGATCCGCCGCCGGTCGAGGATGCGGCGCTGGCGATGCTCGCGCACCGCAGCGGCGGCGACGCGCGCGTCGCCCTCTCCGCCTTGGAGCGCGCGGTGGAGCGCGCATCCGACTTTGACCACACTGGGGGTGGGTCAAAGTCGGATGCGATCGACATCGCCGCGATCAAGGACGCGCTGCAGCGCAAGGCGCTCGACTACGACCGCCAGGGCGACCGCCATTACGACTTCGTCTCGGCCTGGATCAAGGCGACGCGGGGCTCCGACGTCGACGCCTCCCTCTACTACTTGGCGGTGATGCTGGAGGGTGGCGAGGATCCGCGCTTCATCGCTCGCCGGATGGTCATTCTCGCCTCCGAGGACGTCGGCAACGCCGATCCTCAGGCACTGCTCGTCGCCGATGCCGCGGCTCGTGCGGTCGACCGGGTCGGGCTGCCCGAGTGCGCGCTCAACCTCGCCCAGGCCACCGTCTACCTGGCCCTGGCGCCGAAGTCCAACGCCTCTTACAAGGCCCTCGGCGCCGCGCGGGCGGACGTGCGCGAGCACGGCGCCAAGACACCGCCCGACCACCTTCGAGACGCCCACTACCCCGGCGCCAAGTCGCTGGGCAGGGGGAAGGGCTACCGCTACCCGCACGACGAGCCCGACGGCGTCAGCGGCCAGCAGCTGATGCCGGAGGGCCTCGAGGACCGGCACTTTTACAGCCCAACCGACCGCGGCTTCGAGGCAGAGCTGGGCCGCCGGCTAGTGGCTCTGCGAAAAAGCATTCGTAAGCCTTAATTCCTCCTGGGATGAGCAACTGGGTTGCCGCAACTTCCAGAGCGGGTAGGTGTTTCTTAGAGCGGCTTTCCAAGCTAGAGCCAGGGAGAGCCGACACACCGGCCGGAGGCCTGGACTGGGGGCCTCCGGCCGGGTATCAAAAGGGGACACAGGGGGAACGGTGATTGCGCCTTGCTGGGCGCAGTCACCGCGTTCGGGAGGCCACCTCTCGCCTCCTCTATCGTCCGCTCCATGGCTTCGGAGAAGTTGCGACTTGGAGGGATGGCGCTTCGCAATGGATTGCTGATCCATGGGCCCACGCACTGGGCAGCGGCGGTGAGGCGCCCTGACGGAAGCCTCGAAGTCGCCTCTGAGCCCAAGCCAGAGCTTGCCCCGGGCCTGGCGACGCGGCTGCCCGGCCTGCGCGGTCCGCTCAAACTGGCCGAGGCGCTGGCGGTGCTGCCGCTGGTCCGCCGGCGGATGGCCGCCGCGCGCCTGCCCTTCGAGGACCTGCGCGTGATCGCTGCGATCGGTGGATCCCTGATCGCGACCGCGGCGCTGCGCAAGCGCTTCGGCAGCTCAGCCCTGCGCGAGAGCGCGGTGCAGGCGATCGGGGCCCTGCCTGCGATCGTCGCCCTGCTCGACCGCGATCTCGCCGCTTACCACGGGGTCGAGCACAAGGCGATCGCCGCCTACGAGCAGGGCATCGACGATCCGGCCGGAGTGCCCAAGGAGCACGACCGCTGTGGCTCGAACCTGCTGGCGCCGATGATGCTGCTCTCCGCCGGAGGCACGGTGATGCTGGAGCGCCTGGTTGATCGTCCCAGCCCCGCTACGCGCGCCGCTGTCGGCCTCGCCGGCGCTTCGATCGCGGTCGAGATGTTCGCCTGGAGCGATCGCCACCATGGCGACCCGCTGGCCGAGGCCTTCCACACGCCGGGACGCGAGATCCAGCGCCTGATCGCGACCAAGGAGCCGACACCGCACCAGCTCGAGGTGGGCATCGCCGCGCTGGCCGAGATCCTCCGTGCCGAGAACGGTGCGTAGACTGCCGCCTCGTGTTTGGACGGATCGACCACATCGGCATCGCCGTCGAGGACATCGACGCTGGGATCGAGCTCTACGAAAAGAGCTTTGAGATGGAGCTCGGGCTGCGTGAGACGGTCGAGGAGCAGGGCGTCGAGGCGGCGCTGCTCAATGTCGGCGACGGTCACGTCGAGCTGCTGGCGCCGCTTGGCCCCGACACGCCGGTCGGCAAGTACCTCGCCAAGCGCGGCGCCGGCCTGCACCACGTCGCCTATGCGGTCGATGACATCGACACGACGCTGGAGCGGCTGGCGGCGACCGGGATCGAGCTGATCGATGCCAAGGCGCGGGTCGGCATCGGCGGCAGCCGCGTCGCCTTTCTGCAGCCGCGCTCGACCGGGCGCGTACTGACCGAGATCGTCGAACCCGTAGGAGGAGGACACTGATGGCTGACGCGCAGAAGGTGGAGATCGGCTTCGAGGGCGGCCAGGTGATTTCGGTGCGCCTCAACGACGATGAGCTGAAGGACCTGCGCAAGCAGGTCGAGAAGGGTGGCTGGCACGACGTCAGGACCGAGGACGGCGTTCTGGCGCTCTACCTCGGCAAGGTGTCGTTCCTGCGAATCGACTCCGGCGCCCACAGGGTCGGCTTCTCCCAGACTCGACCCGACTGATGCCCGGCCGCAAGTTGCTCGGCGCCGCCTTCCTGGCGACGCTGGGCGCGGCGCTCTGGTGGCGCAAGAACCCGTCCGCCTGCCCCTATGGCCAGCGCTTCTGGGTCGAAGCTCCGCACCCGGTCATCACCCGCGACCGCCTGCGCTCCATCCTTCGGCCCGAGCCGGGAGAGCGCATCCTCGAGATCGGTCCCGGCGTCGGCTACTACACCCTCGACATGGCCGAGTGGGTGGGCCCGCACGGCACGGTCGAGATCTTCGATCTCCAGCAGGAGTTCCTCGACCACACGACTGCCCGCGCCGCCGAGCGTGGCCTCACCAATCTGGTCCCGGCGCAAGGCGACGCCACCGCGCTCCCTTATGAGGACGACTCGATGGACGCCGTGGCCCTTACCGCCGTTCTCGGCGAGATTCCCGACCCGGTGGCCGCCCTGCGCGAGATCGCCCGAGTCCTCAAGCCCGAAGGCCGGCTGATCGTTGGCGAGCTCTTCGGCGACCCCCACTTCACCACCCAGGCGGCGCTCAAGCGCCAGGCGTCCGAAGCCGGCCTCACCTGGCAGCATCGCTCCGGCAACTGGTTCGCCTACTTCGCCCGCTTGTCGAGCAGCTAGCGCCCGCTTGTCGAGCAGCTAGCGAGGCCCTTGCACGGGTTGGCCCCGGCGGGCCGAAGCGCCGCCGGGGCCTTCCCTCATCGAGAGGCGTGTTCTGCCTTCGACGGTTGAGCTACCAGGACGAACCCTCCAATCCGCTTAGGTTGGACTGGAACACCTTGGCTGCGTTGGACGCGTAGGCGTTGCCACCGTCGGCGTCGGCGTTGCCGCCGTCACCTCCAGTCGCGTCGCCGCTGGTCGCCGTGGTGTTGCCACCGTCGGCGTCCGAGTCCGTCTGGCCGCGCCCCCAGTCTGGGCCGCATCCACAGGACTTCTGCTCCTGCTTATCCTGCGGCTCGGACTTGGCGTAGGCGTTGCCGTTGTACTTCTGCGTGTTACCGGTGTTGGCGTCGCCGCCGTTGCCACCATAGGCATCGGCCTTGCCGCCATACGCACTCGGGTCACCCTGTTCGATGGCCGACTCGTTGCTCTGCGAGGAGCCCGAGCTGTCCTTTGACAGGCTCTGACAGGCGCAACTCCCCTTCGAGGGGCCGCTGGGCTGCTGACCCGATGACTCATTGGACTGCTTGGTCACCGCGTTGTTGGACGCATCGGCGTTGCCACCGTCGGCGTCGGCGTTGCCGCCATTGCCCCCGGTCGCGTCGCCGCTGGTCGCCGTGGTGTTGCCACCGTCGGCGTCCGAGTCGCCGCCGACCGAGACGGCAACTGCGTTGCCGTTGCCGATCTGCGTGTTACCGGTGTTGGCGCCGCCGCCTTCACCACCGGTGGCGTCGGCGTTGCCGCCACTTGCCTCCGGGTTGCCCTGCTTGACCTCCGACTTATTGCTCTGCGGGCCGGAGGCGCCTTGCGGGTGGTTCGTGCACCCGCACTGATCGCCCTCGTAGGAGCGACTGTCCGGGTGGCAGCCACAGCTCCCGTAGGAGGAATGGCCGGACTGCTGAGGCGATGACTCGTTGGACTGCTTGGTCACCGCGTTGTTGGACGCATCGGCGTTGCCACCGTCGGCGTCGGCGTTGCCGCCGTTACCTCCGGTCGCGTCACCGCTCGTCGCCGTGGTGTTGCCACCGTCGGCGTTTGCGTCGTTGTCATGGCTTCGGCTCTTGCCGTAGGAGTCGCAGCCGCAGGAATTGCTCTCCTTCTTCTCCTGCGGTTCGGACTTGGCGTAGGCGTTGCCGTTGTACTTCTGCGTGTTACCGGTGTTGGCGTTGCCGCCGTTACCACCCGTGGCATCGGCGTTGCCGCCGGTCGCTTCGGGGCTTCCCTGCTGGACGCTCGACTCGTTGCTCTGCGAGCCCGAGCTGTCCTTCGACTGGCTCTGGCAGCCACAGCTCCCGTAGGAGGAATGGCCGGACTGCTGAGGCGATGACTCGTTGGACTGCTTGGTCACCGCGTTGTTGGACGCATCGGCGTTGCCACCGTCGGCGTCGGCGTTGCCACCGTCACCTCCGGTCGCGTCACCGCTCGTCGCCGTGGTGTTGCCACCGTCGGCGTCCGAGTCGCCGCCGACCGAGACGGCAACCGCGTTGCCGTTGCCGATCTGCGTGTTACCGGTGTTGGCGTCGCCGCCTTCACCACCGGTGGCGGTAGCGCTGCCACCGGTTGCGCTCGGGTCACCCTGGGTGACGCTGCTGCTGTTGCTCTGACCGCTCACCGGCGTCGTCGGTAGCGGTACCGAGGCGGCGGCTGGCGCCGCCCCGATCGCCAGGGCAACCGCGGCCGCGATTACAGCCGTGGGATATCGCATTGGGTAATTCCTTTCGTGCTTGAGTTACTTTCTGCCGGGGAGTGAGAAGGGCTCCCGGCGCAGCCCTGGTTTGAGTCCCAGGGGGGACTTAGCCAGGGCGCTCAAGCGCGCAGACGAAGGGGATGGGCGGCCGGAATTCCGGCGCCTCCCTGAGCCTGCGCCTGCTCGCCGGCGCTACCAGCGCGAGCAACGCGAGCAGCGCGGCGAAAGGAACGAAGAACGCGTCGCCCGAGCCGGGCGCGATGGCCGCCGGCGAATTGGGAGACGGCGGCGGAGCATCGAGAGGAGCGGGACCTTGCGCGCGTGGGGCGGCTCGGGCGGAGTCGGCGCCCGCATGCGCCACCACCGTCGCGGGAAGAACGGTCTCCAGGACCTTGGCGCTGCCCGGTCGAGCATCGACTCCCTCGGCATTGGGGACTCGTTGCAGGCGCAGGGCTCCCCCGATGTACCTAAGCGAAGCGATCGGAGTCCAGCGCAAGAAGGAGCCGACATGGATTCCGGGGAAGCCGAGCGCTCCCTTCCATGGGGATCTCCCCTCGCTTTGCAGCGGCCCCGGAGTCGAAAGCGGGCTTTCGGCCGACGGCGGGTTCAGGAGGTTGAGAAGAGAAGACGGCGAAGGAGCATCCGGGACGTTCGGAATCCGATCGGTGAGGGCGGCGACCGACTCGGTCGAACTGCGGCGGACTTTTGCGATCCGCTCGGCGGAATCGCGTCGGACGCTCTCGGCCAGGGTTGGCACGTCGTGCTTTGCCGCCGGCGCGATCACGGCCTCTTGTTCGGCCCCTGCCCTGCCAGCCGAAGTCGCCGCGGTGGAAGCTGATGCAGCGGTTTCCGTCGCTGATTGCCCGACGGCGTCAACCGTGGATGTGGATGTAGAGACCGGGACGTTGCTCCGTGCCGACGCAACCGGCTCGTCCGCCGCAGAGGTGACAGCCGCCTGGGCGGCGTCGGTGACTTCCGTGGCTTCAGTGGCTTCGGCTGGTTGCGGCTCAGCGCTCGGCGCGGGCGCTTCCGCTGGCACAGCAGTTGCCGCCGCGTTTGCCGCTGTTTCGGACACCTCTTTGGCCGGTATCGGCGCCGCTGCCGGAGGCGCCGTGCTCAGTCCTTCCGGCGCTTCGGCGCTTGCCGAGGAGACATCGATGGCCAGAGCGAAAATCGCACTCGCGAAGAGAGCGATGAAGGCGGCAAGCGGGCGCCGCAGGAGCTGGCTCTTGAGGGTCGGGACAAGGATCACGAATCGACCAGGGTACCCAATATTCGTTGAAATTCACCCCTATTTCTAAAGTCCGTCAAGGCCTAGATATCAGGTCGAGAGTCACTCGAAGCGCCGAAATCCCTGCATCCACACGTGGACCTCGGACGGAGACGCGGTCGCTCGGAGAAATGTTAAGAATCGTCCGCTAAGCCGAATCGGGCTGTGCGATGAGTCGCTTAGCCGCGGATCGCCTTGCCGGCGATGTTCTTCAATCGGGTCCTGTCTCGTTGGGACAGGTTCCCGGGCCGGCCCTTTGACTTGGCGACCAAGTTGAGGAGGTCGTTTCGCTCCCCTTTGGTCAGGTTGCTCTGGATCCGGTCGCGGCCTTTCTCCACCAGCCAGACGGCGACCATCCAAACCATTTTCCAGGGGACACGCCTCCAGACTGCTGGGGCGGCGCGACGGGCGATCCAGAAGGGCATGCGGGGGGTCTACCCGATGGCGGCAGCGGACAACCTCGCCCTAGCCGCTGGCCGGCTGGCACCTTGGACACCAATAGGTGGTGCGATTGGCGTCACCCTGGCCCTTGGAGAGGATCGGCGTGCCGCAGGTTCGGCAGGGC
Organism: Solirubrobacterales bacterium; assembly: GCA_036403515.1. Taxonomy (GTDB): domain Bacteria; phylum Actinomycetota; class Thermoleophilia; order Solirubrobacterales; family 70-9; genus VRUE01. Next base: position 9,092 of record DASWQV010000050.1, read on the forward strand.
CGGCCGGCTCGGCGGTATACGGCATGAGCGTGGCGGCTGCGCTCAACGGCAGCCTGCATCAGATCGTGGGCTGCTTCGACCACCCGGTTGAGCTCCTCGTCGGTCAGCTCGGCGATCGGCTGCCACGGATCGAGCTTGGCCGCGAAGCAGGCCTCGCTCTTGAAGATGTTGCCGATGCCGGCGACGAGGGTCTGGTCGAGCAGGGCATCGCCGAGGGCCCGGTGCGGGTGGGCCCGCAGCGAGCGGGTGACTGGGCCGGGGTCGAAGTTCGCGGCGAGAATGTCCGGACCCAGTCGCGACAGCGTGGGATCGCGTCGTACGGCATCGGGACGCAGAAGTCTCAGGGTTGGACCGCCGAACTGGACCGCTTCGCAGCTCTCGCCCTCGAGCACGGCCCAGGCCGCTGCCGCCGGCTTGCGCCAGGCGGCGCCACGCCGGTAGAGGTGCCAGGAGCCACTCATGCCGAGGTGGCTGTGGAGGATCAGGTCGCCGAAGTGGAGGAGGAGATGCTTGCCCTGTGCTTCCGTTCGCTCCAGCGTCGCGCCGTCCAGTTGCTGGACCCCGGCCGCGCGTCCCCGCGGGTTCGGTGTGCTGACAGCCAGCGGTTCCCCGCCAATCGCTCCCTCGATCCGCCGCGCCGCCCGCAGGATCGTGTCGCCCTCGGCCACGGGTCAGGCGAGCGCGGTCCAGAGCCGGCTCTCGGCTTCGGCAACCGCCTTGGCGGCGGTGTCGATATCGCGCCAGAGGGCCGGGTCGGCGTCATCACGCTCGCTGGCTGCACGAAAGGCAGCGGCCAGCTCGGTCCAGCGCGCCGCCGCCTCGGCTGCGAGTGGCGCCTCGGACCGGCCGGCCTCCTCGAGGAAGCGGGAGTACATGAGCCGGAAGGCGCCGCCGCCGGTGCCGCGTCTCTCGATCACCTGGTAGCCGAAGCGCGCGCACCACTGCCAGTCCTCGCTGGCCTCGGGCCAACTGCCGGCCTCGGCGGCGAGGCGGTCGACGGCGCCGAGGCCGGCGAACTCGCCGAGCTCCGAGGCGACCATCGCCTTGGCGGCGCGCTCGATCGCGACTGGGATCGCCGCGCGCAACTGCTCCTCGCCAACGCCGCCGGAGGCGGTGAACATGTGGCCGGAGAGGGGATAGGCGGGGTGGCCGCTGTGCCGTGCCCGGTCGAGATCCTCCAGCCGCGTGGTCGTCTGCAACTGCTCGAAGCCGGTGTCGGAGAGGTGGGCAAACTCGTCGTCGTAGCCGGCGAGGACCACGGCGTGGCCGGGGAAGTGGGCTGAGTTGCCGTAATGGTCGAGGTAATAGAGATCGGTGAGCAGGAGCACGGGCTGACCGGCGTCGATCTCTGCCCGGGCCGCCCGCCAGGCCTCGCCGTCGCCCTCCTCGAAGGTGCGCAGCTGCAGGGCCGCTCCGGTCAGCTCGTCGAAGTTCTCCTCGAGCCGGGCGGTGCGACCGTTGAACCAGCGGGTCGGCGATGCGTCCTCGAGGGCGACGTAATAGAAGCAGGCGCCGGCGCCGAGGCCGAACGCCATCTCCTCACTGATCTGAACGCCCTGGTGGGCGAGGAGGTTGCGCAAGGCTGTGGAGCCGCAGTGGTGGCCTGGGGTGTGGATGTAATTTTGGACGGAAGGCATGGAAGGGGCATTCTGATTGACCCTGTGGGTGGGCGGTGTCGGCATCCTCTCGCCGCTGCCCACGCACCGCCTTTGGCGGTGCGAATTTGCTGCCGCTTCGCGGCTGAGAATCACCTTGCCGGGGGCCGCTTCGCGAGGCACCGGCGAGAGGATGCCGACACCGCCTATCCTGCGCGGCCGATGAATGACCTTGACTACAGGCTGTTGCATGCAATGCGGACACGTGGCCACAGTCCCAGCTTGGAGAGAGCTGCGAAGGCGCTCGGAAAAGCTGGGAACAATGGGGCTATCTGGGTTGTGCTCTGCCTGGTTGTTCTTGCGGTTAGCGATTCGAATGGCGAAGCTTGGTTCATCTGTGCGCTGTTGGCGCCGATCGCTATTGCGCTCAACTATCTGGTCAAGCTGATCGTCAAGCGGCCGCGGCCGGTGTTGGAGGGGTTGCCGCCGCTTGGCGGGGCGCCCAGCTCGTTGAGCTTTCCTTCGGCTCATGCGACCTCCTCGTTCGCCGTCGCCACCGCGATGACTCGGGTCGATGCGCTTGGGGCGCTGGCCTTCATCCTGGCCATCGCGCTCTCGCTTGGCCGTCCCTACCTTGGGATGCACTATCCGTCCGATGTCCTTGCCGGTGTCGTTCTTGGCGTCGCCCTGGGCCTGATCGTGCCGCTCTCGCTGTGAAGGTCGGGATCGTCGGCCTGCCCAACGCGGGCAAGTCGACCCTCTTCAACGCGCTGACCAAAGGTGGCGCCCAGACCGGCGACTACCCCTTTACGACGATTGAGCCCAATGTGGCGATCGCGCCGGTCGCCGACGAGCGGCTCGAGACGATCGCCGAGACGGTGCGCAGCTCGAAGCTGGAACCGGCGACGATCGCCTTCCACGACATCGCCGGCCTGGTCAAGGGCGCCTCGGAAGGGGAGGGCCTGGGGAACCAGTTCCTCGCCTCGATCCGCGAGACCGACGCGATCTGCCACGTCGTCCGCTGCCATGAGGACTCCGGCGTGCCGCACCCGGACGGCCGTGTCGACCCGCTCGCCGACATCGAGACGATCGAGACCGAGCTGGTGCTGGCCGACTACGACCAGGTCGAGCGCCGCCTGCCGCGGGTCGGCAAGCAGGCGAAGTCGGGCGACGCCGAAGCGATCGCCGAGCACGGCTGGCTGCAGACGGTGCACGAGGCCCTGGCCGCCGGCCGCCCGGCCCGCTCGATTCCGATCCCCGACGCCGCCCCCAACGCGGCCCGCGACCTCGGCGGCCTCACCACCAAGCCGATCCTCTACGTCGCCAACGTCGACGAGGGTGACGGCGAGGTGCCCGAGGTCGTCGCCTCTCACGCCGCCGCCAACGGCGCCGGCGCGGTCGCGGTCAGCGCTCGCATCGAGGGCGAGCTGGCCGAGCTCGACCCCGAGGAAGTGGCGGAAATGCGCGAGTCCTACGGGGTCGAGGGCAGCGGCCTGGCGCGCCTCGTCCGCGCCGCCTACGACCTGCTCGAGCTGATCACCTTCTTCACCGCCGGCGAGGACAAGGAAGCGGTCGCGCGCCCACTCCGGCGCGGCTCGACCGCCTGGGTGTCGGCGGCCACGATCCACACCGAGATCCAGGACGAATTCATCAAAGCCGAGGTGATCGGCTGGCGCGACCTGGTCGAGCAGGGGGGCTACGTCGCCGCCCGCGACAGGGGACTGCTGCGGATCGAGGGCCGCGACTACGTCGTCGC
>DASWQV010000051.1:0-19998 GCA_036403515.1 Solirubrobacterales bacterium
CTGGGTGATCCGCCAGGAGCGCGAGGGAGAGCCCAACGACGCCTTCCAGCTCGAGCAGATCGAGGTGCCCGAGCCCGGTCCCTTCGAGGTGATCGTGCGGGTGATGGCGGCGGGGGTCAACTTCAACAACGTCTGGGCGGCCCTTGGCCTGCCGGTTTCGGTATTCGGCTACGGCGACCACCCCGAGCACGGCCACCACATCGGCGGCTCCGACGCCTCGGGGATCGTCTGGAAAGTTGGCGAGGGTGTCAGCAAGTGGAAGGTCGGCGACGAGGTCGTGATCAACCAGGGCCAGTACTCATACGAGGACATCGAGGTGCACGGGCTCGACCCGACCGCTTCTCCCAGTGGGCGCGCCTGGGGCTATGAGACCACCTGGGGATCCTTCGCTCAGTTCGCCAAGGTGCAGGCCCAGCAATTGCTACCCCGGCCGCAGAACCTGAGCTGGGTCGAGGCCGCCTCCTATGGCCTCTCATACTTCACCGCCTACCGGATGCTGATCGACAAGTGCAAGCTGCAGGCCGGGCACAAGGTCTTGATCTGGGGTGCGGCGGGCGGCCTCGGAGTCTTCGCCACGCAGCTCTGCGCCACCGCCGGCGCTGACGCCGTCGGCGTCGTCGGATCCGAGGAAAAGGCCGAGCTGGTCAAGCAGCTCGGCGCACTCGATTGCGTCGACCGCGGCGAGTTCGGCGAGATGATGCGCAGTTCCGAGAACCTCGCCGACCCGGCGGCCGATCGGGAGCGCTTCAAGGCCTCCAAGGCCTTTGCCAAGCGGGTCAAATCGATTCTCGGCAGTCCCCCCGACATCGTCTTTGAGCACGTCGGCCAGGCGACCTTCCCGACCTCGCTCTTCGTCTGCAAGCCCTTCGGCAAGGTCGTGATCTGCGGCGCGACCACTGGCTTCCAGCTCGACTTCGACGCGCGCTACCTGTGGATGCGCCAGAAGCAGATCATCGGCTCGCACGGAGCGAACGCCTACCAGTCGATGCTGGCGAACAAGCTGATGGCGCAGGGCAAGATTCGCCCGGTGTTATGGCGGACGATGGGCTTCGCGGACGTTCCCCAGGCGCATCAGCTGATGTACGAAAACAAGCACCTGGGCAAGATTTCAGTCCTTGTCGGGGCCAAGTCAGAGGACGATGGCCGCAACGAAGACGGCCCCGGGGCGATCCGGATATAGCGGCAGCGAAGCGATCGAGATGATTCTCAAGACCCGTCGCTGGGGACCAGCGAGTCCGCAAAGCATCGTCTGCGTGCACGGGGTGATGCAGAACGGGGGCGTGTTCGAGAAACTCGCCCAGCGCCTGGCCGGCGCCGGTCACTCGGTCCACGCCGTTGATCTCCGCGGCCACGGCGAGTCGGGCCGCGAGCCGCCATGGGATGCCGGCACCCATGTCGCCGATCTGCTCGAGACTCTGCAGGCGGCGGGGATCGGGCGGGCGAGCTGGATGGGGCACAGCTTCGGCGGGCGGCTGGTCGCGGAAGCCGCCGCGCGAGCTCCAGGGCGCAGCGATCGCCTCGTCCTGCTCGACCCGGGCCTTGAAGTGCCAGCCCAGATAGCGCTCCGAAGCGCCGAAATAGATCGCCTCGACTGGAGCTTTGCGACCGTGGACGGGGCGCTCAACGCGATGCTCTCCAGTGACTCCGTGGTCGCCGCGCCGCGCGAGGTGGTCGAGGCCTTCGTGCGCTCCGACGTCCGCAAGGGCGCCGACGGTCGCTATCGCTTCGGCTTCTGTCCCAGCGCGGCCGTGGTCGCCTGGAGCGAGATGTCTCGGCCGGCGCCGCCGGTCGCCCAGCTTCCGACCCTCGTCATTCGTGCCGCTGTGCCTCTGTTCCCGCCCGACAGTGCTCACGAGTCGCGCTATCTCGAAACGCTGGGAGATCTGCTCACCGTGACGACCGTTCCCAACGGTCACAACGTCCTCTGGGAGTCTCCGGTGGAGACCGCGGAGGCGATCGAGCGCTTCCTCCGCGCCGCGGCGCCGAGCCTCGCCTAGGGGCTCAACCTCCGGGCCCGAGCTCGCAGGCGCGCGAGCGGCCGCGGCCCGGGCCGCCATCGCAGTAGTCCGAGCCACCGCCGCCGTAGAGCTGGTCACTGCCACCGCCGCCGAGCAGGCGGTCGTCACCAGCTTCGCCATGGCAGCCGTCCTGGCCGTCGCCCATCAAGCATTCGTCCCGTCCCGGACCGCCCCAGCAGCCATCGCTGCCGTTGTTCGTCCTGCAGTAGTCGTCGCCCGGGCCGCCGACGCAGTCGGTGTTGTCGGGGCCGGAGATGCAGACGTCGTCGCCACCGTTGCCGATGCAGCGGTTGCGCGGCGAGCCCTGTGGATAGCACGTGTCCGCCTCGGCGTTGCCGATCAGCTTGTCTGAGCCGGAGCCCAGGTAGGCGGTCAGCGGGACCGGCAGCGGGTCCAGCACCTCGAGCTTGTCATCGGCCGGGCCCATTTCGACCACCACCGAGGAGGCTTCCGCCAGCCGGCAGGAGGCCGCGGCGTAGCCGCGGGAAAGCCGGCAGCCGCTCGGCCTCTCGGCGGTCAGGCGCCCGTTGACGAGCAACTGACCACCGCTCATCGTCAGCCGCAGGTGCGAGCCCGAGTCGGCGCCGCGAATCAAGATGATCCCCCCCTGCGAGGAAGCCGAGCCCCCCAGCCCAAAGCAGGCCAGGGTGGCGACGGTAGCGGTGAGCAGGAGGCGTCGCAAGCTCAGCCGCGCAGACGGGCTAGCGCGTCTTCGCGGCTGGCGTCGGTTGGGATCGTCGACTCGAGGCCGGTGATGTCGAGCACCCGCTTGACCTGGTTGTCAACGCCGCAGAGGGAGAAGCGATCTTCGATCGCTTGCCAGGCCTTGACGATCAGGGCGATCCCGGTCGAATCGATGAATTCACAGCGGCTCAGGTCGATCAGCAGGCTTGCGTCGGGCGCCGAAAGGGGCGCCTCCAGTTGATGCTCGAGCTCGACCGCCGTGTTCATGTCCAGCTCGCCCTCGACCTGGATCACGAACACGCCCTGGCTCTGCTCGCTGCGAACTTTGAACGGCGCGGGAGTCAACGCGGTCGCGATGGTACTGGAGCCCGTCCCGGCGCCCGAGCCCCCTTTCAGCCAAGCAGCTGGTCGAAGCGCAGCGCGGCACGCGTCGGCAGGACGAGCGAATCGCTGCGATGCAGCAGGCCGGCGCCGGCGAGATCGCGGACAGCGCGCTCGATCGCGTCGCGCTGGCCAAAGGAATCTTGGTCGGGGTCGAGTTCGCGGACCAGCTCCTCGACTGTGATCGCGGTGGGGTGGAGGGCGAGAACGTGCTGCAGGACAACGGACTCCTGTGCCCGGTCCTCGTCAACGGTCTTGCGGATGTCGTCCCTTTGCCCCACGCTTGCCTACATAAGAGAGCCGTCAGTCTTTCTCTTCCCCCCGGGAGGGTTTTTTCTTCGGCCGGCCCTTGTTCGTCCTCAGTGCCGTGCGCGCCCACTGGGCCCTGATCGCGAGCCGGTAGAAGTGCTGAGTCGAGCCGCGGACCTGCTTCATCCGCACCAGCCTGATCGCCTCGCATTCGACCAGCACCCTGACGTGGTAGCTGAGCGCGCTGAGCGGCTCGTCGAGGCTGGCGGAGAGCTCGAGGGGGCTTATCTCACCACCCTGCTCGATCATCTTGCGCAGGATCCGTCGGCGCAGCGGATGCCCGAGCGCCGTGAAGAGGTCGTTCGCCTTGTCGCCGCCTCCCGTTGCCATGGCGAGCAATATAGAGCAAACGAAATGTATTGTCTGTAGGCGCTTTGTCTTCGAGCACAAGATTTTGCAGCGCGCCGTGCCCGGAGGCGTTGCGGATGGGCTCAGGCGTCCTCGCGGACGCCGCCCATCTCGGTGAAGACGGCGGTCGGACCGCCGTCGTCACGCTGCTCATCGGCGATTACGTGCGAGACCGCGTTGATCAGTGCCAGGTGGGTGAAGGCCTGGGGGAAGTTGCCGAGGTGGCGGCCGCTCGGCGCGTCGAGCTCCTCGGCGTAGAGGTCGAGCCAGCCGGCCGCCTCCAGCAATCGCTCGCAGAGCGCCCGCGCCTGCACCGCCTCGCCGATCTCCGAGAGGGCCGAGACGAGCCAGAAGGAGCAGATCAAGAAGGTTCCCTCTTCGCCGCTCAGCCCGTCGTCGGTCTCCTCCACCCTGTAGCGCAGGACGAGCCCGTGCTGGCTCAGCTGATCGCGGATCGCTTCGACGGTGGCACAGACCCGCGGGTCGTCCGCCGGCAGGAAGCGCAGCAGCGGGATCAGCAGGGTGGAGGCATCCAGGGCATCGGTCTCGTAGTGCTGGCGGAAGACGCCGTCGCGCACGCCGCGCTCGAGGATCTCCGCCTTCATCTTTGCCGCCGTCTCTTCCCACGGCTCGGCGACCTCCTCGAAGCCGAGGCCCTTGGCGAGGCGGGCGCCGCGGTCGACCGCGACCCAGATCATCAGCTTCGAGGAGACGTAGTGCTGGGGCTTGCCACGCGACTCCCAGATCCCCTGGTCGCGGCTCGGCCAGGCCTCGATCGCCGCTTCCACCTGGTAGCGGATCAGCTGCCGGTCGGCCGGTGTGCCGCTGCCGCGCAGCGCCTTTTCGTGCAGGTAGATCGAGTCGAGCAGGGCGCCCCAGACGTCGTTTTGGCGCTGGTCGAAGGCGCCGTTGCCGATCCGCACCGGGCTGGCGCCGCCGTAGCCGCCGAGATGGTCCAGCGTGCGCTCGGTCAGGTCGCGCTCGCCGCCGATCCCGTACATGATCTGCAGGTCGGGGTTGTCCTTGCAGACGTCGAGGATGAAGCGCATGAAATCGCGCGCCTCCTGGTCGAAGCCGAGCGTGTGCAGGGCCCAGAGGCTGAAGGTCGAGTCGCGGATCCAGCTGTAGCGGTAGTCCCAGTTGCGTTCGCCGCCGGGGGTCTCGGGCAGCGAGGTTGTGGGCGCGGCCACCAGGGCGCCGGTCGGCGTGTAGGTGAGGCCCTTCAGCACCAGCGCCGAGCGCTGCAGGTGGATCCGCCAGGGGTGGTCGGGGAAGTTGCCGGCGCGCAGCCAGTTGCGCCAGAACTCTTCGGTCGAGTCGAGCCGCTCCAACGCCTCGGGAGCGCTGCGAGGACCGAGCCTGCCGTCACCCCACGTGACGGCGCAGAAGCCGCTCTCGTCCTCGCGCAGGCGCAGGGTGCCGCGGGCGGCGCCGTCGCCGAGCGTCAGCTCCATGTCGCTGGTCAGGCGCAGCTCCGTCCCATCGCTGCCGAGCGCGACCGCTTCTCCCAGCTCGCCGCCGCTCCAGCGCGCCCGCTCGGCGCCGTAGGCGAAGCGTGGCAGGCAGTCCATCTCGATCTCCACCTCGCCGTCGACACAGGTCACCAGGCGCAGCAGCGAGCTGTCGGATTCGTGCGCGGTCTGCGGACGGCCGCCTTCGCCTCCCTCCGGCGCCCACTCGCCGATCGAGAGCATGTCGTGGGTGACGAGCCATCCCGTCTCGGTGACCCAGGTCGTCTCGATCACCAGCGTGCCGGGCTCGTAGCGGCGGCTGATCGGCACGACGACGCCTTTCGGGGCGACCTTGAAGTGGCCGGCGCCACGGTCCAGCAGGGCGCCGAAGGCGCTGGGGGAGTCGAAGCGCGGCAGGCACAGCCACTCGACCGAGCCGTCGTAGGAGACCAGCGCGCTGGTGTGGCAATCGGAGAGGAAGCCGTAGCCACCGATCGGCGGGAAACGAGGGTCGGCGGCGCTCATCACGCAGGCTCGCGCCCCAATCCCCACGGATTCGAGCACCCGGAAGTCACCGTGGCGATTGGCGCACTCACAGCCATGGCAAGCTACCAGTGTGAGCTTGCCGTTCGCGCACGTCAGCGGCGCCTTTGCCCCGATCGAGGTATTCCCGATCACGATCGCCGGCATCCTTTACTGGGGGCGGGCGAGGACCCTCTCTTGGGACAACCGTTCCGTCCCCCTCTGGCGCCAGATCTGCTTCGGCGCCGGGCTGCTGATCATCTCGGTCGCCCTCTTCAGCCCGATCGGGCACATCGCCGAGGAGCTCGTCATCGCCCACATGGTCGAGCACCTCCTGATCGGCGACGTCGCCTCGCTGCTGCTGGTCCTCGGCCTGACCAAGTCGTTGCTGCAGCCGATCCTCGCGATCCGCGCCTTCAACCGCCTCCAGGTCCTCACCCATCCCGCCGTCGCCTTCCCGCTCTGGGCGCTCAACTTCTACCTTTGGCATGTGCCGGCGCTCTATGACGCCGCCTATGGCACGGCGCCGCTGCACGCGCTCGAGCATACGACCTTCCTTTTCTTCGGCTGCTTGATGTGGATGCCGGTCTTCGGCCCCCTGCCCAAGCCGCGCTGGTTCGGCGCCGCCTGGAAGGTCGCCTACGTGATCGGCGTCCGCTTCGCCAGCGCGATCCTCGGCAACGTGCTGATGTGGTCCGGCACGGTCCTCTACCCGATCTACCGGCCCGGCGAGCGCTACTGGGGAATCTCCGCGATGGGGGACCAGAGCACCGCCGGCGCGATCATGATGGTCGAGGGCACGTTCCTGGCCCTCGGCGTGCTCGCCTGGATCTTCCTCGAGGTCGCCCGGGAAGGGACCGAGAAGCAGCGCCTGCTCGACCTCGCCCACGACAGCGGCTTTGCCCTCGACGAGGCGCGTGCCCAGCGCGCCGTGGCCGCGGGACACGGGGCCCGGCTGGAAGAACGGATTGTCGGCGATGACCACGTTTAGGGCGTGGCTCGTGACGGGACCGCTAGGCCGCGGCGCGGCCTTCGCGATCGACTTCGCCGTCGCGATCCGCACCGGCCTCGCCCAGCGTCGCCGCTAGGACCGGCCGAGGCGATTCCTCTAGGGTCCCGTCTCCTTGAAGACCGAGGTCACAGAGCTGCCCGATTCGCGTGTGCGGGTCGAGGTGGAGGTTCCCGCCGAGATGGTCGATCGCGGCATGCAGCGCGCCGCCCGCAGCCTGGCCCGCGAGATGCGGATGCCGGGCTTTCGCAAGGGCAAGGCGCCGCCCTCGCTGGTGATCCAGCGGCTCGGCTTCGGCGCGGTGATGCAGGAGGCGGTTCGCGACTCGCTTCCCGAGTGGTACGAGCAGGGCCTGCTGCGCTCGGGCGTCAGCCCGATCGGGGATCCCGATATCGAGATCGTCTCCTCGCCCGAGTCCGAGGGCGAGCCGCTGGAGTTCAAATTCGAGATCGGTGTCCGTCCCAAAGCCAAGCTCGGCGAGTACAAGGGGCTCGAGGTCGGCAAGGCAGAGGCCGAGCCGACCGAGGAGATCGTCGATCGCGAGATCGAGCGGATCCGCGAGGGCTTCACCAAACTCGAGCCGGTCGAGCGTCCCGCAGCCGACGGCGACGTGCTGCTGATCGATTACGAGGGGCTGATCGATGGCAAGGCCTTCGAGGGCGGCAAGGAAACCGACGGCATGCTCGAGCTGGGCAGCGGCCGCTTCATCGAGGGCTTCGAGGAGCAGCTGGCTGGAGTCAGCGGCGGCGAACGGCGCGAGGTCAGGGTGACCTTCCCCGACGACTACCAGGCTGAGCACCTCGCCGGGCAGGAGGCCGTCTTCACGGTTGAGGTCAAGGAGGTCCGGGAGAAGGTCTTGCCGGAGCTCGATGACGATTTTGCCTCCGAGGCTTCCGAGTTCGACACCCTCGGGGAGTTGCGTGCCGACATCGCCAAACGCGTCAGCGAAGCCGTCGACGAGCGCGCCGAGCAGGACTTCAGGGTCGCCGCGGTTGACGCGGCCGCCTCGGCGGCAACGGTCGAGCTCCCCGACGAGCTCGTCGCCGCGCGGGCGGCCGAGCGCTGGCAGCGAGTCGAACGCCAGCTCGCCGGACGCGGGATGAGCCCCGAGGCCTTTTTGCAGATGCAGGGCAAAACCCTCGAGGAAGTGCTGGAGGAGTCGAAGCCCGACGCCAAGCGCGAGCTCGAACGCGAGGCGGTCTTGGCGGCGATCGCCGAGACGGAGGCGATCGAGGTCTCCGAGGAGGAAATGGTCGAGGCCCTTTCCCACACCGCCGAACACGAGCGCACGACGCCGCAGAAGCTGCTCGCTCGCCTGCGCGAGAACGGTCGCGACGCGATGGTTCGCGAGGACATCCAGGTGCGCAAGGCGATCGACCTGGTCGCCGACTCGGCGGTGGCGATCCCGCTCGAGCAGGCCGAAGCCCGCGAGAAAATCTGGACCCCGGAGAAAGAGCAGGAGGAGAAAGGCGAGCTGTGGACCCCGGGCGACGATTGAGCGTGTCCGAAGCCCGCCGGGCGCCTTCTATAGAGTGCCGGCCATGAGCCCTCTGGTCCCAATGGTCGTCGAGCAGACCTCGCGCGGCGAGCGTGCCTTCGACATCTATTCCCGCCTGCTCGGCGAGCGGATCGTCTTCCTCGGCACACCGGTCACCGAGGACATCGCCAACCTGATCGTGGCCCAGCTCCTGCACCTGGAGTCCGAGGATCCCGACAAGGACATCAGCCTCTACGTCAACTCGCCCGGCGGCTCCGTCTACGCCGGCCTGGCGATCTACGACACGATGCAGTTCATCAAGCCCGACGTGCAGACGATCTGCGTCGGCATCGCGATGAGCATGGGCGCGCTGCTGCTCGCCGGTGGCGCCGCCGGCAAGCGGATGTCGCTGCCCAACTCGAAGATCCTCATCCACCAGGTCTCATCCAGCTTCCAGGGGCAGGCGACCGACATCGAGATTCACGCCAAAGAGATCATCGACGTCCGCCGCCGTCTCGACGAGATCCTCGCCAAGCACACCGGCCAGGAGTTCGACAAGGTCGCCAAAGACACCGAGCGCGATTACTTCATGAGCGCGGAGGAGGCGAAGGAGTACAACCTCGTCGACCGCGTCATCGAACACCACTGACGGCTACGGCGGGCGGCGATCCCGGCAGGGGTTCCGCTTGACGTCAAGGGTGGGACCGTCCCGATAGGGGTTCCGCTTAACTTTTTGGATGGGGAGTGGCCTGCTGGCGCCTCAAGCTAAGCGCCCAAAAAGTACAAGACGCTCCACCCCTATCGGGACGGTCCTTTTGGCTTTGGCTTTGCTCGCCGTCGGCGTTGCGTCCGCTCCGGCCCGGATCTCAGGCCGCAGCGGTGGCACGGTGTACTACGGCCACGTTTTTCCGGTCGATGGTCCGCACGGCACGCGTGGGGCGATCGGCGAATTTGGCGCCCCGCGCAGCGGCGGTCGCCGCCACGAGGGATTCGACATAGTCGCCGCCTGCGGCACGCCGCTGGTCGCGGTTCGCGATGGCCGCGTTTTGCGCACGGGCTACGACCCGGTCCTCTACGGCAACTACCTGCTGATTCACGGCGAAGGCGAGGACCGCGGCTACTTCTACGCCCACATGCCCCGTCCGGCCCTCGTCCGCCAGGGCGAGCGGGTCTGGACCGGCGAGCGGGTCGGCGCCGTAGGCGAGACCGGCAACGCGATCACGATCGGCTGCCATCTCCACTTCGAGATCCACGTCCGCGGCCAGCCGATTGACCCCGAGCCGTCCCTCCAGCGCTGGGACGCCTACAGCTGATAGCTGTCGCACTGCGCTCTAGCGAAGCTTGGGGGGTTGCTACCGTTTTGCTACCATCTTGGGATGAGCAAGCAGATCGCTGTTCGACTCCCAGAAGAGCTTGTCGACTTCGTGGACGAGATCGTCGACTCCGGCGCCGAGCGCAGCCGCGCAGCTGTCGTAACCCGGGCGCTCGAGCGCGAGCGCCGGCGTGGCCTCGCAGAACGCGATGCTCGCATCCTCGCCCGGACCGGTCCGGATCCAGAGCTCGCAGGGCTCGCCGAGCACACGGCTGGCCTGCCGCGCGATCTGGCCTGATGCGGGCCATCCACGTCGCTCACCTCGACAAGGCGCGGCCTGTGCTGATCCTCACGCGTGAGCCTGTACGGCCGCATCTCAGGACCGTGACCGTCGCGCCAATCACCACAACGGTCCGCGGACTCTCCAGCGAGGTCGGCGTCGATGCCACGAATGGCCTCGCGGAGCCCTCGGTCGTCAGCTGCGACAACATCACCACCATTCCCACCGATGCCGTGGGAGAGCAGATCGGCCTCCTGCTCGACAGCCAAGAGCCGGCTCTCAGCCAAGCGATCGCAGCCGCGTTCGATCTCGACTGAAAGCTAGGGCTCTAGCTCGTACTCGATCCACTCGCTGACCGGTTCGATCGGCATTCGTGCCTGGATGTTCGCAGTCACGGGGAGGGACGGCGCGCCCGGCGCAGTAAACGTCCGGACTGACAGGGCCGGCTTGCATCTCCCTCTAAGCTTTGGAGCGCGAGCCGGTAGGCAACCATTGCCCCTAAGGAGGGGATTCCGCTGGCACGGCCCACAGACTCGAACGAGCAGCTCCTCTGCAGCTTCTGCGGCAAGTCGCAGCGCCAGGTCAAGAAGTTGATCGCCGGGCCCGGCGTCTACATCTGCGACGAGTGCATCGACCTCTGCAACGAGATCATCGACGAGGAGCTGACCCCCGCGGCAGCCGCGGTCGAGCTCGAGAACCTTCCCAAGCCACGCGAGATCCACGAGGTCCTGCAGGAGTACGTGGTCGGCCAGGAGGCCGCCAAGCGCGCCCTCTCGGTCGCCGTCTACAACCACTACAAGCGCGTCCAGATCAGCCAGTCCGACGACGCCGAGGTCGAGCTGCAGAAGTCGAACATCATGATGCTCGGGCCGACCGGCTGCGGCAAGACGCTGCTCGCCCAGACCCTCGCCCGCATTCTCAACGTGCCCTTCGCGATCGCCGACGCAACGGCGCTGACCGAGGCCGGCTACGTCGGCGAGGACGTCGAGAACATCCTCCTGAAGCTGATCCAGGCCGCCGACTACGACGTCAAAAAGGCCGAAACGGGCATCATCTACATCGACGAGATCGACAAGATCGCGCGCAAGGCCGACAACCCGTCGATCACCCGTGACGTCTCCGGTGAAGGCGTCCAGCAGGCGCTGCTGAAGATCCTCGAGGGGACGACCGCTTCGGTGCCGCCGCAGGGCGGGCGCAAGCACCCCCACCAGGAGTTCCTCACGATCGACACCACCAACATCCTCTTCGTCTGCGGCGGTTCCTTCGCCGAGCTCGACCAGGTGATCGAGAAGCGCGTCGGTGACCGTGGGATCGGCTTCGGCGCGGCGATCTCCTCTCGTGAGAAGAAGGACACCGGCGAGTGGTTCGAGCAGGTGCTGCCCGAGGACCTGATGGAATACGGCCTGATCCCGGAGTTCATCGGTCGCCTGCCAGTCGTCGCCGCGATCCATCAGCTCAGCCGCGACGACCTGATCACGATCCTGACCGAGCCGCGCCACGCCCTGACCAAGCAGTTCCAGCGCTTCTTCGAGTTCGATGACATCGAGCTCGTCTTCGCCGAGGACAGTCTCGAGGCGATCGCCAACAAGGCGCTCGAACGAGAGACCGGCGCCCGCGGCCTGCGCTCGATCCTCGAGGAGACCCTGCTCGACGTCCAGTTCGAGCTGCCCTCGCGCCGCGACGTGACCAAGTGCGTGGTCACCAAGGAGACGATCGAGCAGGGGCGGCGGCCGACCCTGGTCACCGAGGCGGCGCCGCAGGACATCAGTGGGGTTAGCGACGAACTTAGTGAGGAATCTGCGTAGGGCGGAGGGGCCGGGTGCCCCTCACTCAGAAGCCGTTGCGCAGCAGGTCCGCTCGGAGGCGCAGGACGTGGTCGCTGAGCTTCTGCGAGAGGGGCACCCGGCCCCTCCGCGACACGCGGCGTCTTCTGGCCCAGCTTGAGGCGGCCGGCTGGCCTGGCATCTATCTAGACTCGGCGCGTGGACAGCCCGCAGCGACAGAAGCTGGAGGAGAAGACCCGTTACGACCCGACTGAGGTCGAGGCGCGGATCTTCGGGGAATGGATGGAGGCGGGTTATTTCCATCCGGAGGCCGAGGGCAGACCGGAGGAGAACTTCTCCGTTGCCATTCCGCCGCCAAATGTGACTGGGGCGCTTCATATGGGGCACGCGCTCAATGGGTCGATGCAGGATGTGCTGGTGCGGATGAACCGGATGCGCGGACGCAATTCGCTCTGGATCCTTGGCACCGATCACGCCGGGATCGCGACCCAGTCGGTGGTTGAGAAAATGCTGCGGGCCGAAGGTGTCTCGCGTCACGATCTCGGCCGCGAGGAGTTCGTCAAGCGGGTCTGGGAGTGGAAGCGGGAGTACGGCTCCCGGATCGTCGGGCAGTACAAGCGCCTCGGCGCTTCCTGCGATTACGAGCGCGAGCGTTTCACGCTGGACGAGGGGTACGTGAAGGCGGTCTACCGCGTCTTCAAACAGCTCTTCGACAAGGGCTACATCTATCGCGACAACTACATGGTCAACTGGGACCCTGGCTCGCACTCGGCGATCTCCGACCTCGAGGTCGAGAACCGCGAGGTCGAGGACACGCTCTACTCGATCGACTACCCGGTCGAGGGCTCCGACCGTCTCTTGACCGTCGCAACCGTGCGTCCCGAGACGATGCTCGCCGACACCGCCGTCGCGGTTAACCCCGGCGACGAGCGCTACGGCGACCTGGTCGGCCAGTACTGCATCCTGCCCCTGGTCGGCCGCCGTCTGCCGATCATCGCCGACGAGCACGTCGACCCCGAGTTCGGCACCGGGGCGCTGAAGATAACCCCCGGGCACGACCCCAACGACTTCGAGATCGGTCGCAAGCACGGGCTCGAGGAGATCGTCGTGATCGGTCCCAACGGCCGCCTCACCGACGAGGCGGGGGAGAGATTTGCCGGGATGAGCGTCGCCGAGGCCCAGCAGGCGGTGGTGGCGGCTCTGCGCGAGGAGGGCGTCCTCAGCGCCGAAGAGCCCTATGTCCACTCGGTCCCCTTCTCGCACCGCTCGGGAGAGCGAATCGAGCCGCTGATCTCGCTGCAGTGGTTCTGCCGCATGGAAGAGCTGGCGGCGCCGGCCATCGAGGCGGTCGAAAGCGACCGGGTGCGGATCGCGCCGGGCCAGTGGAAGCGCGTCTACCTCGACTGGATGCGGGAGATCCGGCCCTGGTGCATCTCGCGCCAGCTCTGGTGGGGGCACCGGATCCCGGTCTGGTATTGCGACCCCTGCGAGGAAACCATCGTCGCCGAGCAGGCTCCGCAGCACTGCGGCGCCTGCGGCGGCGAGCTGCGCCAGGAGGAGGACGTGCTCGACACCTGGTTCAGCTCTGCGATCTGGCCCTTTGCCACGCTTGGCTGGCCCGACGACACCCCAGAGCTGCGCTCCTTTTACCCGACCAGCTTCCTGACCACGGCGCGGGAGATCCTCTTCCTCTGGGTGGCGCGGATGATCATGACCGGGCTCGAGTTCGCCGGCGACGTGCCTTTCAAGGACGTCTACGTGCACTCGGTGATCCAGGCCCGCGACGGGCGGCGAATGTCAAAGAGCCTCGGCACGGGGATCGATCCGCTCGATGAGATTGACGTGCACGGCGCCGACGCGCTGCGCTTCGGCCTGCTGGCGATGTCGTCGACCCAGGACGTGCGCTACTCCGACGCCAAGGTCCAGCAGGGCCGGGACCTGGCGAACAAGCTCTGGAATGCCGGGCGACTGATCTTGCTGAATTGCAAATTTCAGCAAGATCAGTCGCTCACCAATGCGCCGCAGGGCCAAGTCCCTGCGGCGGTCGAAGGAGGGACTGGCGCTTCCCGGGACGGGCTTTCACTCCAGCGAGTCGAGGACCGCTGGATCCTCTCGCGGCTGGAGCGGACGATTGCCTCGGTCACGCAGAAGCTCGACAGCTATGACTTTGCCCACGCCGCCCAGGAGGCATACGCCTTTTTTTGGTCGGAGCTATGCGACTGGTATCTGGAGATCGCCAAGCCACGCCTGTATGACGGCGAGGCCGGGGTCTCGGCGAACCTGCTCTGGGTTCTGGAGCGCACGCTTGCCCTGCTGCATCCGCTGATGCCCTTCGTCACCGAGGAGGTCTGGTCCTACCACCCCTCCAGCAAGGGGCATCTGGCCGTTCATCCCTTCCCGCGGGTCGAGGAGGCGCTCTTCGACTCCGCCGCGGAAGCGGAAGTCGGGCGGGGAATTGAGCTGACCCGCCGCTTGCGCGCCTGGCGGGAGATGGTCGAGGCGCCGGCGGCCAGCAGGCTCTCGGGCCGAGTCGAAGGGAAGCAGCCTGAGGAGTTCGTCGGTCGCTTGGCCCGTTTCGAGTTCACCGAGGACGGTGGAGACCCGATCGCGGCTGTTGGCCCGGTCAAAGTGCTCGCCTCGGCCGAGATAGACTCGACGGCCGTCGCTGCCCGGCTCGAGAAGCGCCGTGAGGAGTTGCGCTCCGAGATCGCCCGCGCCGAAGGCAAGCTGGCCAACGAGAAGTTCGTCGCCAGGGCCCCGGCCGAGTTGGTCGAGGAGGAGCGGGCCAAGCTGGAGCGCCACCAAGCCGAGCTCGAGGAGCTCGTCGAATAGACCCGCAGGCCTATCTCGACTCGCTGGAGCCGGTCGGCTGGAAGCTCGGCCTGGAGAGGATGCACCGGCTCAGCACCGCGCTCGGCCTCCCCCAGCACCGCTTCGCCTCGATCCACGTCGTCGGCACCAACGGCAAGTCCTCGGTGACCCGGATGATCGCGGCTTTGCTCGAGGCGCACGGGGTCAGCGCGGGCGCCTGCGTCTCGCCTCACCCGGTGAGCTGGTCCGAACGAATCCTGATCCACGGCGAGGAGATCGGCGACGAGCGGTTCGCCAGCGCGGTGGAATGTACCGCCCGCGCTGCCGAGACCGTCAACCGCAGCCTCGAGAAGGGCGAATCGGTGACCCAGTTCGAGGTCGCCACAGCCGCGGCCTTCGTCGCCTTTGCCGCCGCCCGTCTGCAGGTTGCCGTGGTAGAGGCGGGGCTCGGCGGCAGGCTCGACGCGACCAACACGATTCCCTCCCGGGTCACCGTCCTGACCTCGATCGGCCTCGACCACACCGAGTGGCTGGGCGAGACCGAGCTGGAGATCGCCGCCGAGAAGCTGGCCGTGCTGCGCGACCACACGACCTTGGTCCTCGGCCGGGTCAGCCCCGAGGTCGCGGCTCTGGCTGAGCGAACGGCCGCCGAGCGAGGCGCAAAGCTGATCGCGGCCCCCGCCGCGGACCCGGGCGCGACGATCAAGCTGCGCGCGGCCGGTCCCTTCCAGCGCCGCAACTTCGCGCTAGCTTGCGCGGCAGCGGGGGCCTATCTTGGTGAGCTCAGTCCCGCCCGGGTCACGACGGTCGGGGAAAGCCTCGCTGTTCCCGGCCGGCTCGAGCGCGTCGGCGAGGACCCGCCGGTCTTCCTCGACGCCGCCCACAATCCCGATGGCGCCGCCGCGCTCGCCGAGGGCCTTGGCGAAGTTGCCGGCCGTCGCCCGGTTGTCGCCTGCCTCGCGGTTCTCGCCGACAAGGACGCAGCGTCGATGGTGCGTGCCCTGGCACCGGCGCTGGAGCGCGCGATCTGCACCGAGCTGCCGGCGGCGGCGCTGGAAGCCCGCGGGCTCCCCGGCACCGGCTCTCACAGCGCCGCGAAACTCGCCTCGGCCTGCGAGGAGGCGGGTCTTGCCGCCGAGCAGGAGTCCGACTTCGATACCGCGGTGAGACGGGGCCGCCAGCTCGCCTCAGGGCTGCCTGGAGGAATCCTTCTCATCGCCGGCTCCCACTACGTCCTGACGGCCGCCCGGTACGCCCTGCGCGTATGCGAGGATTCGGCCCGTGAGCGGAACTAAAAGCGCCGGCTCGGAACTGCTTTCGATGATGGCGCTGGTGGCCGGCGTCGTCGCCGCGGTGATCCTCGTCTTCTTCGGCCTCGGCTACCTATTCGGCAGTCTTTTCCTCTGAGCTCAGGCTGGGCCCGATCGGGCATGACCGCAATGGGATCGGGTCGATGCCGGGCGCGAGGGTTCGTCAGGTCGGCGGCGAAGTAGACTGCCCGCCTCCACCTCCGGTGGCGCCCAGCCATGGCACTAGCGATCTTCGGCATCAGCAACGACGGCCTCAATCTGGCGGCCACCCTCTTCATCTTGATGATCGTTGTGGTTTGGCTTGCCCTGATCGTCTACACGTACTTCGACGCCAAGCGCCGCATCGCCGATCCCTTTCTCGTCGCCTGCGCGACGATCGGCTCCTTCTTCCCCTACATCGGCACCGCGGTCTACGCGATCGTCCGTCCACCTGAGTTCCTCGAGGATGCCCACGAACGCGAGCTGGAGATTCGCGCGGCCGAGCTGAAGGTGCGCCAGCTGACCGAGGCCTCCTGCCCGAACTGCGAATACCCGGTCGAGAGGAATTACCTGCGCTGTCCGAAATGCGAGCACCGACTCAAGGACCCCTGTCCGAGCTGTGGCAAGCCCGTCGATCCCCGCTGGGCGATTTGCCCCTACTGCGAAAACACGCTGGCGGGGCGGCCGCGACAGGGCAAGGCAAAGGGCGAAGGACGGCGCGAGCCCCGGGCAGAGCGAGCCCGTCCGGCGCGCGAGGAGCGGGCGCCGCGCGAGTCGCGGCAGGTGGCCAAACGCCGGCCTCCCGCGCGCGCCGCCGAGGCGCCGGCCCCGGAAGAGCAAGAGACTTCACGCCCAGCCACCAAAGAGTCGCCGTCACGGAGCTCGGCAGATCGGGCGTCGAACCCCAAACGAACTCAAAGGAGCCCCGCACGTGAGCCGGACGTTGATCCTCGTAAAGCCTGACGCCTTCCAGCGCGCCCTGACCGGCGAGGTGATTGCCCGCTTCGAGCGCAAGGGACTGCGGATCGCGGCGCTGAAGACGATGCGGGCCGACGAGCCGATCGCCAACAAGCACTACGAAGAGCACACCGAGAAGCCCTTCTTCGGCGAGCTGGTCTCGTTCATCACCGGCGGCACGCTGGTGGCGATGGTGCTCGAGGGACATGAAGCGGTTGCGGCGGCGCGCCAGCTGATCGGGGCCACCAATCCGGTCGAGGCGGCGCCTGGCTCGATCCGCGGGGACTTCGCTCTGGAGGTGACCTACAACATGGTCCACGGGTCGGACTCGGACGAGTCGGCCGAGCGCGAGATTGGGATCTGGTTCCCCGAGCTGGCCTGATGCGTAGGGCCGGCGGGTCCTGTCACGGTTTTGGAACCACCACCCGCTGCGGGGGCGGCTGCGCCGCCTCCTCGGGGTGGTCCCCCAAAACCGTGCC
Organism: Solirubrobacterales bacterium; assembly: GCA_036403515.1. Lineage (GTDB taxonomy): Bacteria > Actinomycetota > Thermoleophilia > Solirubrobacterales > 70-9 > VRUE01. Next base: position 17,112 of record DASWQV010000051.1, read on the forward strand.
GCCCCCCGGCAGTCACGCATGCACCTGACGCTGGCATCCGGATCGCCGCAGAGGAGCGAGATTCTTCGCAAGCTCGGCGTGCAGTTCGAAGTCGTCGTGTCTGGTGTGGCGGAGCTCTCCGGGGGAGATCCTGAGCTTGAGGTGCTCGAAAACGCTCGGCTGAAGGCCCAAGCGGTAGCTCGCGCGGGTGGCGCGGTAGGGGGGACCAGCCCCGAGGACGCTTTAGCGACCGCAGGGGCTGGTGGGTCCCCTGCCGCGACAGGACCCGCGCGCCTGGTCCTCGCGTGCGACACCGATGTCGTGCTCGATGGCAAGGCGCTTGGGAAGCCCGCCGATGCTGCTGAGGCGCGTAGCTATCTGGACCGGATGTCAGGGCGTGCCCATGAGGTGCTGAGTGGGCTGGTCGTGCTCGTCGACGGGGAGGAGCGCAGTGGGCTCGAACGGACCACGGTGGTCTTCAAGGAGCTGAGTGGGGCGGAGAAGGAGCGTTACGTTCGCTTTGGCGAGTGGGAAGGGCGCTCCGGTGGTTACGCGATCCAGACCCTCGGATCGACCTTGGTTGAGCGGGTCGAGGGCAGTGTCTCGAACGTGGTCGGCCTGCCGGTCGGCCTGCTGTTCGAGCTTGCGCCGGAACTTTTCGACCAGCGCTGACCTGAGATCGACGCCGCATTTGGCCTGTTTGGGATGATTCCGCGCAGGTTTCGCGATCTCCCCGGCAAGTCAGCGAATTCAGGAGTCGGCAACTCACGCATGGGCGTATTCGGATATCTCAGAGGACTCGGCGGTCGCGACATGGCTGTCGACCTTGGCACGGCCAACACCCTCGTCTACGTGCGTGGACGCGGCATCGTCCTCTCGGAGCCGTCGGTCGTCGCGATCGACACTCAGACTGGCCAGGTTCACGCGGTCGGGGTGGAGGCGAAGCGGATGCTCGGCCGGACGCCGGGCAACATCACCGCCATCCGGCCGCTCAAGGACGGCGTGATCGCCGACTTCGACGTCACCGAGCAGATGCTGCGCCACTTCATCAAACAGGTTCACTCCAATCGTTTCGCCCACCCACGTGTCGTCGTCTGCGTCCCCTCCGGAGTGACCGGCGTCGAGAAGCGCGCGGTCGAGGAGGCCTGCCTCTCAGCCGGCGCCCGCCAGGCCTACCTGATCGAGGAGCCGATGGCGGCGGCGATCGGCGCCGGGCTGCCCGTCGCCGAGCCGACCGGTTCGATGGTCGTCGACGTCGGTGGCGGCACCACCGAGGTGGCGGTGATCTCGCTCGGCGGGATAGTCGTCTCGCAATCGATCCGGGTCGGCGGCGACGAGCTCGACGAGGCGATCGTCAACCACTGCAAACACGCCTACAAGCTGGCGATCGGCACGCAGACCGCGGAGGAGGTCAAGCTCGAGGCCGGCTCGGCTTCGCCGCTGGCCGAGGAGGTGCGGGCCGAGATCCGCGGCCGTGACCTGGTCTCCGGCCTTCCGAAGACGATCACGCTCGGCTCCGAGGAGGTCCGCAAAGCGCTCGAGGAACCGGTCGGGCACATCGTCGAGGCGGTCAAGGACACGCTCGATCGCACCCCACCGGAGCTGGCGGGTGACATCATGGACCGCGGCATCACCCTCGCCGGCGGCGGTGCGCTGCTGCAAGGACTCGAACAGCGCCTGCGCGACGAGTGCCAGATGCCCTGCCAGCTGGCAGAGTCACCGCTGACGTGCGTGGCGGTGGGCTCGGGCATCTCGCTGGAGGAGTTCGAGGCCATCCACCGTGCCAGCAAGCGGAATTCGGGAACTCGGCACTTTGCTTAGCTCCCCTTCATCTCAAGCCACAAACTTAGGTCTTCACTGTGTATCGAAAGCAAGTACGCCGCCGTAGGGCGGTGCTCGCCCTGCTGATCGTCGGCTCCTTCGTGTTGCTGACGATCACCTATGGGCACAGTTCCAACGGCCTGCAGCGTGGTGTCAGCACCATCTTCAGCCCGGTTCAATCGGTCTCTGACCGCGCCCTAAAGCCCGCCCGCGACCTGGTCGACTGGTTCGACAAGACCTTCGACGCCCGCGGCGAAAACAGTCGTCTCAGGTCAGAGCTGGTCACTGCTCGGACCCAGGCCGTGGCCGGCCAGGAGGCGCTGCAGGAGAATAGGCAGCTGCGCAAACTGGTCGAATTGGACAACGGCCCCGCGCTTGCCGCCTCGCCCTATGACCCGGTGACCGGCCGTGTCACCGCGCGCTCGCCGACGGTCTGGCACTCCAGCGTGTCGATCGACGTCGGCAGCGGCGACGGCGTTCACGTCGACGACCCGGTCATCAGTGGCGATGGGGTGGTCGGCCGCATCGCTTCGGTCGAGGGCGGATCCGCACAGGTGATGCTGCTCACCGACCACGAAAGCGCGATCTCCGCCAAGGTCCTGCCGGCCGGGGTGCAGGGTGTGGTCAAGCCCGAAGTCGGCAATCCCGAAGACCTGATCCTAGACTTCATCGACTCGACCAAACGGGTCCACGGCGGCCTCACCGTGGTCACCGCGGGGTGGCGCGCTCAGGGCCTGGCCTCGCTCTTCCCGCCCGGCCTGCCGCTGGGAGAAGTGACGAAGGCCTCGATCATCGAACAGGAGGCCAAGGAACAGGTGAAAATCCGGCCCTACGCCGATCTACGCAATCTCGACCTCGTCCAGGTGCTGACCGGGGGCTCGCGCGGATGATCCTGACGCCGAAGATCGTCGCACGCATCGCCGCAATCTGCCTGCTTGGGGTGCTGCTGCAGCTTTCTTTCTTCTCCCGGGTCGAGCTCTTTCACGTCAGCCCCGACCTGCTGCCTGCCCTGGTCGTCTGCCTGGGGTTGCTCGGCGGCAGCATGACCGGAGCGGTTAGCGGCTTCTCGATTGGCTTCTTCCTCGAC
>DASWQV010000052.1:0-1698 GCA_036403515.1 Solirubrobacterales bacterium
CAACTGAAAGCGGTTTACAACCCGAAGGCCGTCTTCCCGCACGCGGCGTTGCTGCGTCACGCTTTCGCGCATTGCGCAAGATTCCCCACTGCTGCCTCCCGTAGGAGTCTGGGCCGTGTCTCAGTCCCAGTGTGGCTGATCTTCCTCTCAGAACAGCTACCCATCGAAGTCTTGGTAGGCCATTACCCCACCAACAAACTAATGGGCCGCGGGCCCATCCAGATGCGGAGGCCGAAGCTTCCTTTCCTCATCCCACTGATGTGGGATGAACACATCCGGTATTAGCCCGAGTTTCCTCGGGTTGTCCCGGTCATCTGGGCAGGTTACCCACGTGTTACTCACCCGTTCGCGGCTCTGCCCCAGGGCAAGCCCTGGTTCGTCGCTCCACTTGCATGTGTTAAGCACGCCGCCAGCGTTCGTCCTGAGCCAGGATCAAACTCTCCGTGAAGTTTCACTACTGGCCGCCGGCAAGCCGACAGCCGTCACAGAGGTTCGCCTTGACTATATGAGGCACCGCGTACACCGCGGTGACCTCGGTCAGACGGGTCAATTCATACCTCCACACCCGCTGGCGAGTGTGAAGGGTCAGACCTGGACACCACTCGGTCGATGTGATGACCGTGTGGTGCGCATGCTGTTGAGTTTTCAAAGACCGTCGCGCCCGTTCGGGAAGGGGACTCCTTCTCAGCGAGGCGCGCTCAGGCGATGCTTCCGCCTGAGTGCGGACCGGGAACTGTAGCACCCGGCGGGCCGGCTCGAAAGGCTCGAGCCAGGCGACCTGCGGCCAGTATAGGCCGTCTCAGCCGACCTCGACGCGCCGGAACTGGCGCTTGCCGACCTGCAGCACCTTCCCATCGAGCTCGGACGCATCCACGTCGAGCTCGGTGAGCGGCGTTCCGTCGACCCTGACCCCGCCCGCCGAGAGCAGCCGCCGCGCCTCCGAGCGCGACACGCCGAACCCGTCGGCGAGCACGGCCGGCAGGTGGGCGGCGCCCGCGGGCCGCCGCAGCACGCCGACGTCGTCGGGCACGCCGTGGTCGCTGTGCACACGGTCGAAGCGCGCCTCGGCGGCCGCCGCGGCGTCGGCGGAGTGGAAGCGCTCGACGATCGCGCGCGCCAGCCAGCGCTTGGCGTCGCGCGGGCCGGTCCCGGGCGGCGGCTGATCGATCGCCAGCAGCGAGAACCAGGACGCCATCGCCTCGTCGGGGATCCTCAGCGTCTTGCCGTACTGCTCCTCGGGCGCCTCGGCGACCCCGATGTGGTTGCCCAGCGACTTGGACATCTTGTCCTTGCCGTCGGTGCCGGGCAGGATCGGCAGCGTGAGGACCGCCTGCTCGGGCTTGCCGTAGGCGCGCTGGATGTCGCGCCCGAGGAGCAGGTTGAAGGTCTGGTCGGTCCCGCCGAGCTCGACGTCGGCGGCGATCGCCACGGAGTCGTAGCCCTGCAGGAGCGGATAGAGCAGCTCGAGGATCGAGATCGGCTCGCGCGCCGCGTAGCGCTGGGCGAAGTCATCGCGCTCGAGCAGCTGCGCGACGGTCGTCGTGCGCGTCAGCGCGAAGAGGTCCTCGGCCGGCATGTCGAGCCACTCCCCGTTGAAGCGGACCTCCAGGAGGTCAGGCTCGTCGCGGAGCACCGCGAACGCCTGCGCCTGGTAGGTGCGGGCGTTGGCGTCGATCTCCTCCCCGGTGAGGACCGGGC
>DASWQV010000053.1:0-7386 GCA_036403515.1 Solirubrobacterales bacterium
ACCAACAGCTTGCGGCTGTTCGGGCAGGTGCGGGCGTTAGCGTGGATCTTCATCCGGTGTCCTCCTTGATCTGGGTGGCTCGCACCCCCAGCCTTCAAGGAGGCCCGGATGAACAACGTTGTGAGGAACTACAGCTAGGCCTTCTTAGCGACCTTCTTGGCTTTGGCTTTCTTCGCGCCTTTTGTGGACTTCGCCTGTGGCGAGAGACCTTCAAACCCCATCATTATCGCGGTGGCAGGAATCCCTTCCTCGCCAGACTTCGCTAGGCGCTTGGCGCTAGCGGCGTGGATATCGATAACGCGATGGAGCGTCTCCTCAAGCAGCTCCATCGATTCATCCCATCCCTGCTCGTCGACGACGCCAGGTGTCCAACTCACATGGCGATCTTCGCGCGCATCGAACGAGCCACCGTTGAGAGCACCGATGACGTCGTCTATGAGCATTTTCACGAACGCCGCACTCATGCCCGGCTTGATCGAGTCAGGCAGCTTCTGCCACTCGGCGTCGCTGAGGAATGCCCTTGCCGTCGCCCGGTAGTAATGCTCGACAGCTCCCCGGCGCGGCTCCGTCTTGACCATCTCGATGCACTCGAAGTCCTTGAGCACTTTGACGTGGTAGCTGACCTGGCTGAGACCCTCCTCCAACTCCTTGGAAAGTTCGTTTGGGCTCGCCATCCGCTCGTTGAGAATGGTCAGGATCTCGACGCGCAGCGGGTGCGCAAGGGCCTTGACGAGGCGCTGATCGACCCCGGTGCTTTTGCTCTTCTTGCCTTTGGTCTTGGTTTTCGCGGCCAAAGCGACTCCTCCGATTCAATTGGGCGGCCTCTAACCACTCCATCCTATTAGACACAAAGCCAAATTGGCAAACTTAAAAGCTCCCGTTCCATTCTTTTTTGACGATTACTGGAACTTTTTCCAGTAATTGATAGGTCTAAAGCATCGTACCGGGTGGGTCGCGACCCCCAGCCGCAAAAGCTGACGTTTGCGAAAGGGGTGAGGCAGGGTGAAAATCGTTAAATCTGGCAACGTCGTGCCGCTGTTTGCACTTAGCAAGGCTCGATAGCTCAAAATGCGGGGGGCTCGATCCAAGCTGACGGGATCGAGCCCTCCGGCGTTCCTCCAGGTCCCAGCGCATAATTCGTTCCTACGTGGACCGAGAAGAGCAGTCACATGATTCGGCCTCCCTTGCCGCGCTTTCAGCTGAGATCCACGCCTGTCGGGCCTGTCCGCGCCTCGTCCAATGGCGCGAGGCATGCGCTGACGATCCGCCGCGCCGCTTCCAGGGGGAGGCCTACTGGGCGCGGCCGCTGGATGGCTTCGGCGATCCGACGGCTCGATTGGCGATCGTCGGCCTCGCGCCGGCTGCTCACGGCGGCAACCGGACCGGTCGCATATTCACCGGCGACCGCTCGGGCGACTGGCTCTACGCCGCGCTGCACCGTGCCGGCTACGCGAATCAGGCGACGTCGGAGCGTCGCGGCGACGGCCTGCGGCTCACCGACGCGTACGTGACCGCAGTCGTTCGCTGTGCGCCGCCGGACAATCGCCCGACGCCAGAGGAGCGCGATAACTGCCTGCCCTACCTGGAGCGGGAGCTGGCGCTGCTGGAGCGCTGCAACACGATCGTTGCCCTCGGCGGCTTTGCCTGGGACGGGGCACTGCGGGCCATTCGAGCCCTGGGCGGCGAGATCCCCCGCCCCAAGCCGCGGTTTGGCCACGGGGCAGAGTCGCAGGCCGGCCGCTGGACGCTGCTCGGCTGCTTTCACCCAAGCCAGCAGAACACCTTCACCGGCCGTCTCACCGAGCCGATGCTGGACTCCGTGTTCTCCCGTGCGCTGGAGCTGACCGGCGCCGGCTCGACAGTCGACTAGGACGGTGCGAGATTAAGCGAAACTAATTTGAGCAATCGGTTGGTCTAGAGCGTACCCAGAGAAGGAAGGGACGGCTCATGAACCGACCGCGACTGAAGCGAACTACGCAGCAGATGGAAGCGCCCAACGGCGACCTCTACCTGCTCCGGCCCAGCGCCGGAGCAGACATCCACATCGAGGATCCCGATCAAGCGGGGCGCCAGTTGCTCGCTGCGCTCGACGGGAAACGCACGCGTGAGGAGCTGAACGAAGAGTTCGGCACCGAGGAGGTTGGCGACCTGCTCGCCCAGTTCGAGGAGCTTGGGGTGGTCGAGGACGCCGCCGACGACGACCGGATTCCCGCCAAGGTGGTCGAGCGCTATGACCGCCAGCTGCGCTACTTCAGCGACATCACGGCTGGCCCGACCGCGTCGCAGTGTCAGGAAACGCTCGCCGAATCGCGCATCGCAGTGCTCGGCGTCGGCGGGCTCGGCGGCTGGTCGGCGCTCAACCTTGCCTGCGTCGGCGTCGGCGAGATGCTGCTGGTCGACTTCGACCGGGTCGAGCTGAGCAACCTCAATCGCCAGGTCCTCTACTCGGAGTCCGACATCGGCCGCTACAAGGCGGTGGCCGCGGGTGAGCGCCTCAAGGCCTTCAATTCGGCGATGAAGGTGGAGACGCGGCTGCAAAAGCTCGACAGCGAGGCGGCGATTTCCGAGACGATCGCCGGCTATGACCTGGTGATCGACGCCTGTGACTGGCCCGCGCACGACATCGAGCACTGGATCAACTCCGCCTGCTTCGCCGCCCGCATCCCCTTCATCGCGATGAGCCACTTTCCGCCGGTCGCCCGGGTGGGGCCGCTCTACGTGCCCGAAGTGACCGGCTGCTTCTCCTGTCAGGAGATCGGCTACCGGCGCACCTACCCGCTCTTCGACGTGGCGATCGAGCAACAGCGCGGCAAAAGCTCGCCGGCGGCGACGCTGGGCCCGGCCTGCAGCATGATCGGCGGTCAGGTCGGCCTCGACGTGATGCACCAGCTGACCGGACTGGCCCAGCCCTCAACGCTTGGCATCGGCCACATCTACGACCTGCGGACGATGGAGGTCGAGCGTGAGCCGGTGATCCCGGAGCCGAGCTGCCCGGTCTGCGGGGACATGCAGTCCTCCTCCGGCCAAGAGCTGCAGGGCACGGCGCCGCGGTAGGCGCCCCGAATCGACATCCCGCTCATACAATGGGGGGACCCGCCGACGTAGCTCAGTTGGTAGAGCACTTCACTCGTAATGAAGGGGTCCCCGGTTCGAATCCGGGCGTCGGCTCTCCGCCGTTCGTCAGATCTGCATCTGCAGCGGCTCGCCGACGGCGAGCCTCACGCGCTCGATCGCCTCGGCGTAGGCGCCGTGGATCGTGCTGCGCGGCCTTGGGCCGGCGATCCCGTAGGCCTCGCTCATCGCCCGCCCCAGCGTCCGCTTGAAGGTCGGGCCGTGCCAGCCGTGCGCCTCAGCAGCGCGGCCGACGTGCAGGTGGGTCAACTCATGGAGAAGCGTCTCGAGCACGTCGCCGGGGCGGGCCCCCGGATACGCGGTCACGGAGAGCCGGAATTGGCTCGGCACGGCAAAGCCGAGGCGGTTTGGCCGCTTGCGCGCGCGGCGCACCTTCAGCTCGGGCTCGCGCCCGGGCAGCGGACCGTCGACGAAGACCGGCAGGCGCCGCAGCCTGCCCATCTCCTCACGAAGGTCGATCCCCGCCACCGTGAAGTAGGAGGGATCGCGCCGCAAAGCTCAGGCGCGCTGGCCGTCGAACTTGTAGCCGACGCCGCGCACGGTGACGACCAATTCGGGGCGCTGGGGATCGCGCTCGACCTTCTGGCGCAGGTTGGAGATGTGGACGTCGCAGGCGCGCTCGTCGCCGTCGAACTCGGTCTGCCAGAGCTCCTCCATGATCTGGCGACGGGGGAAGACCTCGCCGGGGCGGCCGACGAGGAGGCGGAGGAGCTGGAACTCGGAGCGGGTCAGGTTGACCGGGACGCCGTCGACGGTGGCGACGTGGCGGACGAGGTCGATCGCGACCGGGCCGGCTTCGATCTTGACCGCCTGGTTGAGCGGGCCGCGGTCGAGCTCGCGGCGGCGCAGCTGGGCGCGCACGCGGCCGAGCAGCTCGCGGACCGAGAAGGGCTTGGTGACGTAGTCGTCGGCGCCGACCTCGAGCCCGACGACCTTGTCGACCTCGGCGTCCTTGGCGGTGAGCAGGATGATCGGCACGGCGCTGCGGGCGCGCACGTCGCGGCAGATGTCGAGGCCGCTCGGTCCCGGCATCATGATGTCGAGGATCAGCAGGTCGTAGGGAATGCCCTCGCCGCCGACTTTCTCGGTCGCCTCGTCGCCATCGGTGGCGACGTCGACGTCGAAGCCGTCCTGGGCGAGCGCGTAGCCGACCGACTCGCGGACCGAGGGCTCGTCGTCGGCGACGAGGATGCGTCCGCTGCTCATCTCAGGCCACCGGGGTCGGGCTCGGCTGCGCGACCGGGAGGCGGACCCAGAAAGTGCTGCCCTGGCCCTGGACGGAGGTGGCGCCGATCTCGCCGCCCATCACGTCGACCATGCGACGGGCGATCGCCAGGCCGAGCCCGAAGCCCTCCTGCTTGCGCGACTCGCTGCGCCGGTAGAAGCGCTCGAAGACGCGCTCGATCTCCGCCGCGGGTATGCCTGTGCCTGTATCGATGACTTCCAAGATGACGTCCGTCTCGCCGTCGCGGCGGCCGCGTACGGTAACGGCGCCGGGGGGTGGCGTGTTCTTGAAGGCGTTGGTCAGCAAGCCGATCATCACCTGGCGGAGCAGGGTCGGGTCGCCCTTGGCGGTCAGATCGGGCTCGGATTCGACCGCCAGCTCGACGTGTTTGGGCGGCTCGACCGCAGCGACGACGTCGCGGATCGCGATCGGCACGTCGACCACCTCGGTCTCCCCCGCTCCCAGCGACTCGACCCTGGCGAGGGTGAGCAGCGCCTGGGTCAGGCGACCCATCCGCTCGGCGTCGTCCGCCAGCCGCCTGAGGAAATGGTCGCGGGCTTTCGGGTCGTCTTTGGCGCCGCTCTGCAGGACCTCGATCGCGCCGGAGATCCCGGCCAGCGGGTTGCGCAGCTCGTGGGCGGCGTTGGAAACGAAGTCCGCTTCGGCGAACTCGCGCCGCATCTCTTCGGTGCGGTCGCGGACGACGGCCAGCACGGCGCGCTCGTCCGGCAAGGCGCGGGCCTGCATCGCATAGGCACGGTCGCCGATCCGCAGCGCGGGGTGGGCGGCGAAGCCGACCTCGGCGGCGCGGGCGAGCTGCGGCAGCATCGCCTCGGGCGGACGACCTCCGTCGAGCAGCTCCATTGCGACGCTGTTGGAGAAGCGCACCGGCCCCTCGTCGTCGACCACCATCACCGCGTCGGTGAGGCCGTCGAAGATCGCCTCGAGCTTGTTGCGGTCGGCGGTGAGCACGCCGAAGCTCTCCTTCAAGGAGGCACGCATCGACTCCAGGGCACGGGCGAGGTCGCCGATCTCGTCCGGTCCCGAAACGGCGAGCGGCGCGTCGAACGAGCCCGAGGCCATCTCGGCGGCGGCCTGCGCCAGCCGCGAGACCCGGTGGGAGATCGCGGCGGCAATCAGGAAGCCGGCGAGGACGCCGATCAGCACAGCGACGACCAGGGCGCGGCGGTTGTCGCCGAAGAGGTAGACGGCGAAGGCGGTGATCAACGAGATGGCCGCGAACGCGCCGGCCAGCCACAGCCGCATGCCTATCCGTCTCATGAGCAGTTACTAACACAAACGCCCCGCTAGGAGGGGCGGTTGGGCCGGGGCACATGGGAGAATCGTTCAGATGCGGACTCTGGTCTTCATTCCGGCCTGGAACGAGGAGGGCTCCGTCGCGGCGGTGATCGCGGGGGTGCGCGAGTCGCTGCCCGGCGCCGATCTGCTCGTGATCGACGATGGCTCGACCGATGCGACGGCCGAGCGCGCACGCGAGGCCGGCGCTCTGGTTGCCGCGCTGCCCTTCAACCAGGGCCTCGGCGCGGCGCTGCAGACCGGCTACCTGCACGCGCTGCGCGAGGGCTACGAGGCCTGCGCCCACCTCGATGCCGACGGGCAGCATCCGCCGGCCGAGGTGGCGCGGCTACTGGAGGAGGTTCACGGCGACCGTGCCGATCTGGTGATTGGCTCGCGCTACCGCGATCCCGGCAAAGCCGAGAGCGACGACTACAAACCAACGCTCTCGCGGCGGATCGGCACCGGCGTATTTCGCTTCTTCCTGACCATGGCGACGCGGCAGCGCTTCACCGACACGACGAGCGGCATGCGGGCGGCGAACCGCCGCGTGATGGCACTCTTCAGCGAGCACTACTCGCCGGACTTCGCCGAGATCGAGTCGCTGCAGCTCGCCGTGCGCGAGGGCCTGCGGGTCGAGGAGGTGCCGGTGCGGATGCTGGAGCGGGCGGGCGGGACCTCGTTCCTGACGCCGCTGCGCTCGGCCTTCTTCATCTTCAAGGGCCTGATCGTGCTGATGGTCGGCCAGTTCCGCCCGCGCCACGTCGAGGCGGAGCGATGACGGGCCTGGTCCTCGCGGCGACGGATCCCAAGGTCCACCTAACCTCGCAGACGCGGATCATCGCCGCGGTCCTCGCCCTCGCCTTCATGGCGCTGGTGCTCGACCTGATCAGGCGCGACCGCCTGCAGGAGCGCTTCAGCGTCGTCTGGTTCGTCGCCGGCCTCGGCATGCTGCTCGGCGCCGCATTTCCCGGCCTGCTGACGCTGGTGGCAGACGCGATGGGCGTGCGCGACACCAACGTCGCCCTCTTCTCGCTCGTGCTCCTCTTCCTGCTCGGCCTGGCGCTCAACTTCAGCGTGACGATGTCGCGCCAGGCCGCCCAGATAACCCGCCTCGCCCAAGAGCGGGCACTGGAGAAGGCGCGCGAGCAGGCCAACAACGGCAAGTCCCACGAGATGACGAGGTCCAGCCGTCGTTAGGCAAGGACGCAGGGAGCCCGAATAGCAACGCTACTCGGGCGACTGAGGACGCCGCACAACGACGGCTGGGACCGTCCGCTCAAGTAAATATGCGCTCGAGGCGGAAGACAAGCGCCTCGAGAGCCAGCTCCTCGGAGACGTTGAGGTCGAGGCGGCGGCGGGTGTCCTGGACGAGCTCGGCCGCACGGCGGGGGCGGGAGGGGTCAAGGGTGGCGGCACGGGACTGGAGGTCGGCGAGGCGGTCGCGGTTGAAGACGACATCGGTGACGCCTGAGGCGATCGCGGTGAGGTCGCGGAACCAGCTCGCGTTCAGCTCCAGGGCAAGATCGAGCATCTCCGTGCGGCGGCGGCGCCCGGCGCGCTTGGCTTCGTCGGCGATGTCTTTGGCGCTGCGCTTGACGCCGGCTTCGGTTTCCTCGTCGAGCCGCTTGCGGGTTGCCTCTTCGGCTTCTTCGCCTGCTGATTCTGCGGCTTTGATTAGCTGCGTCCAGGGGGAGCCTGTTGCGGTGGGGGCCGTCGGGGGTGCGTCAGCG
>DASWQV010000054.1:0-46485 GCA_036403515.1 Solirubrobacterales bacterium
CGACCCGACGTGACGCAGCCAGCGCTCGGCCTCCTCGACGTAGCGCGCGCCCGCCGTCGGCAGCGTGTCTCGTCCGTCGGTGAGGGCGTGGAGGACGAGCTCGGAGACCCCCTCCTCCCCGGCCAGCTCGATCACAGCCTCGATGTGCTCCCAGCCCGAGTGGACGCCGCCGTCTGAGATCAGCCCGATGGCGTGCAGGCGGCCGCGGCGGGACTCGCGGGCCGATCCGCAGGCCGCGCGCAGCGCCGGGTTCTCGAAGAAGCTGCCGTCGGCGATCGCGTCGTCGATGCGGGCCAGGTCCTGCTTGACGATCGCGCCGGCGCCGAGGTTGAGATGGCCGACCTCGGAATTGCCCATCTGGCCGTCGGGAAGGCCGACGTCGCGACCCTGAGCAGAGAGTCGGGTGTTGGGAAAGCTCTCCCAGAGCCGGTCGAAAACCGGCGTCCGGGCAAGCGAGATCGCGTTGCCGGGACCGGGCTCGGCCAGCCCCCAGCCATCGAGAATGACCAGCGCCAGTGAGGGAACCGTCACCCCAACCCCTTCCGGTGCGCTTTATCCACGCATATGGGGGGAAAGGCGCACCGGAAGCTCATGCGGCCTTGACTATCGCGGCGAAATCGGCCGGATCGAGGCTGGCGCCGCCTACCAGGGCCCCGTCGATGTCGGGCTGCGCCATCAGCTCGGCCGCGTTGGCGGGCTTGACCGAGCCGCCGTAGAGGATCCGCACCTCGTCGGCGGGGGCGCCGCGCTCGCGCAGCGCGTCGCGGATGAAGGCGATCGTCTCCTGGGCCTGCTCGGACGTGGCGGTGCGGCCTGTGCCGATCGCCCAGATCGGCTCGTAGGCGATCACCACCTCACCCAACCTGGCACCATCGACGCCCGCGAGGTCAGCCTGCAGTTGGCGCTGCAGAACGCCCTCTGTTTGTTCGGCGTTTCGCGCCTCCTCGGTCTCGCCGATGCAGAGAATCGGCTCGAGGCCGGCGGCAAGGGCCGCAGGCACCTTGCGCGCCAGCGCCTCGTCGGTCTCGCCGAAGAGCTGGCGGCGCTCGGAATGGCCGAGGATGACGGCCTCGACGTCGAGCTGGGCCAACATCGGCGCCGAGATCTCGCCAGTGAAGGCGCCCGAGCCCTCCTCGTGCATGTTCTGAGCGGCGACCTTGACCGCGGTGCCGTAACGGCGCTCGACCACCGCGCTGAGGGCGGTGAAGGGCGGACAGATGACGACGTCGCTTTGCGTCGCGGCGATCTGCGGCAGCAGCGCGTCGACGAACTGGCCGGCCTCGACGGCCGTCTTGTGCATCTTCCAGTTGGCGGCGATATAGGGGGTCCGCTCAGGCATCTATCAGCGCCTCCACTCCCGGCAACTTCTTTCCCTCCAAGAGCTCCAACGATGCTCCTCCTCCGGTCGAGAGCCAGTCCACTTTGTCAGCGAGCTCGAATTGCTGCAGCGCGGCGACCGAGTCGCCGCCTCCAATCACGGTGGTTCCCGGCGCCTCGGCGACGGCCTCGGCGACGGCGCGAGTGCCAGCGGCGAATGGCGCCAACTCGAAGGCGCCCATCGGGCCATTCCAGAGCACGGTGCCGGCCGAGGCGATCACTTCAGCGTAGGCGTGCGCTGTGCGTGGCCCGACGTCGAGGCCCATCCAGCCGTCCGGCACCTCGACGCCGTCGCTCTGGCGCGGCTCGGCGTCGGCGGCGAAGCGCTCGCCCAGGACCAGGTCGACGGGAAGTCGCAGCTCGCAATTAGCGGACTCAGCCCGCTCGAGCGCCTCGGCCGCAAGCTTCACCCCCTCCTCCTCGACCAGCGAGTCGCCGGTCGCGATGCCCTGGGCGCGAAAGAAGCTGAAGCACATTGCACCGCCGATCAAGATCTCGTCGGCGACTTCGAGGAAGCGGTCGATCACGCCGACCTTGTCGGTCACCTTGGCGCCGCCGAGGACGACGACCAGGGGGCGCCGCGGGGACTCGACCACCCGGGTCAGCTCCGTAACCTCCCGCTCGAGCAGCAGGCCTGCATAGCCCGGCAGCAACGCGGCCACGCCCGCGGTGCTGGCGTGGGCCCGGTGGGCGGCGCCGAAGGCGTCGTTGACGTAGAGGTCGGTCAGCCCGGCGAGCGCCCCGGCGAGCGCCGGGTCGTTCCCGGTCTCCCCCGGCTCGTAGCGGACGTTCTCCAACAGCATCATCTCACCCGAGCCAAGCCCGCCGGCCATCTCCTCGACCTCCTCGCCGACCACGGCGGGCGCCTGCTGGATCTCGGCACCGATCAGCTCGGCAAGCCGTTCGCCGACCGGCCGCATCGAGAGCGCCGGATCGACCTTTCCCCTGGGACGGCCGAGATGCGAGACAAGGACCAGCGCTGCGCCCCGCTCGCGCAGCAGTTCGATCGTCGGCAGCGCCGCGCGGATGCGCGTGTCGTCAGCAACCTCGCCGGCGTCGAGTGGAACGTTGAAATCGACCCTGACGAGGACGCGCTTGCCGGCGACCTCGGCATCACGCACGCTGGCCTTGGAAAAGCTCACCGCTCCGACCCGGGCCGGATCAGAGAACCTTGCCGGCCAGCTCGACACAGCGGTTGGAATAGCCCCACTCGTTGTCGTACCAGGAGACCGCCTTGATCATCTTGCCGTCGCCGATCGCCATCGTCTGACCGGCGTCGAAGATCGAGGAGTGCGGATCGCCGACGATGTCGGTGGAGACGATCTCGTCCTCGGTGTAGCTGAGAATCCCCTTCAGCGGGCCTTCCGCCGCCTCCTTGACCGCGGCATTGACGGCGTCGACATCGGTCGGGCTGGAGGGAGTGAAGACGAGGTCGACGACCGAGCCGGTCACCACGGGCGCCCGCATCGAAAGGCCGTTCAGCTTGCCGTTCAGCATCGGCAGCACGAGACCGACGGCCTTTGCGGCCCCGGTCGTGGTCGGGATCAGGTTGATCGCTGCGGCGCGGGCGCGGCGCAGGTCCTTGTGCGGCATGTCCTGCAGGCGCTGGTCGGCCGTGTAGGCGTGGATCGTCGTCATCAACCCGTGCTCGATCCCGAACCTTTCGTTCAGGACCTTCGCCAGCGGGGCCAGGCAGTTGGTCGTGCATGAGGCGTTGGAGATGATGTCGTGCTTGTCGCGGTCGTAGTCGCTGTCGAAATTGACGCCGAGGGCGACGGTCACGTCCGGCTCCTTGGCGGGCGCCGAGATGATCACCTTCTTGGCTCCCGCGGAGAGGTGTTTGGCGGCGTCGTCGCGGCCGGTGAAGAAGCCGGTCGACTCGATCACGACATCGACGCCCAGGTCGCCCCAGGGCAGTGCCCCCGGATCGCGCTCGGAGAGGACCTTGAGGGGGGTGCCGTCAACTGAGATTGTCTCGCCTTCGAGCTTCACCTCGCCGGGGAAGCGGCCGAGGATCGAGTCGTACTTGAGCAGGTGGGCGAGTGTCGCCGGATCGGTGAGGTCGTTCACCGCGACAAACTCGAGGTCGGCCCGGGCCGCTTGAGCGGCGCGGAAAACGTTGCGCCCGATTCGCCCGAAACCGTTGATGCCGACCTTCACAGCCATTGAGTCAACCCTCCTGGAAGTCGTTTTGGAGATGTGCCGATGTTATGGAGCAACGCCGGCGGGCGGCCATCGCGTCCGCTAGTCGGTCCCGATCGTGATCTCGATCTCGTACCCGTCGGGGTCCTTGACGAAAGCCGAGTAGGACCCCGAGCCGTAGGAACGCCGCTCGCCTGGCTCGGAGACCTTGGTTCCACCGGCGTTCATACCGCCTTCCCAGGCGGCCTTGACGGCGACAATGCCAAGCCCAGAGAAGCTGAGCAGGCCGAAGCCTGCCTTGGGCTCATGGTGCGAGGCGATGAAGAAGACCGGTTTGGCGATGCCCCAGCCGATCGTCTCGTCTTCCTCAAAATGGCGCCGCCAGCCGAGGGGCGCGAGCAGCGAGTCGTAGAACGACCCGCTCCGCTCAAGGTCTGAGACCTCCAGTAGAACGTGGTGCAGCATCGGGTTGGGAGGCTATACGGGCGGGCGGATCAGCCGCCGCGCGGGGTCCAGCGAAAGAAGCGGATGGCGAGCAGCAGGCCAGCCACGCCCCAGACCGCGACCACGGCCAGGTTGTCCCACTGCAGCCCGCCAGCGGCGCCGCTGGGGTCGTAAACGTCGAAGAAGGCCTCGAAGAAGTGGCGGATCGGGAAGATGTCGGCGAAGTGGATGACGCCGCTGGGCAGCTGGTCGTCGGGGATGAAGACGCCGGAGAGGAAGTAGAGCGGCAACAGCAGCGCGTTGACGATCGGCGCCGCTGCGTCCTGAGAGGGGATCGCCGCCGTGAGAGCGATGCCGAGGCAGCAGAGGCCGCGGCGCCGACCAGCAGCGTGACGATGATCTGCGGCATCTGGGCCCAGGGAATCGCCACTCCGTAAAGGACGCGGCCGATCACGGCAAGCAGGGCCAGCATCAGCAGCGCCACGACGGCCGAGTTGCCGACCCGGCCGGCGATGAAGACCCAGGCCGGCATCGGGGTGCCGCGTCCCCGCTTCAGCCGCCCGTCCTCACGGGCGATCACCAGCGACATCGCCAGCGACTGCATCGTCGCCGAGATCACCGCCAGGGTGATGATCGCCGGCACGTAGTAGGCCGTGGTCTTGATCCCGCCACGCACCTCGACGGTCTGGTCGCCGAAGACGGTGGCGAAGATCAGCAGCAGGACGACCGGGAACATCACCGTGAAGAAGACCGAGGCGGGGTTGCGCCAGAAAGCCTTCTGGTCGTAGCGGAACTGATGGGCGAAAAGCGCCAGCCCGCTCACAAGAGAGCCTTCCGGTGCGCTTTATCCAGGCATAACGGGGGAAAGGCGCACCGGAAGCTCATTGCCGGTCCTGCCCTTCCGCCGTGAGGGAAAGGTAGACATCCTCGAGGTTGGGGCGGGTCACTTCCAGGCCTTCGAGCTCCAGTCCTTGCTCAACCGCGCGACCGGTCAGCTCGTGCAGGTCGGCCACCGGGCTTGTCGTCTCGAGCGAGACCTCCTCGCCGCCGAGGCGGTAGCTGATCGTCGTCGGCAGGCTCTCGCGGTCGCCGAGGTCGTCCGGTGTGCCGCTTGCCACCACCTCGCCGCGCGAGATGATCGTCACCCGGTCGGCGAGGCGCTGCGCCTCGTCCATGTAGTGAGTGGTGAGGAAAACGGTCTTGCCGAGGTCGCGCAGGCCGGCGATCGTCTCCCAGGCCTGGCGCCGCGCCGAGGGATCGAATCCGGTCGTCGGCTCATCGAGGAAGAGCAGCTCAGGATCGCCGATCAGGGCCATGCCGACGTCGAGCCGGCGCTGCTGGCCGCCGGAGAGCTTGCTCGCCCGGTCGTCGGCCTTGCCGCCCAAGCCGACCAGCTCGATCACCTCGTCGACAGGCCGCGGCGCCCTGTAGTAGCCGGCATAGAGGCCGAGTGACTCGCGCACGGTCAGGTAGGGATCGAGCCGGCAGCTCTGCAGGACGATGCCGATCCGCTCGCGCCAGCCGCGGTCGCCGTGCTGAGGGTCCTCGCCCAGCACCGAGACCTCCCCGCCGCTGCGCTTGCGGTAGCCCTCGAGGATCTCCACAGTGGTCGTCTTGCCGGCGCCGTTGGGCCCGAGGAAGGCGAAGACTTCGCCCGCCTGCACATCGAGGTCTATGCCCCGAATGGCCTCGAAGTCGCCATAGCTCTTGCGCAGGCCACGGATGGAGATGACGGAATCGGCCAAAGCCGGGCGATTCTATGGATGCCCCCGCTCTAGTGACGGCCTTCGCCAATGATTGAGCGGCCGTCGGCAGGGTCTCCGAACGTTTTGCGCCGCTGGCCCCGGATGGTTCTCGGACGGCGACAGTCGATCCAGCCAGTCAGGCGAGTGAGGAGGCCCTGCCGACGGCCGCCCCTTCGGGTGAAGCCGCTAACCCACCTCAGTGTCGCGGTGCTTGACGTGCACGACCACGTCCTCGCGCCCTTCCAGCTCACGACGAATGCGGTCCGCGACGGTGATCGAGCGGTGGCGACCCCCAGTGCAGCCGACCGCAATCGTCAGGTGGCTCTTGCCCTCGGTGACGTAGGCCGGAACGAGGAACTCGAGCAGCGGCAGCAGGCGGCCGTAGAACTCGCCGGCCTGGGTGCCCGCCTCGACGTACTCGCGCACGCGAGCGTCGAGCCCGGTCAGCGGGCGCAGATCGTCGACGTAATGGGGATTGGGCAGGAAGCGCACGTCGAGGGTGAGGTCGGCGTCCCGCGGCGGCCCGTTCTTGAAGCCGAAGGTGAGCAGGGTCAGCGCCATCTTGCCGCTCTCGTGGCCGCCGAGCATTTCCTCGGCGATGCGACGCCGCAGCATGCCGCCGGTCAGGTCGCTCGTGTCCATCACCATGTCGGCGCGCTCGCGCAGCGGCGCCAGAAGCTCGCGCTCGGCGCGGATCCCGTCGATGATGCGGCCTTCCGGGGCCATCGGGTGGCGGCGGCGCGTCTCCTTGTAGCGGTCGACCAATGTCTCCTCGTCGGCCTCGAGGAAGAGCACGGTCGGTTTTAGCCCGTCGGCCTCGAGGTCGTCGAGCACCTGCAGCAAATCGTCGAAGTAGTCGCCACCGCGCACGTCGGAGACCACCGCGGCGCGCTCGACGCCGCTGCCCTCGTGGCGGAAGAGCTCGCCGAGGCTGCCGATCATCCGCGGCGGCAGGTTGTCGACGCAGAAGTAGCCGTTGTCCTCAAAGGCGGCGATCGCTTCCGACTTGCCGGCGCCAGAATGGCCGGTGATCACGACCAGCGTCACATCGCGGGGCGGCGAAGTGCCGTCCCGTCCCGCCTGCAGGTCCTCGACCTCTCCAGCCTCCGCCATCAGCCTGTCCTGTTGAGTTGCTCGTGGATC
Organism: Solirubrobacterales bacterium; assembly: GCA_036403515.1. Classification (GTDB taxonomy): domain Bacteria; phylum Actinomycetota; class Thermoleophilia; order Solirubrobacterales; family 70-9; genus VRUE01. The sequence continues at coordinate 6,852 of DASWQV010000054.1, forward strand.
TCACGGGCTACCTTGCCAGGCACGCCGGGCACCATTTCGAGTTCCTCGCGGCTGGCGGCGACGAATCGCTCTGGAGAGCCGAAGTGCTGCAGCAGCGCGCGCTTGCGGACGGGTCCGACCCCCTTCAGCTCGTCGAGCACCGAGCCTGTCATGGCGCGGTCGCGGCGGCCGCGGTGATGTTCGATCGCGAAGCGGTGGGCCTCGTCGCGCACCCGCTGCAGCAGCTTCGAGGCTTCCGACTCAGCGGGTAGGTCGATCGGGGCCGAGCGGCCAGGGAGGTAGACCTCCTCGTCGCGCTTGGCCAGGCCGATCACGGTGACGCCGCGCTCGACGAACGGCCGCAGCACCCGCATCGCCGCCGAGAGCTGCCCTTTGCCGCCGTCGATCATGATCAAGGCGGGCAGCGAGGCGAAGCTCTCGTCGCGTTTGCCGTCGTGGGGAGAGAGCTCGATCTGTTCGAGGTAGCGGTTCATCCGCCGTCCCAAGACCTCTTCCATCGAGGCGAAGTCGTCGGGGCCGAGCGGCCGCTCGCCGCGTACCCGAAATCGCCGGTAGTCGGCCTTCTTGGTCGCACCCCCCTCGAACACCACCATCGAGGCGACGGTGTGCTCGCCGCCGAGGTTGGAGATGTCGAAGCCCTCGATCCGCACCGGCAGCTCCTGCATGCCGAGCGCCTGCTGCAGGTCGGTGAGCGACTCGACCCGGCGCTGGCGGCGATGCTCGCGGCGCAGCCGGTCCTGATCGAGCGCGAGGCGGGCGTTGCGCTCGGCCAGCTCGCGCAGCCGCCGCTTGTCGCCCCGCTCGGCGACCCTCACCTCGACGGCGTTGCCGCGCCGCTCGCTCAACGCGGCCGCGAGAAGCTCGACACGGTCGCCCAGGTAGGGACCGACGATGATCGTGCGCGGCATCGCCGGTGAGGCCGCGTAGTACTGACCGACGAACTCCTCCGCGACCTCGGCGAGATCGCGTTCGGCCTGGTTGTCGAGGTAGAAGCTCTGGCGCTCGGCGAGGATCCCGTCGCGGACCTGGAAGACCTGGGCGTTGGCGTCCTGCCCTTCGGCGGCAACGCCGATCAGATCGGCGGTCCCGACCGTGCCGCCGGCGACCCGCTGGCGCTCGAACAGCGACTGAATCGCCTTCAGCCGGTCACGGTGCAGGGCGGCCCGCTCGAACTCGCGCTCGGCAGCCGCCGCCTCCATCTTCGCCTGCTCGGCGGTCTCGACCTGACGGTAGCGCCCTGAGAGGAAGTCGACGATCGCGTCGATGTTGCGGCGGTATTCCTCCTGGCTGACGTAGCCGACGCAGGGCGCCCCGCAGCGCTTGATGAAGTAGTCGAGGCAGGGGCTGCCGGAACGGCGCCCCGGCTCCTTGCCCTCGCAGGTGCGGAACTGGAAGAGCTTGCCGAGCAGATCGAGGGTCTCGCGCACCCGCTTGGCGCTGGAGAAAGGGCCGAAATAGGCGCGACCTGGCCGGTGCTTCTCGCGGGTGAAGTAGACCCGCGGGTACTCCTCGTCGAGGCTGACGCAGACGTAGGGATAGGACTTGTCGTCGCGCAGGCGGATGTTGAAGCGCGGTCGGTGGCGCTTGATGAAGCTCTGCTCCGCCAGTAGAGCCTCGGCCTCTGTCGCGGTGACGAGGGACTCAATGCGATCGACCCGAGAGGTGAGACGCGAGTCACCGGCTGAGAAGTGCGAGCCGATGCGCTTGCGGATCGAGCGGGCCTTGCCGACGTAGAGGATCTCGCCATCGGCAGCGTGGAACAGATAGACCCCTGGCGAGTCGGGCAACTCGCGGCGCTGCTGCGCAATCCGTTCCGCGCGCGAGAGCCCTTCGCTGTCGTCTCTGCTTGACACAGACCAAAGGGTAGGCTCCTGGCCACCCGGCCAACTTGACGCAAGATCACGGAGAGAGCGCGATGACCACGCAGACCGAGCCCCTGACCAGCAGCCCCCCCGAGCTGAACACGCTGAAAATCGAGATCGATGGGGAGATCGGCACCCTCACACTCGACCGGCCCGATGCCTTCAACGCGATGAGCCCGGAGATGATCGGCGAGATGACCGTCGCCTTTGCCTGGCTCGCCGACCGGGCGCCGCTACGAGCGCTGATCGTGACCGGCGCCGGCAAGGCCTTCTGCGCGGGCGGCGACGTCAACTGGTTCAGAACCGGCGTTGAGAGCGAGGACATCGACCTGCCCTCCGAAGTGCGGCGCGGCGCCGAGGCTTTGCACGCGGCGATCGTCGACCTGCGCCGGATTCCGTATCCGGTGGTCGCGGCGGTCAACGGGCCGGCGGCGGGGGCGGGCTTCTCGCTGGCACTCGCCTGCGACACCCGGATCGCCTCCGAGCATGCCTTCTTCGCCTGCGCCTACGGGCGGATCGGCGCCTCCCCGGATGGTGGCATGACCTACTTCCTGCCCCGCGTCGTCGGGCCGAGCCGGGCGCTGGAGATTCTCCTCGACGATCCCAACATGAAGGCCGAGGACGCGCTGGCGCAGAAATTGGTTGCCGAGGTGGTCGCGCCCGCGGAGCTGATCGACCGCGCCCGCGCCAAGGCCGAGAAGCTGGCGGCGATGGCGCCCCACTACGTGCGCATGGCAAAGTCGCTGGTCGGCGGCAGCATCGAGCACACTCTCACCGAGCACCTGCAGCTGGAGCGCCACGGCATCGCCGACAGCATGGCGACCGAGGACCTTCGAAACGGCGTCGAGACCTTCTTCGCCGGCGGTACCCCTGAGTTCAGGGGCCGCTGAACCGCCCTCGCCAGCCGATCGTATGCAGCTATTACAGTGCCCTTGAGCACTTTTCCCCAGAAAGGATCCCAGCCATGAAGAAGGTCGCCGCGCTACTTGCACTCGCTCTCGCATCGGTCGCCCTCGTCGCCTGCGGAGGCAGCAGCGATGACAGTTCGAGCACGACGGCCACGAGCGGCAGCGAATCCTCCACTCCCGCGGAAACCGGCGGCAAGGCAAATGCCGGCGGTGGCAGCGCGGGCGGAGGCTCAACCTCAACCCTCGAGTTCGAAGCCGATCCAGGCGGCGAACTTGCCTTCACCACCGATACGGCCACGGCCAAAGCCGGACAGGTGACGGTCGACTTCAAGAACCCTCAGGCCCTGACCCACGACGTCCAAATCGAAGACGCCCAGGGCAAAGAGGTCGGCGGCACCGAACTGATCGCCAGCAGCGAAGACTCCACCACGGTCAATCTCAAGCCGGGCACCTACACCTATTTCTGCAGCGTGCCGGGTCACCGCGAAGCAGGCATGGAAGGCACCCTGACCGTCAAGTAGTCAGAAGGGTGGCGCCCGTCAGGCGGCGGGCGCCATCACGCGGGTGACGCTGTCACCGACGAAACAGGGCTTGTCGTTGCCGTCCACCTCGAGGGTGAAGCGAGTCACTACCTGCCACCAGCCGCCGCCCTTCTCTTCGACTGAGACGACCTCGGCTCGGCCGCGGACTCGGGCATCGACTGGGACCGGGGCCGGGAAGCGGATCTTGTCCCAGCCGTAGTTGACGCCGAGGGCGAAGCCGGTCGCGGTGATCAGCTCCTTGCGGAAGCCGTCGACGAGCGAAAGGGTGAGGTTGCCGTGGGCGATCGTCGTTCCGAACGGGCTCTCCGTCCTGGCCCGCTCGACATCGACATGAATCCATTGGTCGTCGCCTGAGAGCGCGGCAAAAGCGTCGATGTCCTTTTGAGTGACCATCCGCCACTCGCTCGGGCCAATCTCCTGCCCGAGGAGTGCCTGCATACCGTCAACACCCTGTACCTCGACGCTTGCCATTGGCGGGCAGTTTAAACACAGGGTGCCGACCTAACGAAACTTCTTATGCTTCCGGCGGCAGTTCCGTACGGCTTGCCTGGCGGCGATCCCATCTTTTGCCCCTCTATGCCGGCTGGCGTGGCGAGCGGGCGGGCACCTCCTGTGATGGATTGGCTGAGTCCCGGGCGGCGCCATCGAAAGCGCCGACAGCGGAAGCATCGCGCCGGGCTGGGTCTCGACAGGAACCGCGACGCCGTTGCTCGTCGCCTGCGAAGCGCCCCCATCGTTGCTTGCGGTCACGGTGCAGGTCAAGACATGGCCGCGATCCGCTGCCGACACGACGAGATCGCTGCTCTCTCCTGACGCAACCACGCTGTAATCACGAAGCCATGCGTAGCCGTAGTCGGTGGGGTCGTTTTCCCATATCCCCGGCGAGCAGGCAAGCGTCGCACCAACCTGGGGGGAACCCAGCAAGGCAGGCGGATTGATGTTCTCGGGCGGCGAAGGCAATTCCGGCACCTGCAGAGCGTTGCTGACCGCCGACGACGAGCCACCTTCATTGCGAGCAGTTACCTCACAGCTGATTTCGTGGCCATCGTCTTCGGCTTGCACTTCGTGTTCTCTCTCATCTGCGCCCGGGACAAGCGAACCGTCGCGTAACCACACAAATAAGTATTCGATCGGATCGTTTTCCCAGCTTCCATTCCCACAGGTCAAAATTTCACCCGGCTGAGGGTTTCCACTGAGAACCGGCGCCACGGTATTGACCGGAGGATCAGGCGGCGGAGACTCGGACGGGGTCGTGAAAGCTTTCGTCAACCCCCGCGTTGTACCGTCTTGATTGGTCGCCTCGACTTTGAAGCGAAATTCGGTTTCCGGGGCCAGTTCTTCGTCCACGTCACTGAGGGTGAGATTCACGATCACCGCTCCATCACCCGCCGGGATACTTCCTGGCGCAAGGGGATGTCCGATCCAGCCGCCCATGGCCAAACATTCTGCGCCCCCTGTAGGGGGGGGTGAACAAGCAAGATACCTGTAGAGATGAAACCGGTATTCCGTGTCTAAGCCTTCAGGGCCAATTTCGGCATTCAAAGTCGCATCGTTTGCGGAGATACCGCTGACCCACTCCCGCTCAATCGAGGGCGATGCTCCCGCAGCCTGCCCTGCACTTACCAGCAACGAGCTGGCAATAAGGCATGGCGCGAGCACGCACAACGCGCGACGGCTGATGGACTGGGGATTCATCTTCTCGCCTCGCTTCTGCTCAGAGACTCGTAGAGAAGCACTGAGCGATCAGAGATTATCAGTGTATTACGCCATAGGTCAACCCTCCTGGACAGAGAGGCAATCTGACGCCGTTTCGCAGGGCAAGCGCGACTGAGCCCGCTGTGACAAGTCGCTCTCATGGGACAATCGCCCCAATCTTGTCGGTGCCTTCCTCGGTAAACCAGATGCGATTATCGGGGCCGGAGACGGCCCCTGCCGGCCGACTTCCCGACGGCAGCGCGTAGTCGGTAACTGCGCCGGCCGCCGTGATCGTCCCGACCATGCTGGTGCCACTCTCGGTGAACCAGAGGTTTCCATCGGCCGCTTTCGCGATCCCGGCGGCGTAGCTGGTGCCAGATGACAACACGTATTCGGTCAACGTTCCCCCAGTCGTCATTTTTCCGATCTTGCTCGCCCCGGTCTTGTTGATCGCAAACCAGAGGTTGTTATCGGGGCCGACGGCAATACCGCCGCCAAGAGAATTCGTCGCTTCTTTGACCGCGTACTCAGTCATCGTCCCTGATGTGGTGGCCTTGGCAACCTTGCCGGATGTCTGCTCCAAGAACCACAAGTTTCCGTCTGGGCCAGTCGTAATTTGGTTGGGACAGCTTTTCAGCGTAGGTACCGTGTATTCGGTAATAATCCCGACCGTTGTAATCTTGCCGATCTTATTGCTGGCGCAAGCGGTGAACCAGAGCTTTTCGTCGGGGCCTGCCGTAATCCCCCAGACCGCGCTTCCGGTCGGCAGAGCATATTCCGTAACCATTCCGGACGTCGTGATTTTCCCGATCTTGTTCGAAGTCGAATCCGTGAACCACAAGTGCCCATCTGGACCATTCGCTATATATGCCGGTCCGCTTGCCGCTGGCAACCCATATTCGGTTACTTTTCCCGCGGAGGTGATTTTCCCGATCTTGCTGGATTTCCACTCCGTAAACCAGAGGTTTCCATCGGGGCCGACGACGATACCCACCGGGGCGCTTTTTTCGGGCAGGGGGTATGTCGAGACCTGACCAACGGGAAGAACCGATCCCGTCGCCTGCGACAATGCTTCAGCCGAGCTGCCAGCCTCGCTAGTCGCTTTGACTACGGCGATGAGAGCGTGTCCCACGTCTTCCCCCACCGGGACATACGACTGGCTGGTGGCGCCGAGGATTGCGCTGCATTCGCTTCCTTTGAGGTTGCAACGCTTCCATTGATAGCCGAAACTGGAGGGTTCATTGGTCCAGGCACCGTTCGATGTGCTTAGCGGGACGCCCTGAAAAGCGCCAGCCGGGGTGATTGCCGGTTGCGTCACGTTTTCGGGCGTAAACTGGAGGCGCTCGATCAACGCCTGGCCGACTCCCGACTGATAGCCACCAAGAGCAGTACAGGCCGCTTCGCGACAGAAGATGGTGGACAGTGACGCTTCCGTGCCGGTGGCGTCGTAGGGGAGTATCGGCTGATCAGAGGCCCAGGTCGAGCCATTCCACACCCTCGCGGCCGCTTCCTGTGGGTGCCATTCATAGTATTTTTCATAGCCGCCGGAGCTGCCAACGCCTAGGCAAAGTTTTGCCGTCAGGCACGAGATTCCGGTCAGCGGCACGTCGGGAGACCGCAGGGTCCAAGAACTTCCATTCAATTCGAGAGCGAGCGATCCCTTGGGTTCGTTGGCGGCATAGAAGACGTAGCCAACCGCCAAGCATTTCGTCGTCGAAACGCAAGAAACATCCCGAAGTGTGTCAGACCCACCCAGTTTTTCAGGCGTGGATGAAACCGACCATGAGCCGCCGCCTTTCTGCAAAATCAACGGGCTTTCGCCCTTGGAGCCGACGGCCACGCAGGCAGTGGTCGAAGTACAGGTCACGGACTGCAGGGACAGGACGGCGTAGCTGGACAGACTAGGAGAAGGCGTGACTTCCCATTCGCTTCCGCTCCAAGACTCGATCAGGGGCTTTTCTTCCGCATGGCCTTTTTCGTCGTATTTATAGACGTATTCGCCGACCGCCACGCAGGAGGTGGAGGAAGCGCAATACACATCGTTCAGGTGGGCATGAGCCCAACCCCGTGATTCCCGTACGGCGTCAGCCGGCAGCGGCACGGAAGCGATTGACCATTTACTTCCGTTCCAGTACTCGCCCAGAGGTGTGTAGCCTTCCGCCCCGATTTTGGTCTCCCGCTTTTCACCGATGGCTACGCATGAGGTAGCCGAGCCGCAGGACACGGCACGAAGGTCGCTTTCTCGGCCAGAGTCGACTTCAAATGGCGCGGGCGCCGACTGCGCCGTCCATTCTTTTCCATTCCAGATTCCCGCATACGGCGCCGAGCCTCCGGCATATTTGAAGCCCAACACTTCTTCTTCCAATTCATATTCGATTCGCTTGGACCCGACCGCCAGGCAACTGGAAGCTGATGCGCATGTCAGGCTTGCCAGAGATCCTTCCGCGCCCGCGGCGGGACCGTTTTGAGTCGACCAGCGAGACGGGACGAAGGTGTGGTCGCCGCCATAGGTCTTCCCCGCCGCGTTCTTCGCCACAAGTCGATAGTGATAGGTCGTACCCCAGGCCAGGCCGCTAAGCTGTTGTGAGACTTCGATCGTGGTTGATCCAGCACCAATAAATTTTTCTTCTGCTTCCGGTTCTCCCATTCCATAGGCGCTCGTGGTGCCGAATTCGAACCAATATCCGGTCGATTTCGTCGCGCCGTTCGGGTTGATCACGCCTTTGAGGGTCCCCTTGACCGTGGTCACTTCTGCGGGGTCGGTGGTGCCAACGATTGGCGGTCCTGGGCTCGAGGCCCCGGGCGTTCCCATGCCGGTGGGCCCATCGAACCCTGCCGTGCCTTCGCAGAGGTACTGAGCCTTCGGAAAGCAATGGCCGTTGTGGCCCTCGGTGATGTCGAAGAGCTTGCCTTCAGCGCCTTGCAGCCAGAAAAGTTCGGCGCCCTTTGCCTGATCGGTGCTGGTTGCCCGCGCCTCGATCCCTGCAAGTATCGGCGCGGAAGCGCTGGTTCCACCAACGCGTAGCCAGCCCGGAGATTCGGATTCTTCTTCTTCCCATTCCGCGGCATAGACAGAAACCGGTGTACTCGGGTCAGCAACGGCTGCGACATCGGCGGCCGTCCGTTTGCTGCAACCTTTATCAGTCTGCCATTTCGGCTTTGCCTCGTACTGACTGCAACCGCTGCCGGCGCCGGACCAGGCACTCTCTCGCCAGCCGCGTTTGCTTTTGTCTTTGACGAGGCTCGTCCCTCCTACCGAGATCACTTTTGAAGACGTGCTCGGATAGGAGGCTCCGTAGCCCGAGTCTCCCGACGAGAAAAGAAGAGGAATGCCCGGGTGATCGTAGTAGAGTGAGTCTTCGGCGCTCTCTTCGGCGCGCTCCGGACCGCCCCAGCTGTTGCTGATCACTTTGGCACCGAAACCTACGGCAGAGTTCTCGGCGATTCCCAAATTTTTGAAAGAGGCGGTGTCGGCCTCGACCAATACGAGGTTGCATTCGGCGCAGATCGCCGACGCCGTGTCGAGATCTAGAGCGCTCTCGACTTCCCAGCCAGCTTCGAAGAAACCAGGTTTCGGAGGATAGTTTCCTTTTTCGCCTTTCTGGTTGATCTTCGAGAAGCAGCCATTGGCGATCGTGCACGGCGACAGCCCGTAATGGGAGCGAAAGGTCGCGAGATCAGACTCCGCGTTTGAATAGCCGTATGCATCGACGATCGCAATCGTGACGCCCGTCCCGCCTGTTGCGGTGAGTTTGTACGCGGAGAGCAGATCCGCTGGAGCGAAACCGCCTTCGACCCCGCTGCCCTGGAATGCTGGTTCTAGGCCCCCCGCGCCTTCCCCCATGTCTACCAGCCCAGACGCTATGCGATCTTCGATTACCGCATCCGAGGCTTCAGGCGGTACCACGACTGCCTGGCAACTCGCCCTTACTTCGGTGGCAGGGGGACAAGCATAATACGGCAGGTCGCCTGACGGTTCGTCGGAAAACTTTTCAATGCCGACTGGCTTGACCGGGAGAGTTTCCTTTTCATCAATGAGCTGGGAATCGGTCGCTTCGAGATCACCGGCGGCCATTGCGGAACTCGCAAGACCCCCAAGAAGGCTCATCGAGGCCACCAGGATTGTGAGACCCGGCAGAAGCCTGGTAGCTCTGACGCGCATCCGCTCGATAATGCTTCCCTTACTTGCCGTTTTATTGCCGACCCGCAACTCGCCCCTCCGGTTTTGTTGCTCAAATTATTCAATCTATATTCGCTATCGCTGACTAAATGTCGGAAAACGAAACGAACAACGGCGGCATGTACCGAGTAGAAGAGGGGTCTAGTACCTAGAACTAGTACTTCAGTGGCGGTCAGGGCCAGTGCCTCTCTAGGGCATCGGAGTTTGGCTTGACCGGACGAGTACGAAACATATTGTCTGCGAAACAATATAGAACAGTTGAGGATATTGAGTGTTTATCGTGAACAAGGTCCGCGACACGTGCTCCGCAGATCACACCGCCAGTCTTACTTCGAAGGATGGCCCAACGAGTGCGCCGGCGCCGTCGAGCAGGGCGAGAATGCGGCTGACGTAGGCGGTGGTCTCGGGAATCCCGGGGACGCAATGACAGGCTTCGACCGGGGCGGGGCCTGCGTTGTAAGCGGCGAGGGCCAGCTGTGGAGAGCCAAGCTGGCGGATCAGGTCCGCCATCAGGTGAGCTTGGGCGTCCATCGCCGCGACGGGGTCGAATGGATCGGTGAGGCCGTAGGCGGCCGCGGTGGACGGAATGAATTGGGCGATGCCCTGCGCGCCCGCCGGCGAGGACGCGAAGGGGTTGAAGTTCGACTCGGCCATCAGCTGGGCGGCGAGCAGAGCAGCGGAGACGTTCCAGTGGGTGGCGGCGCGCAGCAGCGGTGCGCGAAAGCGGGCCGGCACGAATGCGGGCAGGCCGGCCGACCCCGAGATCGTCCCGTCTCCCCCGCCGGCGGCGACCGAATTTCCCGCCTCCGAGCAGGGTGGTGGACCGGCGTCGTAGCCGAAATGCCAGCTCTCCCATTGGTAGCGCTGGGCAAAGCCGAAGCGGCTCGCGTTGACCGCCAGCCAGCCATAGGCGGCTTCGGGCCCGAGATCGAGCTCGGTGGCACAGCGGTGCAGCGAGTGTCCCGGAGGCGCCACCCACTTTGGGTCGGGATGAGCAGCGAAGAGGGTTGCCTGTTCGGCGTCGGAGCGAAAGCCGGAGTTGACGATCAGCGCAAGACCGGCGGCGCGCGCCGCAACGGCCATGCGGTCGAAGGCGCCGGCAACATCGGGTCGCATCCCCTCCCCCTGCCTGTAGACGAGGGGCCCGCTGTAGCCGCCGCCGCTCCCCGTGGCCGGCGCCGAGCCCGTCGGCGATGCCGGCGCTCCGGCTTCGCCGACGGCCGATGCCTCGACGCGCGTGCGACCATCGCCGATCACGAGGCTGGCGAGCACCCTCGCCCTCACCCGCACCGGAGCGAACGAAGCCGCGTCGGGAAAATCGAGCCGCAGATGCGCCGCGCCCACCCCATTGGCGCGCGCGGCATCAAGTGCCGCCGCTCGCGCCCGCGCAAGGTACACGGCCTTCTCGATGTGAAGCGGGTTCGGCAGGCCATCGGGCAGAGTCGGCGGAGAGAGCAGTCGCGACAGGTCGTCACGCATCGAGCGCGCGGCGGAGATCGCCGCCAGGTCAGCTGCCCGCTGGACCCTGCCCTTGCCGGTCACCGCACCGGCGATCGCCACCAGCGCCAGCGCCACCGCGATCAGGGCAAAGGCCCCGCCCAAGGCAAGCGGCAGCGCCTGCCCGTTCTCGCTCCTGGCTCCCATGCGGCAACCCTGCCCCAGCGCGGCGCGCCAGTGGCGCGCACAGGCACACGACTTCGTGCCTACTCTGGAACCGAACCTTTTTGCTATTCAAGCCGTAGACCCGGGCGAGCCACCCAACCGAGCCGAGGAGGCCCCGATGCCGCAGCCCACCGCGTTTCGCCCGCAAGGCAGCCGAATCCGAATCGCCGGACTTGCGCTTTTGGCCCTCGCCGTCGCCGCGCTCGCGGCAAGCGCGATCGCCCAAAGCGGCGCCAGCAAGCGCGTGGCGAAAGAGGCCGAGAACGCCACGCTCGGCAAGACCGTGCTGACGACCACGGCGGGCCGCACGCTCTACAGCCTCAGCGTCGAGAAGCACGGCAAGTTCATCTGCACCGGCTCCTGCCTCTCGATATGGCACCCGCTGACCGTGCCGGCGGGGGTCAGGCCGACCGGCCCGGTGAAGCTGGGAACCATCGAGAGACCAGAAGGCGGCACCCAGGTCACCTACAAGGGTCGCCCGCTCTACCGTTTTGGCGCCGACGCCAAAGCCGGAGAAGCCAACGGGGAGGGGATCAAAGACGTCGGCACCTGGCATGCGGCAACGCCTCCGCAGTCACAGGCCAAGCCGGCGCCACAGCCCCAGCCAAACCCTGAAAACCCCTACGGCTACTAGCAGCGTGGCGCCGCGCCGAACGCCCTAGCGCGACCGAACCGCCTCGATCGTCTGCCTCAGGGTCGCGCGGGCGTCGTGGTGGGGCATCCAGTGCAGCCGGCGACGGGCACGAGCCGTGTCCATCAGCACCGGCCGGCGGACCGCCTCGATCCAGGCTGCCTCGTCGGGCAGGAACGGCATCAGGGCGACCGCCTCGGCCGCGACGCCGACCGCGAGGTGCGGCGCCGGGACGGCATGCCAGCCGAGCGCATGAGCAAGATCGCTGATCGTCAGCTGGCCCGGCCCGGCGAGGTTGTAGACACCCGGCTCGCCGTGGCCCAGCACCGCGGCGCAGAGCGCAGCGGCGACGTCATCGTGGTGGACGAGTTGGAACGGCACGCCGGGGTCGGGCAGCACCGGCCGCAGCTCGGGAACCTTGCCGAGCGCCCAGCGCAAGGGCCCCGGAATCCGCTGACCGATCGCCAACAGGGGGATCAGGTCGAGCAGCAGCGTCGCTTCGGGGCCAGCGACGATGCAGGGCCGGAAGACGTAGGCATCGGTGTCCGAACCGTCAAGCGCGGCGGCCAGCTCGGCCTCGACCTCGGCCTTGTGGGCGGAGTAAGGGTGGCGCGAGGTGCCCCGCACCGGCTCGTCCTCCTCGAGCATGGCCGGCATGCCGCGGTGAAAGCCGTAGGCGGCAACCGAAGAGGTGTAGACCAATCGCTTCGCGCCGGCAGCCGCGGTGGCCTCGAAGACGTTGCGCGAGCCGGTCAGGTTCACCTCGCGACTCTCGCTGCCGCCAGCGACGATCGCGAAGGCGAGGTGGACGACCACGTCGGCGCCATCGACCAGCTCGTCCACGGCATCGCGATCGAGCACGTCGCCGCGCCGGTACTCGGTCTTCTCCCAGCCGTGCCCGGCCAGGTCGAAGGGTCGCCGCGCCATGCCGATCACCCGGTCGACCTCGGGCACCCGCTCGAGGGCGGAGATGAAGGCCCGCCCGATCTCGCCGGTCGGCCCGGTAACTGCGACGGTCAGCATCGCCCGATTCTGGCGAAATGGCGGGCGGGGTGGCGTGTCGTGCCTGCCGCGGCTCAGACCTCGACGATCTCGATCAGCTCCTCGAGACCGCGCAAATCCCTGGCGTTGCGAGTGTAGAGGGGCAGTTCGTAGGCGAGGGCAGTTGCGGCGATCATCAGATCGACGGCACGGCTCCCCCGTGCTTTGCGGACCTCGCGATCCACAGCCGCGTAGACGAGCCCATACGCGCGTGCGCACGTCGGGTCGAAGGGAAGGGCTTCGAGATTCGACTCCACGAACTGAAGGTGGCTCTGGCGGAGCGCACGAGTCAACTCGTCGCGCGCGGCATGTGGGCCTGTGGCAAGCTCACCGAGGGTCAAGGCGGAGATCGCGACCTCCGCAGGGAACCGCTCCGCATCGAGGTTGCGAATATCGACCGCAACCGACGTATCGATCAAACCGCGGTCTTCACTCAACCCAGTGGCGGGGGGTCGGGTCCTGATCGACGTAACGGTCGATGTCGGCGCGAAGCTCCTCGTAGTCGATGCTCGGCGCACCCCTGAAGGCAGCGATGAGCTCCCTCGTTGGAACGAACTGGCGCCGCTTGTACGGGCGCAGCTCACCGACCGGCCTGCCGTTGCGGGTGACGATGAAGTCCTCGCCGTCGTCCAGGGCCCGCATGATCTCGCCGCTGTTGTTGCGAAGTTCGCGCTGGGTCAGTTTCGTTGTCATTGAAGCCATCGTAGCACCCGTGCTCCAGTTCGTTTTCGTTTTTCAAAAGAGACCTGATCAGGCGGGGAGGAAGGCCGCCGGGGGCTGCCGTTGACAGGACACCGAACAGGGCCCGCCGAGCCGGGACCCAGCCGAGCGCCTGTCGCAGGATCTTCGTGGGCACGCCACGGCGGACCAGATCGCGAACCGCGAGAGCGGTGAGGGCCCGATCGTCATCGAGGTCGGCGCATAGCATCGCGCCGGTGGGTCGGAGGCCGGTGTCGTCAAGCGCCGCCTGGAAGCCAGCCGGGGGCAGGTGAATGACGGCAAGCGAGTCGCGAACCAAGGGCAGCGCCGCCCGAACGCTCTCGAGCGCCTCCGGGCCCTCGACGACAGTGAGGTGACAGGTCTGCCCGCGGGAGGCGGCGCGCAACCGCGGCAGGTGGACGGCGAGGCGCTCCTCCAGCCCGCGCGCTCCGGCCGAGGCGACCAGGGTCGGACGCGGCGGACGACCGCCGATGTCGATCAGCAGTCCCGGCCGGTCGGGCTCCGAGCCGGCGCAGGCGAGTGCCGCCGCGGCCGCCTTCGAGCCAGCCGCCGCTCCGACGGCGGCGACGAAAATGACCACTTCGCTCATCGCGATGCCCTTTTGGCGAAGGCGGAGCTGGTGACGGCGAGGCGATCAGCCAGCGACGGGAACGGCGAAGGCGGGGAAAGCCGCACCGTGACCTCTCCCCCGTGCACCGACACTTCGTTCCGATCGTCAGCCCAGCCGGGCAGGGCGTCGCTGACCGCGCTTCTCGCCGGCTTCCCCGCGGCGAGCGCCAAAGCCCCCGCCTCGGCGGCTCCATCGGCGATGGTCAGGGCATAGCCAGAGGCGAGAAGCTGCAGCGCGAAGATGCCGGCAAGCAGCAGCAGTGGTATCGCGGCAACGAGCTCGACGGTCGCCTGTCCGCTCTCCCTAGCCATCGCCCAGCTCCGTCTTCGCCCCAACCATCAGTCGCGGCATCCCCGGCAGCAGGCGCGGAATCGCCACCTGCACAGAGACCGCGCCCGCATCGCCGACACGGGCGCCGGCGCGCAGCGGCAAGGGCAGCGCCTGCCTCGCCGCCGCAGCCGCATCTCTCCCGACGAGCGCCGCCCGCGCTCCCGCCCGGGCCGCCACACCTGCCGACCACAATGCCTGGCCGGCGATGCCGATCTGTGCCGCCACCAGAACCGCCAGCAGCAGAAAGGGGACCACCGCGATCAACTCGACCGAGGCGGTCCCTTCCTCCCTGTGGCCTGCGCTGCTGAGGACTGGTGACGGCACGCAGCGACCGTCGCAGCCGCGGACGCGCGCGTGGTGCGCTCAGGCGCGCGAATCAGTCACGACTTGGAGCAGGAAGCCTCAGTAGGAGTTTGCGTCGATCCAGATTCGCCAGATCGCCGCGATCGAGGCGCCGAGCAGGAGGATCCAGACCAGCGTGCCACCGCCACTGGAGAAGAGCTCGTCACTGCCGGCGATCAGCAGCGCCAGCATGCCCAGCGCCGCGTAGAGAACTGCCCGTCGCGAGTCGCTCAGGGTCGCCAGGGTGAGCTGGTTCTGGCGACCGAGCACGAAGACCATCCAGGCGATCGCTGCCAGAAAGCCCATCGTGATCGCGGTCAGAATCGCTTCGGCGAAGTTGCCGCCCGACGGGGCGAAGGCGACGAACAGTGCCAGCAGCATGATGATCGCGACATCGCGCAGGGTGCGCATAGGGAAAATTCTACGCACCGGGTCCATCTACTTGCTGGACATGATGACGATGCCGAAGGCGACCGCCACCAGGGTGAACAGCGCAGCGAGGCCGGCCAGCATCGCCGCTGCGCCCGCCGCCAGGGGCCGGTCGTCGCGATTGAGGTCCGCAAAACGCGCCACCCCCCAGATCGCCACCGAGAAGACGACGGTGACGCCGGTGCCGGCCACCAGCGAGACGACCACTGTCTCCAGCAACTGCTGGGTCTCGACCACCACCGCCATGGCTCAGCCCGCCGGCACCGGGGCGCCCTCGCGGAAGCGGCGGGCGAAGACGGCGACGATCAGTGAGAGCGACATCAAGGTGACCAGCACCGGGCCAAGGGCGCCGCTGCCGAAGATCGCGGTCAGGCCGTAGGCGAGCGCGCCGATCGCCGCCGCGGCCGGCAGCGTCAGCAGCCAGGCCGTGACGATGTTGCCGGCGACCCCCCAGCGCACTGCCGAGACCCGCTTCCCGGCGCCGGCTCCCATCACGCCGCCGTTGATCACGTGGGTGGTCGAGAGCGGGAAGCCGAAATGGGTCGAGGCAAGGATTACCGTCGCTCCCGCACCCTGGGCGGAGAATCCCTGCGCCGCGTCCATCTTGATGATGCGCGTGCCGGTCGTGCGGATGATCCGCCAGCCGCCGCTGTAGGTGCCGAGGGCGATCGCGGTGGCGGAAGCGACGATCACCCAGAGCGGCGGATCGGCGTTGGCGGAGAGCGTGCCGTTGGCCACCAAGGCCAGGGTGATCACGCCCATCGTCTTCTGGGCGTCATTCGTGCCGTGAGCCAGCGCGAGCAGCCCACCGGAGATGATCTGCCCGTAGCGGAAGCCGCGGGTCACGATCCCCGGTCGCTGCCGGCCGACGACGCGATAGACGAGGCCGATCGCGATCCCGGCGACGACGAAAGCGAGAATGGGCGCGATAACGGCCGGGATCAGCACCTTGCCGATCAGGCCGTCAGCCAGTACCGCGTCGAAGCCCGCCGCCGCCACGGCGGAGCCGACGACGCCGCCGATCAGCGCGTGAGAGGAGCTGGACGGCAAGCCGAAGGACCAGGTGATCAGATTCCATGCGATCGCGCCGATCAGCCCGGCGAAGACGATCGTCGGCGTGATCACGGCGGAATTGACGACATCGTTGGCGACGGTCGCGGCGACCGAGATCGAGATGAAGGCGCCAAGGAAGTTGAGCAGCGAGGCAATCCCTATCGCCACCGAAGGTCGCGCCGCCCCGGTTGAGATCGAGGTCGCAACCACGTTGGCCGTGTCGTGAAACCCGTTGGTGAAGTCGAAGGCGAGGGCGGTCCCAACGACGATCACCAAGATCACATCCGAACTCATGAGTTCTTGATGACTATGCCCTCGATGATCTGCGCGGCGGTCTCGGTCGCGTCAATCGCGTTCTCGAGCACGGCGAACATGTCCTTCCAGCGGATCACGACCATCGGATCGATGCCGTTGGAGAAGAGCGAGGCGACGGCGTCACGCGAGATTCGGTCGCCGTCGTTCTCCAAGCGGTGGATCTCGATCCAGTATTTGTCGAGCTCCTTGAACTCAGGCAGGTGCTCGAGCCCCTCGGCGAGCTGCTCACAGGCCGCGACCAGGACTTGGGTCAGCGCCTGCGCCTGCGACATCGGCGCCTCGATCTTGTAGAGCCCGAGCAGGTCCGCGGCCTCCTCGGTGAAGTCGACGATGTCGTCCATCTGTGTCGCCAACCCGTAGATGTCCTCACGGTCGATCGGCGTGACGAAGGTCGAGTTGAGACGTTTGACGATCGCGTGGGTGATCCGGTCGCCCTCCGTCTCGGCCTTGAAGATCTCCTTGGCGAGGTCGTCGGCGTCGGGCCACGACCCCATCATCTGGTCGAGCAGCCGGGAAGCGTGAAGGGTGTTCTGCCCGGCCTCGATGAAGAGGTCGAAGAAGGTCCGATCGCGAGGCAGGAGGGAAAGGCGCACGACCTGCCCAATCCTATTGATAGGGGCGGCGCGGTCCCTTTCAGCTGGCGCTGGTGGCGAGCTGCTCGGCGGCGCGGGCGGCGTGGCGCTCCCGCAACTCCTCCTGGACGCTGCGCCGCTGTCCGTTTTCGGGCTGCAGGCGCGTCCAGGCCCCGTCGGCGCCGAGCCGCCAGGCATTGGCATTGTCGGCAAAGCAGCGCTCCAGCACGTCGAGCAGCTCGGCTTTCAGGACCGGGTCTTCGACCGGAGTGACCAACTCGACGCGGCTGTCGAGGTTGCGCGGCATCAGGTCGGCGGAGCCGACCAGCACCCGCACGCTCTCGCCGCGCTGGAACGTGTAGATGCGGGAGTGCTCGAGGAAACGGCCGACGATCGAGATCACGCGGATGTTCTCCGAGACCCCCGGCACGCCCGGCCGCAGGCAGCAGATGCCGCGCACGTTGAGGTCGATCGGCACGCCCGCCCCCGAAGCCTCATAGAGCGCTTGGATGCAGGTCGCGTCGACCAGCGAGTTCATCTTCAGCACGATCCGCGCCTCCTCGCCGGCCTCGTGCGCTGCGACCGTCGTCTCGATTTCCTCGATGATGCGGTCGCGCATCGTCGTCGGCGAAACGAGGACCTTGCGGTACTCGGCCGGCCGCCCGTAGCCGGTCAGGAAGTTGAACATCTCGGCGACGTCGGCGCCGATCTCCTCGTCGGCGGTGAAGAGGCCGAAGTCGGTGTAGAGCCGAGCGGTCTTTGGGTGGTAGTTGCCGGTGCCGATGTGGACGTACTCGCGCACCCGGTCGCCCTCTCGGCGGGCGACGACGATCGCCTTCACGTGGGTCTTCAGGCCGGGAATGCCGTAGACGACGTGGACGCCGGACTCCTCCAGTGACTTCGCCCAGTGGATGTTCGCCTGCTCGTCGAAGCGGGCCTTCAGCTCGACCATGCAGACCGCCTGCTTGCCGCGTTCGGAGGCGCGGATCAGGCCCGGCACGAGTGGCGAATCGTCGCTGGTCCGGTACACCGTCTGCTTGATCGCCAGCACATCCGGATCGGCAACCGCCTGCTCTACGAAACGCTCGACCGAGGTGGCGAAGGAGTCATAGGGATGGTGGACGAGGACATCCTCCTGGCGTATCGCGGCGAACATATCGACCTGGTCGTCGTTCTCACCCTGCAGGCGAGGCTGTGTCACCGGGGTCCAGGGCGGGTAGCGCAGCTCGGCGTGACCGGGGACGTCGGCAACGTCGGTGAGGTCAACGAGGTCGATCAGTCCATCGACGTCGTAGACCTCGCGATCCTCGAGGCGCAGCGCGTCGATCAGCTGCTGGCGCAGCTTCGAGTTCATCCCGGCGGCAATCTCGAGCCGCACCACCTCCCCGAAGCGCCGGCGGCGGATCTCGTCCTGGACCGCCTGCAAGAGGTCGTCGGCCTCGTCGGAGACGGTGAAATCGGCATCACGGGTGACGCGAAAATAACCGTGCTCGACCACTTCGGTACCCGGGAAAAGCACCTCGAGGTTGGCCGCGATCGCCTCCTCCAGAGGGACGAACGCCGTGCCTCCCTCCCCCACCGGCAGAAAACGGCCAAGCAGCTCCTTCGGCACCTTGACCCGGGCGATGATCTCGATACCGCTCTCGGGATCGCGCAGCAACACGCCGAGGCTGAGCGAGAGGTTTGAGATGTAGGGGAAGGGCCGTCCGAGGCCGATCACCAGGGGCGTCAGCGCCGGAAAGACCTGCTCGTGGAAGCGGACGTCGATTTCGCGCCGCTCCTGCGCGCTGGCGGTGTCGAGCGAGACGATGCGGATTCCCCGCTCCTCCAGCGCCGGTCGCAAGGCGCCGTTGAAGCAGCCGTGCAGGCGATGATCGAGCTCCAGCACCTGGGCCTGGATCGCGTCGATCTGCTCGCCGGGGCGAAGCCCGTCGGGACCACGCGCGTCGATCCCAGCGTCGAGCTGGTCGAACAGCCCGGCGACCCGGACCATGAAGAACTCATCGAGGTTTGAGGCGTAGATCGCGCAGAAGCGGACCCGCTCCAACAACGGCACATCGGTGTCCTCCGCCAGTTCCAGCACCCGCTGGTTGAAATCGAGCCAGGAGAGCTCGCGGTTGAAATAGAGGGCGGGATCGTCGATCGGTCCATCGTACTGTCGCATCGCCGCCGTCCCGACCGGCTCAAGCGGCGCGGGCGGGCGATTGCCGCGCGGCGGCGGGAGCGGTGCCGAGAACGCGGCGATAGCCGGCGGCGAGCTGCTCCAGGGCCCGCTCCCAGGAGCGGGCCTGGGCCGCGCGAACGGCGGAGGAACCGAGGTGGCGGCGCAGCAGCGGGGAGACAGCCAGCTGCAGGACCGTCCCGGCGATGTGATCGGCATCTGGCCGGCAGAGCATTCCGGTGTGGCGGTTCTCGACCAGCGAGGCCGGCCCGCCCTCGGCGACCGCGACGACCGGCAGGCCGCTGGCGCCCGCCTCGAGCACGACCTGGCCGTAGGTGTCGGTGGTCGAGCAGAAGAGGAAGATGTCGGCGCTAGCGTAGGCGCGCGCCAGCTCCTCTCCCCCGAGCCAGCCGAGGAAGGTCGCGCGCTCGCCGAGCCGGGCGCGCAGCTCCGCCTCCTCGGGGCCGCCGCCGGCGAGCAGCAGGTGCAGCCTCGGGTCGGCTTCGTGCGCCCGCAGGAAGCTCTCGGCGAGCAGGTCGACCCCCTTCTCGCGGGTGAGACGGCCGGCGTAGAGCACCTTGACCTCGCCTGGGTACTCGGCGCGGGCGGCCTTGCCGGGATCGAAGCGGGAGACGTCGACGCCGCGCTCCCAGCGGCCCAGGCGGGCCGGATCGAGGCCGAGCTCAAGCAACGAGCGGTCGGCCGCGGGGCTCGGCGAGAGGACCAGCGAGGGCGCGCCGTAGAAGGCTCCTAGCGCCGTCCGCGCCATCGACTCGATACTCCCGTCGCCACTGCGCAGGCCGGCGTAGGAGCCGAGCTCGGTGTGATAGCTGGCGAGCAGTGGCGTGCCGGCGATCCGGTTGAGCAGCGTCGCCGCGACGCCGGCCGGCCCGGGCGCGGTGACGTGGACGGCCTCGTAGCGGCCCTCGGCCAGTGCCTCGACCAGGTCGGGCAGGCCGGGAACGCCGAGGCTCATCCCGGCGTAGAAGGGAACCTCCAGCTCGGTCGCCGCCGGCAGCCGCCGGTCGACGCCGGCGTCGGTGCCGACCACCTCGATCTCGAAGCCCGGCACGCCGAGCTCGCGGATCTTCTCGATCGTCGCGGTGACGCCGTGCATCGAGCCGATCCCGTCGGCGATCAGGGCGATCCGCGGCCGCTCGCCGGGCCGGGCCGCGAGCTTCGCCTTCTCGGCACCGAGGAAGGCGGTGGCGGGCGCGTAGGGCACGGCCGGCAACAACGCCTCGAAGAGGCCGCCGAAGGCGGCGCCGACGTCGCCGCGGGCGGCCGCCGCGAAGCCCTCCGCGACCGCGCCGCGCAGGCGCCGCTCGTGGGTGCGCCGAGCACGGCGGTAGAGGTCGGCGTGCGAGAAGTTCTCGGCCTGCAGGTAGGTGAGCAGATCGCGCCCGCGCAGGTCGAGGTCGATCGAGCGCAGCCAGGCCTCGAGCAGCGCCCGGGCGTCGTCGGGACCGATGTCGGCGGCGACCTTGCCCTCGCGGGCGGCACCCTCCCCGATCGCCCGCTGGGCGATCTTCAGCACGGCAGCCGGGTCGACCGTTCCGGTGCGCCTTTTGTGGTCCATAGCCGCAAAAGGCGCACCGGAAGCGGGAAGGACTAGGGCGCGGGTGGCCAGCGCCATCGCCGCGTGCGCCCACTTGGCGGCGCTGCCCTGCTCGCCGCCCGCCTCGGCCTCGCCATCGAGCAGGTGGCGCAGAAACTCTTCCGGCGTGGCGGCCGCGGGCGCCTCGGTGAAGGTGCGGCCGATGTCCACGCCGGCGTGATCGTCGGAGCCGCCGATGCCGGTGCCGCCGTGCGTCTCGGTGTAGACGGCGGCGGGCATGTTCAGGTCGGCGGCCCGCGACCCGTTGCGCACCTCCCAGACCGGGAAGAGCTCGGCGAGCAGCCGCCGGTGCCGGGGCAGCAGCGGTGCATCGACGTTGTAGAACGGGTGCGCGAGCGCGCAGGCGATCTCGTTGTCCTCAAGGTATGCGGCGCAGGCCTCGACATCGCCGGCGTGTGCCTGCAGCCACTCGTGGTCTCCGGGAGTGATCCCGTAACAGAGGACGTGAACCGCCTGGGGCTCGCCGGCGAAGCGAGCGGTCAGCTCCTCGGAGACGAAGCAGTCGGGACGGTCGGCCAGCTCGAGGCAACCGTCGATCGTGTCGTGATCGGTGATCGTGACGAAGTCCATCCCCCGCTGCTTGGCTAGCTCGTAGACCTCCTCTGGCGGCGTCGCGCACTCGGGCAGCCCCAGTGAGCGCTGAACCCCGAGCCGCGAGAGCTGCGAGGCGGTCGAGTGGCAATGCATATCTACACGGGAAGTCATCGGCGTCTCCCTGCTCTAGTCGTTTCTGTCACCTCCAGAGTTCGGCATCAGCAGGGAAAACTTGTGAACGCCTGGGCAACCAGCCGTGAACATCTCGTAACCAGCCCGATCCGCTGACTTCGTCTTCATGCGTACATGTGGACTGCTAAAGACGAAGTCAGCGAGAGGGAAGGCTGCGCTCGAGCGCGGCCCAGGTGCCCTTGCTGGCCTCGGCTTGCCAGGAGGCGACGAAGTCGTGGAAAAGGCGGCTGCGGCGCTCGCGCAGCAGGGTTGCGGCAGAGTCGATCTGCTCGACCGTGGGCAGCATCAGGTCGCAATCGTGGAGGTCGCCGAGCACCGATTGCAGCTGCTTGGCGGCGTTGCGGGCCACCTTGGCCTCCCCCCCGATACAGGGTCCGAAGATCTCCAGCACGTAGCGCAGGCGCTTGGCCGCGATCCGCATGTTGTGCTGGGCCGCGCTCGCGTCGGCTGCCAGCGCTTCATCGGCGAAACCGCGCAGCTCGTCGAGCCTGGTGCCGACGATACGGGCGGCGGCGTTGGGGCGCAGTAGCGCCCGGGGGTCGAGGCCTTCGACCCTGCGCGCCTTCACGCCTTCGCCGCCTTGACGAGCTTGGCGAGGCGCCGGCGCAGCTTCTTCAGCCGCGTCGCGGTGACGAACGACGCGAGGTCGTCGTTGGCCTGCGCCTGCCGGGCGCGAAGGTCGTCGATCAGCCCCCCGAGCGCCGCCTGGTCCACCTTGGCGACCTCGCCGACCAGGCCCTCCAGCAGCTCGATTTCGACATCGACATCGCGCCGCTCGCCGAGCGCGTCGGAGAGCTTCTTAACCTTCTTCAGCGCCTTGCGATGGCGCTTGCGCGGGAAGCAATCTTCGAAGACCTCCAGCGCAGCCCGCAGGCGCCGCGTCGCCACCCGCATGTCATGGATCCGCTCGACCTCCCCAAGATCGAGGACGCCGTCTGCCTGCGCGAAGACCTCCCTGGCGCGGACCTTGACCACACGCCTGGCGGCGACCCCGAACGACGCCTCGCAGTCGAGTTCGACCTTGCGCGCGCTTGCCACAACTTGAGGCTAGAGCAGAGCGCCGGCCCGCCCTAAGCGGCGAGGCGGATACGGGAGCCGTTGAGGCTGCCGTTGAGCATGTCGAGGACGACGCCCTCGCGCAGGCCGCCCTTGCCGATCTGCAACGACTGACCGAGCAGCTCGGAGACCTTCTCCAGCAGCAAGACCCCGGTGGCGAGGATGCGAACCCGTTCGGGGTCGAGCTCGTAGCGACGGGCCACCTCGGCCGCCGGATCGCCGCAGAGAACGCGGACGCCCCGCTCCAGGGTCTCGTACTCGAGCACGGCGCCGACCAGGCGCCGCAGCGACGTCGCGCTGCCGCCGACCGCAACCGCCTGGGCGGGATGCTCGATCTCGACCCCGGCGAAGATGTCGTCGATACGGTCGCGGACCTTGCGGATCTCGGCCGCCGAGGGCGGGTCCGATGAGATCAGCTCGTCGGCTAGCACGCCGGAGCCGACCCGCCAGGAGAGGACCTTGGAAGCACCACCCGGAACCGTGCCGAGAATCACCTCGGTGGAGCCGCCGCCGACGTCGACGACGCCGACCTTGCCATCAACCGGATGTCCGAGCGTCTTGGTCGCGCCGATGAAGGAGAGCCTCCCCTCCTCCTCGTCGCTGAGAATCTCTACCGGCACACCGGCCGCCTCGCCGATCGCTTCCGCCACCGCCTCGCCATTGGAGGCCTCGCGCACAGCGGCGGTCGCAACCGCCCGGATCTCCTCCGCCCCGGTCTCTTTCGCCAAGCGCACCTGGGTGGCGACGACCTCGCATACCTGGTCGATCTTCTCGCCGACGATCCCGCCATCGGAATCGAGCGCCTTGTTGATCCGCGTATAAGCCCGCTGCTCCATCACCTTCTTCAACTGACCGTCCATCGGCTCGGCGACGAGCACGCGCGTCGTGTTGGAACCAATATCTATGGCAGCGCAAAGCATCCCGGGTCTCTCTTGGCATCTTCCCAGACGTCGCGGATCTCAACCGCAGCTCGCGGACGCGGGCTCGGCTGGAGGGACCGGGTGCCGCTGCCCGCGGCTTGTACCTTTTGGGCATTCACCTTGCGGCGTTAGCCAGCTTTCTCTCCATCCAAAAAGTTGAGCGGGCAGCGGTGCCCGGTCCCTCCTACCTCGCCGGATGGGACGCGTCCTCGAACTCCCGAAAGAGCCCGGTGACCACGAAGGCAACCTGCTCGCCGATGTCGACCGCGTTGTCGCCGATCCGCTCAATCGCCCGCGCTCCCAGCAACATGGTCATCGCCCATTCACGCCGATCGGCGTCGTCGCCGATCTCCAGGGCAAGGCGAAAGCAGTCGCGGTTGAGGTTGTCGACGACGTCGTCCTGGCGAACCAGGTCCTGAGCGAGTTCGACGTCGCGGTCGGCGAAAGCGCGCTTGGCCTGGCTGATCAGCATCTTCGTCTGCGCGCCCATCGAGAGGATCAGCTTGACCATTTCCCGATCGGCCGGCGGTTCGTTGCCGGAGAGCGGGATCATCTTGCAGATGTTCACGCACTGATCGCCCATTCGCTCGACGCTCTTCAAAACGTGCAGCAGCGCCGAGATCAGGCGCAGGTCGGTCGCCACCGGGGACTGCGTCGCCAGCAGCGTAATCAGGCTCTGATGCACCTCCAGGTAGCGGCCGTCGATGCGGTCGTCGTCGACGACGACCAGCTGCGCCAACTCGACGTCCTGGTGCTCGACTGCCTCGAGAGTCCTTTCCAGAGCGGTGCTGACCAGATCGAGCCCGTCGAGCGCGCTTGCCTCGAGCCGGTCGAGCTCCTCCTGGTATTGAGTGCGGGTTTCGGTCGCCATCAACCGAACTTTCCGGTCACGTACTGCTCGGTGCGGTCGTCGTCGGGGTTGGTGAAGATCTTG
Organism: Solirubrobacterales bacterium; assembly: GCA_036403515.1. Lineage (GTDB taxonomy): Bacteria > Actinomycetota > Thermoleophilia > Solirubrobacterales > 70-9 > VRUE01. The sequence goes on from DASWQV010000054.1 coordinate 31,159, forward strand.
TCGGTGGCATCCACCTCGACCAGCTCGCCGCCCAGCATGAAGACGGTGGTGTCGGCCACGCGCGCTGCTTGCTGCATGTTGTGGGTGACGATCACGATCGTCACCCGCTGCTTCAGCTCGCCGATCAACTCCTCGATCTTCAGTGTCGCCACCGGGTCGAGAGCCGAGCATGGCTCGTCCATGAGCAGCACCTCCGGCTCGACCGCGAGCGCGCGGGCGATGCAGAGGCGCTGCTGCTGGCCACCCGAGAGGCCGGCGCCAGGTCCCTTCAGCCGGTCCTTGACCTCGTTCCACAGGCCGGCGCTGACCAGGGCTTCGCGGCCGCGGTCCTCGATCTCGCCGCGGGGAGCGCCGGTCAGCCGCAGGCCCGCGGTGACGTTGTCGATCACCGACATCGTCGGGAAGGGATTCGGCTTCTGGAAGACCATGCCGACAGCGCGGCGCACGGCGACGACGTCGATCGCGCTGCCGTAGAGGTCGAGCTCGTCGAGCAGGACTTCCCCGCTCGCCCGGGCCCCAGGGATCTCCTCGTGCATGCGATTGATGCAGCGGACCATCGTCGACTTGCCGCAGCCGGACGGGCCGATGATCGCGGTGACGCGGTCGGCGTTGAAACCGAGGCTTATCCCGCGCACCGCGTGGGTTGCCCCGTAATAGGCGTGGAGGTCCCTGAGCTCGACGCCGCCGGCCTTACGGCTGCTCTTCGCCGGCCCGGCAGAGCCCGTGCCGGCGACCGAGATCGCTGGTCCGATCTGCGCTGTGCGCGCCTGCGGCTCGGGGTTGGGCTCGGTCATGACTGTGCTCTCAATAGACTCTCTGCTGTCCATCCTAGGACTCCTCGGGTGGCGGGCGGACGCGCGGGGATCATGCCCCCATGCGCTTGCGGGAACGGGCGTAGAAGGCACGGGCGACGACGTTGAGGACGAGCACGAAGGCGATCAGGACCAGCGCTGCCGCCCAGGCCTGGGTGTGCGCCTCGGGGCTGGGCGACTCCGAGGACTGGAAGATGAAGATCGGGATCGAGGCCAGGGCTTCCCCCGGTTCGGTCAGCACCCCTTGCCCGTAGATCGACGAGAGCAGGATCAGCGGCGCCGTCTCGCCGGCGACGCGGGCGACGGCGAGCAGCGCTCCGGTAAGCAGGCCCCCAGCCGCGGTCGGGAGCGTGATCCGCACGGTCGAACGCCAGTGGGCGATGCCGAGCGCGTGCGCGGCCTCCTTGAGGTTGGCCGGGACCAGGGTCAGCACCTCCTGGGCGGTGCGGGCGACGATCGGCAGCATGATGATCGCCAGGGCGACCGAGGCGGCGAAGCCGCTCTGTTTGTTCCCCTCGACCATCAGGCCGAAGACGAAGATGCCGGTGATGATCGTCGGCACCCCATTGAGGATGTCGAGCACGAAGCGAACCGAGTGGCCGAACCGCGGTGAGGCGAACTCGGTGGTGTAAATCGCGACGAGGAGCCCGACCGGGATCGCCATCGCGGCGGCGAGGGCCACCATGATCGCCGAGCCGACGATCGCGTTGGAGATGCCGCCGCTGGTGTCGCCGAAGAGGCCCGTCGGCGTGGTCAGGAAGTGCAGGCTGAGCGCCCCCAGCCCCTTGAGCAGGACCGAGCCGACGACGATCAGCAGCACCGCTACGGCGAGCAGGGCGGCGATTGTCGAGGTGACCTCGATCGCCCGGTTGACCCGCTTGCGCCGCTTCAGGTTGCCGCGGTCGAGCAGCAGCGCGTGTCCGTTTGGGGCGTTCACAGAATCACCATCGTTCACGCCCCAATCGCCACGGATTCGAGCACCCGGAAGTCACCATGACGATTGGGGCGTTCACAGTGCCTCCGCCTCGGTCAGCGTCGTATCGCTGTCCTTCAGCTTGCCACGCTGCACGATCAGTCGGGCGATCACGTTTACGACGACCGCGAAGACGAGCAGGATCAGGCCGAGATATGCCAGCGAGGGCTTCTGCAGGGCGCCCGGCGCGCCCTGGAACTGGGCCGCGATCTGGGCCGCCATCGTGCCGCCGGTGTGGAAGAGGGAGACGTTGATCGCGGTCGCGCCGCCGATCACCTGCGCAACCGCGATCGCCTCGCCAATCGCCCGGCCGAGGCCGAGGATCGAGGCGCCGACGATGCCGGCGCGCGAGTACGGCAGCACGACCTCCCTGACCATCTCCCAGCGCGTGGCCCCGAGCGCGTAGGCGCCCTCCTTGAGGTCGCTCGGCACCGTCTCGAATACCTCGCGGGTGACACTGGTGATGATCGGCGTGGTCATGATCGTCAGGATCAGCGCCGCGGTCAGGTAGCCGAAGGCCGACGGGTCACCGCTGAAGATCGGCAGGAAGCCGAAGGCGCTCTGCAGGGCTGGCTCGATCGTGTCGTGCATGAAGGGGCCGAGGACGAGGATGCCCCAGAGGCCGAGGATCACGGTGGGGATCGCCGCCAGCATGTCGACCAGGGTCGCGACCGGCCGCCGCAGCCGCGCCGGAGCCAGCTCGGTCAGGTAGATCGAGATCGCGATCGAGAGCGGCGCCGCGAAGAGCAGGGCGATCGCGGAGGTGACCACGGTCCCGTAGAGGAACGGCGCGGCGCCGAAGTTTTCGGTGACCGGATTCCAGTCGTTGGTGGTGACGAAGCCGATCCCAAAGGCCGAGATCGCCGGCCAGGCGATCTGGATGACCTCGTAGACGATCCCGACCATGACCGCGACGGCAAGCGCTGCCGCAAGGCCGGAGAGGCCTCGCAGCAGCGGGTCGCCGATGCGGTCGGGGAGGTTGCGCCGGGCACGCAGCACAGGGTTGCTGAGAGCGCCGGCCTCCAACTACTGCCCTTCCTCGTGACGTCGGCCAGACAAGGCCACTAGCTGCCGATCTTGCCGATCGCCGCTTTGCCGGCGGCGACGACCTGCTTGGGCAGCGGCGCGAAGTCGAGGTCAGGGCCGTATTCCTGGCCCGCCGGACCGATCGCGTAGCTGATGAACTTTTTCAGCGCTTCGGCCTTTTCGCTTTCCAGCGGCACGATCACGTAGGTGTAGGTCGAGATCGGGTAGGCGCCCTTGGCCGAGCTCGGCAGGTCGGCGAGCGAGATCGAGTTGTCCTTGCCGATCGTCTTCACGGCGTCGGCGGCTGCTTCGACGCTTTCCACGCCCGGTTCCGGGAATTCCCCGGCCGAGTTTTCAACCAGCGGCATGCTGAGTTCGTTGGAGAGCGCGTAGGCAAGGCCGACGTAGCCAATCGCGCCGTCGGTCTGCGAGATCGCCGCCGCGACGCCGTCGTTCTTTTCGGCGCCGACGCCGGTCGGGAACTTGACCGTGGTCGAGGTGCCGACCTTCGACTTGAACTCGGGGCTGATCGTCGAGAGGTAGTTGGTGAACGCGTAGGTGTCGCCGCTGCCGTCGCTGCGGTAGACCGGCGTGATTTTCGTGCTCGGCAAGCTGGCGCCGGAGTTCAGCTTGGCGATCGCCGGATCGTCCCACTGGGTGATTTCGCCGAGGTAGATTCCGGCGAGCACGTCGCCGCTCAGTTTCAGGTCGCTGGGCGCGCCACTGACGTTGTAGGCGGGCACGGTGCCGCTCAGGGCCCATGGAATCTGCTCGACGCCATCGGCTTCTTCGAATTGTTCAGGCGTCAGCGGCGCGTCGGAGGCGCCGAAGTCGACCGAGCGCGAGGTGATCTGGTCGATTCCGCCACCGCTGCCGATCGCGCCGTAGGTGACCGTTTCTTCGGACTTGCTGGCGTAGTCGGACTGCCACTTCGACATCAGCGGGGCGACGAGGGTGCTGCCGGCGCCGACCAGGGGTGAGCTGGACGACCCTCCGCTGCTGCCCGATGACGAGCTGCCGCATGCCGCGACGGCGACGGCAAGAGCCAGCGCCACGCTGACAGTGAGAAGTCTCTTGGTCACGCGTATCTCCTTAACGTTTCGGGAACCGAATTTGGGATTCGGCGCCAGACTCTCAGCGGCTCTCCAGCAGCTTGTTACCTGCCTGTGTCGAGGATGTGAAAAAGATGTAAAAGACCGGGCGATGGGGATGAGGCTGCCGCATCAACCGTCCGGCGAGAAGCGATAGCCGATGCCGCTGTGGGTGTGGATCAGGCGCTGGCCGGGCAGCGCCTCGCCCAGCTTCGAGCGCAGGCGACTGACGTAGACGTCGACCGAGCGGTCATCGTGGCGCGGTTCCCGTCCCCAGACCTCGGCATAGAGCTCCTCGCGAGTGAGGATGCGCTGCGGGTTGGCCGCCAGCGTGGTCAATAGCTGAAGCTCGCGCATGGTCAGGCTCAGCGGCCGACCATCGACCAGCGCCGCGTGCTCATAGGGGCGAATCTCCAGCATGGCGATCGAGGATCACCGCGGCGGGCGGGCAGCTGGTTACGCGGCGGTAAAGCTGCTGTGAACTACTTGTGAATCCGCGGCGTCGACGGCCTCCCCGGGGGTGGGATGGGCCCGACTGCCAGCACCGGTCTCGGGATCGAAGCGATAGCCGACACCAAAATGAGTGTGGATGTAGCGCCAGCTTGGCGAGCGCTTCTCGAGCTTCTGGCGCAGCTTGCGGATGAAGACATCGACCGAACGGTCGCCGTGAGCCATCGCGTAGCCCCAGACCCGCTGGTAAATCGCCTCACGCTCGAGCACCTGGCCCTTGGCGTCGGCAAGCAGCTGCAACAGCTCGAACTCGCGCCGGGTCAGGTCGAGGCTGCCATCACCGACGAAGGCCTGGAACTGGTCGGGGCGGATCTCGAGCTCGCCGGCGACGACCGGCCCCGCCTCGGCCCCCGCGCGGCTGCGCCGGCGACGGCGCGAGACGGCCTCGATCCGCGCCATCACCTCCTCCGGGTGGCAAGGCTTGGCGATCCAATCGTCAACCCCCAGCCGCAGTCCTCGCACCCGCTGGGCGACGGTGGATTGGCCGGTGCAGACGATCACGCCGAGGTCGGGCAGCATCGCGCAGATCCGCTCCAGGTAGCCCCAGGCTTCCTCGCCGAGAACTGTCAGATCGAGCAGCAGCGCGTTCAGCTTCATCGCCACGAGCTCCTCGGGCGCGATCGCGCTGCTCAGCACGCGCTGTTGCCAACCGGCCATTTCGGTTCGCTTCGAGAGCACGGTCACGAAACCGCTGTCGTCATCGATTACCGCGAGCCGGATGGTCTGCTGTGTGTTCAAGTGGTGGACGCCGTGTCTGGCGAAGGGTGCCTGCCTGAAAGGCGACACGATTGTATGCGCGAACAACGGCGGGAGGGCCGCAAAAGGCCTGCGTTCACAAGATTTTCACAGCCCAAAAGCGCCTAAATAGCGGCAAAGTCGGCGACGGGCTTCTCCGGATGTTCACCGCCAGGCTCCAGACCAGCGGCAGACTCAACCCCCACGAGACTCCTCTCTCGTCACCGCGAACGGCCCACTGCCCCGGGCCGTTCGCTTTTTTTAGGCCTGCCTGTCGCCGTCGTGCGCTAGATTGCGCGACGTGATGCTGCCCTCGCGCCGAATCGGGATCGCAGCGGCCCTCTGCGCCGCGCTGCTCTCGATCCTGCTCGCCGCGCCCGTGGCGCTGGCCGACAACGGCGTCGGGCTCGCCGGGCCGACTACAGACAAGACGGTGACCTTCTTCTGCTTCGGCGTGATTGCCTTCTTCGCGATCCTGGTGATCGTGCTCTCGCTGCTGCAGGGAAAGCTCGAGAAGCGCAAGGAACGCCGTCGCTACGACCTGGAACGCTTCGGCTAAGCCGCTCAGCCGAGCCGGAAGCCGCTGAGAAGTCGTTTCTCGCTCTCCCCCTCGATCTCGGCGACGACTTCGACCTTGCCGTCGAGCGGGGTGCCGCGGAGCTTCGTCGCCAGCAGATCGTCGACCTGGAAGATCCCCGCTGAGTTGTTGAGCTCGATCTCGATCCGCACCGGCCGCTCCTCGCCCGCCTCGATCCGCACCTCGTCGACCGCCGCGGCGGAGATCGAGTGGATGCCCTCCTGTCCGGCTTCGATCGGCAGCCGGGTGCGCCCCTGCGCCATGTCGAGCGCATCGGCAACGCGGACCACCCCTGCCTCGAGCGTGTACGGCTCACCACGCCGCCGGTGGCCGATGATCGCGTGGAGGATCTCGGAGGCGATGATCGTCCGCTCCGGCTGCCGGTAGGAATCGGGGAGCAGACGCTCCAGCGCCCCACTGGCGAGGAACAAGCTGTAGGCCTCGTGATCCTGCCGATGGATTGACATGCCGACGTCGTGCAGGAGCGCGCCGCCGGCGACGACCACCTCCGCGTCTTTAGCGGACATGCCGTGATCGGCTACGACCACCGGCTCCACGCCCGCCTTGATCAGCAGTCGCAGCAGCCGCAGAGCGATGTTGAGCACGATCTGCATGTGCACCCAGGAGTGGTCCGACATCCCCAGCCGCTCGGCGTGAACCTGAGTCATGTACCACCAGCCCCGAACCTGATCGTCGCTGTTGACAGCGCCGAGGAACTCCTCCAGCTTGCGATTCCCTCGCGTAGGCGCTCGAACCTTCGCGTCCGCTATCGCCTCCCTGGGCGGCTTGCGAACGGGGCCCTGGGGATCTGGGGCAGGAACCCGCTCGCCGTTCATGGCCGGAATCGTAGGGAAGGGTTCGGGTGCCCCTCCCGGCGGCTTGTACTTTTTCGGCGATTCAATCGCGGCCAGCCGACCACGACCCACCGAAAAAGTTGAGCCGGGAGGGGTGCCCGAACCCTTGGCGGCCGATCAGCCGCAGACCGGCCACGGGCTGGAGCCCGAAGCGGCGTAGAGCAACGCGGCCCGGTAGTCCTGCTCTGATTCGGAAGCTGCCGCCGGATCCCCCGAGCCGCCCATCGATTCCCAGGTGCCGTAATCGAACTGGTACTTGCCGCGGTAGCTGCCGTCTGAGGAGACCGCCGTCGGGTCGCCGCCCGACTCACAGACTCCTATGGCATCAAGTGTGGCCTGCGAGACACCGCCTGGCAGTGAGGTGTAGAGCTCGCGGCGTTCGCGGCGGAGCTTGGCGCGATGGGCTGCTTCGATGTCAGCGAGCGTGGCGCGGATCGTTTTATGGAAGCGAACGACCGGCCTCTGCAGGACGCCGATCCAAACTGGCTTCGCGTTGGCAACGTCGATCTTTGCCGATTGGCCTCCGTCGCCGGCGGCGAGGGCCGCCGCGGGGAAGGCGATGCAGGCGATCAGGACAGGAATGAAATATGTGCGTTTTGTGAGCAAGCGCGGAACCGTGGCGGTATTTGCGGCCCCGCAAGGTGACCGCGCGCACATTGCTTACAAGTAAGTTGCGTCTGCCACGACATCAGGCACGGAAATCCTTCTGGCAGAACGAGATGAATTGCTTCTTGCGGCTCAATTGGCTTGCAACTGCCCAGCGAAGGGAAGCGGCGATGATTGGAAGATCGCCGGTACGCCGACATCGCGCCTACTGCTTGCCTGCCCGGACCGGCCCGGGCTGATCGCAGCCGTCAGCGGCTTCCTCGCGGACGCTGGCCTCAACATCGTCGACGCCGACCAGCACTCGAGCAACGAGGGGCGCTTCTTCATGCGGATGGTCTTCGACGCCCTTGCCGACGGTCAGCGGCAGGAGCTTCAGGACCATTTCGAGCGCGACATCGCGGCTCGCTTCGAGATGGACTACCGCTTCGCCGAGTCGAGCGAGCGCAAGCGGGTCGCGATCATGGTCTCGCGCGAAGACCATTGCCTCTCCGACCTGCTCTGGCGCTGGCGCAGCGGCGAGCTCGGCGCCGACGTCGTGGCGGTCATCTCCAACCACTCCGACCACGCCGGCCAGGTCGAATCGCTCGGCCTCCCCTTCCATCATGTTCCGGTCGATCCGGATGCCCGCGATCGAGCCGAGGGACAGGCGCTGGCCCTTCTCACCGGAACCGACCTTCTCGTCCTTGCTCGCTACATGCAGATCCTCTCGCCCGAGTTCCTGCGCCGGCTGCAGGCCCCGGCGATCAATATCCACCACAGCTTCCTGCCAGCCTTCGTCGGCGCGGATCCATATCGCCGTGCGCATGAGCGGGGCGTGAAGCTGATCGGCGCCACCGCCCACTACGTCACCGAGGAGCTCGACGCCGGCCCGATCATCGACCAAGACGTGACCAGGGTCAGCCACCGCGACGAGGTGGGAGACCTGCAGCGGATCGGTCGCGACATCGAGCGTCTCGTCCTCGCCCGCGCCGTCAGCGCCCATCTCGACGACCGCGTTCTCCTCGACGGCGCAAGAACGATCGTCTTCTAGTCGCTGACTTCGACGGCACAAGAACCATCGTCTTCTAGTCGCTGACTTTGTCTTTTGTAGTCCATATGGACGTATAAAGGCGAAGTCAGCGCTGGGAGGTGGTACTGGCTGGTCAGCCAGTCGATGTTCTATGGTGCGCTGCGTGGAGCAGGCGACGATCAGGCACCCTGCTGTTGGGGCTGGAGGCGAGCTCCCACCCGGCTCGCGCGCGCCATCGCTGCTGCAGGCCCTGAGCTACGCGCGCGACCCACTCGGCTTCCTGGTCAAGCTGCAGCGTCGCTACGGCGACGTCTTCACGCTCTCCTTTCCTTTCTTTGGCCGCGTCTTCTACGTCGCCGACCCGGCTCTGGTCAAGACGATGTTCACCGGCTCGCCCGAGCAATTCCACGCCGGTGAGGCCAACGCGACCGTGCTCGAGCCGGCCCTCGGCCCGAACTCCGTGCTGACCCTCGACGAGGCGCCTCACATGCGACAGCGCAAGCTGCTGCTGCCCCCCTTCCACGGCGAGCGGGTCCGCGGCTACGGCGAGCTGATCCGCGAGATGACCCGCAGGCAGATGGAGACCTGGCCCGTCGGAGAGCCATTTGCCCTGCGCCCCCACACTCAGCGCATCACCCTGGCGGTAATCATGCGTGCCGTCTTCGGCGTCCACGACGAGGATCGATTGGCCCGCTTCGAGCGCCTGATCAACGACTTCAGCAAGCGGGTGGGCCTGATCACCACGTTTCCAGCCCTGCGCAAGAACTTCGGGCCCGGCAGCCCCTGGCCACGCTTCCTGCGTTCCCGGGCGGCCCTCGATCGGTTCATCTACGAGGAGATCGGCCTGCGCCGCGCCGAGGTCGAGGCCGGGGAGGAAGGCCACGACGACGTGCTCTCGCTGCTGCTCCAAGCCCGCCACGACGACGGCAGCCCGATGAGCGACGAAGAGCTGCGCGACGAGCTCGTCACCGTGCTCGGCGCCGGCCACGAGACAACCGCCACGGGCCTCGCCTGGGCGATGGAGCGACTGCTGCGCACGCCGCGCGTGCTGACGAAGCTGCGCGAGTCGCTTGCCGCCGGCGAGGACGACTACATCGAGGCGACCGTGAAGGAGACGCTGCGGGCGCGTCCGGTGATCGTCGACGTCGCCCGCAAGCTGACCACGCCGGCACAAGTCGGCGGCTACGAGGTCCCGAAGGGGAGCTTCGTGATGGCGGCGATCGCCGCCCTGCACTACCGCGAAGACCTCTTCCCGCAGCCGGAGGAGTTCCGGCCCGAGCGCTTCCTCGAGGGCAAGGCCGACAACTACGCCTGGATCCCGTTTGGCGGCGGTGTGCGGCGCTGCATCGGCGCCGCCTTCGCCGAATATGAGATGCGGGTCATCCTCAAAGAGATCGTCGAGCGCGCCGATCTGAGCGCTCCCGACCCCAGGCCGGAGAAGGCCAAGATCCGCAACATCACCCTCGCCCCGGCCAAGGGGACCGTCGTCAGGCTGGATCGGCCGCTGCGCTGACCGCCCGCTCGGCCTCCTCCCAACGCTCATAGAGGTCGGCCAGCTTCGCCTTCGCCGCTTCGTGGCGCCGGTTTGCCTGCTCGACCTTTGCTGGGTTCGACCACGCCGAGGGATCGGCCAGGTCCTCCTCGACCCGGGCCAACTCGGCTTCGGCGGCCTCGATCTTCTCGGCCAGGCGGCCGGCCTTGCGGGCGGCTTTTTTCGAGATCGTGCCGGGGCTGTGGCGCTTGGCGACTTTCTTGCCCTCGCGCTTGGCCGCGGCGGCAGATGCCGAAGCGGCTTCCGCGCGCTCGTCGCGATCGCGCTGGTAGGTCGCCCAGCCACTCGGGTAGCTGCGCAGCTCGCCGCCCTCGCAAACGAGGGTGCGGCTGCCCACCGCCTCGAGCAGGGCGCGGTCGTGGGAGACGAGGATCACGGCGCCCTCGTAAGCGAGAAGCGCGTCCTCCAACGCCTCGCGGCTCTCGATGTCGAGATGGTTGGTCGGCTCGTCGAGGATCAGCACGTTGGCGCCGGAGGCAACCAGGATCGCCAGCGAGAGGCGCCGCTGCTCGCCGCCGGAGATGTCGTCGAGCGACTTCTCGGCGTCGGCGCCGGAGAAGAGAAAGTTGCCAAGCAGGCTGCGCGCCTTCTGGCCGCTGAGGCCGGTCTCGCGCTGGGCTGCTTCGAGCACCGAGCCGTCCCCCGCCGCCGTCTCGGCGTGCTGCGAGAGGTAGCCGACCTTGACGTTGTGACCGGTGCGGACCGAGCCCGCGGCAGGTGCCCGCTGCTCGGCCAGGGTCTCGATCAGGGTCGTCTTGCCGGCGCCGTTGGGACCAACGAGGACGACGTGCTCACCCCGTTCGACTTCGAGATTGGCGTCGCCGAGGAGCGTGCGTCCCGGCACCTCGATCGTCGCGTTGACGAGTTTCAGCACGACTCGACCGGGCCGCTCGGGTTTGACGAAGGAGAAGCGCAGGTTGCGGCGATCACGGGCCTCGGCTTTGGCCCCGTCACGCTTGATCTTGTCGATCTGCTTGAGGCGCGACTGGGCCTGTTTGGCCTTCGTCGCCTTGTAGCGGAAGCGCTCGACGAAGCGCTCCATCCGCTCGATCTCCGCCTGCTGGCGCTCGATCGCCTTGCCGAGGGCGATCGCCCGCGCCGCCTGCTCCTTGCGCCAGGCATGCCAGGGGCCGGCGAAGAAGCGGCCGCGCTGGGCCTCCAGCTCCAATACCGAGGTGCCGACCGCCTCGAGGAACCAGCGGTCGTGGGCGACGAGGACGACGGCGGCGTCGAGATCGACCAGGTAGCGCTCCAGCCACTCCAGTGAGGGAATGTCGAGATGGTTCGTCGGCTCGTCGAGAAGCAGCAGGTCGGGGCGCGTGGCGAGGGCGCGCGCGAGGGAGGCGCGAGTCAGCTCACCGCCGGAGAAGGTCGAGAGCTGCCGTTTCGCCGCCTCCTCATCAAAGCCGAGGCCGCCGAGCACGGCGAGGACGTCGTCGCGCCAGCGGTAGCCGCCGTCCGCTTCAAGTCGCTGCTGCGCCGCCGCGTAGGCGCGCATCGTCTCCTCGTCGGGGGTGGCCTGGGACATCGCCTGCTCGAGGCGGGCCAGCTGTGCCTCGGTCTCCTGCATGTCGGTGCGGCCCGAGAAGACGTAGTCGCCGAGGGAGATCTCGGCGTCGCGCGGCGGCCGCTGGTCGTGCAACGCCACCCGGGCGCCTTTCTGGAGCGCAATGCTGCCGGAGTCAGGCGGCCGTTCTCCGGCCAGCACACGCAGCAGAGTCGACTTGCCGACGCCGTTGCGCCCGGAGAGCGTCATCCGCTCGCGCGACTCAAGCTTGAACGAGACCTCCTCGAAGAGCAGCTTGCCGCCCGCGTAGAGGTCGATCGATGTGGCTGTGGCGATGGCCATGGCAATCCCTGACATTACGCAGCCAGCGTGCGTGGGGGCGTACCCTCTCGGCATGGAACGCGAGGAGCTGCGGGCGGCACAGGCTCCGCTAAAGGAGCGCTACAAGGGGGAGCCCGAGGCGGCGGTGGTCACGCTCGCCGCCAGTGGTGAGCTCGGTGAGGGCATTTCCTGCTCGGTGCAAAGTGGCCACGCGATCGTGGCGGCCGGCCTGCATCCCGCCTCCGGCGGCGATGGTTCGCTGCTCTGCTCAGGCGACATGCTGCTCGAGGCGCTGGTCGCCTGCGCCGGAGTGACGCTGCGAGCAGTGGCGACCTCGCTCGGGATCGAGGTCGAGTCCGGGACCGTGCGCGCCGAGGGCGAGCTCGACTTCCGCGGTACCCTCGCCGTCGACCGCGAGGCGCCGGTCGGCTTCTCAGCGATCCGCCTCTGCTTCGAGCTCGACACCGACGCCGATCAGGAGCAACTCGACACCCTGCTAAAGCTGACAGAGCGCTACTGCGTGGTCTTCCAGACCATCGCCAGCCCACCGCATCTTTCGGCGACGCTCGAGACCGCGTAGGGCTCAACTCGATGGCCGGGCCACTGCAACATCTCGGCGACCTGGCGAAGGCGCGGCTGACCCGGCGCAGAGCCGAGCGCGAAGACGGTCAGGCCCTGGGTGAGCTCGAGGCGAGGCCGCTGGAGCTGCCGGCCGGTCTGGAGATCGAATGGCTCGGCGTATCCGGCTACCGCATCAGTTTCGAGGGGCGCACTCTCTTCATCGATCCCTATCTCTCCCGCGTGCCGTTCGCCGACCTGCTGCGCCGCCGGCCGACGCTGCCCGACCCAGCTGCGCTCGACCGCTTTGCCAATGCGCCCGGCGAAGTAGTGGGTGTTCTGGTCGGTCACACCCACTTCGACCACGCGGTCGACGCACCGGCGATCGCGCGGCGCTTCGGCTGCAAGGCTTACGGCTCCGAATCGCTGCTGACGCTGATGGGCCTGCACGGGCTGGCCGATCGGGCGGTCGGGGTCGAGCCCTATCGGACCTACGAGCTCGGGCCCTTCGCGGTCAGCTTCACCCCGAGTGTCCACTCGAAGCTGCTGCTCGGCCTCGCCGTCCCCTACGACGGCGACCTCACTTGCGAGCACCTCGACGGACTATCGCCGGGCGCCTACCGTTGCGGCCAAGTCTGGGGCATCTCGATCGAGGTCGCCGGTCTGCGTTTCTACCACCAAGGGAGCGCCAACCTGATCGACGACGCAATCCGCGAGCGCGAGGTCGACGTCTTCCTCGCCGGCGTCGCCGGCCGCAGCTTCACCGAGGGCTACTGGCAGCGCATCCTCCCCCGCCTCGATCCCAAGGTCGTCGTCCCGACCCACTACGACAACTTCTTCCGTCCTCTCGGCCGGCCGATGGAGTTCGTCTCCAACGTCCAGCTCTCAGCGCTGCCAGAGGAAATCGGCGCGGTCAGCGCTGATGCCCAGGTAGCGGCGCTGCCGCGCGCAGATCGGCGCTGACATGCGACCGAGCGGTGACACTGTGTGCGCCACTCGCGCGCGCCGGAGTCAGCGCGTAAACGAAGGCATTGCGAAAGGTTTTGTCTGGGGCTGGCCCCTCTCCGTTATCACGCTTATCATCGAGCTATGGGCGTAGTCCGCTTCCTATTCAGCTTCCCGTGGGAACGCTTACAGCCAGCACCTCTGTCGCCGTCGCAATCGGCGTATCCGTGCTCGCCTTCGGAGCTCCGCCGGTCATATTGATTCCGGTCGCCTGGGCGAGCGCAACTGCTTATCGAGTGCTGAACTCCCGCGTCGAGCGCCAGTTCAACCGCCGGTAATTCCGAAGTACTTGGCAGCGATCTGGTCAACGGTGCCCTTGGTGCGCATCGTCCAGGGACCGATGGCTGCCTCGATCGTCTTCAGGTCCAAGGCCGATTCAGAGATGCCGCCGCTTGGTAGCCAGTAGAGCTCACGGCCTTCGATCGCGAGCCGATCCTCGTCACTCGAGAGGGCGAGCGCCTGCTTTCGGGCCCCGCTCTTTGGCGCAGAGGGCAGAAACGCCACCTGCAACTTGCCGTTCGAAACGCTCACAAGTGCGGGCTGGAACGGCTCGTGCGCCGCAACCGCCTCCAGCTCCGCGGCATCGCGGAGGAAAACCGGAACCTCGTAGCCGAGCGACTCCCGCAGGCCGGCTTCGATGCGCAGCTTCAGTTTCTCCTCGCTCTTCTCCTCGGCCGCGAAGATCACGTTGCCACTGGCCCTGAAGCAGGAGGCCTCGCCCAGGCCAAGCTCCCCGAACTCCCGTTTCAGCTCCTCGTTCGTGATCCGGCGGCCGCCGAGGTTCATCCCGCGCAGGAAGGCGACGTAGCGCTGCATCCGCCAACGATACGAATCGAAGCCCAAAGGCGTGCGACGATGGCGCGATCGACACCGACTACACCCAGCTGCCCGCCGATCTGCCCGTTCCGCAGGACGACGGCGCCGCCGACCATCTCAGCGGGAGGTTCCTGCCAGAGCTACGCCTACCCTCGACTTTGGGTGGCACGATCAACCTTGCCGAGATTGCCGTCGGCCGCCTCGTCGCCTACGTCTACCCCCGCACCGGCACGCCGGGCGAGCCGTCACCCGTCGGCTGGGACGACATCCCAGGCGCTCGCGGCTGCACGCCGCAGAGCTGCGCCTACCGCGACAACCTCGCGGCGTTCTCCTCGCTCGGGGCGACGGTGGTCGGCATCAGCGCGCAGAGCATCGGCAAACAGCGCGAGTTCGCCGCCCGCAGGCACATCACCTTCCCCCTACTAAGCGACGGCGAGATGGCCCTCGCCAGGGAGCTGGGCCTGCCGACTTTCGAAGCCGGGAGCATGACCCTCTACAAGCGTCTCACCCTGGTCGCCGAAGCGGGCAAGATCAGCAAGGTCTTCTACCCCGTCTTCCCGCCCGACCGCAACGCCGCCGAGCTGCTTGCCTGGCTGCGCGATCGACGGGCCTGAAAGGTCCACTCCGCTGGACATCTCAGGCCCGCCGGCGGGCTGTCTATGGAGGCGCCGAGAATTGAACTCGGGTCCGAGGCCGTAGTGCGATGGCGTCTACAGGTTTAGCTGGCGCTTGATTCTCGTCTCCCGGGGTCCGCGCCAGCGGGCACTACGAGAGACACAGCCCTCTGAAATTTCCCCTGGCAGACGGGGCGATCCGCCTGGGTAAGCCCGCGTTCTGAAGCCGGCTGCCCTTCCTGCGGGCGAGGAAGGACCGACTCTCATCGCCTAGGTTCTAGCTAGGCAGCGAGGGCGAACTCATGGTCCGCACGTATTGGTTTGTGCCGGGGTTTAACGAGGCCTCCGGCAACCTCGACCTGCAACCGTTCGCACGGACCGACCACGTCGAAGCCTGTCGCCCCCGTGCACTGCAGGGCCAATTGTACGGAGTCCGCTTCAGCGCGGAGCGCACGAGCATCCATATCTGATTCCCTGCGCAGTGAGCGAAGTGCGAAATCCATGAGCTCCGAACATCACTTCGACGCAATTGTCTTGGGCGCCGGCGCTCCCGGCGAGGTCTGCGCCGGCCGCCTCGCCGACGGAGGGATGTCGGTGGCGATCGTCGAGCCGCATCTGGTCGGCGGCGAGTGCTCCTACTACGCCTGCATGCCCTCCAAGGCCCTGCTGCGGCCGGGCGAGCTTCTCCATGAGGTCGGGCGCGTACAGGGAGCCGCCGAGCGGCTGGAATCCGATCGCCCCGATCCCGAGGCGACGCTTCG
>DASWQV010000055.1:0-24957 GCA_036403515.1 Solirubrobacterales bacterium
CCGGGTTCTCGACAGGGAAACGGGTGAGCTGATTCGCCAGCTGGTCCTCGATCCCAGTCGCGACTATCAACCGATCGGAGGGGGTTGAGGTGTCTACGATGTCCCGCGACATCTGTCTCCGATGTCGCGACACATCACATAAGCGGAGGGGGAGGGATTCGAACCCTCGAGACACCTTTCGATGTCTGCCGGTTTTCAAGACCGGTGCATTCAACCGCTCTGCCACCCCTCCAGGAGTAAGCGCCGGTCCGATGCTAGACGCAGTGGCCGAGGACTGCGATCGCTCTAGATGATTGTATTGTCTGCAATGCGTCGATTGGTCGTACTCGCTTCGGCGATGGTCTTCTTCGATGTCGTCTTCTTCTCGGCGATTGCACCGCTCCTACCCGATTACGTCTCCGAGCTTGGGCTGAGCAAGGCCCAAGCGGGGGTTCTCTCCGCCTCCTACGCTGCCGGCACCCTGCTTCTCTCGCTTCCGGCCGGTCTGCTCGCTGCCCATGCCGGCCCCCGCCGCACCGTGATCGGCGGCCTCTTGCTGCTCGGAGTCGCCAGTGTCGCCTTCGGCTTCGCGAATGAGTTTTTCCTGCTCGACGCGGCTCGCTTCACCCAGGGAGCCGCTGGCGCGCTGATCTGGTCGGGCGCTCTCACTTGGCTGATCACCACGGCGCCGTCGGAGCGGCGTGGCTCGGTTATCGGCACGGCCCTGGGGACCGCTGTCGCCGGCGCCCTGTTCGGGCCGGCTCTGGGAGCGCTGGCTGCCGAGGTCGGTACCGAATTGGTCTTCAGCTTGGTGCTTGTAGTGGCGGTGGTGCTCGCTTTTGTCGCCGCCCGCCTTCCCGAGGCGAAGGTGCCCGAGCGCCAAGACCTGCGCGAAGTCGTCGAGACCATCTTGAGCCGGCCGATCCTGATCGCGACGGCCTTCGTCGCGATCCCCTCGGTGATGTTCGGTGCGGTCGAGGTGCTGGTCCCGTTGCAGATCGCTGACCTGGGCGGCAGCAATGCGCTGATCGCTGGCGGCTTCATTGCCGGCGCCGCCCTCGAGGCCGTGCTCGCGCCGCTGGCTGGCGGATATTCGGACCGCGCGGGCCGCCGCCTGCCCTTCGTGGTTGGGCTCAGCATCTGCGCGATGGCGATGGCGCTGGTCGCCATTGGCGACAACAAGGCGGTCGTCATGGCTGGGTTGATGCTCACCTCTCTGGGAGGCGGGATCTGTCTTACGCCGGCATTGACCCTGCTTTCCGAGTTGGCCGAGTCCAGTCGCCTGCACCAGGGGTTTGCCGCTGGGCTCTCCAATATGGCGTGGGCGATAGGGGAGGTCGTCGGCGGGATTGCCGGAGGCGCCGCCGCCAGTGTTGCCGGTAACGCGGCGCCGAGCCTGGCGATCATCGCTCTCCTGCTGGGCACCATCCTCTACGCGTTTCACGGCCTCTCGCCACCGGGCGTCCACGCCGTCGAGGGCTAGCGGGGCTAGGCTCTTCGCTCAGCATGTCTTCAAGCGGCGCAGAGCAGGGGCAGCCTCACCGGGCTTGGCGCAACTGGGCGGGGGACCAAGCCTGCACGCCCATTGAGCGGCTTCGACCAGGCAGTCGAGAGGAGTTGGCCGAGGCGATCGGTGGCGCCGCGGCGGCTGGGCGCAGGGTCAGCGTTGCCGGCAGCGGCCACTCGTTCACCGAGGCGGCTATGACCGACGGCACGATGGTCGACGCCGGTGCATTCAGGGGCGTGATCGATGCCGACCGTTCCTCCGGCCTGGTCAGAGTGGGCGGTGGAACGGTGCTCGCGGCACTCAACGATGAGCTGCATGGCCTAGGTCTGGCGATGGAGAATCTCGGCGACATCGATCGGCAGACGATCGCCGGCACGATCGCGACAGGAACTCACGGCACGGGGGCAAAGCTGCGCAACATCTCCTCTCAGGTGGAGGGGATGGAGCTGGTCCTCGCCGATGGCTCGGTGCGTGAGCTGACCGCCTCGGGCGACGCCGCCCTGCTACGGGCCGCGCGGGTCGGGATCGGCGCCCTTGGCGCGGTCACCGCGGTGACCTTGCGCTGCCTCCCCGCCTTCACTCTGCAGCGAGTCGATACGCCCTGCCCGCGCGAGGAGGTCCTCGACGCCTTCCAGCAGCGCGCCGACGAAAACGACCACTTTGAGCTCTTCACTTTTCCCTATGCCGATTCGGCCCTGGTCCTGGAGCGCAACCGGACCGAGCAGCCACCGCGCCCGCGCGCCCGGCCGGCGGCCTTCCTCAACGACATCGTGCTGGAGAACTGGGCGTTGGAGGCAATCTCCGCCATGGGCAAGCTCTTCCCACGCGGAATTCCCTCCCTCTCGCGACTCGCCGCCTGGCTCGCCTCGGGCAGCAGGTCGACCGATCGCAGCGATCGCATCTTTGCCAACGAGCGCCGTGTGCGCTTCACGGAGATGGAGTACGGCGTGCCGCGCGAGCACGGACCCGAGGCGGCCCGGCGGGTGATCGATTGGGTGCGCTCGAATCGCTACCCGGTGTTCTTCCCGATCGAGATGAGGGTGACCGCCGCCGACGACGCCCTGCTCAGTCCCTCCCACGAACGCGACACCGCCTATATCGCGGTGCACCAGTATCGCGGCATGGAGTGGCGACCCTACTTCGAAGCGGTTGAGGCGATCATGAACGAGTACGGCGGTCGCCCCCACTGGGGCAAGCGCCACTTCCAGACCGCAACGACCCTGGCCGAGCGCTACCCACGCTGGGCAGACTTCCAAGCCGCGAGGGACGAGCTCGACCCCCAGCGCGTCTTTGGCAACGAATACGCCAAGCGCGTCCTCGGGCCCTAGCCGCGTCGGTTATGGCGCGGCTAGAGGAAGGTCTTGCCCTCGCCGCGATAGGTCGGGACGACATCGACGAGCTCGTTTCCCTCGACGAGGTGCAGGACGTCGAAGCGCTCGCAGAGCTCGCCGGCCTTGGCGTGGCGCATGTAGACGCGGTCGCCGATTCGCAGCTCGCGGGCGGCCTCTCCGCTGAGCGGTGTCTGCACCTCGCCGGCGCCCTCCTCTTCGTCGAGCTCGAGGCCGGTCGGCAGCCACGGCGAGGGAAGGCGAGCGGCGTCGCCGCTGCCTGAGGCGAGGTAGCCACCCCCGAGCGCCGTGGCCACCGAGGCCGTCGGCTTGCGGACGATCGGCAGGGCGAAGCCGGCGGCCGGCGTGAGCGTGAAGCGGCTGTAGCTGTCGAAGAGGGTGGGGGCGTAGAAGCCCGAGCCGGCGGCGATCTCGCTCACCGCCTCCTCGGTCCCGGTCAGCTCGAGGCTGCCGGTGCCGCCGCCGTTGACGATCGGCAGCTCGGCGAACTCGCGGATTGCGGCGACGACCGCGGCCCGCCGCTCGGCGAGCTCGGCGGCTGAGCGGCGCTGCATCGACCTGATCAGGGCGCCGCGCATACGGCGTCCCGGAGGCTGGTCGCCGACGCCGGCGATCTGGCCCTCGTACGACATCAGCGCCGTCAGTTTGACCTGTGGGCGTCGATCGATCTCGCGAGCCAGGGCGACCGCCTGCTCGACCGTGTGGATGGGGGAACGCTTCGGCCCGACCTTGATCCGCCCACCCAGCGCCCACCATCCCGCGTCGAGGTCGATGCAGACGCGGACCGGCGCTGCATCCGCTCCCAAGACCGACTCGATCGCGTCGAGGTGTTCGCTGCAGTCGACCATCACGATCGGCGCGTCCTCGGGGTTGGCGACCGAGCGCAGCGCCAGCTCCCCGAGCGCGCCGGTGTCGGCGGTCGGGTAGGCGAGCAACAGGTTCTCGAAACCCGCCTCGGCAAGCCAGAGCGTCTCCGGCAGAGTGAAGGTCATCAGCCCCGAGAAGCGCTCGCCGTGGCGGAGGATCTGTAGGAGCAGGTCTCGGCAGCGGATCGACTTGCTGGCGATGCGAATCGGCTTGCTCCCCGCTCGCTCCAGCATCGCCTCGGCGTTTGACCACATCGCGTCGAGGTCGACGAAGGCGAACGGAGCCTCGACCTCCGCAAAGATCGATTCGAATTCCGGGTGCGAGCGGCCGGACACGCTCACGAGACTAACTGCACCGTACCCCGGGAGTTCCTACAATCGAGGCGAATGCCCGGAGAGGTGGCCGAGTGGCTGAAGGCACTCGCCTGCTAAGCGAGTAGGGGGCGCAAGCTCTCTCGAGGGTTCGAATCCCTCCCTCTCCGCTATCGGGACAGTTGACAAGGAGGTCAGTGCCCGACCAGTGACCTCGCGTTTGCTGAAGACTCCGTCAGTACTGGAATCCGTCCTAGCGGGTCTATAGCTTGCCCGGCCAAGTCGGGATGCGTTGCGAAGCGATCAATTCCGGCTAACCCAATGGCCCAGGTATTCATCAGCCACTCGTCGCTCGACCAGGCTCTGGTCGACAAATTCGTTGACCTTCTGGAAACCGGGTTGGGCCTTCACGGCGATGACGCGATCTTTGCCTCGTCGATTCCGGGCAAGGACATCAACATGGGCAATGTGAACGAATACGTCAAGAACGAGCTGATCGATGCTGAGCTGGCGATCTTTATGTTGTCTCCCAATTTCCTCGATAGCCGGTATTGCTGGGCCGAGGTGGGCGCCGCTTGGACCAGTGACAAGAAAACCTTCCTGTTCATCGCCCCCGGAACCGACCGAGATGACATCAAGGCCATCTTCGACGGTCACCAGGTTGAGAAACTGCAAACCAAAGGGTCGTTGGCCAAGCTGGCCAGTGTTATCGCGAAAAGCGCGATCGACCGCAAGGACCCCGGGCCGGCGCGCTGGGAGGCAAAGCGAGACGCCTTCCTCGAGTGGATCAAGTCCGACTACGAAGCGGTCGGGGCGCCGAACCGAAAACGAATCGAGGAGCTTCCGGGATGGCGCGATCGAGGGCACTGGAGCGAATCGATAGTCGATGGGACTCTCTACATAGGAAGCGGCTATGTGACCATGGACGCCAAAAAAGAGATCATGCGCACGATCGACCGTGGGGAGGTCCTGCCGACGATCTACTCCTACCTCACCAATGCTGGCTATCACAACTGGCTACGGCTCACCGAGGATCAGACCTATGGCTATTACAAAGACTCCCTGGGCCTCTTCGACAAATTCGGCGATGACCTCGTCGCAAAGATCAAAACCGCGATCGGAAGCGATGAGATCGATCTGATCAGCCTTGGGCCCGGAGACGGACGCAAGGACGTCGTGATGCTCAATGCGTTGGCAAAAGTATTCGACCCTTCGGATCTCTATTACTACCCGTTCGACGTCAACTCGAGCATGATTTCGCACGCCATGACCGCAACCGGAAAAGTTCGCCGACTGCAAAAGATTCAAGTCAAGGCGATCTTGGCTGACTTCGCCTCGTTGCCTGAGTTCTCGAGGATCTACCAGTACCGCGACGCTCCCAACGTCCTCTCTCTGGTTGGAAATACACTGGGGAACCTTCCGGAGGATCGAACCTTCTTGGAAAGGGTCTACAGCAGGGCGATGAGCGATGGTGATCTGTTGCTTCTCGAGGTTCGCAAGAGTCAGGCCACCGATCCTGCCCTGCTCCGAACTGAAGCAAATAAGGAGTTTGATTTCGGGCCACTCGAGATCTTGGGGGTGCCGCTGGACCTCGACAAGATTCACTATGAATCAATCGATGGCTACAGCTTCGTTCCCAAGACTAAGACGATCATTTCCACCTACGAGACGATGACCTATGGGGGCAAAGAGTATGAGGACGTCGGTCTCGGTTTGATCCGCGAGTACGATCACGGAGCTTTGAAGGACACCTGCAACGAAATCGGATTCGAGGTGCTGTCGGAACCCGACCACCGATCTGCCGCAGCGCTGCTCCTGCGGAAGTAGGTCGCGTCCCGGAAAATCGCGCCCCTCAGGCGCGTGAGCGCAGGACGACGCGGCCGCCGCGGGCGGGGATCATCGTCACGTTGCGGTGCAGGGCTCGCTCGGGCTCGGGCTCGGCGGCCTCGAGGTCGAGGCGGCGGGCAGTCGCCTCGAGGACGACGCGCATCTCGGCCATCGCCAGGGCGGCGCCGAGGCAGCGGCGGATGCCTCCGCCAAAGGGAATCCACTCGTAGGTGCCCGGTTTGCGGCCGAGCCAGCGCTCCGGGCGGAACTCAAACGGCTCCGGGTAGAGGTCCTCGCGGTGGTGGACGAGGAGGATGCTCATCCCGATCGGCGTGTCGGCGGAGACGCCATAGGGGCCGAGGCGCCAGGGCACCGTTACGCGGCGGCCGATGAACGGCACCACCGGCCGGGATCGCATGCTCTCGACGATCGTCGCCTCGATCTGCTCCTCGGCGTTGGCGCCGTTGCGGGTCGCCTCGCGCAGCGCCTCGTTGGCTGGCGGGCTGCGCACGAGGCGCTCCCAGGTCCAGGCGAGCGAGTTCGCCGTCGTCTCGTGACCGGCGAGGACCAGGGTGAGAAGCTCGTCGCGGACTTCTTTGTCGTCCATCGCCTCGCCGTCCTCGGTCCGCGCCTGCAGGAGCAGGGAGAGGATGTCGCGCCGCTCCGCCAGGCGCTCGTCGGCGCGGCGGGCGCGGATCACTGCGTAGGTCGGGCGGTCGAGCAGGGCGACACCGAGCTTGATCACGCCAGAGGCGTCTTCGCGGCCGATGCTGAGCAGTTCCCCGGCCTGGCCGATCGGCGAGGTCGAGGCGTTGACCAGCCGCTTGACCGTCGTCCGCATCCGATCCTCCGAGGTCCCGCGCTCCGGCCTGCCCTCGATGCCGAAGATTCCCGCCATGATCACGTCGAGGGTGATCGCCTGCATCCGTGGTGCCAGCGCGAAGGGCTTGTTCAGCGGCCAGCGGTCGAGCTCGCGTTCGGTCGCCGCGGTGATCATCTCGGTGTAGCGCTCGATCGCCTCGCCGTGAAATGGCGGCAGCAGCAGCTTGCGCTGGCGCATGTGCCGCTCGCCAAGCGAGGTGAGGACGGAGCCGGTGCCGAGGATCGGTCGCAGCGGCGACTCGCCGGTCAGCGAGGGCGCCAGCTCGGGCTTTGCCGTGAACAGCGAGCGGACGTGGTCGGGGTGGCTGGTCACCACCGGCCCACCTGGCATCGCCGTCCGCATGCGGAAGGTCTCGCCGAGACGGCGACGGGCGCCGAAGACGTACTGGATCTGGCGCTGGCTGAAGCGCAGCATCTGCGCCGCTTGTGGCAGCGGCACGACGGGAGGCTTGGCGAGCCCGGCGGCCTCGGCGTCGTCGATCGGCCCCGCGGGAGACGGTGGCGCCTCTCCGACCAGGTGCGGGAAGGCGGGTTCCTCGGCGTTGGCGGGACGCTCGGCGACGCTGCTCACCGGGCCATTGTCACAGAGATCGCCGCCAGCGTTGGCATCCGCCGGGTGCGATGCGTCACGCTCTACAGTCATGGCGATGCAGGCGAGCAGGCGGACAAAGATCATCGCGACGGTCGGGCCGGCGAGTTGGGATGCCGAGACCTTGCCGCGGCTGATTGAGGCCGGCGCCGACGTCCTGCGCCTCAACTTCTCCCACGCCGATCGCGACCGGCACGCGCGGACGGTCGAGGCGATCCGAACGGCTGCCGAGCAGGCCGGGCGCGAGGTAGCGGTGCTCGGCGACCTGCCCGGCCCAAAGCTGCGGATCGGCGAGCTGCGCGACGACATCGCCGAGCTCGAGACCGGAATGCACGTGAAGCTGACGCCGCAGCAGGTGGAGGGAGACCGGGAGACGATTCCGGTCACCTGGCAGGGTGTGACCTCGCTGCGCGAGGACGAACCGGTCTACCTGGCCGATGGCTCGATCCGCCTGCGGGTGCGAGGGCCCGAAGACGGCGGGCTCGATTGCGAGGTCGAGGTCGGCGGCACGCTTTCCTCGCACAAGGGGATGAACGTGCCCGGAATCGTGACTCCGGCCGCGACCGCCGGCGACCTCGGCTGGGTCGAGTTCGCGGTCGAACAGGGCATCGACCTGCTCGCCGTCTCCTTCGTCTCCACGGCCGGAGATCTCGAGCCGGTCAGCGAGCGGCTGCGCGGGCTCGGCTCCGACATCCCGCTGATCGCCAAGATCGAGAAGCAGCAGGCGGCGGAGAACGCCGAGGAGATCGTCGCCGCGGCGACCGGCGGGATCATGGTCGCGCGGGGGGATCTCGGGATCGAGCTGCCGCTGGCGCAGGTGCCGGTCGTCCAGAAGCGGCTGATCCGCGGCGCCGGGCGCCGCTCCAAGCCGGTGATCACGGCGACCCAGATGCTCGCCTCGATGGTGATCGCGCGGCGGCCGACGCGGGCCGAGGTGACCGACGTCGCCAACGCGATCTACGACGGCACCGACGCGGTGATGCTCTCCGAGGAGACCGCGGTTGGCCAGCACCCGATCGAGTCGGTCCGGGTGATGGACCGGATCGCCCGCGCCACCGAGCCCGACCTTCCCTACGGGGAGTGGCTCTTCGGCCGCACCGACCAGGCGACCCAGGACGTCGCCGA
Organism: Solirubrobacterales bacterium; assembly: GCA_036403515.1. Classification (GTDB taxonomy): domain Bacteria; phylum Actinomycetota; class Thermoleophilia; order Solirubrobacterales; family 70-9; genus VRUE01. The sequence continues at coordinate 8,437 of DASWQV010000055.1, forward strand.
CTCGGTCGCCCAGGGCGCCGTCGGCGCGGTCTACCGCCTCGGCCTCTCTGCGCTGGTCGTGCCGACGACGAGCGGGCGAACGGCGCGGCTCGTCTCCGCCCACCGTCCCAACGTGCCGGTGCTGGCGATCTCGCCGCGGATCGAGACGGTGCGCCGCCTCAACCTGCTCTTCGGCGTCAAGGCCATGCTTCACGACCAGGAGACCGACGTTCGGACCCTGCTTCACGACTGTGCCGCGTTGGCCGGCGAGCAGGGCATCGCCACATCCGGCGATCTGATCGCGATCACCGCGGGGCTGCCGGAGCAGGAGCTGGGCACCAACCTCTTCGAGGTCCACCGCGTGCCCTGAGCTGGTCAGGTCCCGGCGCGCTACTGCGTCATCGGTCGCCGAAAGGCAGAGCTTTCCGGGCTCCCTCTTCCTTGTCCCGCTTGCCCCAGAACACCTCGGGGCACGCGGAGTCGCATAGGGTTTTCACCGTGTCCATTCGACTTGAGCGTGAGCAGGGGTTGGCTGTCGCCACCCTCGATAGCCCGCCCCTGAACCTCTTCGACCGCGCGATGTTCGAGGCGCTGCAGACGACGATTGCAGCAGTCGAGGGCGACCTGCCGCGGGCGCTGCTGATTCGCGCCGAGGGGCGCGCGGTCTCCGGCGGCGTCAACGTCGCCGAGTTCGACGGGCTGACGCCGGAGCGGGCGAGTGGCCTCTGGGACGAATTGATCGGCGTGGTCGAGCGGATCGAAGCGCTGCCGCTCCCGGTCGTCTTCGCCGCTCACGCCCTGACCCTGACTGCGGCCTTCGAGCTCGCGCTGGGCTGCGACCTGATCGTCGCCGCGCGCTCGGCAAAGTTCGGCTTGGTCGAGAAGGTGGTCGGCCTGACGCCATCGATGGGGGGCACGCAACGGCTTGCGGAGCGGGCCGGCAGCGGTCGCGCCCGCGAGTTCGTGATGACCGGCGAGCTGTTCGGCGCTGAGCAGATGGAGAGCTGGAACGTCGTCAACCGGGTTTTCGACGACGAGGGCTTCGACGAGCGGGCGCATGCATTCGCAGCCAAGCTCGCGGCGGGCCCGACCAAGGCCCACGCGATGACGAAGCTGGTCCTGCGCCGCTTCCGCGAGGGCGGGATTGCGGCGGCGGACGAGACGATTCGCACCGAGGCGGGGGAGCTCTTCGCGACCGAGGATTTGCAGCGTGCGGTCAAAACCTTCCTCGAGCATGGCGGTCCCGGTCACGCGACCTTTGAGGGTCGCTAGCCCTTCCTGGCTGTCTCCGCCGATCCCCTAGCGAAAGGGCCGGTGCCCTTTCGCACCCACGCGTCCAGAAGGGGCCCCGGGGCCGCGCCAGAACGGGATAGGGTTTGCCGGCCGATGACCGACTTCGACGCAATCGCCCAAGGCATGACCCAGGCGGTTCCCTTCGCGGAGTACCTGGGGCTGGAGATCACCAGCGTCAGCGAGGGGAAGGCGGTCGTCCGCCTGCCGGAGCGGCCCGAGCTGACCAACCACGTCGGCTCCCAGCATGCCGGCGCCCTCTTCACCGTGGCCGAGACCGCGTCGGGCGCGGCCTTCGTGGGCGCCTTCGCCGAGCGCATGGGAGACGTCACGCCGCTCGCCCGCGGGGCCGAGATCTCCTACGAGAAGATCGCCAAGGGCCCTATCGATGCGACCGCCAAGCTGGGCGTGCCACCGGCTGAGGCGCTGAGCACCCTCGACGCCGAAGGCAAGGTCGTCTTCCCCTGTGAGATCGAGCTAACCGACGCCTCCGGTCAGCGCGTTGCCACCGCCACCGTCCAATGGCACGTCCGGCTGAACAAGCCCGCGCAACCCGAAGCCGCCTAACCAGTCGCCCAAGTCCCTAGAATCGCCGTCCGGGCCTTCAAGCCCGCATCCCGCGCCTGTAGCTCAGTTGGATAGAGCGTCGGTCTACGAAACCGAAGGTCACAGGTTCGAATCCTGTCAGGCGCGTTCCTCGCTGTTCCTCGGAAGGCCGCGCATTTCCCGGTGTAGAGCCGATTGCATCGGTCACTGTCGGATCGACGTTCCGCGCGCCGCCCCGGCGTTCCGCGCGGTTCCGCACACTTCACGCGAGTCGCGCAGATCCTCCCTCTAAACGAAGTAGTAAATCCGTAGAGCGATTGTGGCCGCCGTCTCCGAATTTGATTGTCCGGCCGGGGCCAGAGGTCGTCGCAGCGGGCGACTACGATTCGGGGCGTTATGGCAATGATCGAAGATGCCCTTATTGAGGAGGCTGGCCGGCGGCTAAGTGTTGCCGCTCCGGACGCGGACATCATTCTCTTTGGCTCGCGTGCTCGGGGCGAGGCTCGTCCTGATAGCGACCTGGACCTACTCGTCATCGAGCCGGACTTTGATCGTCGTGGCGAGGAGTACGGGCGGCTTCGCAGGGAGCTTCGTGGGCTCGATGTCGCAATTGATCTGGTGATCTACCGCAGGCGCGAGGCGGATCAGTGGCGGAGCGTACCTGGCAGCTTCTTGCATCGAGCTCTCGGAGAAGGCCGTGTCCTCGCCGGGGCCTGAACTTTCCGAGACGTCTCGAATCCTTCTCAAGAAGGCGGCAGAGGACGCGACAGCAGTCCGCGAGTTCGCGGGCAATCCGGAGATCGCCGACAACATCATCGGCTTCCACGCGCAGCAGGCCGTCGAGAAGTGGCTCAAGGCGGTTACGGCAGCAAATGGATCCCGGCACGCCGGGATCCACGACATCGATCGCCTGATCGAACTCGTCGAGGCGACGGGGGTCGAGGTGCCAGTCGATAGAGACCGCCTCTCGGTGCTAACGCAGTACGCGGTTCCGCTGCGCTACGACGAACTGCTCGATGTCGAGTCGCTTGAGCGCGAGGTTCTTGTCGCTCTCGTTGATGAAGTGGCCGCTTGGGTCGTCCAAGTCGGCTCATCTGGCGAATAACCGGGAGATGCGGAGAAGGCTCACCGCGCCATCTCCTACGGGGTGATCTCCGGCGTCTCGATCTACGCGTCCTATCAGCGAGTGAGCTTCTTCCACGCGACCGTTGCGGGGATCGTCCTACTTGCCCTCGGCGTCGCCGTTGGCGCCTATGTTCGTAGCTGGTGGATGCTTCTGGCGCTCATGGGGCCGCTGGTTGCTCTCGCTTATCTCGAAGTCAGCGGCTTTGTCGGGACCAGCGACGATTTGGCCTCGGAACCGTTGCTGTCGCCGCCCGGAGTCTTCGTCTTCTTCATCTTCACGACGATCCTGATGCTCGGCTACGCGCTAGGGCAAGGAGCCGAATGGTCGCGGGGGCTTGGAGGCGCGAAGATCGCGGCGAGGAGTCGAGGCGCTGGTAGCAGCAGTTCGCGATGACCTTCGGTCGAAACGACCCGCGACTGCCAAGACACTGATTCGCCAGATAGGCACCGCAACGGCTTTGCAGAGCGGTGCCTGCCTGTCAACGAAAACCGAAGACGACAGGTTCGAATCCTGTCAGGCGCGTCTGGTCCGTTTCTCGCTGTGGAGATCGACGGGCCGATTTGCTTCAATCGGATCACCAGAGAAAGGAGGTGGTCCTATTTTGAGTCACATGCTTCAGGGGACACTGGAGGTGCAGGGCCGCTAGGCGCCGCACTGTTTTGGCCGCCCGGCGGAATCCAACCCGGGCACCGGCGAGCAAAGGGAGGTCGGGCGTTGTCCCACCCGATCGCAGTTCCCGCGTTCGTTCCCAAGCACCTGGCAAGGGCCGCCTTCGGGTGGCCCTTGCTCTTTGACCCTTGCAATGCGAGCGCTTCGCGGGCTAGGGTGGGCGCAATGGCGGTCAAGCTACATCGCTGCTCGACCATGTGGGTCAAGATCGACGCTCACCCGTGCTGGCGGGTGCAGAAGGCGCTGGATGAGCAGGGGGTCGAGTACGAGGTCGTCAAGGGACCCTTGCGACCCGGCAAGCGGGACGACCTGGAGCAGCTGTCCGGCCAGCGCAAGTACCCCGCGATCGAGTTCGAGGACGGCCGCGTCTATCGCGAGGAATCCGCCGACATGGCGAAGAAGATTCGCGCCGGCGAGCTTTTCGGCGCGCCCGAGCAGCCCGGCCCTGCCGCCTAGCTAGTGGCCAGGTTCAGGTTCCAGATCTCGGTCTCGGTCGACGGCTTCATCGCCGGGCCGAACCCGAGCCAGGACGATCCGCTCGGCGAGGGCGGGGAGCAGCTGCACGAGTGGGCCCTCAAACTGGCGGCCTGGCGCGAGCCTCACGGCCGGGAGGGTGGCGAGGTCAACGCCAGCACCGAGGTGATGGAGGAAGCGCTCAGCAATGTCGGCGCGACCGTGATGGGACGCGGGATGTTCGGTGGCGGGCCGGGCCCCTGGGGCGAGGATCCGTGGGATGGATGGTGGGGCGAGGAGCCGCCCTTCCACGCTCCCGTCTTCGTGCTCACTCACCACGAGCGAGAGCCGCTGGAGAAGCAGGGCGGCACGACCTTCACCTTCGTCACCGACGGCATCGAGTCGGCGCTCGAGCAGGCAAAGGCCGCGGCCGGCGGCAAGGACGTCTCGCTCGGCGGAGGCGCCGACGTCGCTCAGCAGTACCTCGCGGCGGGACTGATCGACGATCTCGAACTCAACGTCGTGCCCGTTCTGCTCGGCGGGGGCAGGCGGCTTTTCGACAACCTGGACGGTGTCAACCTGGCTCTCGAGCAGGTGCGGGCGATCGAGGCCCCGGGCGTCACTCACATCAAGTACAGCGTTTCGACCTAGACCTCGATCCAGGTTCCCTTCGGCCCGAGGTTCCGGACCGGTGTCCCACCGATCTGGCTCTCGCATCCCCATGACTCGTGGATATGGCCGCAGACCGCGAGCCGGGGGCCCTTCTCTTCGATCGCGCTCAGGAGGGCGGGGCTGCCGAAGTTCATGCCCGAGCCGTTGCTGTCGCAGTGGTCGCGTGGCGGAGAGTGGAGGACGAGGATCGCCCGCTCGGGACAGGGCGCGAGCATGGCCGCCGCCGCCTCGTCGTCGAGGTCAAAGCTCCACTCCCAGGGGGTGACGGGAACGCCGGCGCCGAGCCCGTAGAACTCGAGCCCACCGATCGTCGCGCCACTGCCGTGCAGGACGGTGGCGGCGCTCCAACTCTCCGCGGCCTCTCGCAGCGCCTCCTCGGTCTCATTGTTGCCCGGCACCAGCACGGTCGGCGCCTCGATTGCCGCCAGGGCATCGATCGTCTCCGCCAGCCCCTCGTGCACAGAGGCGAAGTCGCCGGCGCCGATCACCACGTCGGCCTGCGCCGACATCGCGACCAGCTCGGCCGCCTGGGCGAGGTCGCGATGCAGGTCGCTGAAGGCGAGCAACTTCACACGCTCAAAGTTATCTGGCGTCGCCCCTCCGAGGACGTCAGATCCTTCCCGGTTCGATAACCTCGCCCCCGCTCATGCCCGACGTCTTCTGGATTGGTTTCACGCTTGCCGTCGCGATCTTCCTGATCGGCGTCATTTCTGGCGCTCGCTCGCGCACGAGCAGCCTTCGTAGCGGCGCCGCGATGGGCGCTTACCTTGGCCTGATGTGCGCCTTTCCGCTGCTGGCCATCGGCGTCGCCACCAGCTAGCGCCGCACAGGGCCGCCACCGTTTACGGCTCAGCGTTACTCAAGTAATCTTCAGCCATTGAGCTGGTGCAGAATCTGATCGACGCGCTGGCGCTCGGCAGCCTCTATGCGCTGATCGCGCTCGGCGTCACGGTGATTTACACAGTGATGGGAATGATGAACTTCGCCCACGGCGAGTTCATCATGCTTTCCGCCTACGCCCTCTTCGTCCTGGCCGGGTTGCCCTTCGCCGCCGCGGTCGGCGCGGCGCTGGTGACCGGTGTGCTGGTCGCGATCCTCGCCGAGCGGATCGCCTTCCGGCCGGTTCGCAAGGCCGATCTCTCGGCCCAGCTGGTCACCTCACTGGCGGTGGCGACGATCCTGCAGAACGTCGTGACGGCGACGGTGAGCGCACGGCCCCAGTCCGTGGCGGCACCGGCCGTGATCAGCGAATCGACCGAGCTGGGCGCCGTTTCGGTGCCGAACCTGGAGTTCGTCACGCTCGCCCTGACGGCGGTCGTCCTCGGCGGCCTTGGATGGCTGCTCTACCGCACCCGCGCCGGCCTGGCGATGCGGGCAGCCGCGGAGAACTTCGAGATGGCGCGGCTGCTCGGCGTCCGGGCCGACCGGGTGATCGCCCTCTCCTTCGCGATAAGCGGCGCGCTTGCCGCGGTGGTCGGCGTGCTGCTCGTGATGCAGACGGGGCAGGTCTCGCCGACGATGGGCCTGACGCCGGTGCTGGTCGGCTTCGTCGCGGTGGTGATCGGTGGCTTCGGCAGGATGTGGGGAGCGGTTCTTGGCGGACTGCTGCTCGGCATCGTCTCCTCGCTGCTTGGGGCCTATCTCCCCGCAGGGCTGGCGCCCTTCCGCGACGCGATCGTCTTCAGCCTGCCGGTCGCGATTCTGATCTTCAGGCCGCACGGCCTGCTCGGCGCTTCCGGCGGGGAGGCGCGGGTGTGAGCGGCGCTCGCCTGCGCTCGTGTCCATCGCGTGCCGTCTCGCTGCTGGTCCCGCTGGCGCTGATTGGGCTGACGATGGCGGTTGGCGCCAACGGCACTGCCTCACTGCGGGGCACGGTGACGATGGTCCTCTGCAATCTCACCATCGTCCTCGGCCTGCAGGTCTTCATCGGCAACAGCGGCATCTACTCCTTCGGCCAGCTCGGCTTCGCCGGCGCCGGCGCCTACGTCGCCGCCCTGCTCACCCTGCCGGCCGCCTTCATCGCACTGCAGGCACCGGCGCTGCCCCACCTGATCGCGGCTGCCCAGCTCGGGCCGCTGTCCTCAACCCTGATCGCCGCCGCAGCCTGCGGCCTGCTCGCAGCCGTGGTCGGCTTGCCGTTGATGCGGACCTCGACCCTGGCGATTCCGATCTCGACCTTCGCCTTCCTGATCGTCATCTACAACGTGCTGGCCAACTGGGACCCGGTCAGCGGCGGCAGCAGCGGTCTGGTCAGCATTCCAAGGACGACCACCATCGAGTCCGCCGGGCTTTTGGCGGCGGCGGCCGTTTTGCTGGCATTGGCCTACAAATGGTCGGCAGCTGGCTACCGCCTGCAAGCGACTCGCGAGGATGAGGTCGCCGCGCGTTCGCTTGGGATCGACGTCACCGCAGAGCGGCTGATCGCGTTCGCGCTGAGCGGAACGCTGTGCGGGGTCGGCGGCGCGTTGGCGGTGCACCAGTCGGGGGTCCTCAATCCCACCACCTTTTACTTCGCTGCGACGGTGACCACCGTGACGATGCTGGTTCTCGGTGGAGCCCGCAGCGTCTTCGGCGCGGTGCTCGGGGCGATCGCGGTCTCAGTCGTCAACGAGGTGCTGCGCGGCGTCGAAGGGGGCGCCGATCTCTTCGGCGTCTTCTCGGTTGGCGACACGCCCGGCCTGGCCGCGATCGGAGTCGGCCTGATCCTGCTCGGGACGATGATCGCGATGCCGGACGGGCTGAGCGGCGGCCATGAGGCCGGTGAGCTGGGCTGGATTCGGCGGCTGCGCCCGGTGCGCCCGCCCAAGCGGCCTGCCGTAAGCCGCGTCCCGGAGACGGCGAGGGTCAGGCGAAGCGGCAGTCCCTGTCTACATGCCGAGCAGATCTCCGTGGCGTTTGGCGGCTTGCAGGTGCTGAGAGGCGTCGACCTCAAGCTACGGCACGGCGAGGCGTTGGGGCTGATCGGGCCCAACGGCGCCGGCAAGACGACGCTCGTGAACGTCCTCAGCGGATTCCTCGGCCCCAGGGCGGGGACGATCAGCCTCGACGGCGTCGAGGTCAGCGGCCGCTCCCCGAATCGACTGGCACGCTCCGGCCTGAGTCGCACCTTTCAGACCGCCCTTCCGTTCCCACACCTCAGCTGCCTGGAGAGTGTCGCGGTCGGCGCGATGGGAGTCGGTGGGAGCAGGCGAGGCGCGGTCGCCGTCGCGACCGAGGTGCTGGCGCGTCTTGGCATCGGCGAGCAGGCTGCGCTGCCGGCAGGCTCCCTACCACCGGCGGGCCAGCGCTTGCTGGGCGTCGCCCGCGCCCTTGCAACAAGGCCGCGATACCTGCTGCTCGACGAGCCCGCGGCCGGATTGAGCGAGGTCGAGGCCGGTGAGTTGGTCGGGGTTCTGCGCGGCGTGCGCGAGGACTTCGGTTGCGGGATCCTCCTCATCGAGCACGAGATGAGCGTGGTGATGAGTCTCTGCCCACGGGTTCAAGTGCTCGATGACGGGATCACCCTGCGAATCGGCTCACCGGCCGAGATCCAGGCTGATCCGGCGGTGGTCGAGGCTTACCTTGGAAGCTCCTATCTGGCGACGGCAAGTGCTTGAGCTGCGCGAGATCAAGGTCGCCTACGGCGGCGTCGAGGTGGTCCACGGAGTCGACCTCAGCATCGCCCGCGGAGAGGTGGTGGGAATGATCGGGCCAAACGGCGCCGGCAAGAGCTCGGTGCTGCGGGCTATTTGCGGACTGCAGCGGCCCAGCTCGGGCGAGGTGGTCTTCGATGGCCGCGTTCTCAACGGGATGGCGCCCGAGCAGATCGCGCGGCTCGGGCTCGCCCTCGTGCCCGAGGGCCGCCACGTCTTCAAGACGCTGACCGTGGCCGAGAACCTACGGCTGGGGGAGCGGGGCAACGGCGAAGGCGCTTCGACGATGGAGCGGGTCCTCGACCGCTTCCCAATCCTGCGCAGTCGCGCCGAGGAGCACGCCGACCGGCTCTCGGGAGGCGAGCAGCAACAGCTGGCGATCGCCCGCGCGCTGGTCGGTCGGCCGCAGCTGCTGATTCTCGACGAGCCCTCACTCGGGCTGGCGCCGAAGGCGATAGACCTGATCTACGACCTCCTGGCGGGCCTGCGCGCGCAAGGCACCACAATGCTTCTTGTCGAGCAAAACGCGGCCCGGACGATCGACTTCTGCGACCGCTGTCTGGTCCTTGGCAGCGGCAGGGTCCGCGCCCACTGCGTGCGGGAGGAGCTGCGCGGCGATCCGTCCCTGCTGCGGGCATACGTCGGAAGGCAGCCGTGAACGAGAGAGAGCACGAGAGAGGAAGGCAATGAGCGAAGAGCAGTCGAGTCGCGCTCCGGACAGTGAGAAAATCTCGCGGGCGCTGCGCCGCTGCTGGCAGCCCGTGGCGAGGATTCAGGACCTCAAAGGTGGCCCCCAACGGGCGATTCTGCTCGGCGAGGCCCTCGCTGTCTTCCTCACCGAGAGCGGTGCGCCGGCGGTGGTCTCGGACCGCTGCGCGCACCGCGGCGCCTCGCTCTCAATGGGAGAGGTGAAGGGCGAGGGTGTCCAGTGCCCCTACCACGGCTGGGAGTGGGACGGGAGGAAGGGCGCCTGCACGCGGATTCCCTCGCTGGCCGACCAGGCTCAGATCCCGCCGCGGGCGCGGATCGCGGCCTTCCCGGCGCGCCTGCAATGGGGTCTCGTCTGGACGGCCCTCGAGGAGCCGCTCGGCGAGCCACCGAGCGTGCCCTGGTTCGAGCCTGATCGGTGGCGCTGGGGCAACGGGACGCCATTCGAGCTGCCGGTCGGTCTGGGGGTGACGATCGAGAACTTCCGCGACATCGCCCATTTCGCTTTCGTCCATCGGGCGACGCTTGGCGCCGTCAGCGAGGTGGTCGAGCCGCTCCAGGTCGAGCGCGACGGGTTCGAAGTGAGGATGCGCCGCGAGATGACCACCGGCGGAGGTGGGGACGGGACCTGGGACTCCCTGCGCGAAGGCCACAACCACGTGATCGCGCCCAACTTCACCTCGATCCGGATGTTCATGGGCAAGGGCGAACGTTGCCTGCTGCACGCGGCGCGGGCGATCAGCCCGACCGAGTCGGCGCACTACTGGGTCGAGGGGCTGAGCGAAGACTTCGACGAGCTCAGCCTCGGGCAGGCAATCGAGTCCGAGGAGCGGCTCTATGCCGAGGACCGCGTGATCATGGCGGCGGTTCAGCCACCCGAGCTGCCACTTGCCCTCGACGCCGACGTCAGCACCCTGGCCGACCGCTTCACGCTCGCCTACCGGGAAGCGTTTGCGGAGTACGTCCGCGTAGCGTTGGGCGAGCGCTCGTATCAGCTCAGCTCGAATGCCAGCTGAGCGCTGTCGGCGCGGTAGATGAGGCGGGCGAACTCGAGCGGGCGCTCCTGCTTCGAGCCCTTCGCCCGGCCGAATTGGACGAAGCGCCCCATCAGGGCCGGCTCTCCGGCGGTGGCGCCGACCTGGGCAGACCCCCACTCGCCGAAGAAGGTGTGCTCGATGGAGACCGTGGCCCGGCTGAGATCCACTCCGCCGGGCTGGGGCGGCTTTGCCCCCCCTTCGAGTGCCTGAGCGATGGGAAGCAGCCACGGCACCTTGGCGACCGGCGAGTAGGAGTCGACCAGGAATACCGATGGTTGACCGACGTCGACAACCGCCGTCACATGGGCGATCGGGGTGCGCCGGTCCTCGATCTCGAGGAAGTGCGACACGGTCAGATCGGGCCGCCGCCGCCGCGCGCTGAGCACGGAGATCGGGCGATCGTCGTGGGCCTCGAGCCACAACCGGACCAGGCCCGTGGCCTCGACCTCGCGCCGCGGCGGCGCGACGAAGGCGCCCGACCCCTTGACTCGGTAGATGGCGCCATCGCCAACGAGGAGATCGAGCGCCGGCCTGATCACCGCCCGCGAGACGTCGAACTCTTCTTCGATCTCCCGCTCGGAGGCAAAGCGGGCGCCCGCCCGCCAGGCCCCGACCTCCAGCATCGCCTTGAGGGCCGCGGCGAGCTGAAAGTAGAGCGGCACATCGCTGCTGCGATCGAGCCTGCGGCTGCCGGCGAGGGGGATATCGGAGGATCGCTTTGGCCGGCCCCGACCAGTTTGGGTGGGCTTGACCATGCGCCGACCGAGGATACCTTCGATCTAGCCCCCGTATACGGGGAGAAAGCGCGGCGTGACCTTGGTCACCAGCCTCGGCCGCCCGTCCGAGTAGACGTAGATCGGCCAGCTGCCGCTTGGGTAGTGGTCGTCCTTCGTGTAGGCGATCTTGCCGATGACGGTCCGTTGTGGCTTTGCCTCGAGGGCGTCGGCGAGGGTGTCGCCGTCGAGGCTGTGCGTTTCTTTCAACGCCTCGACGATCATCTGGCCGGCGGCATAGGCGGAGAGGAGAACGCTGGAAACGTCGGTTTCCACGCCGGCGCGTTCGAGCTTCCTGAACAGGGCCGCCGTTGCTCGGTCGGGGGGATCGTAGGCCGAGCCGTTCAGAGCGACGTAGATGTCCCTGGTGTTGGCGATTCCCTTCAGCCAATAGACGCCGTCGAAGCTTCCGGCAGCCATGATCGGCAGTTCGATCCCGGCGGCGCGAATCTGCTTGAGCGCGGCGGCGCCGCCGGGTGGATAGGAGCACAGCATCACCGCGTCGGCGTCGGACTTTCTCAGCTGGCTGACCTGGGCGGCGATCGACTCGTCTTCGTTCTTGAAATCGGCCGAGCCCGCAATGGAGCCGCCGAGGTGTTCCCACGCCTGCTGAAAGCCAGAGCAGTCGGCCTTGCCGTAGATGATCGCGGTGTCACGGAGGAGAAAGGGCCGTTTGATCCCTCGCCGGTGCAGGAAAGTGGCATCCGCGCTGGCCTCGCTGAGCAGGTTGGGGTATGGGCTGAAGGAGAGCCGGCTGGTGGTGGGCGGCCCAAAGCCTGGCTCGTTGGCGGCGAGCGTGAAGTTGAGCTCGTCGTTTTCTTCGGCCACTGGCGCCGCGGCGGCCGCGGTGAAGGCCTCGCCGCTGAAGAGCAGCACTTTCGCCCCCTGTTCGATCGCCTTTTGGGCGGCGATCGGCGCCTGCTGTGGATCGGACCGGTTGTCGACCGTGATCACCTCGAGCTTGCTGCCGTCGATGCCACCCTTGGCATTGGTTTCATCGACGAGCTGTTCGACCGCGGCGATGCTGGCGTCGTAGGGCGCGAGGTAGCCGCTCTCGGCGATTGCGGCGCCGATCACGATCGTCTTCGGCAGGCCCGAGGAGGAGGAGAGGCCACTTGCGTCGGAGTCCCCGCCGCAGCCGGTCAGGAGAAGGGCAAGCGCCAGCGCACAGAGCGGAAGTTCGAACGAGCTATCCCGGCGAAATCGGCGTCGACATGCTGAAGGCTTTGTGATTAGCCAACAATACTGTTCCGGTTAGGGCCAGTCGCAGAGGCGTAAAGCGTCTACACGACGGGTATCCCCCTCTGCGCGCTGATCATGACAGCAAGCCAGCTATCATGACAGGAAGACATGGCCCAACTGACGGTTCCAAGGCTCAGCCTCCACGATGGCGTTGAGATCCCCCAGCTGGGGTTCGGCGTCTTTCAGATTCCCCCAGAGGACACCCAGTACGCGGTCGAGCTGGCACTTGACGCCGGCTACCGCCACATCGACACGGCGGCCGCCTACCGCAATGAGGCCGGGGTCGGCGCCGCGCTTGCCGCCTCCGGGCTTCCCCGCGAGGACGTGTTCGTGACCACAAAGCTCTGGAACTCCGAGCAGGGCCACGATTCGACCCTGGCGGCCTTTGAGCGGAGCCTCGAGCGACTCGGGCTTGACCACGTCGACCTCTACCTGATCCACTGGCCGGCTCCAAGCGAGGATCGCTTCGTCGACACGTGGCGAGCGTTCGAGCGAATCTACGAGGAGGAGGCTGCACGCACGATCGGCGTTTCCAACTTTCGCATCGAGGACCTCGAACGGCTGACGTCCGAGACAGGCACTCGGCCGACCGTCAATCAGATCGAGCTGCACCCGCGCTTCCAGCAGGCCGAAATGCGCGCCTGGCACGCCGACCACCAGATCGCCACCGAGGCATGGAGCCCGCTCGCCCAAGGAGAGCTGCTCGATGACGAGACGATCGTGCGAATCGCCGAGCGGCACGAGCGGACGCCGGCGCAGGCGATCCTACGCTGGCACCTGCAACTGGGCAACGTCGTCATCCCCAAGTCCGTGACCCCGGAGCGCATCCGCGAGAACATCGAGATCTTCGACTTCGAGCTGGGCGACGAAGAGATGGCGGAATTCGCGAGACTCGATCGCGGTGAGCGCATCGGCCCAGACCCCGCGAGGTTCGTCGCGCCGTAATTCCGCGCTCAACGCGGTCGCGGCAACTGCGTTCTTGATCGGCGGGACGCTGTTCGCGATCGGTGCGGCCCTGGCCCAGGCGGGAGTCTCGACCACCGTTTGCGCATCGGTTTACCTGGTTGGCGGCGCCTTCTTCAGCACCGGTGGCTACAGCTCGGTCCTGCAGGTCGTCAACGAGCCCAGCGATCCGGACGCCGAGCCGCCACCCTGGCGCTGGTGGTCCCGAGAACCGGGGCGGTTGCAATGGCTGAGCGCCGTCCTCCTCCTCGCCGGCACGCTGGTCTTCGCGATCAACCTCGTCGACTCTTTCATCGCCGAACTCAGCCCGGCCGCCGAGAATCGCCTGGTCTGGTCGCCTGACATGGTGGGCTGCTCGCTCTTCCTGGTCTCCGGCCAGCTGGCGCTGGTCGAGATCGGGCGCGGCCGCCGTTTCTGGCGCCATCGTGACCTCGGTTGGTGGATCGTCGGGGTCAACCAGATCGGCTCGGTCCTCTTCATGGTCTCCGCAGTGGCCTCGTTCGTCGAGCCGGCGAGCGGCGAAGCGGTCAACGCCGGAATCGCCAACTGGGGCACGCTGACCGGCGCGGTGTGCTTCGCCGTGGCCGGTCTGATGCAGGAGTTCGAGCACCCGCTCGGCCCCCGCCGCCGCCGCGTCTAGGCCTCGTTGGCTTGGGGGCGGCGGACTTCGTGCCGGCCCTCGCCGTAGAGTCGGGTCTCGTAGGCGATCATCGCCCAGATCAGCAGGTTGGCGATCGCAACTGTGACGAGGGCGGGCACCTCAGTCGCCACCGGGACCAGGGCCAACAGGACGATCCCGAGCAGCAGGCGCTGTCGGTTGATCGTGTGGACATGGCGGTAGCGAAATGCGACGTGGCCGAACAGGTAGATGGCGAGACCGCCGAGCAGGGCGAAGGCCGGCACCGCGTGCAGGTGCTCGTCGGTGTGGCCGATCGTCGTCTTCAGGCCGAGCGCGACGAGGACGATTCCGGCCACCATCACGAGGTGCATGTAGGAGTAGGAGTCGCGCGCCATCTCGTTCTGGGCCTTTCCGACCTCCGCCTCCGAGAGCCGCCGGCCGGCAACGATTGCGACGACGTCGAAGTAAATCCACCACATCGCCGCGGTCAGGGCGACGCCGAGGACCGCGGCTGTGCCGATGCCCAGGTTCAGGGTGTGCGAGGCGCCGACTCCGATTGCGACGATCGACTCGCCGAGCGCGATGATCACGATCAGCCCGTGGCGCTCGGCGAAGTGCCCGGGGACCAGTTTCCAGTCCTCGGCGCCGAAGAAGTAGGGCCCGGCCATGTCGAGGAAGAGGGCGAGCGCCCAGAGCGCTCCCTGGGCGAGGCCGTCGAACAGGGAAGCCGAGGCGAGGAGGACGACCGCGACCGTCGTACTGCCGCCCAGGCCGAGCACCGAGTGGCGCAGCGCATCGTCGTCGGGGCTGGCGAGCATGAAGAGCGCGATCTGGGCGTAGCGAACGACCCCGTAGATCAGCGCGAAGGCCAGCGCCAGGTCACCGAAGGCTTCCGGCACACAGAGCGAGACGAGCAGCAGCGCTGCCATCGCCCCGAAGATGACGAGGCGCACCGCGCCCTCCTCGGGGTCGATCACGCTGGTCAACCAGGAGTAACCGGTCCAGGCCCACCACAGCATGCCGAGCACCAGCAGCCCCTGTGCCAGGCCCGACCAGGTCGGGTGGTGAGCCATCAGCGCCGTGCACTGGGTGATCGCCAGCACGAAGACGAGGTCGAAGAAGAGCTCCAGCGGCGTCACCCGCTCGCCTTCGCGCAGCGTCGCGCCGAGGCGGGAGGAGCTCGCTTCATCGGCGGTGGCCATCGCGGGATCTTGACAGCGCCCCCAGCTCCGGTGCGCCTTTTCCCCCTTATAAGGGGGAAAAGGCGCACCGGAAGCGGTTGGCCTAGGTGTCTTCGGCGTGGTACTGCTCGAGCAGCCGCTCCTCCTCGTCCCGCTTGGGGAAGAAGAAGAAGACGAGGGCGGCGCCGAGCAGGACGGCGGCGATGCCGGCTGTGTAGGCGAGCTCGTCGCCCTGCAGGAAGGAGGCCTTGGCGGCGGCGATGATCTGTTCGCTGTGCCGCGGGTACTGGGAAGCGAGGTCGGCAGCGCTGGAGAAGGACTTGGTCAGCTCGCCTTCGACGTTTTCGGTGACCTTGCTCGATTCCCCCGAGGAGGCGATCGCGGCGCTGGCCGCGGCGGCGTAGCCGGCGGTGAGCAGCGCGCCGAAGATCGATTGCATGATCGCCCCGCCGAGGTCGCGCTGCAGGTCGGCGGTGCCCGAGGCCATTCCAGCGCGCTTGACCGGCACCGAGCCGGTCAGAGAGTGCGAGGCGGGGGTGCCGGCGAAGCCGACGCCGATCCCGATCAGGGCGTAGCCGAGGCCGACCTTCCAGTATTCGATGTCGTCCTTCCAGAGCAGCAGCATGGTGAGGAAGCCGAGCACGCAGAAGACGTAGCCGACGAGCAGGGTGAAGCGAGCGCCGCGCGCCTCGACCAGTTTCGCCGAGCGCGGCGCGACGATGACCATCAGGATCGCCGCCGGCAGGATTGCCAGGCCCGAGTCAAAGGTCGAATAACCGAGTACGTTCTGGAGGAACTGCTGGCCGATGAACATCGCCCCCATCAGCGAGCCGAAGACGATGATCCCGGCGCAGGCCGCGACCCAGAAGACTCGCCGCCGCGCCACGTCGAGGTCATAGAGCGGCGAGCGGGCGCGGCGCTGGCGCAGGACGAAGCCAGCGGTCGTGGCCAGGGCGATGATGCCAAGGCCGATCGCCAGCGCGCCCTTGCCCGGCACCGGCGCCAGGTTGATCCCCAGCACCAGCGCCGCGACCAGCAGGACCGAGAGGACGCCGCCGAGGTTGTCGATCGGCTCGCTGGTCTCGTTGACGTGGGCGGGGACATAGCGCCAAGCGAGGTACAAGGCGAGCGTGGCGAGGGGGAGGGTGACGAGGAAGACCGAGCCCCAGTCGAACTGCTCGAGCAGGGCGCCGGAGAGCAGCGGGCCGAGCGAGGCGATCGCGCCGCCGATCGCCGACCAGAGCGCGATCGAGCGGGTGCGGTCGTTGCCCGACCAGAGCGCCGTGATCAGCGCCAGCGTGGTCGGGAATGCCATGCCGGCGGCGACGCCGCCGAGCAAGCGGGCGACGAAGAGCACGCCGATCGATGGCGCGAAGCCGGCGAGCAGGGAGGCCGGGATGGTCAGCCCCATGCCGAGCAAGAGCATCATCTTGCGCCCGTAGCGGTCGCCGAGCGCACCGAGATAGAGGACCGAAGTCGCCAGGCCGAGCGAGTAGCCGACGGCGACCAGGTTGAGCGTCGTCTGGCCGGCGTTGAAGTCCTTGCCGATGTCGGGCAGGGCGACGTTGGCAACGGCGAGGTTGAGGTTGGCCACCGCCGCGACCAGGATCAGCGCGCTGAGGACGAGTCCG
>DASWQV010000056.1:0-5342 GCA_036403515.1 Solirubrobacterales bacterium
TTTGGGGAGGGCGACTCTCGCCCCTCCCCAAACGCGCACTAGTCGATATCCGTGCCCTCAATAAGGAAGGCCACCCGAACATGAGCCCGGTACTCGTCCAGGTTTTCCCCCCGGATCCCAGTCGAGACGATGTCCACCGCCCGGATGTTGCGCAGCGTCCCCTGCGCCTGGCTGAGCGCCTGTTTGGCGGCGTCGTCCGTGGACGTTTTGGAGCTGCCCACCAGCTCGATGATCTTTACGACGGCCATCCATTTCCTCCTCGTGAGTCCTCCTCGACAGTGCCCTTCCCGCTGACCCCTTCGATGAGCGCCGCCCGCTGCCAGGGGCTCATCGCGTCGCGCCCACCGCCAGGCGCTGGCGCCGTCTCCACGCGGAAGCGCTCAATCGCCGCCGCAATCGCGGCGGCCTCGTCCTCGCTTGGGCTCCGGGCCATCGCCGAAGCCTAGTTCAAGCGAACAAACGGCCCGGGCCGACGAGGGAGGCGCCGGGCCCGGGTCCATGTTTGTCTCTGCTCGCCGTCGGCAGGGGGACCGACGGCGGGGATGCCGGCAGGGAATCCGGCTGTGCTGCGGCATCGATGGCCTGGCAGTTATAAGAACATAGCCTTACGCAAAAATCAAGCCCAATGATTCATTTTTTGTTAAGGCGAGGCAGCGAATCACCGCGCTCGGCTTTACAAAAGGAAAACCTCGTTCGTTTTAATTAGGAATCCTTGCCTTCGAGCAGAACCGGGCGTACCATCCAGCGGTCAGTTACGACCAACCACGGAGGTGACGATATGGCCGGCTATCGTCCGGTCGAGATGGTCAGGACGCCGTGGGGGGACGCAGGCACGCTGCGCGAGCGCAAGCTCCAGCCGGGGCGGCGCCTGCCAGCCGAGGAGGTGGCTCGCAACCAGCGCGAGCGACTCTTTGCCGCCCTGGTCGCCGTCGTCGCCGAGAAGGGCTATGACGGCACCCGGGTCGAGGACCTGCTCGAACTGTCCGGAGTCTCGCGAAGCGCCTTCTACGCGCATTTCGGCGACAAGGAGGAGTGCCTGCTCGCCGCCCTGCAGGCGTTCGTCGGCCCAACCATCGGCGGAATCTTCGGCGAAGGCGGGCCGCCGCCCGACGAACTTCGCGCCCGCCAGGCCTTCGATGCCTTCATCCAGCTGATCGTCGAACAGGCGGCGGCGGCACGAATGTGCCTGGTCGAGATCTACGCCGCCGGCCCACGGGCGATCGAAGAGGTCGACCGCACCACCGATGGCGTGCAGGCCTTCCTATCCGCCACCCTGGACCAGGTCCCGGGCCGCGAGGAGATGCCGGCGGAGATCGTGCGGGCGCTGGTCGGCGGGATTCGCAAGGTGATCCACAGCCGCCTCTACCGGCACGAAGAGGAGGACCTGCTCGAACTGGTTTCGCCGATGTGGGACTGGCTGGCGGCGTACGCGCCGCCGCCCGAGCCGCTGCGCCGCCCGAATGGCCGCGCCGCGCCGCAGGGCGGATCGTCCAATGGCTACGACCCGGTCGAACGCATCCTGCGCGCGCTTGCCTCGGTGGTCGCCGAGAAGGGATACCCGGCGATGACGATCGGCGACATCGCCGCCCGGGCCTCGATCTCGCTCTCCACCTTCTACGCCAACTTCACCGACAAGGAGGAGGCGATGCTGGCCGCTGTCGACAGCGGCTCGGCGCAGATGCTGGCGACGACACTGCCGGCCTTCCGCCGCGCCCCCGACTGGCCCCATGCCGTTCGCGGCGCCTTCGGGGCGATGTTTGCCTTCTGCGCCGCCGAGCCCGAGTACACCACCCTCGGCGCGATCGACGTCTACGCCGCCGGCCGGCGCGCGCTGGAACAGCGCGACCAGGTGATGACGACGATGGAGGCGCTGCTGGTCCCGGGCTTCGAGCTCAAACCGGACGTGAGCCCGATCGCCGCCGAGGCGATCGGCGGCGCGATCTACTCGATGATCTACGACCAGGTCAAGCGCGACGGGGCCGAGAGCATGCAGGAGATCGCGCCGCTGGCCACCTACGTCACCCTCGCGCCGTTCATCGGCGCCGAGGAGGCCTGCACCGTCGCGAACGGCGACGGCCGGGGGCGTTGAGCAGCGAGTCGCGGGGCCGACGCTAGCCGGCGGCGGCGTTGCCGAGCCCGTCGACGGGCTTGCCGTGTTTGGCGATCGCGCAGAGGACTGGGCCGGGATCGAAGGCGTCGGTCAGGGCGCGGCCGCTCGGAGTGCCGCGAATCGGCTCTGTCTTCTTCTTCGGCACGCGGCCGCGGCCACACTGGATGGAGAAGTCGCGCTCCCCGTCACGGGCGTCGACCACGTCTTCGCCGCCGCCGCCGTAGAAGCGGTCGCGACCGGGCTGGCCCAGCATCGCGTTGGCGCCGCCGTCGCCAACCAGGATGTCCCAGTCAAAAGATCCCTCCATGTCCTCGTCGGTGGGCGAAAGATGGACCCGGTGACAGCCACGCACCGCGTCGATCCAGGCCGCGTGGGCGGGGAAGGAGACGTGGAGGATCCCCGGGTGCGCCGGCGTCTCCGCGAACGAGGCGTCATCGCGCCCGGGCCCCCCGACGAGGGCGCCGCCGGCGCAGCCCCCGCCGGCCGCCAGCAGGTCGCCCTCGGGGCCTCCGTAGAGGAACGTCGGCCCCGGCCTGCTGCCGATCAGCCCGTCGGCTCCAGCGCCGCCATAGAGGCGATCGGCGCCGTAGCCGGCCTCTATCAGGTCGTCCTCGGCGCCACCTCTGATCTTGTCGTCGCCAAGGCCGCCGGCGATGCGGACGTTCTGCGCTGCCGACAGGGAACCTTCGACGACGAGGCTGTCGTTGCCGGGGCCAAGATCGGCCATCACCCAGCGCGCCGGCCCTTCGGTGAAGCAACTTGCCTGTTTGGCGCTTATCCGCGAGCAACCCTGGCCAACCGCGATTCCCTTTGCTGCGGTCACCCCGAAAGCGGAGACGTCTTCGCTGAAGGCAACGACGAAACGGTCAGGACCGCCGCCCCCGATCAACTCCAAGCCCCCGCCGCCGCCGCTTACCGGGTCGAGTTCGACGTACGCCGAGGCTTTCAGCTTCGCTTCTTTTCCGCACGAGGAGGTGTTGCCCTTGGCGCCCTGGCAGCTATCCGTGCCCTGGCCGCCAATCAGCCGGTCCGGCCCGCCGCCGCCGCGGATCACGTCGTTGCCGGCGCCGCCGTCGATGACGTTTCCCTGCCCGTTGCCGACGAGAATGTCTTCGAAGGCCGAGCCTTCGAGGCTCTCGAAGCGAAAGAGGCGGTCGTGCCCGTCGCCCTTGGCGCGGTGCTTGGCGAGCGAGGCCTTTACGCCACCATCTTGCCCGGCCCCGACGTCGGTGGCGAAGGAGGCGATGTCGTCCTGCCCAGGCCCACCGTCCATGCGGTCGTAGCCGTAGTCGCCGTGGACCAGGTCGAAGTCGCCGGGTCCGCCGCTGAGGGTGTCGATGCCGAGGCTGCCGGCCACTTCATCGGCGCTGCCGCTGCCGCCGAGCAGCTTGTCGTCGCCGAGGTCTCCGATCACCTGATCATCGTCGCCGGCGCCACCGTCGGCGAGGTCGTTGCCGCGACCGCCGTGGATCAGGTCCGCCCCCGGCCCGCCGCAGAGCAGGTCGTTGCCGAGGCTGCCGAGGATCACGTCGTCGCCACCTCCGCCCCAGATCACGTCGCGCCCCGGCGTCCCGCGCAGCACGTCGTCGCCTTCGGTGCCAAGGATCTTGGCGAGCCGCCCATGGCAGCGTGGCGGTTCGTCCACGGTCTCATTGGCCGCCGGCGCGGCAGCGATGAACGCAACCGCCGCGAGCGCCATCCCTGCAATGGCGATCCTCATTCCAGATTGATCATTACATGCTTGATCTCGGTGTAGTCCTCAAGCGCGTAGACCGACAGGTCCTTGCCGTAGCCCGACTGCTTGAAGCCGCCGTGCGGCATCTCGGAGACGAGCGGAATGTGGTCGTTGATCCAGACGCAGCCAAACTCGAGCGCGTTGGCGACCCGCATCGCCCGGCCGACGTCGCGCGTCCAGACCGAAGAGGCGAGGCCGTAGCGGGTGCCGTTGGCCCACTCGATCGCCTTCGCCTCGTCTGTGAACGGCTGCACCGTGATCACCGGGCCGAAGATCTCGTCCTGGATCATCT
Organism: Solirubrobacterales bacterium; assembly: GCA_036403515.1. Taxonomy (GTDB): domain Bacteria; phylum Actinomycetota; class Thermoleophilia; order Solirubrobacterales; family 70-9; genus VRUE01. Next base: position 4,138 of record DASWQV010000056.1, read on the forward strand.
CGTCGCCCTGCTCGAGACCGGCGACCACGGCCGGCTCCAGAAAGAAGCCGGGCAGGTCGGGCTGGACCCCACCGGTGACGATCTCTGCGTTGCCGGGCTTGCGCTCGAGGAACCCCTCGACCCGCGCCCGCTGGCGCTGCGAATTCAGCGGGCCGAGCGTCGTGTCGGCGGACATCGTGTCGCCGAGAACCAGGCCCCTCGCTTCGCCCGCGAGGCCGTTGACGACATCGTCGTAGACCCCTTTCGCGGCGAGCACGCGGGTGGCCGCCGTGCAATCCTGGCCGGCGTTGTAGTAGCCGGTGCCGGCGATCGTCTCCATCGCTGCCTCCATGTCGGCGTCGTCGAAGATCACCACCGGCGCCTTGCCGCCGAGCTCGAGGTGGACGCGCTTCAAGGTGTCGGCCGCCGCCTTGGCGATCCACTTGCCGGTCGGCGGTGAGCCGGTCAGGCAGGCCATCGCCACGTCTGGATGGGTCACCAGCTCGGCCCCGGTCGGCTCGCCGTGACCGCCGATCGCGTTGAAGACGCCCGCTGGCAGGAACTCCGCGCACCACTCGGCGAAGAGCAGGGTGCTGAGCGGGGTCGTCTCGGCGGGCTTGAGGACGACGGTGTTGCCGGCGGCCAGCGCCGGGCCGATCTTCCAGATCGTCATCATCAGCGGGTAGTTCCAGGGGGTGATCTGGGCGACGACCCCGAGTGGCTCACGGCGCACGAAGGAGGTATGTCCCTCCATGTACTCACCGGCGGCGCGGCCCTCCAGGGTGCGCGCCGCGCCGGCGAAGAAGCGCAGGTTATCGGCCATAACCGGGATCTCGTCCTCCACCACAGCCCCGCGCGGCTTGCCCGCGTCGGCCGCCTCGAGGTCGGCGATCTCCTCGCCGCGCTGCTCGATCATGTCGGCGATCTTGAGCAGCGCCCGCGCCCGTTCCCCGGGCGGGGTCGCCGCCCAGCCCGGAAAGGCCTCCTTGGCGGCCGCCACGGCGGCATCGACGTCGACCTTGGTCGAGAGTGGCGCCGAGGCGATCGCCGAGCCGGTGGCCGGGTTGAGCACCTCCTCCATCCCACCTTCAGCAGGATCGACGGCCTTGCCGCCAATGAAGTTCCGCAGCTTCGTCTTCTCCGCCGTAGCCATCAGTCATCCGCCTCCACAGGTTGCGGCCGACGGGCCGATATGTCGACCGGGGGTCGACTGTCCGGCCCGTCGG
>DASWQV010000057.1:0-18729 GCA_036403515.1 Solirubrobacterales bacterium
AGAGCACACTCCCTCCCTCGTCCTTGATCTGCTTGGCCACGCACGCCCTGGGGGCCGACGCTAGGCTTCGACCATGACCGATATCCAGCCGCTCGCCGAGGGCGAGTACCTCTTCACGTCCGAGTCCGTCACCGAGGGCCATCCCGACAAGGTGGCCGACGCGATCTCCGACACCGTGCTCGACGCGGTGATGGCCGGTGATCCGGAGGGCCGCGTCGCCTGCGAGACGCTCGTCAACACCGGCATGGCAGTGGTCTCGGGCGAGATCTCGACCAGCGTCCACCTCGACGTGCCCGAGCTGGTCCGCGAGACGATCCGCGAGATCGGCTACGACCACGGCGACTACGGCTACCACTGCGACCACATCTCGGTCCTGGTCTCGCTCGACAAGCAGTCGCCCGACATCGCCCAGGGGGTCGACAAGGCCTATGAGACGCGCACCGAGTCGGTCGAGGACGAGCTGCTGGTCGCCGGCGCCGGCGACCAGGGAATGATGTTCGGCTACGCCTCCGATGAGACCGAGGCGCTGATGCCGATGCCGATCCACCTCGCCCACCGGCTTGCCGAGCGGCTTGCCGCGGTGCGCAAGGACCGCAGCCTCGACTACCTCGGCCCCGACGGCAAGACCCAGGTCACCGTCCGCTACGCCGACGGCCGCCCGGTCAAGGTCGAGAAGCTGCTGATCTCCACCCAGCACGCCGAGGGCGTCGAGTCGGAGTCGAAGATCAAGCCCGACCTTTGGGAGAACGTGGTGCTGCCAGTGCTCACCAGCGAGGCCGTCGGGCTCTTCGACGCGGCCGAGCTGCGCCAGCACTTCCTCGTCAACCCGACCGGCAAGTTCGTGATCGGCGGTCCGGTCGGCGACGCCGGCCTCACCGGCCGCAAGATCATCGTCGACACCTACGGCGGCATGGCCCGCCACGGCGGCGGCGCCTTCTCCGGCAAGGATCCGTCCAAGGTCGACCGCTCCGCCGCCTACGCGACCCGCCACGTCGCCAAGAACGTCGTCGCCGCCGGCCTCGCCCAGCGCTGTGAGGTCCAGGTCGCCTACGCGATCGGCGTAGCCCGTCCGATCTCGCTGATGGTCGAGACCTTCGGCACGGGCAAGCTGCCCGACGCCGAGATCTCCCGCCTGGTCGAAGCGGAGTTCGACCTCCGCCCGGGCGCCTTCCGCGGCTACCTCGACCTGCACCGCCCGATCTTCCGCAAGACGGCCGCCTACGGCCACTTCGGCCGCGACGACGACTCCTTCACCTGGGAGCGCACGGATCGCGCCGACAAGCTGAAGAGCGCTGCCGGGCTCGAAGCGGCTCCTGCTTAAGGGTTAGCGGGTGAGAGGCCGGGTCGGCCTCCAGACGAATTGATGTCGCACGCGCCTGCGGCGCTTAGCGACAAATTGATCAGCGCGGCTTCGCCGCGCCTCGAACCACGAGTGCAGCGGCCGCTTCGCGACATTCGTCTGGAGGCCGACCGGGCCTCTCTTCAACAGCTTCTGACAGGACCTGAGCTTGTCTCCGGGCAAAGAGAAGCTTCAAGCAAGCTTCTGTCCCGGAGAGCTTTCGAAAGCTTTCTTGACGAGGGAAGCTTCGAAGCGATGGCGGCTGCGCCTCTCCAGGAATGTCGCCGACGGCCGCCGCGTCCGCGCCGAGGTCCAGCGATGAGAGCGATGGTCGACTTAGTCGCCCATAGAGCGACCAACTCGACCACGGTGACGGAATGGGCACTCGGGTTCAACCGGCGAAGCCGCGCTCCTCGTTCGTCGCTAAGCGCGCGCAGCGGGCGTGCGACATCAATTCCCGGAGAGGCGCGCCCGCCGTCCCTTACGTCGGGGGGGTACTACCGAGGAGGCTGAGCTTCTCCCAGCCCGTGCCCTCCAGCGGCACTGGCGCCGGTTGCCTGATCGACCCGGTGCACGACGTCGCCCGGGTCGGCCACTCCGGCGAAGATGAAGTTGTAGTCGTCGCCCGCCGCGGTGTCGAAGTCGACGTCGCCTATTTGCATCAGGCGCTGGTAGACGCTCTGGCGGTAGTTGACGTTCTGGACGCGCTCGAGCCGGGTCTCCTGGATCTCGCGGGAGAAGATGCCGCGTTTGATGTTGAGGCGACGGTCGGTGATCGTGTAGGTGGTCGCCACCCGCTTGACGAAGCCGGCCAGGACGGTCACGGCGACGATCACGAGGACGATCAGGAAGACGGTGCCGCTGCCGGCGCCGAAGAGCTTGGCGAGGACACCGGCGATCGCCGCGACCAGGATTCCCTTCAGGTAGAAGCCGAGGATCGCCCGCCACGAGGGGTGGCCCTGGAAGATCACTTCCTCTCCCGGACTGAGGTTGAGCGCCATCGCGGCGCAGCATACCCGCGCCGTCCGCGTCCCTCCATACCGTGAGGCGGTGTCCATCGCAAAGGTTGAGCCGCTGACCACGGCCCGCGCCCTGCGCGGACCGTTCGACTACCGGCTCCCGGCCGCGATGGAGGGCATCGAGGTGGGCAGCGTTGTCCGCGTCCCCTTCGGCCGCCAGCGCCTGCTCGGTGTTGTGGTCGAGCTTGCCGAGCGCTCAGAGCTGCCGCCCGAGAAGCTCGCCGAGCCGATCGAAGCGCTCGAGGCGGGCACGCCCCCCGAGCTGGTTCGGCTCGGCCTCTGGATCGCCCATGAGTACTGCTCGACTCCCTCACGCGGGCTCCAGCTCGTGCTGCCGCCAGGAACCGGCGCCGGCGGGCAGCGGGTGCGCTCGCGAGTCGAGCTCCGCGTCGAGATCGCCGCTGCTGGCGAGGCGGCGTTGAGCGGCGCCGAGCGACTCGGGGTCAGGCAGCGAGCGGTACTCGAGGCGCTCCGAGCGGGGGAGATGTCGGCGCCCGAGCTGGCCGCCGCGGTCGGCTGTGACCGCGCGGTGCTGCGGCGGCTGGAGGAGCGCGACCTGATCGCAACCCGAAGCTCGCCGCTGCGTCGCCGCTCCAGCCATCCTGAGGTCGGTGCTCGCGGCGGTCGTCCCGAGCTGCTTCCTGAGCAGGCCACGGCGGTGCAGGGCATCGTTGCCGCGCTCGACGGCGAAGCCGACGCGCCTCGCGAGCAGCTTCTGCACGGCGTCACCGGCTCGGGCAAGACTGAGGTCTACCTGGCCGCGGTCGAGGCGGCGCTGGCGCGCGGCAAAGGCGCGATCGTCCTAGTTCCGGAGATCGGTCTCGCGCCGCAGGCGGTGGCCCGCTTCCGGGCCAGGCTCGGCGACCGCTTCGCCGTCCTGCACTCGGCGCTGCCCGACGGCGAGCGCTACGACGAATGGCGGCGGCTGCGCAGCGGCGAGGCGAGCGTCTGCGTCGGTCCCCGCTCCGCCGTCTTCGCTCCCCTTCGCGAGCTTGGCCTGGTCGTCATCGACGAGGAGCACGATGCCTCCTACAAGCAGGAGGGTGACCCCTGCTACGACGCTCGCGCGGTGGCCCGCCGCCGTGCCGCGCAGAGCGGCGCGGTGCTCGTCGCCGGCACGGCCACGCCGCGGCCGGAGTCGTGGCTGGAGCTGCCGCGGCTGGAGCTGCCCCGCCGCGTCGACGGCCGGCCGATGCCGCCGGTGAAGGTGCTCGACATGCGGGGGGCCGACCCCCGCGCGGGTCCCCTGCATCCCGACGCCTGGGCGGCGCTGGAGGGCGTGCGGGCCGCCGACGCAAAGGCGATCGTGATGATCAACCGGCGCGGCTTCGCCCCCTGGCTCACCTGCCGCTCCTGCGGCCGGCACTGGAGCTGTCCCAACTGCGACGTCTCGCTGATCGTCCACCGCCACAGCAGCCGGGTCGTCTGCCACCACTGCGCCCACTCCGAACCGCTGCCGGGCTCCTGCGGCGATTGTGGCTCGACCACGCTCTCGCGCGCCGGCGTCGGCACCGAGCAGGTCGAGGCGCTGCTGGCCGAGCGGTTGGCGCCGATGCCGGTCTTCCGCCTCGACGCCGACACCGCCGGCGCCCGCGGCGCCCACGCCCGCATCCTCGCCGCCTTCGGCGAGGCCGAGAGCGGGGTGCTGGTCGGCACGCAGATGGTCGCCAAGGGACACGACTTCCCCGAGGTCACCCTGAGCGCGATCCTCGATGCCGACGCGACCCTTCGCTTCCCCGATTTCCGCGCGGCGGAGCGGACCTTCGCCATGGTCGCCCAGTTGGCCGGGCGCAGTGGCCGCGGCGCGGCGGGCGGCGAGGTGATCGTCCAAACGCTGGCGCCGAGCGCGCCCAGCATCATCCAGGCCGCCAATCACGACGCCGCGACCTTCCTCGGCGCGGAGATCGAGCGGCGGCGGGCGCTGCGCTATCCGCCCTTCTCGTACTTGACCAGGATCACGCTCAAAGCGGAGTCGGAGCCGCGCCTCGAAAGGGCCGCTGCCGAGCTCGCCGCGACCCTCCTGCCGGCGCTGCCAAAGGAGACCGACCTGCTCGGCCCAGCGCCGATGTTCCGCGTCCGCAACCGCCACCGCCGCCGGCTCCTGCTCAAGGCCAGCGACCGCGAGGGAACCGTCGCCGCGGTCCGCGACGCGGTCGAGCGCCTCGCCGCCGCCCGCGCCTTTCGTGAGGTCGCGATCAGCGTCGACGTCGACCCGCAGTAGCAGCTCCGGCGGTGAGCTCGTGTCTGCCTCGGATCGCGAGACCAAGACGAGCTCAGGCTGCGCGGGGGGCGGTCCATAGAATTGATCCATGAGCGAGAACGCGGAGATCGAAGCCGACGAGCGCGGCGAGAACGAGCTCGATGGCGAGCTGCTGGAGCGGCGCGAAGCGGCGCTGGCGCAGGTCGTCAAGTTCGGCGACCCGGTTCTCAAGAGCAAGGCGTCGCCGGTGCGTGACTTCGGTCCCGACCTGCGGGCCGAAGTCGAGCGGATGGTCGCGATCATGCGCGGCGCGATGGGAGTGGGGTTGGCGGCTACCCAGGTCGGCATCCTGCGCCGCCTGCTCGTCTTTCAGGCCGGCCCCGACAGCGAGCCGACCGCGCTGGTCAACCCCGAGATCGAGTGGCTCTCCGACGAGGCGGTGGTCGCCGAGGAGGGCTGCCTCAGCCTGCCATGGGTCTCGATGGACGTCGAGCGGCCACTGCACGCACGCTTCAGCGGCCTCGACGCGGAGGGTGAGCCGGTGCGGATCGAGGCCTCCGGCCTGGAGGCGCGGGTGCTGCAGCACGAGCTCGACCACCTCGACGGTGTGCTGATCCTCGATCGGGCGCCGCGGGCGCAGCGCAAGGGGGCCCTGCGCGCTCTGCGCGAAGGAGGGAGCTACGGCCCGCCCCTGGACGAGCAGGACGTCGGCGATCAGGCCGGCGAGCACCGCGAGCCTCGCACCAACCCGTGAGGATCGTCTACCTCGGTACGTCGGAGTTCGCCGCGGCGGTCCTGCGCAGGCTGGCCGAGTCCGCGCACCGGCCGCTGTTGGTCGTCACGCCACCTGACCGGCCCAAGGGGCGCGGTCGTCGGACGCTGCCCACGCCTGCCGCCGAGGTCGCGAGCGAGCTGGAGATCGAGCTCTTGCAGACCGGCAACGTCAACGAGGAGCCGGCGCTGGAGCGAATTCGCGTCGCCCAGCCCGAGGCACTCGCCGTCTGCGCCTTCGGTCAGCTGATTCGCGAGCCGCTGCTTTCCCAATGGCCGATCCTCAACGTCCATCCCTCGCTGTTGCCGCGCTGGCGCGGCGCGGCGCCGATCGAGCGGACGATCATGGCCGGAGAGGAGCGCACCGGGGTCTGCGTAATGCGCCTGACTGCCGGCCTGGACTCGGGCCCCGTCGCCCTGTGCGAGGAGATCGCACTCGGCCCCGAGGAAGACTTCGAAGCCCTCTCCTCCAAGCTCGCGGCGCTGGGGGGAGAGTTGCTGGTGCGGGCCTTCGACCTGCTGGCGGAGTCGCGACTCCAGCTCGAGGAGCAGGACGACGACGCCGCCACCTACGCGGAGAAGATCAGCGCCGAGGAGCGCCGCCTCGATCCGTCGCGTCCGGCCGCCGAGCTGGCCCGGATGGTGCGCGCTCTGACACCTCACATTGGCGCCTATCTGGAGACCAGCGATGGCGGGAGACTGGGGGTGCGACGGGCGCGTGCGGTCGACGTCGGCGTCAAGACCGGCGAAGTGCGAGCCGAGTGGGGAGCGTTGCTGCTCGGCTGCGGGCAGGGGGCCCTGCGGCTCGAGGTCGTGCAGCCGCCCGGCGGCAAGCCGATGGCGGCCGACGCCTACCAGCGCGGCCACCCGCTGCCGAAACTGTGATTTCTCCCGCCCGCTGGCTCGCCTACGAGACGATCCGGGCCAGCTTCGAGCGCGACGCGCACACCGAGCGCTTCTTTCGCGAAGCCGCCGACGAGCGCGGGCTCGACGGGCGCGAGCGCGCCCAGGCGCAGCGCCTCGCCTTCGGCGCCGTGCAGCGTCGCGGCACCACTGACGCGGGCCTCGGCCGCCTCGTCGACCGCCCCCTCCGCGAGCTCGACCCGCCGCTGGTCGCGGCCCTGCGACTGGGGATGTACGAGCTGCTCTTCGCCGACGGTACGCCTGACCATGCTGCCGTCGACCAGGCGGTCGAGCTGGTCAAGCGGGCCGGCGCCGCCCATGCTGCGGGCCTCGTCAATGCGGTGCTGCGCCGCGCGGTCCGCGAGCGGGCGGGCCTGACGGCGTCCCTGCTCGACGACGATTCGACCCCTGAGGCGGCGGCCGTGGCGCACTCGGCGCCGCTCTGGCTGGCGCAGATGTGGTGGCGCGAGTTGGGCCCGCAGGACGCCCGATCCCTGCTCGCCGCCTGCAACGAGCCGGCCGAGCACGCCTTCCGCGTCAACACCCTCCGCACCGACATCGAGTCCGTGCTCGCCCGCCTCCGCAACGCCGGGGTAACCGCTTCCGGTGCGCCTTTTCCCCCGTATACGGGGGAAAAGCGCACCGGAAGCGAAGGGACCCCGGCGGCGGAGATGATCGTGGTGGAGGGGCAGACTGGTGGCGCTGTCCCTGCGATGGTTGCCTCGGGTGAGCTGACGCCGCAGAGCCGTGGGTCGGCGGCGGTGGTCGAGGTCCTCGACCCGCAACCGGGCGAGCACGTCCTCGACCTCTGCGCGGGGCCAGGGATCAAGACCGGCCAGATCGCCGCTCGCATGGGCGACCGCGGGGAGGTGATCTCCGTGGAGAATGACTCCGAACGCGCCGCCGAAGTGGCGAGCCAGGCCCGCCGCCTTGGCCTGCGCAGCGTCACCGTGATCGAGACCGACGCCACTCAGGCGGGGATGACCGGCTTCGATCGGGTTCTGCTTGACGCGCCCTGTTCGGACCTCGGCGCGCTCGCCTCCCGGCCCGACGCCCGTTGGCGCAAGTCTCCAGCGACGATAGATCGGCTTGTCGAGGTGCAGTCGCAGATGCTCGAGCGGGCCCAGCAGGCCCTGCGTCCCGGCGGCACGCTGGTCTACTCGACCTGCACGATCTCCCGCCGCGAGAACGAAGATCAGCTCAGCGGCGCGGAGCACTGGCAGATCCGCCCGGACCGCGATCGCACGACCGGCTTCTTCATCGGCCGGCTGAGGCGCAATGATGCTGAAGATGAGTGAGACGGTCGACGGGGAGAGCGTTCTGCGCCGGGCGGCCTGCCCGGGCTGCGGAGAGCCCTGGCTGCGCCCTACGCAGCTGCCCGGCCGCTTCCGCTGCGTGTACTGTCTGCGCCGCTTCGAGCTCGTCTCGCAGTGCCCCAACTGCGGCGAACACCAAACCATTGCCCGAATGAGCACGACCGAGGACATGACCTGCCAGACCTGCGGGGATTCGATGCTGAGGCCCGTGTGACCCCGGACCTGGGAGGGACTGCCTTGAATGAGCGAATGAACGAGTTGCTGGTCTCGCCGCGGGTCGCGCCCTCGATCCTCTCGGCCGACTTCTCGAAGCTCGGCTCGCAGGTCGAAGAGGTGATGGCAGCCGGCGCGCGGGTGATCCACGTCGACGTGATGGATGGGCATTTCGTGCCGCCGATCACGCTTGGACCGCTGGTCGCCGGCTCAATCGCCGACCAGGTGCATGCCACCGGCGGGGTGCTCGACGTCCACCTGATGATCGAGCAGCCCGAGCGCCACATCGAGGCCTTTGCCGAGGCGGGCGCCGACTCGATCACCTTCCACGAGGAGGCGACCCCGCACGCCAACCGCACCCTGGCCGCGATCCGCGAGCTTGGCTGCCTGGCCGGCATCGCGCTGAATCCGGGAACTCCGGCCGCGGCGCTCGCCGAGCTGCACGATCTCGCCGACATCGCCCTCTGCATGACCGTCAACCCCGGCTGGGGCGGCCAGTCGTTCATCGAGGGATCGCCCGAGAAGGTCTCCCGGCTCGTGCCGCTGGTCGGCAAGGCGAAGGTCGAGGTCGACGGCGGCATCGACGCCTCGACCGTCGGCTCGGTCGCGGCGGCTGGCGCCGCACTTTTCGTCGCCGGTTCGGCGATATTCGGCGCGGCCGATCCGGCCGCCGCCTACACCGAGATCGCCGCTGCGGCTGGCGCGGCTTAGCGGGCGATCAGGGCACCGATCACCTCCTGCCACCACGCTTGCTCCGCCGGGTCGTCGGCGCCAACCCTCTGTGCCCGCCGCTCGCACCAGCGAGCCACCGCGCGGCGATCGCCAACCGCTACCGCGGCCTCTGAGGTGAGCGCGTAGCGGCCATCGACGAGGGCGACCAGGGCGCTCGACCTGTCCCGCCGGCTGCGCAGCACCGAGGCGACCGCGATGCCGTTGACCTCGGCCGGCGCGGAGGGGTCGTCGATCTCACCGCCTGGCCCGACCGAGAAGATCTGCGGGGAACCGCGCCGCGGCAGGCGTGGCGGCGGAGGCGCCCCAACCGGTCCCTCGTGCCAGCGCCGGGTCAGCTCCTCGACCTGGGCACGCAGCTCGCCGCGAACGAGGATGTGCAGCTCGTCCCCCTCGCGCACCTCGGTCGAGCCACGGGGCGGGATCGCGTGGCCGTCGCGGACGATCACGTTGACCAGCGCCTCGCGCGGCAGTCCAAGTTCACGCACCAGGTGCCCGGCGGCGGCCGCGCCCGGCTTCAGGCGGTAGGAGACGACGTCGCCGCCCATGCGGCGGATCCGTCCCGACTCCAGCAGCCGCCGCGGAAGCGCCGGCTCGTCGGTGGTCAGGCCGAGTCGTCTCGCCAGTGGCTCGAAGGTCGCTCCCTGGACTAGGGTCGAGCTGACGACGACGAAGAAGACGATCGCGAACAGTTCGTGGCCACCAGCGACGCCGGCGACGACCGGGAAGGTGGCCAGCCAGATCGGGGTCGCCCCGCGCAGGCCGGCCCAGCCGAGCATCGCCCGCTCACGCAGGCTGAAGGAGGAGAAGGCGGTCGCGACGAAGGCGGCGAGGGGACGCGCGACGCCGATCAGCACGGCCGAGAGGGCGAGACCTTCGAGCGCGACGTCGCCGAGCGTGCTGGGGAAGACGAGCAGTCCGAGCAGGATAAAAAGGCCGATTTGGGCGACCTCGCCGACGCCCTCGTGGAAAGCGGTGATCGTGCGCCGCGCCGGCACGCTGGTTGAGCCGAGCGCCAAGGCGGTCAGGTAGACCGAGAGCAGGCCGGAGCCGTGGACGACCTCGGCCGCGCCGTAGGCGATGCCGGCGATCGCGATCGTGGCCACTGGGTAGATGCCGTCGGTTGGCAGCCGCACCTTGCTCAGGGCAAGGACCGCGAGCCGGCCCAGGCCAAGCCCGATCGCCGCTCCCAGCGCCAGCTTCAAGGCCAGCAGGCCGACCATGTCGGCGGCGCCGTAGCCGGGCTGCTGGATCCATTCGACGAAGCCGACGACCAGCAGCAGGGCCACCGGGTCGTTCATTCCCGACTCGCCCTCGAGCGAGCGAGCGAGCTGCTTCTCGAGCTGAGAGCGGCGCAGCACGGCGAAGATCGCGGCTGAGTCGGTGGCGGCGACGGCGGCGCCGACCAGCATGCCCTCCAGGGTGCTGAGCCCAAAGATCAGCTTCGCCGCGAAGCCGGCGATGAGGGCGGTGAGGATCGTCCCAACCGTCGCCAGCGAGGCCGCCGTCCAGAGCACCGGGCGGATCTCGCCCCAGCCGGCGTTGAGGCCGCCCTCGAAGACGATCAGCACAAGTGCCACTGTGCCCAGCGTTCGGGCCAGCTCGGCGTTGTTGAAGTCGATTCCGCCGATTCCCTCCGAGCCGGCCAGCATCCCCAGCCCGAGGAAGAGCAGAAGGCCGGGGATTCGCATCCGGTCGGCGAGCAGGCCGCCGACGATGCCGGCAGCGAGCAGTGCGCCGGCAACCAGGATCAGCTCGGCGTCGTGTCCACCCACCGGCGCGGCCTAGGTGTTCTCGTCGACCGCGGCGAGGCGCATCTCGAGCTCCTCGGCGGAGCCCGGCGCCGGCACGTCCTCGGCCCGCTCGTGTGGGCGGCGGTAGATCAGGTAGAGCAGGCCGAAGAGGACGCCGGCGGCGAGCAGGAAGCCGACCTCGACCCGGTGGAACTCGTTGCTGACCAGGGGAACGAAGTTCCAGCCGATGAAGATGGCGGCGCAGGCGATCCAGCGCGCCGCGGCGCGCCGCACCTGTCCCTGGGCGACGCAGGCCTGGTTGACCGTGACCGAGCAGAGGTAGAGGCCCATCGCGGCCGTGACCAGCAGCAGTTCGCCGCGGTCGTAGCTGTACTTCTTGCTGAAGGCGATCTGCATCAGCTGCGGTCCGGCGACCAGGACGACGAGGCCGGCGAAGGCGGCGAAGGCGGCGACGCCGAGCAGGACCATCCGCACCGAGCGGTGGAACTCGCGCTCGCTATTCGGATCATCGCTGGTGTGCAGGCCCGTCAGGTGGGGCAGGATGCTCGTCGAGACCGCCTGGAAGACCTGCAGCGGCGCTCGCGCCAGCATCAGCACGTTGAAGATGAAGCCGGCGGCGGCAGCGCCCTGCAGGCCACGGACGATCAGCGGTCCGGCGTTGAGGAAGGCCTGTTCGCTGAACATGATCACCAGCACCGCCGCGGCGAAGCCGGTGCCGTGGGCCATCGAGACTGCGGGCTCGGCGTCCGCGCTTTCGGCTGGGGGAGGTGGGGCGGTGCGCGCCCGCCGGGCGAAGGCGAGCGGTACGACCATCAAGCTGAGCGACGGTGCGGCAACGATCCCGACCGCGACCGCCGACTGGCCTTCGAGCAGGCTGACCGCGACGAGCACCGCGAAGAGGGTGCGGAAGCACGACTCGGAAAGGATCAGCGCGGTGAAGAGGCCGAAGCGCTTCTGGCCGGCGAGGAAGCCGCGGGCGAAGTAGCTCGCTGCGTAGAACAGAACCGCCGAGAAGAAGACCCAGTAGAGCGTTTCGTTGCCCTCGAGCAGATCGTTCTGCAGCGGCCCGCGAAAGGCCAGCGCCAGGACCGCAAAGAGCGCCGCCAGGCCAAGCTGGATCAGCGAGGCGTTCCGCGTCGTGCCGCCGATCGGCTCGCCCTTGACGAGGTGTTCGGAAATATGGCGGGAGAGCAGCTGTTCGACCGGCCGGTAGAGGGTCGAGATCGTGATGAAGACGGCCGACCAGAGCACCGTGATCTGCCCGTAGTCGGGCTTGGAGAGGACGTGCGAGGCGATGAAGAAGTAGACGTAGGTGATCACCCCGGTGAGACCGACCCCAACCGCCAGGAAGCTCGCGGTTTTGCCGTAGTCGGCAGTCGCTGAGCTGCCGTTCGAGGCGGCGTCCGCGGGGACCCCGGGGCCTTTGCGAAGCAGCGCCATCAGCGCCCGGCGCCGGGCTCGTAGTGGGACGGCGGCACGTCGAGCGCCAGCTCGACCCGGCGCACCCGCTCGAAGACCCGCTGCGTCATCACCCGCTGTCCCGCCAGCAGGTCGCCGATCACGCCCAGCGCGAGCAACTGGATCGCGGCGATGAAGAGCACCGCGCCGAGGATCAGCGACTGGATGTGGCCGGTGCTGTCGCCGTTGAGAATCCAGTCGAGCAGGAAGGGCAGCCAGGCGAGCAGGGCGAGGATCCCGACCACGAGCCCGGCGCTGGCGAAGACGCGCAGCGGCTCGTAGCGGGCGTAGATGCGCAAGATCGAGAGCGCGTTGCGGCGCACGTAGCCGCCGGTCGAGTCGAAGAGCCGCGACTCGCGCGTCTGCGGGTTGGTGCCGATCTCGGCACCCTCGACCGCGACGAGCATCTTGCCCGCCTGGATCAGGCTCTCCAGCGTGTAGGTGAAGTTGTCGACGACGAGCAGGCCGAGCGCCGCCTCGCGGTTGTAGGCCCGGAAGCCAGAGGTGGTGTCGGCGATCTCGGTGCCGGAGAGCCGGTTGACCACCCAGCTGCCCAGCCGCTGAAGCGATTTCTTTGAGCCCGAGAAGTGCTCGATTTGCGACGTCTGGCGGTCGCCGACGACCATGTCGGCCTCGCCGGCCAGGATCGGCGCCAGCAGCTTGGGGATGTCAGCGCCGCGGTACTGGTTATCGGCATCGGTGTTGACGACGACGTGGGCGCCGAGCTTGAGGCAGGCGTCGAGCCCCGCCTGAAAGGCGGCCGCGAGCCCCTTGTTGTTGGTCAGGCGGACGATGTGCTCGACGCCGTGCTCGCGGGCGACGTCGACCGTGCGGTCGGTCGAGCCGTCGTCGATGACCAGGAGCTCGACCTTGTCGATCCCCGGGATCTGACGCGGGATGTCGGCGATGGTCTGTGGGAGCGTGGCCTCCTCGTTGAGGCAGGGGATCTGGACGATCAGCTTCATGCCCGGATCAGGGTATCCGCGCGCTCGGCGCGCCGGCCCCGCCGGCGCCGATCGTCCAGGGCCGGCCGGGCCTCTACCAGCCGGCCCGCTCGTCGCCGCGGTTACTTCCTCACTTTGCAGGGTCGTACGAGATGCCCCGAGATTTCATTGCCATTGGCGAATATGTCGCGGACCTTGGCCAATTGCTTGTCGTGGTGGCATTCGCCTTCGAGGTAGCTCTGCTGCTCGCCGTGATAGTTGAATAGGCGATGGAGAGTGAGATCGAACTTGGTCAGTGAGCCACTGCCGCCCGCGATGACCGGAATTCTCGCAACCGAGCGCAAGCCGTAGGGGCCGTGGTTCTCCCTCTTGATCTTCACCGTGGTGATGACCGCCGTCGGTGATGGCACCGGGACGTAGGCGTGGATGAACAGCGTGGTCACGTTGCCCTTCACCCCACCGTTGAAGGCGACCACCTTCCCCGAAGCGGAAAAGGGGATCGATTCCGGGAACGCCACTCGCACGGTCGTGTGGCCCCTGCCGACGATCGACGTCGGGCACGACCTTTCGGCCGCCCGGGTGTCCTGGGCGATCAGCTTGCCTTCGCTGCAGGCCGGCAGGCCCTCGGCGTTGACATAGCCGTCCTTGGCCGTGTCGATGACCACTTCTCTCAGCGCCGGCGGCTGCGAGCCATCGTTTGTGGCGATACCGCCGCTCACTATCAGGGTTATCGGCTCCGGTGTTCCTTCCGGCAACGCGACTGGGTAGACGTCGCCGTTCAAGGTGAGGATCAGGTTCCCCGCTCGCACTACCACTGGCTTTGACGCGGTCGCGATCCCTGCGGTCGCGGCTACGATCATGCCTGCAAGGACGAGCGTCCAGGTCAGGTACTTGCGCATTTGGTGTCTCCTTGTCGGTGGCGATGACATCGCCGCGCACCATTCACCTTCAACCCGGCTTGAAGTCAAGGGCCGCCGAGATTTCGCCTCGCACGAAGGCGCCGATGAGGGACGTCGAGGACCATTGCGCCCCTCGGCGGTGAAGGTTCGGGAGTGTCAGGCAGTGCCGACGGAGGCGATGCGCCGGTGCGTCTCTGTCTTGCTCGGCAGGGAGGAATGCGCCTCGTCGCCAAACAGCGCGCATATGTCGAGCGACGGGCACTGACAGTCGCCGGCCGCCTGCAGCCAGCCCTTCATCGCCTCCGCGCGGAAGATCAGCTCTTCGATGTCCGGCAGCTTGCGCCGGGCGAGCGCCTGTAGGCGCTCCGAGGCCCGCTCCTGCATCGAGCCGTCGAGCAGCTCACGAATCTCCTCGAGCGAGAAGCCCGCCTGCTGGGCGACGTCGATGAATCCGAGCCGGGTGAAGATCTCCGCGGAGTAGCGGCGCTGCCCGCTAATCCGATCAGGTTCGGGAAGAACGCCGACCGACTCGTAGTAGCGAATCGACGAGGGCCTTACTCCTGCCTGGGCGGCCACCTGCCCAATGCTCAGCAGTTGGGTTGACGTCTCTTCTTTCATGATCCCTTGACTTCAAGTCAGGTTGAAGGTGAAAGGTAACAGCGATGTCGCACAGAGTCCAGACGAGGGCGGTGACCAGGCTTGGGATTGGCGCCGCTGCGGCCATGTTCCTTTGCTGCGTGGTCGCGCCAGCTCTCGTTGCCTGGGCCGTCGTGCGGCAGCTGAGATGGATCACCGCAAAACAATGCAAGGGGGCCAGATGAAAGATCTCAAGCTGAACCAAGGTTCGGGGGGCTCGAAGCTCGGCGTCTTCGCGGGCAGTGCGCTGCTGATCAGCTGCTGCGTTGCCGCTCCACTGCTGATCGGGGCCGCATGCGTGATCTCGATTGGACTGCTCGGAGAGCTGGCTGTGGTTGGCGCTTTGCTGGCGATCGCGGCGTTCGCGCTGTGGCGCGCCAGGGCTGCACGGAGCTGCTGCTGAGCGCCGGAAGTCAGAACCGCGGCGGGATTCACACCGCTGTCATTAACGACCTGCCGGTGCGATCCGGCAAAGGAGAGACCAGCAATGCCCAACACGCACACGGAATTCATCGATGGAGAAACTTGCGCGGTTCCACTGGACGGACCTGCGGGCTCACGCACCGCCGGGGACGGCGGCCTCCTCAGCGGCGGCTGCTGCGCCGGCGGGGATGGTTCGCTGGCAGAGAGCCGGCCGATGGGTCGCGGCGCCCGCCGGGCTCGCGCGGCCGCCGGAGTGGGTTTCCTCGCGCTCGCCGGTGCGATGAGCTCGCGGCAGCTGCCCGGCCGGACCTCACTTTGGCCGGCCGCGATAGTTCCCATCTGGTTTGGGGTCTCCCATCTCGTCGCCAGCGTTACCGGCTACCCGGGGTGCCCCGAGCTTGGCGCGATTCCGAGCGTGTTGCTCGATCGCCCGGTTGCGACGGGCTGTGGGACGTGGGAGCGGATAGACCGATGGATCGACGGTTCAAGCCCGCCCGGATCTTCCTCTAGCTGCTAGCCCGGTGGCCGTTCGCTCTCTCGCCCTCTTCGCCGCTGCCGTGGCGGCGGAGATCGGCGGTGCGTACATGATGTGGATTGGGCTGAAGGAGGGCAGGTGGCTCGCTGCGATCGTCGGCGGGGCGGTCGTCCTGGTCCTGTATGGCCTGATCCTTGCTCAGCAGTCCAGCAACGAGTTTGGCCGCGTCCTCGCCGCTTATGGCGGCGCATTCGTGGTCGGGTCGCTCCTTTGGGGTGTCGCCTTCGACAGCTTCGAGCCCGATCGCTTCGATGTCGCCGGGCCACCGTCTGTCTACTGGGCATTGGCCTGATCATGTACGTGCCCCGCTGAGATCGAAGTTTGTCCAAGCCGGGTCGGAAGGGTCACATGACCGCGAATCCACCCAGTAAGATGGATTGATTGACTCGTCAATCAGTCGCATGAATGCGCAGCTCACAGCAATGGATCGAGTCCACCTACAGCGGGCGCTTGAGCTTGCGGAGCTAGGGCGGAGTCGAGTTAGCCCCAATCCTCTTGTTGGAGCTGTTGTCGTGCGGGGCGGTGAGGTGATTGGCGAGGGGTTTCATGCTGAGCTGGGCGAGCTTCACGCTGAGCGGGCGGCTCTTGCTGATTGTCGGGGCAGAGGGAACGATCCGGCTGGGGCGACGATGTACGTGTCGTTGGAGCCCTGCGCTCATACGGGCAGGCAGCCGCCTTGCACGGAGGCGATCCTGGAGGCAGGGATTGCCCGGGTCGTGGTCGCCTCCGACGATCCGAGCGAGAAGGCTGCCGGTCGGGGTCCTGGAATCCTGCGCGATGGCGGGGTGGAGGTTGAGTTCGCGGCCGGCGAGGAGGCCACTGCGGCGCGGCTGCTCAACCAGCCGTTCCGCAAGCACGCCAGGACCGGCCTGCCGCTGGTGACCCTGAAGCTGGCGATGTCGCTCGACGGTCGCACCTCGACAGCGCCAGGAGATTCGCCCTGGATCTCGGGCGAGAAGAGCCGCGAGCTGGTCCATCGCTGGCGAGCCGAATCCGAGGCAATAGCAATAGGCATCCGCACAGCCCTAACCGACGACCCCCTCCTAACCGCTCGCCCCCAGCCTTCCGGTGCGCCTTTTCCCCCGTATACGGGGGAAAAGCGCACCGGAACGGACTTGCGCCAGCCGGTTCGGGTCGTCTTCGATCGCCAGGCCCGCCTGCCGCTCGATTCACAGCTGCTCCGAACTCTCGACGACGCACAGGTGCTTGTCGTGGTTTCGCCCGAAGCAGACGCCTCGGCCCTGCGCGACGCTGGCGCTGAGGTGCTGGTCGCCGACAGCATCGAGGCCGCCCTCGCCAATCTGGGCCGCCGCAACATCACAACCCTCTTCCTCGAGGGCGGCCCGACCCTAGCGGCTGCCTTCCAAGCCGCCGGCCAGCTAGACGAAGCAAGGACCTTCGTCGCCCCGGTTCTCCTGGGGCCGGCTCAGGAGGATTCTCGCGCGGGTGGCGCGGATGCGGGGGGGCCGAGAACGGAGGCGAAGCCCCCGCCCGCAGGCCCCCCCGCAGTCGCGACGGGTCCCGCGCGCCTAGCCCCGCTGTCCCATACCGTCGAAGCCATCGGCGACGACACATTGATCACGGCCCGCTTCAAGGAGTGGTGATGTTCACAGGCCTGATCGAAGACATCGCCAGCGTCGAGTCGGTCGAGACCGGCGAAGATGGCGCCCGCCTGCGGATCGCAACCCGGCTGGGCCCTGAAATCGCGACCGGCGACTCAGTCTCCGTCAATGGCGTCTGCCTGACCGCGACGGCAGTCGACCCAAACGGCTTCGAGAGCGAGGCGATGAACCAGACCCTCGACGTGACCGCGCTGGGAGGCCTCGAGGCCGGCGCTCGGGTCAACCTGGAGCTCGCGATGAAGGCATCGGACCGGCTAGGCGGGCATATCGTCCAGGGACACGCTGATGGCGTCGGCGAGGTCGTCTCGATGGAGGACGACGGTTTCGCCAAGCGGCTGCGGGTTGCGCTCGGGGCGGATCTGATCCGCTATGTGGTGACGAAGGGCTCGATCGGGCTGAACGGCGTCAGCCTCACGGTTTCGGCTCTCGGCGACGATTGGATCGAGGTGTCGCTGATCCCCGAGACCTTGGAGCGGACCAACCTCGGTGGGGTCGCCGCCGGCGACCGCTTGAACGTCGAGTGCGATGTGGTGGCGAAGTACGTGGAGCGATTGGTGAGACCATTCGCCTGAAAGGAGCGGACGTGAGCCGGATGACGGAGACGCAGAAGACAGACGGAGTGACAGACGAAGCGGGGGAGAGCCCGTTCTCGACGATCGAGGAAGGGATCGAGGAGATCCGCCGCGGTCGCATGGTCGTCGTCTGCGACGACGAGGATCGTGAGAACGAGGGGGACCTGGTGATGGCGGCGCAGTTCGCCACGCCCGAGGCGGTCAACTTCATGGCCAAGGAGGCCCGCGGGCTGATCTGCCTGGCGCTGACCGCGGAGCGCTGCGAAAAGCTCGGCCTCAATCTGATGGCGGCGAAGAACGAGGCGCCGCTGCAGACGGCTTTCACGGTGACGATCGAGGCGGCCGGCGGGGTCAGCACGGGCATCTCCGCGCACGACCGCGCCCACACCGTTCAGGTCGCGATTGACCCCAGCTCCGGCCCACGCGACATCGTCGTCCCCGGCCACATGTTCCCCCTGCGCGCCAAGGAGGGCGGCGTGCTCGAGCGCACCGGGCACACCGAGGCCAGCGTCGACCTCGCCCGCCTCGCCGGCCTGACGCCCGCCGGTGTGATCTGTGAGGTGATGAACGACGACGGCACGATGGCCCGCGTCCCCGACCTGGTCCCCTACTGCGAGCGCCACGGCCTGAAGATGATCACGGTCGCTGACCTGATCGCCTACCGCCGCCGCACCGAGAAGCTGGTCGAGCGGGTCGTCGACACCGCGCTGCCGACCGAGTTCGGCGACTTCACCGCGGTCGGCTACCGCTCCCTGGTCGATGACAAGCACCACGTGGCGATGGTCAAGGGCGATGTGGATGGGGCCGAGGACGTGCTCGTCCGCGTCCACAGCGAGTGCCTCACCGGCGACGTCTTCCACAGCATGCGCTGCGACTGCGGCGAGCAGCTCGTCGCGGCGCTGACCCAGATCGAGCAGGAGGGCCGCGGCGTCTTGCTCTACCTCTCCCAGGAGGGTCGCGGGATCGGCCTGCTCAACAAGCTGAAGGCCTACAAGCTGCAGGAGGAGGGGGCCGACACGGTCGAAGCCAACCTCAAGCTCGGCCTGCCCGCCGATCTGCGCGATTACGGCATCGGCGCCCAGATCCTCGGCGACCTCGGCCTGACCAGCATCCGCATCCTCACCAACAACCCGAAAAAGATCGTCGGGCTGGAGGGGTATGGGCTCTCGGTCTCTGAGCAGGTGCCGATCGAGTCGGCGCCCAACCCCCACAATGAGGCCTACCTGCGGGCGAAGCGGGACAAGATGGGCCACTCGCTGCACCACCAGGGGCTCGCCCTCGACGAGGAGATGATCCACGACGAGGAGGAGCGCGACGCCCGCGACGGCGCGGCCAAGGGCGGCGATGGCTGAAGCCGGGGCGTTCCTGGAGCAGTTCAGCGAGGAGGAGCGGGGGC
>DASWQV010000058.1:0-10678 GCA_036403515.1 Solirubrobacterales bacterium
CGGTCTACGAGCAGGCGCCTGCTCTTCGGGCAGGTACGGGCATTACCGTGCAGCTTCATCCGGTGTCCTCCTTGATCTGGGTGGCTTCAGCACCCCCAGCCTTCAAGGAGGCCCGGATGAACAACGTTGTTAGGAACTACATCTAGGCTCCTGGTCATGGCTGACGCCAAAGACGAGAAAGCCCTGCGGGCGGTGCAGGCCGCGCAGGCAAAGTTCGAGCGCGAACAGGGCAAAGCTCACGAGGCACGGCGAAAGGCATTCGCCAAGGCTCAGAAGGAAGGGCTTTCGCTGCGGCAGATCGGCGAGGGCGTCGGACTCCACCACACTCGCGTCAGCCAGATCATCCGAGGCACCAACTAGAAATTTTGGAGAGTCTGACTCTCCAAAGCTGCTAGCCTCGAAGGATCGAAAAAGCGGCGACCCGCTGCGCTGTGAACGCGACGGGCCGCCTGACCACAAGGAGGCGTAGCTCCTCATGGCTGACGAGAACCCTACGGGTCGAACGTGCCCCGACCCATCCTCCCCGGCAGGGGAGGACACGCGAACTGAGAGCGCCATCCTGGCGCTGCTTCTCGAAGAACACCCAATCCATCTCACGATGGACGAGCTGGTCTTGGTGCTGCATGCAGACCCCGAGCGCGGTGATCCAGCGGACGCCGCGCTGCGGGCGGTGCGTGAATTGGTTGGTGCCGGGCTGGTTCACCGTGAGGGTCGTTTCCTCACTCCCTCACGGGCAGCGCTCTACTTCGACGGTTTGGAGCTTGGCTGATGTCGCCCCGCGAATACAGCCCCGAGATAGCGCGCTGCTTCGGCGAGAACGTCATGGCTGCGCGCGAGCGAGCCAACATCACACAGGAGGAGCTTGCATTCTCGGCCTCGCTGCACCGGACTGAGATTGGCTTGCTTGAGCGCGGTGGCCGTCTGGCTCGCATCGACACAGTGGTGAAGCTGGCGGGCTCGCTCGATGTTCCGCCCGGCGACCTGCTCAAAGGAATGGCTTGGCAGCCGAGGCGAGCGCCGCGCGGTAAGTTCCTCACACGTCGCCCCGAGGGGAGGGCGGGCTGATGTTCGACATTGCGGCGCAGTTCGGAGACAACCTCGTGCGCTGTCGCAAGCTCGCCGACCTCTCGCAGGACGAATTGAGCTTCTTGGCGTCGGTTCACCGAACCGAGATAAGCCAGCTTGAGCGTGGCCTGCGGGTGGCTCGGATCGACACCCTGGCGAAACTGTACGGCAGTCTCGAAGTCGAGCCTGTCGAGTTGTTGGCCGGGATCGACTGGCAGCCGGGGGATAGGAGGATCGGGAGCTTTAGGGCGCGGAGCGATGGCTGACGGAATCCGCAAGCGGCACTCAAAAGGTTGCAGCGCTCGCGACGGCGGGCGCTGCAACTGCAACGCGGGCTATGAGGCTTGGGTCTTCTCCAAGCGGGACGGCAAGAAGATTCGCCGCACCTTCGCCCAGAAGGCGGAAGCGAAGTCGTGGCGAGCCGATGCGCTCGGCGCGCTTTCGAGGGGAGGGCTGCGAGCGGCGAAGAAGACGACGCTGGGGGAGGCGTGGACGGCATGGATCAAGGGCGCGAAGCACGGCTCGATCCCGAATCGCTCGGGCGACCCCTACAAGCGCGCCGCGCTGCGCTCGTATGAGTCGGGGATGCGGCTGCGGGTGCTGCCGCGATTCGCAGGCGTTCGCCTCACCGACCTTCAACGCTTCGACCTTCAAGAGTTCGCTGACGATCTGCTCGCCGATGGCTGGAACCCGTCAACGATCCAGGTAACGCTGCTTCCGGTTCGCGCGATCTATCGCCGCGCGCTCCTGCGGGGCGAAGTCGCGACCAACCCGTGCAGCGGTCTTCAGCTTCCAGCCGTGCGCGGTCGACGCGAGCGCTATGCGACCCCTGCGGAAGCGGAGGCGCTGATCGCCGCTATCCCCGCCGCCGACCGGCCGATTTGGGCGACCGCGATGTACGGAGGTCTTCGCCGTGGCGAGTTGCAGGCGCTGAGGGCAGAAGACGTTGACCTTGCCAACGGCGTGATCCGGGTTGAGTTCGGCTGGGAGTATCGGGAGGGTCAGATTCCCCTCAAGTCGGATGCCGGACGGCGCAAGGTGCCGATCAGCGCCGTCCTCCGAGACTTCCTAGACGCGAGGCTCGCCAACTGCGATTACAGCGGCACCGACCGATTCTTCGGCCTCGCGACCGGCGCGCGGCCGTTCGATCCCTCGAAGCTGACGAAGCGCGCCGACAAGGTTTGGAAGGACGCTGGGCTTAAGCGCATTACGCTGCACGAGTGCCGCCACACCTTCGCCTCACTGATGATCGCCGCCGGGGTCAACGCCAAGGCGCTGCAGACCTTCATGGGCCACGCCAACATTTCGATCACGCTGGATCGCTACGGGCACTTGATGCCGGGGTCCGAGGCCGAGGGGGCGCGACTACTTGATGCCTACCTCAGCGCCCAACGAAAGCGGGACGAAGAAGCCGCCCGCGCGGCTGGCTCGGTGCTTACTGGCGCACCAACTGGCGCATAACTGGCGCACGGAAACGGCAGATCGCTTGTTCATGCGGGATTGCGCGCCCCGACTCTGCATGTACTTCATCTAGATCGAGCTGCATGGATATCGCGATTCCGCTTGTTCAAGCGGAATCGGTCCGGTTGAATCCGGTTATTTCCGGTCGTACTGGCGCGCCAGTGGCGCATGAGGCACGCCGCCGAAACGTTTCCGCCGCATCGAGGACTACCGTCGCTCGGCCGATGAAGGGAACACTGGATCAGAGAAGGCAATCAAGCTGTTGAAGGAAAATGGCTGGACGCAGGCTCGCGGCGGCAAGCATCAGGTCAAGATGACCAAGCCCGGCTGTCTCACGCTCCGCAGCACAAGGGGCGCGACTATCCAACCGGCCTGGCCCAGGCGATTCTCAAACAGGCAGAGCTAAGATGAAGGAACTTCACTCATGGAGCTAACCGCGCGTATTCATATCGAGGACGGCAGCTACTGGGCGGACGTTCCAGAGCTGCCCGGTTGCTTCGCTTCCGGCGACACCCTTGACGAGCTTTTTAAATCGCTTCAAGAGGGAGTCGCCCTCTATCTCGCCGATGAGGGCGGGCAGAGCGGTCCGTTGCACGTCGCCACGGCGACGCTGACGGATCGTCCACTCGCGCCTGCATAAGCGGTCCGCAGCCACGATCTCCTGCTCGCGATTGCCTGGAAGAACCCAGCTGCTCGTGAGAATCGGATATGTAGTCTCCCCCTCGATGGCGCGGAGGATGACCGGGGCGCTCTTGCTGGCAACTTCGCTGGTGCTCGTCTTCATAGGCGCGACCGCGGCAGCATCGCCGCCTGGGCCGCGCTTGGCGGTCGTCAGTCTGCGGGATCCCGGATGGACCCAGCTCTTCACCGTCGATCCTCAGGGCGGCAGTCGCGAGTCGCTCTATGCCCACAGCGCTTCCAAAGCGCCGCGGGCGGTGTACCCGTATTCGGCGCCCTCTTGGTCACCCGACGGCAAGCGGATTGTCTTCACGGCGTTGGACGAAGAGATTCCTGAGTTCGGTCGCACCGGGACGAGCCTGGCTTCGATCTCGGTCGGGGGAGGCGCGGTGAAGCCGATCCCCGGCACGGGGAATGGATACGACCCGGTGTTCTCACCCGACGGGCGCACGATCGCATTCGCAAGACAGCAGGAACGCCACGGCCGGTCGGAAGGCGAGGGCAACTTCGAGAGCGTCGCAATCTGGCTCGCTGACCTACGGACGGGAAAGTCGAGGCCGCTGACGACTTGGCACGACGACGTCTTCCTGTTCCCCGCATCATTTTCGCCGGACGGCTCGCGCCTAGCAATCAGCCGAAGAATCAGCGACAAGCCCACCGAAGCCGTCGAGATCCGGCTCGACGGCAAGCCGATCAGAGTCCTGGCCCGGAATGCCTACGAACCCATCTACTCTCCCGACGGCCAATCGATCGCCTTCCTCCGCGGCCCGCTCAAAGAAGTCACCCGACACTTCCCGCCGAGCGGACGGCTCCGCCTCGCTGCGCGGATGACCGACATCTTCGTGATGAACCGGTCCGGGCGCGGCGTGCAACGGTTGACCCATACCGCAAGGGCCGTCGAGGAGGCTCCGCGCTGGGACCCGTCAGGGCAGCGCCTCGCCTACACGGACTGGCGCCCCTTTGACTACGGCAAGGAGTCCGCCGAAGTCCAAGAATCGGTTGGTTTCGAATTCAGCAAGAGTGTCCGGCTGATCAACGCGGACGGCACCTGTCCGACGACGATCCTCTCAGAACTGGACTCGATCCATTTTGCCGCGGTTTGGCAACCCGGCGCCCGTGAGTCGGCGCCGATCAGCTGCTAAACCCCGCTCGACCAACTGACGCACGGAAATGGCAAGGCGCTTTTGCGGGCATCTGATCGGGCCGAACAGAGGCGTGGTGTCTTGCGGCATCGCCGGCCAAACACGGTCTGGTGGACGCCTTCGCTCTAGAGTGCGAGCCATGGGCTGTAACCACAGAAACCTCACCTGATGCGGATTGGGGCCGAGGCTTCGGCGGTTGTCGGCAATACGCCGCTCGTCGCCCTGCAGGGGCTCGCCGAGGGCCTCGCCGGGGAGGTCTGCGCGAAGCTCGAGTACTTCAACCCCGGCGGCTCGGTCAAGGACCGGATCGGGGTGGCGATGATCGATGCCGCTGAAGAAGAGGGATCGGTCAAACCCGGGCGCTCGGTGATCGTCGAGCCGACCAGTGGCAACACCGGGATCGCGCTGGCGATGGTCTGTGCCGCGCGGGGCTATGAGCTGATCCTCACGCTGCCCGAGGGAATGAGCCGCGAGCGCGCCAAGCTGCTGCGGGCCTATGGCGCCGAAGTGCGGGAGACGCCCTCGCTTGGCGGGATGACCGAGGCGGTCGAGCTGGCGGAGGAGATCTGCGAGCAGCGCAAGGGGTTCATGCCGCAGCAGTTCTCCAACCCGGCGAACCCGGCGGTGCACCGGCGCACGACGGCGGAGGAGATCTGGCGCGATACCGACGGCGAGATCGGGGCGTTCGTCGCCGGTGTTGGAACGGGGGGAACGATCACCGGGGTGGGGAGGATGCTGAAGGAACGCGCCCCCGATGCCCTTGTCGTCGCAGTCGAGCCGGCCGCCTCCCCGGTGCTCTCCGGTGGGGTCCCTGGCCCGCACAAGATCCAGGGGATCGGCGCCGGCTTCGTCCCCAAAGTGCTCGACCGATCGGTGATCGACGAGATCGTCGCGGTCTCTGACGAGGACGCGCTCGAGACCGCCCGCCTGGCTGCCAAGCGTGAGGGCGTCCTCGCCGGAATCTCAGCCGGGGCGAACATCAAAGCTGCCCTCGAGGTCGCGGCGCGGCCCGAGATGGCCGGCAAGAGGGTCGTGACCATCGTCTGCGACTCGGGCGAGCGCTACGTGTCCCTACCCTTCTTCTCACCATGAGTCGCTGGAGGAGGCTGGTCTCGGAGGTGCGCGCCGACGTTTCCGCGGCGCGCGATCGCGACCCGGCGGCACAGGGAGTCTCGACCCTGGAGATCCTCAGCAGCTGGGCTGGGGTGCAGGCGCTTCTCGCTCACCGCTTCGCCCACGCCCTCGGCCAGGCCGGCGTTCCTTTCCTGCCCCGCCTGATCGCCTATTCGACCCGGGCGATAACCGGGGTCGAGATCCACCCTTCGGCGAAGGTCGGCCGCGAGTTCTTCATCGATCATGGCGCCGGCGTGGTGATCGGTGAGACGGCGGAGATCGGCGCGCGGGTGACTCTCTATCAGGGCGTGACGCTCGGCGGCACCGGCTTCCAGCGCGGCAAGCGCCATCCGACCCTCGGTGACAACGTCACGGTTGGGTCCGGCGCAAAGTTGCTCGGCCCGATCGCGGTCGGCGATGGAGCAAAGATCGGCGCCAACACGGTCGTCGTCGAGGATGTGCCGCCGCTCGCGACAGTGGTCGGTAACCCCGGCCATCCGGTCAAGGTCGATGGAAAAAGGGTCGAGGGCCCCGACGCCGACTGGATCCACCTGCCGGACCCGATCGCCGAGGCGATCAAATCGCTCTCGCAGCGGATAGCCGAGCTCGAGCGGCGGCTGGCCGAGCTCGACGGTGGCGACGTGCCCGGCGCCGGCGCGGCGACGAGCGAATTGCGGGAGCGCACAGGTCGTTCGTCGGCCGGAGGTTGAAGTAGCCTGCGCCGGACTTCGTCCCAGCGCCCGAAAGGACCCGATTTGCCCACCCGCCCGCTGCTGCTCTCCTGCATCTTGATTTTTTCGACCCTCGCCTTCGCGGCCTGCGGTGGTGGCGGCGATGAAACGGGCACGGTCGAAGAAGTGATCGAAACTTCGGCAACGACCACCGACCCGGCCGACTGCAAGAAGCTCGAGACCCAGCAGTTCATCGAGCAGATTTCTCAGGAAAGCGGCGCGGCCGCTGTGAAGGAATGCGAAGAAGAAGCTGAAAACCAGGAAGGCTCCAAATCGGTCAGCGTCACAAACGTGGCGGTGAAGGGCTCGAGCGCTACGGCTGAAGCCGCGCTGAAGGGAGGCAGCCTGGATGGTCAGACCGTCGAAGTGGAGCTGGTGAAGGATGGCGACCAATGGAAGATGGACGAAGTCGTCAAGTTCACCAAGTTCAACCAGGCAAAGCTGGCCGGGGTCTTCGAACGCGAACTCTCGAAGGGATCAAGCGAACTGAGCCCCAGGCTCGCCAACTGCTTCGTCGAAGCATTCAAGAGCGGTTCGCAGGCTGAAGTCGAAGAACTGCTGCTGAGCGGCTCTGCGAAAGCGCTCGAAGAAGTCGCTGAAGCCTGCTAGGCGGCTCGGCGCAGCGGGCGTTCGCCTCGACTCGAGAGGGCACGGCGTGGCCGCCTGGACCGGCCGCGCGCGCGGCTATTCTCGAAGTGGATGCTGAAGATGGACCCTGAGAGCCCGCCGAGCGACGCCGGCGCCCCGATCGAGCCCGGTGCCGACCGAACCGAGCGGTTGCTGGCGGGGCTCAACGAGCCACAGCGACAGGCCGTGGTCCATGGGGAGGGGCCGTTGCTGGTGCTCGCGGGGGCCGGCTCGGGCAAGACCCGCGTCCTGACCCATCGCATCGCTTACCTGCTGGCCACCGGCGCGGCCCGCCCGGGTGAGATCCTCGCGATCACCTTCACCAACAAGGCAGCGAATGAGATGCGCGAGCGAGTCGAGAAGCTGGTCGGGCGCTCCGCCCGGGCGATGTGGGTGACGACCTTCCACTCCGCCTGCGCGCGGATGCTGCGCGCCGACGCCGAGCGCCTTGGTTACTCGCGCAGCTTCACGATCTACGATGAGTCGGACTCGCTGCGAATGCTCAAACGCTGCATGACCGAGCTCGGCATCGACCCCAAACGCTATCCGCCGCGTTCGATTCGGTCGCAGATATCAGGCGCCAAGAACAAGCTCGTCGATGCCCCGGCTTACGCCCAGGCCCAGGGCAGCGTCTTCGAGGAAACCGCCGCCGCCGTCTATGAGCTTTACGAGAAGCGGATGCTCGCGGCAAATGCGATGGACTTCGACGACCTCCTGGTCCGCACTGTCAACGTCCTCGAGCTCTCCGAGGAGGCTCGTGAGCGCTGGCGGCGCACCTTCCGACACGTCCTCGTCGATGAGTACCAGGACACCAACCACGCCCAGTACCGGCTGCTGCAACTGCTCACCGCCGAGCACGGCAACCTGATGGTGGTCGGCGACGAGGACCAGTCGATCTATGGCTTCCGGCACGCCGACATCCGCAACATCCTCGACTTCGAGCGCGACTTCCCCGAGGCGGAGGTGGTCAAGCTCGAGCAGAACTACCGCTCGACTCAGACCATCCTCTCCGCCGCCAACGCCGTGGTCGAGCGCAACCGCGAGCGTCGGCCGAAGCAGCTCTGGACCGAGATAGCCGGTGGCGAGCCGGTGAAGCTCTCGGAGCTCACCGACGAGCACGAGGAGGCGCGCTGGGTCGCCGGCGAGATCGAGCGCCTCGCCGAGGAGGACGGGGTCAAGCGCGAAGACGTCGCGGTCTTCTACCGGACCAACGCGATGAGCCGGGTGCTCGAGGACACCTTGGTCCGCTACGAGCTGCCCTATCAGGTGGTCGGCGGCACCAAGTTCTACGAGCGAGCCGAGGTCAAGGATGCGGTCGCCTACCTGAGCCTGCTGGTCAACCCGTCCGACCAGGTCTCCTTCGCGCGGATCGTCAACTCGCCGCGGCGGGGAATCGGCAACACCAGCCAGGCGCGACTCGCGGCCCACGCCAACACGACCGGCCTCTCGATCTGGGAGGTGGCCGAACGGGTCGAGGAGGTGCCGGGGCTCGGCGCCGCCGCGACCAAGGCGGTAGGGCGTTTCCAGGAGACGATGGAAGGCCTGCGAGCGCGAGCCGAGGATGCGCCGGTCGCCGAGCTGCTGGAGGCGGTCCTGCGCGAGACCGGTTACCTCGAGGCGCTCTCGGCGGAGCGCACGATCGAGGCCGAGGGTCGCGCCGAGAACCTCGAGGAGCTGATCGGCATGGCGGCTGAGTTCGACGCCAATCATGAGCTCGAGGGAGAGGCCGAGGTCTCGCCCCTCGAAGAGTTCTTGCAGCAGATCTCCCTTTACACCCAGCAGGACGACCTGCGTGAGGAGGAGTCGCTGATCACGCTGATGACCTTGCACAACGCCAAGGGGCTGGAGTACGACACGGTGTTCCTGGTCGGCTGCGAGGACGGCGCCTTCCCCCATATGCGAGCGCTGGAAGAGGGCGGTGAAGAGGAGGAGCGGCGCCTCTGTTACGTCGGCATCACCCGCACTCGCCGCCGCCTCTACATGACCTGGGCACGCGAACGCCGCCTCTTTGGCCGCGCCGAGCGCAACCTTCCCTCGCGATTCGTCGACGAGTTGCCGGCCGAGCTGACCGAGCGGCACTCGAGCGCGGCTGGGCACGCCAGCGGCATCGGCTGGGAGTCGGCCCCCTCCGACACGGCGACGCCGATCGACCCGGGTCCCACCCTGGAGATGCAGACCGGCGACGACGTCGTCCACGCCAGCTTCGGCGACGGCGTCGTCACTGCCGTTGAGCCGGGCGGGATCGTCGTCGTGCGCTTTGCCAGCGATGGCGTCGAGCGCAAGCTGATGGCCGACTACGCGCCAATTCGGAGGAGGTAGCGGTGTCGGCGCGCATCATCGATGGCAAGGCGGTTGCCCTGGGGGTGCGGTCCCGGGTCGCCGGCGAAGTCGCCTCGTTCGAGGCCGAGAACGGTCGCACGCCGCTGCTCGTCACGGTGATCGTCGGCGACGATCCGGCGTCGGAGGTCTACGTCAAAGGCAAGCACCGCGCCTGTGAGGAGGTGGGGATGCGCTCGCTTCACCACGGCCTCGCTGCTGAGACGACTGAGAAGGAGCTGCTGGAGTTGGTCCGGGCGCTGGGTGAGGACCCCGACGTCGACGGGATCCTGGTCCAGCTTCCTCTGCCCGACCACCTCGACCCGGATCGGATCATCGCCGCGATCGACCCCACGAAGGACGTCGATGGGCTTACCCCGGTCAACGCCGGCAGGCTCGCTCAAGGCATGCCGGGCCTCGTCTCCTGCACTCCCTCCGGGGTGATGGAACTGCTCCGCCATGAGGGGATCGGTCTGGAGGGCGCCGAGGCGGTTGTGGTCGGTCGCTCGAAGCTGGTCGGCGTTCCCGTGGCCAGGCTGCTGCTGGGAGCGAACGCCACGGTGACCAGCTGTCATTCGCGGACGCGAGAGCTGGCCACTGTCTGTCGGCGCGCCGACGTGCTGATCGCCGCGGTCGGCGTCCCGCGCCTGCTCGGCGCCGACGCGGTCAAGCCCGGCGCCGTGGTTATCGACGTCGGCATCAACCGCACTGACAACGGTTTGGTCGGCGACGTTGATTTTGAGGCCGCGGTCGAGGTCGCCTCGGCGATCACGCCGGTGCCGGGTGGCGTGGGACCGATGACGATCGCAATGCTGCTCGTGAATACGTTGGCTGCCGCCCGGGCCCGGGTGTAATGTCGCGCCGACCCCAAGCTCGACCGGAGGACGAATAGATGGAGCACCTAGACAAGCTCAGCCCCGGAGAGAAGGTCGCCGGCGGTTCGGCGATTGCGCTCTTCATCTTCATGTTCTTCAACTGGTTCGGAGCCGAGGTATCTGGTGTCGGCGGTTTCTCCGGCAGCGTCTCGGGCCAAGCTGGCAACGCTTGGGACACCCTCGATTTCATTCCGATCGTGCTGCTGATCACCGTGATCGCCGCGCTGGTGATGGCCGGCCTCCGCCTCGCCGACTCGGCGTATGAGCCGCCGGCGCCAATGAGCACTCTGGTCACCATTCTCGGCGTGATCTCGGTGCTGCTGATCCTCTTCCGAATCATCGACCCGCCGACGTTTGCGAGCTTTGGTGGCGTCTCGGTCGACGCGACCCTCAGCGTCGGAATCTTCCTCGGCCTGATCGCCGCCGGCGGGATCGCCTACGGCGGCTACAGCACGATGCGCGAAGAAGGGATCACCTTCGGCGACGCGGCTGACCGTCTCTCGGGAGGCGCCTCGCCGCCGCCACCTTCGCCGCCTTCATCTCAGGTACCACCGACGCCTCCGCAGCATCAGGCGCCGCCACCTCCGCCGAGTTCTCCGCCTCCGCCTCCACCACCGAACAGCTGAGCCCTGGCTTGGGGAGGGCCGGCTGACCCCTCCCCAAACGAGCG
>DASWQV010000059.1:0-214784 GCA_036403515.1 Solirubrobacterales bacterium
CGGTCTACGAGCAGGCGCCTGCTCTTCGGGCAGGTACGGGCATTACCGTGCAGCTTCATCCGGTGTCCTCCTTGATCTGGGTGGCTTCAGCACCCCCAGCCTTCAAGGAGGCCCGGATGAACAACGTTGTTAGGAACTACAACTAGCGCCGGGTCGAGCGTAGGAAGCTGTTGAACTGGAGGTCCCGGAAGTCGCCATGGCAGTGGCGGCCGTTGAGCCGGTACCGCATCAGACACATCTGGTCGAGAACGTTGGGCCAAACATTGAGCGGCGCTCGTGCGCGCGTTTCGCCAGCCATTTCGTAGGTCTCGCCGCCGGCGTCGAGCAGCCTGACCTCAACGCCCTTCGGCGCGGCGCCGTCGTTGCCGCGGATGGTCCGCATCCAGGCCGCCTCCAGCGGTCGTGTCTCGCCGTCGCGCCAGACGTATCCCCAATTCAGCTTCTCCCTGTCAAGGCATTCTCCGTCGCGCGCGGAGAAATGGAAGGCGAGGTCGGGGCCGAAGACGGCCCCCACCCAGGCCAGCGGCGCGGTCGAACCGTCGCCCTCGGGCCGCACCGTGGACCACCGCCGCTCGCGCGTGAAGTAGCTGTCGATCTCGATTCGCTCGCCGTCGAGTGTGAGCTCGCCGCAAGTGTGCATCGCCTGGGTAAAGCGGCCACCACCAGGCTTTCCTGCTGCGGGCATCAACGCCTCTTGGACGAGTTCGAACCTCAGCCGGCCCCCCGGCTCGGCATAGCTCAGCTCCACTAACTCCAATGCCTCGAGAACCCGAACCCGGACGCCGCTCGGATAGACGACGTCATGGAGATCACCGGTCGCCATCGGCAGGAAGGCGTGGTAGTCGATGAAGTCGGCAAAGGCCGCGTTTTCAGCCTCGCCACGGATCAGGACCACACCGCCGCTGACCAGCCCGAGGAACGGATGGAGCGAGTGGTGGATCGTGCAGTTGAGGTCTCTCTCGGGGACATTGAAGCCGAGAAACGAGGCCTCCGTCGCGGCAGGATCGTCGGGGGAGAGGGAGGGGTGCATTAGCTCGTCCGCGGGGTCAACAGCCACCACGCCGACGCTGGCTACCGGCAATTCTGCATTAGCCATACAGCCAGCGTAGGACCGCCCCCGGCCCCAGGGGAAATCGGGGCCTTGAGTCCAGCGGAGGAAGTGGTGCTTGACGGGTCGACGGCGGTTGAATTTGCCAGCAGAACCGCACGAGCCTAGCCTCTCGGCGTCTCATGGCCAGCCGCCAAAGTCACCCGCCTCGCTTGGGGACCGTCACTCATTTTGCTTGGGCAAGTCTGATTTCGGCTCCAACAAATAAATGCCGCCCTCGGAATTACTGTTGCTTGTTTTTGGGCGTCATCGTCCTAGCACTCCTTTTTGCAGCGTACGAATCGCAGCCGAGCAGAGCCAAAGGAATCCAGCCCGGATACTTCACGGTCAAGCCGCATGAATCGATGCCCTTGCGCGAAATCGATGAACCTCCGGCGGAATACGAACGCGTAATTGATGCAAAAAAATATCTAGAAGCCCCTGCGGTCTCCCAGGCTGGCGCTCATCCGGATCTGACCGTAAGTCTGGTCTTCATAGTCGAAAGCAGAGAAACAGCGCTCAATGGAGAAGATGTGCCATCCCAATATGTCGTTCAGCTTCCCCCAGGTCTGGCTGCCAATTTTGGGTCCATACCAGCCTGCAAACTAACTGCCTTTGACAGCACCGTGTACGACAACGAAACTCCTCATTGCTCGGCGGCGAGCCAACTCGGAGTCGTAAGTGTGCTGTACGGCGGTGAACTTCCTGATCGCAGTTATCCCCTATATAAGATCGATATACAGAACCTATATGGCATCCACGGCGAACATCTGGCGGCCATCGGATTCCCGTACGAACTTATTACCGAACGCGTGCCAATCATCCTTCGTGCCGACTTGAGAACTGACAGCGACTATGGGCTGACGCTGACTGGTCGAGGTCGTTTTCCAGAATTTACCCCCGCACCGTTTTTCACCTTCTGGGGAGATCCGTGGTCCCCCACCCACGACCGCGAACGCTGGAATCCTGAAACCCAGCAATGGGGCGCGTCGGTCGACGAGCCCCTCGTTCCCTTCATTACGACTTCAAGTGATTGCAATTCCGGTGTCCTGGAATCCAAAGTGCAGGTTCAGTACTGGTTTGAACCTGAACGCTGGTTTCCAGACGATCCCGAAGATTTCGCATATCGCTCATTTCTCCCCGAGGCCACAGGCTGTGAAGCTGAGGAATTCGATCCGCGCGGTGCCATTTCGCCGACCTCAAATGCGCTCGGCTCGTCCACCGGGCTGAATGTGAACCTCGAAGCGCCAAGTCACGGCGCCAACAGCCAAGAATCTCCACCTCTGAAAGACCTCGACATCACGCTGCCGACGGGAATGTCGGTGAATCCCGCCACGTTGAATGGCATGGAAGGCTGTACGCCTAGCCAAATTGGGCTTATGGACTCCGGTGCGCCGGGCTCTACCTCCATTCATTTTGCAGTGGGCGAAGCCCATTGCCCGGATGCTTCGAAGATCGGGACTGGAACGGCTGACACTCCACTTGCCGACGAACCGGTCAAAGTTGGTCTCTACTTTGCAACGCCCTACGAAAACCCTTTTCATTCGCTTATGGCCCTGTACGCCGTCTTTGAAAGCCTCGGGTTTACGATTAAGCTCGCCGCGAAGGTCGAAGCTGATCCAAATACTGGGCAACTGACGACCAAGATGGAAGGCCTGCCTCAGCTACCGCTTGAACGGCTCAATCTGAAGGTTTTTGATGGCCCCCGGGCGCCACTGTCCACTCCGGAGACCTGTGGCGTGGGTGCAGGTTCGGCGACGTTGGATCCCTGGTCAGCACCCGAATCTGGGCCGCCCCAGAGCATTCAGACCGGAACTACATTTATCGCGGCGGCTGGTCAAGGCACATGTTCGACTTCTGGGGCGCCGTCTCCAGCGCCGGTGCTTACTGCCGGCCTCAGGGACGTGGCGGCGGGAGGAGCCTCGCCATTCATTTTTCGAATTGAGCGTCCCCAGGGCTCTCCGAGCCTAAAAGCGATAACCCTGAAACTGCCGCGGGGCGTGGCGGCAAATTTGCAAGGTATCTCCTTCTGCGGCAATGCTTCTATCGAACAAGCCGAAAGGAGGGATGATCGCGGGGGAGGGGTCCTCGAGCAGCAGGATCCTTCGTGCCCGATGGGCTCGAAGGTGGGTTCGGCCGTGATCGGAGCTGGCACAGGCTCAAGCCCGGTCTTCTCAAAGGGAGCGGTGTATCTCGCTGGGCCATACAAAGGAGCGCCGCTCAGTCTGGCCGTGATTACGCCGGCGATGGCCGGAGGCAGCCGTGGCGAGCCGCTGGTCGACCTGGGAACTGTTGTTGTTCGGGTCGCCCTGCAAGTGGATCCACGAACGGGACAGACTACGGCGATCACTGATCCGCTGCCGCAGATCATCGACGGGATCCCCCTTCGGGTTTACGACATCCGGCTCCTTTTTGATCGGGCTGGCTTTGTTCAAAGTCCAACCAGTTGCGCCGTAATGAAAGTGGACGCCGAGATTGAAGGCCCCGAAGGCTCGAAGGCCAGCCCCGTGAACCGTTTCCAGCTGGGCGGATGTCGTCGGCTTCGATTTCGCCCGAAGCTCAAGGTCGCGATCGACGGCAAAGGTGATCGCCGCCGAGCGCCCAGCCTCCAGGCGGTGGTGACGGCAAGGCCCGGCGACGCCAATATCTCGGGAGTACGGATCACCTTCCCTGCCTCTGTGGCGGACGACAGGATTCAGGCTCGGGATGCTTGCCCGTGGAACGCGGTCCTCAAAGGCAATTGCTCTCGGCGATCGATCTATGGCCACGCGGTTGCGTGGAGCCCTCTTCTTCCAGGACCGTTGAGTGGGCCGGCATATGCGACTGTCAAAAACGGGCAGCCGGACCTCGCCCTCACGCTGAACGGCCAGGTATCGCTCATTGCGTTGGGCAAGGTGGGTTCGAAGGGAGGCCGTCTCCGGGTGGCATTTTCAGGCCTTCCCGACCTTCCTCTGTCACGAATCAGGCTTTCGCTTCGTGGTGGGTCGCGGGGAGTCTCGATTGGCAAGTCTCAACTGTGCGGGAGAAGCCGAACGGTCGTCGGTCGATTCTCCGCTCATAGCGGCAGCGTAAGTACGAAGCGACCGATCATTGGGACCGGGAAGTTGTGCGCCGGTCGCGTTCACGTCAATCATCCGAAACCTAAGCAAGCTAGGTAATGGGAGGAGCAATGGGTTCTAGATTCAACAGGTGGTTTGGTCCGTCTGGCGTGATCGCCTTGGTCGCTCTTGTCTTCGCGATGACTGGCGGCGCCGTGGGGGCGAATCAGTACTTCAAGAGTCCCGACTCTCACCATCGAGCCAAGCCGAAGCGGGGTCCGCGGGGGCCACAGGGTCTACCGGGGAAGCAGGGTCCACAGGGGCCCAGCGGACAAAGCATCCGTGGGCCGGCTGGGCCGGAAGGTCCTCAAGGAGCAGAAGGCAGCCCGTGGGTCGCGGGCGGCGCGCTGCCGTCGGGGAAGACGGAGTCGGGGACTTGGATTGCCGCCACTGTCGGGAAAGAAATCGAACCAGGAAAAGCTGAAGGCGCCGCGGCTATCTCCTTCGGAATTCGACTTCTAATACCGCCTGAAGTATTCATGGTGGCCGAAGGTAAAGAAGGAAAAGAACATGCCGCTGAATGCCCCGGGAGCCTTGCATTGCCGCGTGCCGCCAAAGGCGATCTCTGTCTCTATGTGGCAGAAAACCAAGGCCTTGAACTAGACGAAAGCTTTCCTTTCGTCAGTGGAGCGCTCATAAAACTAAAAGGACCTCCCGGGGGCGCAGCTGCTGGCACCTGGGCTGTGACTGCTCCCTAGAAGAATCAGCAAGAAAGACGGCAGTAAAGACTATGCGTGGTCATCAAAAAGCACTATTTTGCCTAGGCGGAGTCGCGCTGCTGTTGGGGGGTTGTGGGTCGTCAGGCTCAGTAGCAGGCGACCAGTCGATTGCTAGGCCGAGTACCCCCCAGACGGAGGAATGCACCCTCCGGCTTCAGCCCCGGAACGCGGGAAGGAACGATCGACCGGCCGCAACCGATGAAGCCCCGCCCAATGCTGGAGCCTATCTCTACGACGTCAAAGGTACGCAAGTCATCCCGGGGCAAGGACTACGCGTCAAAAACCTCCCGCATCGCAGTGAGCTAGTCATAACGCCTGCACGTAAAGTAAAAAGTGGTAGCTGTTTTAGGGTGCAAACGCGCGTTTCGCCCGACCTGGCCATAACTAGGACCTACGTGATTCACGGGGAAGACATCTACCTCGTTAGTTTGGTAACAGAGGCTTTTGGCGAATCACAGGAGATAAGACCTAGGCCACCGGTCCTCTCTGCAACTAACTCGGGTTCAAAATGGTCGGGCCAGTTTAGGGGACCGACCTATGGCGCATATACGTTCTCAGGTCTCGGTAAGCGCACTTTTAGGGTTGGTCAAGCCAGGATCCGTGCTGTGGGAATTTCCTCGTCTGTTCGCTATCGCGGCGCGTTTACAGGAAGCCAGGTCGCAACCGCATGGATAGCCCTACGAAAGAAGCTCATCGTTGCGGAACGGCTACGATCGCGGCAGGAGTTTGGCGCGACGACGCTGAAGGTGAGATCGTCTAGTCATCTCGTTTCTCTAGACGGCGAGCCGTGGGCGAGCCATGAATAGTGGCAAGCCTCCCTCCAAGGCTTCCGCAAGAGAAATCAAAGACGTTCTAAACCTGCTCTTGGGAGCGCTGATTGTGCTGCTGCTTGTGCTGGCCAACGTCCAACTGGCCAGCGGTGGCGGAAATGGCGGCTCAAGTGGAGGAGGAGAAGAGTCAGGAGCGCTGGCGGTTGCACCGCCGCCAGTGCAGGAAACCAGCAACCACGTCCTAGCCGAAGAACTTAGGCAATTGTCGAGGAAATTGTCGTCGCCCCTCAACCTGCTCCGTGAAAAACTCGGCCCCCTGTCCGGTCTATCAGCAGGTCAGCTAGCTGCAGCGAGCTCCGTGAAAGACCTTGCGAAATCCTTCGACAAGGTCGGCGGAGTCCAGAAGGAACTGTCGCAGTTGGGCGCTGGACTAGGGGAAGTCGTTGGAAGCACCGAAGCGATGGCAGGAAATCTCGGAGATAGCACGGAAACCCTGTCAGGAGTGGGACGGGATATCGGCGGGACCCGGGAGGCGACCAAAGGAATGGCGCGGGTGATGCGCCGGGTAGAAGCGACCATTGCTTCTAGTGGTAAAGAAACGAGTGAATCCATGGCCCGGGTCGGAGTCGGGATCGAAGGCATGAGTGAAGCGCTCGCGAGCCAAAGGAAAGAATTGGGTGCCTCGCTTACGGAACTCAATTCCAACATGACGAAATTTCTGAAAATGATGTGCGTGCTACTGACCAGCGAACCGGAATGCAGCTAAACAATGGCGGCTACGGCACTTGGCCCGGGCGTACTCTCAGGCCGGGTGATCGTCTCCCAAGGCGACTCCGCCGAGGATATGACCGCTCGGAGGCTCGGGCCAGGGGCAGAGTCGTGGCGCAACCGGTCGCTGATCTACGTCCACACGCTCGAAGGCGTCGAAGACGCCGAGATCATCGAGGTCTCGACGCCGCAGATCGAGGACGTCGTTCGCTTGGAGGATCTGTATGGGCGAGGCGCCAGGCAGTAGCCGCGGGTCCGCTGGATTGACATAAACTAAAAGTGGGTAATGGCTTTCGAGCAACCGGAGCCGAACGCCTGAAACGGCTCTGCGGCAGTCCTCGGAGGCCCGATGAGCGAGACAACGGCGACGAGAGGGGGGTCCACTTTCCCGACTCGCTGCTCTGTAGTAGTGATGGACCCTTCTCGCTCAACGGCAACTGTCCCCGGTGGCCCCGAGGCGCTTTTCCGCAGCTTCGTGCGGGGAGAGCGAGGCGGCAAGCTCCGCTCCCAGCTCGAATCCCTGCATCCGGAAGCCTCGGCGGAGGAGATCGAGGATGCGATCCAGACTGCCTGCGACCGCTTCGTCGACAAGGCGGAAGGCATCTTCGCCCCAGGTCAGGTCTACGCCTGGATTCGCACTACGGCCCATCGCGTTCTCAGCCGCGAGGAGGACCATCGCCTGTGGGAGCTTCCGGTCGACCCGACCGATGTGAGCCTGCAGGAGCTTGCCGCCGAAGAGCCCGGCCCCGAGGAAGAGACGATCGAACACGAGGACGAGGCGGAGCTGGTGACGCTGGTCCGCGAGGTCGCCGACTCGCTGCCCGAGCGAAAGCGCAAGATCCTCGCCCTCCACAGCGCCGGCTACAAGCGCCCCGAGATCGCTTCGCGCCTGGGGCTCAGCGAGCGCGCGATCAAGCGCGACTTGCTGGAGATCATGGATGAAGCGCGTGCCGCGATCGCCAGGAAGGTCGGCGGTGGCTGCCTTTGGGGCGAACCGATGGTGCTTCGCTTCGCCTATGGCCTCGCGAGCGCCGGGGAGGTAGAGCAGGCGCGCCGCCATATGAATGGATGCCGGCGCTGCGAGGTGCTGTGGGAGCGACTGGATGCATGGCGGGAGAAGGCCGCGGCGCTGCTTCCGGTCCCGGCCGTCGAACAGGCGAGTCCGGGCTTCATCGAGCGCCTGGCTCACCGAGCGGCAGACGGGGTCGTCTCCGCCAAGCAGCAGGTTTTCGGCACCGCCGCCCAGGCCAAGCAGCAAGTGGCCACGAGCTACTACCGCGCGGTCGACCCGACGCCTCTTTCCGGCGCCCGCCCCGGTACAGTCGCGGCGCTCTTGGTCAGCTGCGTGACGATCGGGGGAGGCGCCGCCACCTACTGTGCCCAGCACAACGTCAACCCGCTGGGAGCCGCGAGTGGCCTGATCACAGGGGAAGAAGAAGAGTCCAAGCCCTCGGCGAGCGGGCCGCCGGTTGAAACCCCGGAATCGACCGCGGTCGTTCCTCCGGCACCGGAACCCGCAACCGAAGAACCTGTGGCCAGCGAACCGGCGTCCCCGGTCGAAGCCGAACCGCAGCCGGCCCACGAACCAGCCCCGCCGCCACCCGAACAGAGCTTTGAACCGGCCTCGCCCGACTACCCGGCCACCGAAGCCGAAGCCGAATACCAGGCTTCCGAATCGACGCCAAGCGAAAGCGCGCGCCCAGCGCCTGTCTCCGGCGGGGGAGCCCCGCAGTTCGGAGGGCCGTGATGCAACAGAGCCCGAAGTCCTCGATCGGAATCTCGGCGCGGGGGCTGCTCATGCTCATGCTGGCTATCGCCTCGGTGGCGGCGATGGCGGTGCCTCCTCCGGCCGCCGCCGGCGAATTCACGATCACCGCCTGCCAGGCCGATGCCGGTGAGTTCGCCAGCACCGCTTTTGAAAACTTCGCCACCCGCGGCATGCGCTGGCGGCGGGCGTGCAACCCGTTGGGTCCGGGGCTGCGCGGGTTGGTCACCTCCAATGTCGTTCAACAGAGTCATGTCGACGCAGGGGCGCAGTCCGCGTTTGTTCTCAACGCTCCGCCAGGGACCGCCTTTTCGACACTGCGCTGGTCTGGATACGCACAGCGCAGCGATTGCCGTTACTCGCTGCAGATGTACGCGGTGCGCCCTGACGGATCGGACGCCACGATCAAGAACGTTCGGGCAAACCGACACTGCCCCTCGACCGCGTCACAGGCTTCGAGCTGGCCTCGGCCTCGCGCATACGACTTGGGCGGGGCCACGAAGATCGTCCAGCGCGTCGTCTGCGTCGGTGCCGCTTTGGGCCAATTCTGCTCAGCGCGCCGCCCGAACTACATGCAGACCTTCACGGCCGAAGCGAGGGTGGTCGATAACTCGGGTCCGTCGGTGACGATCGTTCCCGACACTCCGCTTGCGCGAGGGGAATGGGTCAGAGGTAAACAGGGACTCGACTACGAAGCGTCCGACAATGCCGGGGTCAAGAGTGCGTTCGAGAATCTGGCCGGGGATGCCGATACCACCCGCGTCTGCGACTACTCCCAGCGTATTCCTTGTCCGAACGGCCGTGGTCGGATCGAAGTCGAAACCGAACGCACCCAAGAAGGCACCCAGCCGCTGCACGTCGGGGCTCAGGATGCTGCCGGCAATGCAGCCGAATCGGGGACGGTCATGGCCAAGATCGACAACACGGCGCCCGGCGCCATCCAGGTGGGCGTCGAAGGCGGCGAAGCGTGGCGAAACCGAAACGACTTCGATGCCGTCTGGCAGAACGCTCCCGAACCGGACCGGGCGCCGATCACTGCTGCCCACTTCAAAATCTGCCGGGCCGGAAGTGGCGAATGCGTCAACGACGGCCGTAGCGGATCCTCGATCGCGCGACTCGATGACTTGACCGTGCCCGCGCCGGGCGAATGGGAACTGCGGCTTTGGCGCGAAGACGCCGCCGGCAACCAGCAGCCTGACAACGCCTCACTGCCGGTCAAGCTTCGTTTCGACCCCGAACCTCCGAAGCTCGGCTTCGAAGCCCCTTCCGCCACCGACCCGACACGGGTATCGGTGCAGGTCACTGATCCGATCTCAGGGCTCGGGGGCGGAGAAATCGAGATCAGCCGCGTGGGGTCAGGTATCTGGCAGGCGCTGCCGACCTCGCAGGAAAACAGTCGTCTCATCAGCCGGGTGAACGACGCGACGCTGCCGGCGGGCGAATACGAACTGCGCGCCACCGCGCAAGATCAGGCCGGCAACCTGGCAAGCACAAGCCAGCGGCTAGATGGGCAGCCGATGAAGGTGAAGCTGCCGCTTCGGGTCGCCTCTTCACTCCGCGCAGGGGCGATCGGAAAGAAGCGTGTGCGGAGCACGGTTCGCCACGGCGGGAGGTCTCACAAGGTCACTCGCACGATCACTGTCCTCAAGCCTCGGGCAAAAGTCGGCTTCGGTCAGCACATCCGCTTCGCGGGCGTGCTCGTCGACTGGGCCGGCAACCCGGTAGCCGGAGCGCCGATACAGGTCTACTCGACGCCCCGCGAAGGAGAAGAGGCGCTCGTCGATACCCTCGCCACCGGCGCCCAAGGCCATTTCGACTACGCGATCGACGCCCGCGCCTCGCAGGCGCTTCGCTTCGTCTACCCGGGGACCGCCACGCGGCTTCCCGCCGAAGACAAGGTCGCCCTGCTCGTCTCCTCCCGCTCGACCTTCTCCGTCAGCCGGTCGCGAATCCGAAACGGGCAATCTGTCCTCTTCAGTGGGCGGGTTCGGGGCAGGCCACTGCCAGCTGCGGGCAAGCTGATCGAGCTGCAGGTCTGGCTCTCGGACGAATGGTCGACCTTCCGCACGATCCGCAGCAAAGCGGACGGGAGCTGGCGCATTCGCTACCGCTTCCAGCGGACCTGCGGCTTGGAGCATTTCCGTTTTCGCCCACGCCTTCCCGGCGAGGCCGGTTTTCCTCTTGGGGCGGGGACTGGACCCGCGCTTGCGCTCACCGTGAAGGGACAGCCGTGCTCTACGGGATAGTCAAGATCCGACAGCCCGAGGAGGAACCGACATGCTGAAAGTCCCGCGGCCCCGCATCACCTACGCCAATGTAGTCGCGACGCTCGCGCTTTTCGTCGCCCTCGGCGGCAGCTCCTACGCGGCGCTGAAGATCTCCGGCAGGGAGATCAAGGCGCACACGATTACCGGCAAGAACATCAGGCGGAACTCCCTCGGGCGCCGGCAGATCAAGGAGTCGAACCTGAGTGCGGTGCCGCGCGCGCTCAACGCGGCTCGCCTCGACGGCTACGTCGCCGAACGTTTCCTGGTCCGCTGCCCGCAGGGCACGATCCCGGTCGCCGGTGTTTGTGTTGAAACTCAGGCCCATCCGCCGGTTGCGTACGGCACGGCCGTTTACGAATGCGGCCGGATCGACACCCAATCGGCGGCGGGGCGCAGGCTACCTACCCACAACGAGTTGATGGACGCTTTGACTCACGCAGAGATCCAACTCGCAGCTGGCGGTGAGCTGACGAGCGAAGTCTCGGCGTCAAGCAGCGAACCCGGTCGCGTCGACGACCTGTACATCACGGAAAAAGGTGGGGCTGTGGGGTTGGTTCCCGACACCTTCGCCGGAGCCAAGTCCTACCGCTGCGTAGCTCCCCCACTGAATTGAGCACCCGGATAGACAAGCGAGGAGGAATCCGATGCCCTGGTTTCACGAGTTTCTGACGTCCATATCTCGCTCGGGCGCGCGCTCGCGGCCAAGGCTCGGGGTGCGGGTTCTGGCGGCCGGGCTCAGCGTCGTGTTGGCGCTCGCCTCCGTTGCGCCGGGCGTGGCGTTCGCCGCAGAAGCCGACAGCGAACAGGAAGGTTCTGCTGCTCCTGGTGCCTTGCCGGGACTCGAAGAAGCCCCTGAACTCGAGCCGGGCGGGGAAGAAGCTGTGCTGGAAGAACCCGCCGGAGCGCCCGTCGGCGGCGAAGCAGCCGAAGAAGGTCCGCCGCTGGAAAGCGAACCGCCGCTGGAAAGCGAACCCACACCGGGTCCCGCCGCCGAAGCCGCGCAGCCTCCTGCCGAAGAAGCGTCGAGTAGCCCGGGGCCGGAATACGGCCCGGCATATGAACCTGCCCCGGTCTCGCCTTCGGCCCCGGTCGAAAACGAGCCACTTGCGGCTCCCGAAGACGTGCCCTCATCGCAACCCAAACCGTCCGCACCGGAAGCCGTACAGAGCGTCCCTGAATCCGAAGTGCCCCCACCGGCCGGTTCGCCCGAAATGCCGGAACCCGAAGTAGCCCCGCCGGCCGCAACGCCGGTTCAGCGCAATGGCGGCACCGGGGGCCTGGCCGGACACTCAGTTCATACCGTCCGGCCGGGGGAGTGTCTGTGGTCGATCGCCGAAGCCCTGCTCCCCGCTGGCGCAAGCAACTCCGAAATCGAAGCGGAGGTGCAGCGGCTTTGGCAGCTCAACGCTGCCCGGATCGGTACCGGCGACCCGAGCCTGTTGTATGTAGGCACCGAGCTTCGGCTGCACTGAATCGGCAGTACCTGAGCCGGCCTCCCCTCCGGCCTCTTTTGGGGCCGGAGGGCTTTCGGCCGCCGTTTTAGTTCCGCTCGCACGGTGCGTCTTGGAATCCGCTCCATAGGCGAAATCTCACATAGGAGAAGGAATGGGGGGTCCACTTTCACTGTTCGTTGCTCTGTAGTACAGAGACCCATGAACGAGCGCATAAGTCACCAGGTGAGTAGCAAAGCAAGAGGGCGGGCTACGTCCTCGGCACCTCCGCTTTGCGAGGAGACGGTCGAGTCGGTTGCAGCGATGCTGCGTGTCCTCGCCGATCCGAGCAGGATTCGATTGATCGAGGTGCTCAACAACCGGGGCCGCGCAACGGTCAGCGCTCTTGCCGCGTGCCTGTCGGTCACTCAGCAAAACGTCTCCTGGCAGCTCAGGGTCCTGCATCAGGCAGGCATCGTCAGTCGCCGTCGGGAGGGTGTGTGGGTTCACTACGAGCTCACCGATTTCACCGGGTGGTGGCTCATCGAGCAACTCGCCGGTGCACTCGACGCAGGCTGAACGTCGGGCTGCACCACTCCTCTTTGCGGTTCGGGCTCTGCGCTAGGGCCGCTTGCGTCGCCATCAACGCACAAGTACTTACTTGTGCGTTTGTGACCACTTCGCCACCTCGTCGCTCCGTAGTAGTGAGCCAGCTAATTCGGCTGGCCACCAAGCGACAACGGAGGTGGTCTGGAAGTGGCATCTGGAGTTGGCACTCGATTCGGTAAGCGTAAGAGTGAGGGCCGCACCCTTCGCTCGGCCATCGCGACTGCGGGCCGGACGGCGCTTTGGGCCTTGGTCGCGCTCCTTCTGATCCGCGGCGGCGGCGCGGTTCTTGCCGGCCCCGCGCACGAACGGCGACAGGCAGCCATGGCACGGGGCGACGTCGATCCCGCGACGGGCGCCTACGCGGTGCGCTTCGCGCGCGCCTATCTGAGCGGCGCTTCCTTCCAGGAGCTTGCGCCGCTTCTCGCTCCGGGGAGCGGGGTGCCGCCTCGCGGCGCCCGCGTCCCCGGAGTCGAAGTCGAGCAGGCCGAGGTCGCCGGCAGCCAAGCGCTCGGCGACGGGCAGGCGATCGTCACGGTCGCCTGCGAGCTGGCCGACGCTCGCACCGTCTACCTCGCCGTCCCGACCGTCCGCGAAGGCGCGGGTGGGGTGGCGGCGACGGGGGCGCCCGCGGTGGTTTCCGGGTCGGCCGGAGTCGGGGAAGGCGTCGAAGCGCCCCGACCTATCGCCGGCCCGGATGCCGCTGCCATCGGCGATCTGGTGCGGCGCTTCCTGCCCGCCTACTTCTCGGCCTCTGACCCCGCCGACCTCTCCTACCTGCTTGCGCCGGGAGCGGTCGTGGTCCCGCCGGGCAACGGCTTGCGGCTTGGGGGAGTCTCCGCCGTCAAGCAGGTCGGCGAGGGGGAAGGCGCCCGGCGCACGGTGCTCGCCACCGTGCGGATTCGCGACCCGCTGAGCGGCGCGAGCTTCGGGCTCGCCTACCGGCTCGAGGTGGCCCGGCACGGTCGCTGGTACGTCGAGCGCGTCGAGGGGGCGTTGTCATGAGGCGGCGCTTCGGGATAGCGCTGCTGATCGGCCTGGTGGTGAGCGCCGCACTGCTCGTGCCGGCCGCCGCCCTGGCGGCGAGCGGCAACGACGTCGGCCACAACATCGGCTCGACGCTGCGCCACTACGCGGGCGAGGTCTACGGCGGCATCCTGGCGATCGTCGGGCTGGTCTTCCTGCTCAACCGCAAGTTCACCGAACTGGCCGTCTTCTTCGTCGCCGCGGTGCTTGTCGGCTGGCTCGTCTTCAGCCCCGATCAGGTCGCCGAAGCGGCTCGGGCAATCGGACAGCGGATCTTGCCGTGAGCGAGAGCTTCGAGCCGATCCGCTCCTACCAGCGCATCTTCCGCCCGGAGCGACGGATCTACCAGATCGAGGGCCGCACACTTCCGGTTCCCGGTGGGGTGCCGCTGCGCTGGCTCGCCTACGCGACCGCCACGTTGCTGGCCGTCATCCTCCTCACCGCAGGCTCGGCGACGGTGATGCTGGGTGCCGCGGCGCTCGCCGCCGTCCTAGGCTTCGGCATCGGCGGTCGCGAGGCCGCCACAATCGCCGCGCTGGGCGCTCTGGCGGCGACCTGGCTCGCCGGCCTGGCGTTCGGTCTCATCGACTGGCCGCTGAAGCTGATCGTGATCCCGGCCGCGGTCGCGACCCTTGGCACTCAGGCGACCCCCGACGGCCGTCGCGCCGATCGTTTCGCCCTCTCCTGGCTCTCCTTGCGGCTGGCGCCCG
Organism: Solirubrobacterales bacterium; assembly: GCA_036403515.1. GTDB lineage: Bacteria > Actinomycetota > Thermoleophilia > Solirubrobacterales > 70-9 > VRUE01. The sequence goes on from DASWQV010000059.1 coordinate 14,247, forward strand.
CGCGCCGCTCGCTGGGCCGCGCCCTGCCGCTCGCGGGCCTCGCGCACCGCCTCGGTGGCCGGCTGTGGGTAGAGCCCGACGAGCGCACCCCGCTCCTTCGCCGCGCGCGGGTTCGAGGCCCCGCGGTCATCTTCTTCTCGGCGCCGCTCGCTGTGCGCCGGGCGGGGCGCCGCCGCCATCTGGCCCGCCCGCCCGCCGGGCGCTCGCGCCGGGGAGAGAGCGCTACGCGGCGGGTGGTGCTGGCCAAGGGCGAGGCGCTGGAGGTGCGACCGTGAGCCGCTTCCCGCTGCGCTACGCGCGCCGCAACATCCTGATCGGGCCGGGCGGGGAGGCGGCGGCGCTCTATCGCGCCGACACCGTCGCCTACCCGTTCCTGCCCACCTCGCAGAAGTGGGCACTGCTCCACCGGCTTGAGCGCTTCGCCCACTTGGCGGGAACCGACTTCGCGCTGTGGAGGGTGGCGCGCTCCTTCCCGGCCGAGCGCTATGCCGAGGAGCTGGCCGGGCTGCTCGATCCCGAGCACGGCGACCCCGAGGCCTGGCGGCGCTACCTGCGCGGCCACGAGGCACGACTGCGCGAGCTCGGCTCCCGGGTGTCTGAGGTCTACCTCGCGATCTCGCTCTCTGAGAGCGAGGACGGGCCGGGTGCGCTGCGCTCCTTCGGCCGCGTCAGACGCCGCGCCGAGGAGCTTGCCGGCGTCGGCGGGCCACGGCCGATCTCCGGCGCCGAGCTGGAGGCGCTGGCCGCCGTCGAGCAGCGGACCTTCGACCGCCTGAGCGGCGCGGTCGCCTTGCGGCGGGCCTCTACCCGCGAGCTTCAGTGGCTGCTCCGCCGCGCAGCCTGTCGCGGGGTGGCCGAGCCGGTACTCGACCGCAACTGGGAGCCAGACGCGCTTGTCCTCGTCGCACCGGACGGCTCGGCCGCATACGAGCCGCTGGAGTGCGACCTCTGGCATTGCGCCAACGCGCCCGCCAGCGAGGACCCCGGCCGGCCGCCCTCGCTTGTCGTGGAGGCCGAAGAGGGGAGCTCCTACCAGTCCTTTCTCTGTGCCGGCTCGCTGGCCGAGGAAGCCGAGTTCCCCGGCGCCGCCGAGCTTCTCTTCGATCCGCTGGACGGCGCCGGCTTCCCGGTCGACGCCGTGCTGCACGCACAGTGGATCGGCAACCGCGAGGCGCTCGGCCAGGTGCGAAAGCGCATCCTCGACGTCGAGCACGCCTACCGCGAGCAACTGGAGGGCGCGAGCGGTCCCGGTGTGCTGGCCGAGGAGGACCGCGAGTTGGCGCGCGAGTACGAGGCGATCCTGCAGTCCTCGGCTCACCCTCCGATGCTGCGGGCCTCGCTTTCGCTCGCGGTAGGCGCCCCTGATCGCGAGCAACTGGAGCGTCGGGTCACCTCGCTTCGCGAGCGCTTCGGCGAGGTCGCGCTGCACCGCCCGCGTGGCCTTCAGCACGCGCTCTTTGCCGATCACCTCCCGCAGCCCGGTGGCGGCCAGGTCGGCGATTACCGCCAGCAGATGACCGTCGAGCAGTTCGGCGCGATGGTCGCCACCGCCGGCTCGGATGTCGGCTCTCCCGACGGCATCTACCTCGGCCACACCCCGCAGGGCCGCCCGGTTCGCTTCGACCCGACCGAGGCGCCGCGAACCGCGCGGCCCTCGGGCGTCCTGCTCGCTGGAACCCTCGGCTCGGGCAAGACCATCGCCGCGCAGGCGATCGCCTTCGCCGCCCAGCGGCGCGGATCGCTGGTGGTCGACTTCGACCCCAAGCCCGATCACGGCCTCGACCGCGTGTCCGAGCTAAAGGCCGAGGTCGAGGTGCTGGAGCTCTCGGGCGATCCAGAGCACCGCGGCAAGCTCGACCCACTGGCGATCGGCCTGCCCGAGCTGCGCGAGGAGCTGGCGGCGAGCTACCTGATCGAGCTTCTGCGCGACCCGGCGCCGGCCTGGGAGAACGCGATCGACCGCGCGGTGCGCGACGCGGTGCGGGCAGGGGAGAGATGCCTCGGCCTCGTCGTCGATCGGCTCCGTGCCGGCGGCACCGATGCGGGCCGCGAAGCAGCCGAGGCGCTCGACGTCCTCTCCGACTTCGGCCTCGCCCGCCTCGGCTTTGCCACACCCCGAGAGGACTCGGAGCCGGTGGCGAGCGAGGCCTCGGTGATCACCATACGCACGCCGGGGCTCTCCCTCCCCGACCCCGGCGTTTCCCGCGAGACCTACACCCGCGCCGAGCGCGTCTCCGTGGCGACGCTCTCCTTGGTCGCGGCACAAGCTCTGCGCCTCGTCAGCAGCAACCGCCATCGACACAAGATCGTGCTGCTGGACGAGGCGTGGTTTTTCCTCAGCTCGGTTCAGGGCCGCGCCCTGCTGAACCGGGTGATCCGGCTCGGTCGCGCCTTCAACGCGACCGTGCTGGTGGCGACACAGCGCCTAGCCGACCTCGGGGACCTCTCCGAGTTGTTCGGGGTCTACCTGCTTTTCGGCCAGGAGACCGAGGCGGAGGCGCGGGCGGGGCTCACGCAGATCGGCCTCGACGCCGAAACGCCGCTGGCCCAGCGGATAACCGAATATCGCCAGGGCCTCTGCCTGGCGCGCGACCTCGACGGGCGCGTTGGCGAGATGCAAGTCGACCTCGTCTTTCCCGAGCTGCTGGCGGCGCTCGACAACACCCCGCAGGCGGTGGGGGCGTGAGGGCGCGGGCGATGCGCCGCCGATCGCGGCCCGTGCTTTTTGTGCTCTGCCTCGCCGTGGCGCTCGTCCTGGCCGCCCACCCGCTCGCCAGCGCCGCGACCGACGTCTGGGGAAACGTAGGTCCCGCCTCGCCCCTCGGCTCCAACGGCCTCTTCGGCCGCTACCCGCTCACCAACTACTCGCTCGATCAGCACTTCGATTTCGTCTCGGCGTCGCTGACCGGCGGCGTCGACGTCTCCGGCGTGCCGCCGATGATCGCCTACTTCCTCGCCTCGATTCTCTGGCTGCTGACGAGCTTCCTGGCGAACCTGCTGATCACCCTCTTCAGCTTCGCCTTCTCGCTGGATCTCCTGAACGGCTCGGCGGCGACCGGCGGCGCGGGAGCGCTGGGGCCGGTCGCCCAGGCGATCCACTCGATCTACGCCAACGTCTTCGGAGCGCCCTGGCTGGTCCTCGCGGTAACGGTCGCCGGCCTGTGGGCGATGTGGCGCTCGCTCGTGCAGCGCCGTCATTCCGAGACGGCCGGCGCGCTGGCGCTCTCGTTGGTCTACGTCGTCGTGGCGCTCTTCTTCGTCGCGCAGCCCGGGACGACGATCGGTGCCGCCTCGAAGCTGACGAACCAGATGTCGGAGGCGTTCCTCTCGATCTCCGACCACGGCAGCCCGTCGGGTGGAGGGCAGGCAAGAGACGATGGGGCCAACCAGCTCTTCGACCTGCTCGTCTTAAAGCCCTGGGTCGTGCTCGAGTTCGGCGGCCTTGAACACTGCGCCGTCAACGGCACCGGCTCCAGCGATTCGGACCCCGAATCCGCTCCGGTCCGGCCGCTGTCTTCGAGCCCCAGCCGTGACGCCGCGCTCGCCCGGCGCCTGGCAAGCGGGACCGGGGTCGCCGCGGACGGCAAGACCTGCGTCAACAACGCCAACAAGTACGCAGCCCACTTCCTGCGCTTCAGCCTCGGAGCGGACGGCCAGGACAATCGCAAAGCTGAGTACGAAGCGCTCAACGACGGCGACTCCTCCGAGCTGCCCGAAGCCGATCCGGCCAAGGCCGGCTACCGGCTCGGGGTCGCCGACAAGCCCGCCACCGACGCGATGGAGGAGGGCGGGCAGTTCCAGCGACTGGGCCTCGCGCTCGTCCTCTTCTGCGGCGAGCTCGGCGCGATCCTGCTCCTGGGCTCGCTCGCGGTCGGGATCATCCTCGCCCAGGTACTGCTCCTCCTCTTGCTGGCCTTCGCCCCGGTTGCGCTCGTGGCCGCGGCGATCCCAGGCCGCGGACACGCCTTCTTCAAAGGTTGGCTGGAGAAGCTCGCCGGCTACCTGCTGCGAAAGGCTGCCTACTCGCTGATCCTCGCGACGCTCCTGGCGGTCAGCGGCGCGCTCGCGAGCGCGACGACGCAGCTCGGCTGGCTGATGTCCTTCGGCCTGCAGTCACTCTTCTTCTGGGCTGTCTTCGTCCAGCGCAAGTCGCTGACCGAGAGCCTGATCGGCATCGCTACCGGCCCGGCGGCGCCGGGGCACGAGGGGACCGTGCGGGTGCTGGCGCTCTACGCGGGCGCCCGCGTGGGCGGCAAAGCACTGCGCCCGATCCGGCGAGGCGCGCGCTCGGCCGTGAGCGCGCCGGGCCGTCTCTTCGGCTCTCGCGGCGGGGGTAAGCCAAACGGCTCGGCCGGGCCTCCTGCGCCGCGCGGCGGAACGAGCAACAACCCCCCGGTCGGAGGTGGGACGCCCAGCCTCGATGCTCCGGGTTCGGCCGAGCGGACGCGCTCCGTAGGCGCTGCCGGCGATCCAGGCAAAGGCAAAGACGCCCGGGCTCGCCCGGCCTCTGCGTCCTCAGACCAGACTCCGGGGACGGAGGCGGTTTCGGCCAAAGGCGCCGGCAGGCGGTCGCCTGGCTCCCGGCAGGAGACCGAGCGCAAGCCGAAAGGCAAAGGAAAGGCGGAGAAGCCGAGCGCCAAGCGCTCGGGCGAGCGCAGTCCAAGGCAAGCGCCTCCCAGAAGCGCTGAGCCGGTTCGGAAGGTCGCTCCTCGGGACTCGGCCGCCAGTCTCGGCGAGGAGCTCCGTGCCGAGCGCGAGCGAGTCGGCAAAAAGGCGCAAGGCGAGCCAGAGGGGCAGCCTCCGGCTCGCGGCAAGAGCGCTCCGCAGCCTGGGCGCTCACCTCGGAAAGGCGGCGGGCGATGAGCAGGCGACGTTCGCGTACCTCGCTCCTCGCTCTCTTCGCGGCCAGCGCCGCAGCAATCGTGATGGCGACTCTCGCCGGCACGGTAATGGCGATCCTTGGCGGCGAACTTGCCTGCTTGGGCGGTGGCGGCGGGAGCGTCGCAGCGACCCCGGCGACGCGGGCCGCCGTCGAAGAGATCCCGCCGGGCCGGCTTCGGATCTTTCAGGCGGCGGGCCGCCGGATCGACATCGACTGGACCTTCCTGGCGAGCATCGGCGAGCAGGAGTGCGCCAGCGGCAATTGTTCGGGGGTCAACAGCTCCGGCTGCGCCGGCCCGATGCAGATCGCCTTCGTGCGGGGCTCGGCCTGCAGCCCTGGCTCCGGCCCGACCATCTGGGAGACCTACAAGGTCGATGGCGACGGCGACGGGGTCACCGACATCAACGACCCCGCCGACGCGATCTTCACCGCTGCCCGCATCCTGCGAAAGGTGCTCGGCGCGCCGCCGGCCGGCGGCTCCTATGCCGCTTATCGCCAGGCGGCCTGCGGCTACTACGGCGCCTGCGCGGACGGCGTTGCCAACTACGCCGATGAAGTGATGGCGCGGGCGGTCTCCTACGGGTTCCAGGGCAAGGGAGCGCCATCGCCCGTCGATGCCAAAGCAGCCGAACCGGCCACGAGCGGCGGCGGCTCCTCCTGCGGGGCGAGCGCCTCGGGTAGCGCCAGTGGCAGCGAGATCGTCCGCATCGCCGAGAGTCAGCTGGGCCGCACCGAGAGCCCGATTGGGTCCAACTGCAATCCCTACGGCCCGTGTGAAAAGTGGTGCTCGTTCTTCGTCGCCTGGGTCTGGGAGAAAGCGGGGGTTCCGCTCAAAGGCGGCACCTCGCCCTACGCCTATTCGGGCTCCATATATGAATGGGCGAAGGCCCACGAAGCCGGACCGTCGCTGCCGGGCGCAGTGGCTCCTGGCGAATCCCCGTTCTCCACCGCCACCCCGAGCGGCGCGCGGGTCCTACCCGCCACCGCGCTGCCCGCTCCCGGCGATGCGGTCCTCTTCGGCGCCAGCCCGGCCAACAGCGACCACATCGGCATCGTCGAGCGGGTCTTCCCCGGCGGGCAGATCGTGACGATCGACGGCAACTACTCCGACCAGGTGGCTCGGGTCGGCCCGTTCCTGCCGTCGCGCGCCATGGAAGGCGGCGAGCCGGCACCGATCTTCGGCTACGCCCAGCCTCCTGGAGTCGGGGGATCGGCTGAAGGGGCGGTCCGATGATCGATCGACTCCGCTTCCTGCTCGACCGGCCGCTCGATCCGTTGGCGGCTCGCGCGGTGGTCGTCTTCGCGAGCGCGATCCTGCTCGGCTTCGGTGTCCTCTTCGTCGTCGGGGCGCGGGAGCCCGGCCCTTCCGCCGCGCCGGACCGCCAGGCCGTCTTGCCGCCCCCCGGTGAACCCCTCGGCGCTGACCGGGCGCAAGCAGCTCCGCCGGCACCTCCCGCAGACCGGACTCGACGACAAGACCCCCAGGACGAGACGGGAAGCCTCGCCGCCAGGCGTGCCGCAAAGACCCTTGCCTCGCATCGCGCCCTGCAGCACGTCCCCTACCGACACGCCCATCTGAGCGTTCGCCTGGTCGGAGCGCGCGGCGGGCGGGCCGTGCTCGCCGTGAGCGCGCCGACGATCTCGGCCGCCCGCCGCGGCTGGCAAGGATTCCTGCGCCGCTACAGCGACACCGGCCGCTTCTACCTGCCGCTCTTCAAGGTGCGCGGCGGCCACGAACCAAGGGGTGAAGGGTGAATGTCGGGTCGCTCTTCGCGGGTATCGGCGGCTTCGACCTCGGCCTCGAAACGGCGGGGATGCGGGTCGCCTGGCAGGTCGAGCTCGACCCCTATTGCCGAGCGGTCCTCGCGCGCCACTTCCCCGAAGCGCGCCGCTACGAAGACGTCTGCGAGGTCGGGGCGAAAAGCCTCGCGCCGGTCGACCTCATCTGCGGCGGCTTCCCCTGCCAAGACCTCAGCCCCGCCGGCAAAGGCGCCGGACTGGCTGGCGCCCGCTCGGGTCTTTGGGCCGAGTTCGCCCGGATCGTTCGCGAGCTACGACCCAGCTACGTCGTCGTGGAGAACGTCCCAGCCCTCCTCACGGGAAAGGGGAAGTGCTGGGACCGGGCGCCGGTCGGCCGAGTTCTCGGAGACCTGGCCGAAATGGGGTATGACGCGGAGTGGTCGGTCCTATCGGCTAGAGAGTTCGGGGCACCGCACCTGCGAAAGCGCGTCTGGCTCGTGGCCTACCCCGCACGGGATGCCGAAGCGGGGGCAGCGTCGGAATCCGGGGCCGAGCGGAAACGAGCTGGGCCGGGCGGTCCTGAAGGCGGAGCGGGAGAGCTTCCCGACGCCGACCGAGACCGACGCCCGCAAGGGGTATGCCTCGCCGCCGGGGCCGAAGAACCGGCGCGGTCGCCAGACGCTCTCCGGCGCCGTGCAGGCGCGGCTGTGGCCGACGCCGAAGGCGAGCCCGAGCGGGCCGGACTTCGCGCGAGCGGAGCGGCCCGGCAGCGGCGGCGACGACCTTCCGACCGCGGTGGCGCGCGAGGAGCTGTGGCCGACCCCCAACGCCGCGGACGGGAAAGGGGGGCGGATCAGCCCCGACGAGACGATCCTGAGCGGCCGGCGCCCCTCCGGGGCCAAGGCGCAGCGCACCCTGCGCGAGGCGGTGAGGAAAGCCGACCTGGACGGCGACTCCCCGCCTCGCAGGGCTGGGGCGCTGAACCCGACGTGGGTCGAGTGGCTGATGGGGTTCCCGCTCGGGTGGACCGCCTTGCCGCCCTCGGCAACGCCCTCCTCCCGCAGATCGCGGAGTGGATCGGATCGCGCATCCTCGAATACGAGCGTGAGGCCGAGTCGAGCGCGGGGGAGGCGATGAGCTGATGCCGCGATCCCGTGCGGCGCAGACCGTCATCGACCTCTTCGCGGGGCCGGGGGGATGGGATGAGGGCCTTCGCGAGCTTGGCTACCGGGCGCAGGGCATCGACTCGGACCCGCTCGCCTGCGCCACGGCCGAGGCCGCCGGGCACGAGCGGCTCCTCGCCGACGTTGCGGCCCTCGACCCCGGCGACTTCTCACAGGTCTGGGGACTGGTCGCCTCGCCCCCCTGCCAGGCGTACTCGAAGGTCGGCAAGGGACTCGGCAAGCTCGACAAGCCAAGAGTCCTCTCCTGCGCCCGCGAGCTGAGCGAAGGGCGCGACTCGCGCACCCGACACCGGGCGCGCTGTGAGGACGAGCGCTCGCTTTTGACCGTCGAGCCGCTGCGCTGGACGCTGGCCCTGCGTCCACGGTGGCTGGCGATGGAGCAGGTGCCGGCGGTCGCCGAGCTGTGGTCGGTCTTCGCCGAGGTGCTCGGCGCCCACGGATACCGATGCGCGGTGGGTCTGCTCTCGGCCGAGCGCTTCGGCGTGCCCCAGGTCCGAAAGCGCGCCTTCCTCATCGGCTCTCTCGACGGCGCCGTGGAGCTGCCCGCGCCGACTCATCGCTCCTATGACCCCCGGCGCCACCGCCCGCGCGAGGACGAGCTTCACCTCCCGTGCTGGCGGAGCATGGCCGAGGCGCTTGGCCGGCGGCGCGAGCCGGCGCGGCTCAGGTGCGAGGGCACCCGCCCCGCCCGCCCGCTGGACTCCCCCTCCGAAGCCGTTGCCGCCGGCTCGTGCAAGTGGCGCATCGAACCTTTGCCGAGCTGGACCCGGCGCCGTCCGGCGACGACGCTGCTCTGCGACCCGCGTGTCACCGCGCCGGGAAGCTGGCCGCGCTGCGGGCGCCGGGCGGAGATCGTCCGCGGCAGGCCCGTCCGGGTGAGCGTCGAGCAGGCGGGCGTCCTGCAGGGCTTCCGCCACGACTATCCGTGGCAGGGCACTCGCTCGCAGCGCTTCGAGCAGATCGGCAACGCCGTGCCGCCTCCTCTCGCCGCCTGCGTGTTGGCGGAGGCCATGCGCCCGACGCCGGGTCGGGGAGGCAAGCGTCGTGGCTGAGCGGGCAGCGGCCCAGAGGAAGGGCAGCGCGTGAGGGCCGCGAGCGCGGCTATCGGCCGGCGCGGAGGCTGTCGCGCGGCGGTCACCCGTCGCGTCGTCCGTGCGGTCACCCGTCCGGTCATGCGAGCGAGGGCCGAAAGCGCCGCAATTCCCGATCCCGCCGCGGTTTGCCGGACTCGCGTTTTGCCGACATCCCTCCGTCACCCAAAGGTCGGTACATGATGGGTGGCGATCGCTCCGATCCTCGTCCAATGCTGGCGATCTTCGCCGCCGCGGTGGCGTTCGCACTCTGGCGGCTCATATCGAGCATCCAGGTCGATCGGCTCCTCGCCTCGATCCTCTCTCTCGCGCCCCTCGCTCTCGGCACAATCGCTATCGCCTCCGCGCTGGCTACGCATCGCTTCTTCGCAACCCGCCGCACGCTTCGATCGCGCCGCTCGGTCGCGATCGTGCCTGCGGACGAGTTCGACGCCGAGCCCGACGCCGTGCTGCGCTTCGCCGCCCAGCTTGCCGCCTCGGAGCGCAGGGTCGCAGGCTGGGTCGATCGCCGCGCCTCAGCGATCCGCATCCGGCTCGCCACCGATTCCGAGCGGCGGCTCGTCTACCTGATCGAAGTTCCCGAGCGCGCGAGCGAGGCGCTGCGCACCGCGTTCGCCACCTTCGAGGGCGTCGAGGAGCGCCCCGCCGAGGAGGTGCTGGGCAGCGGAGGCGAGGACGAGGACGAGAGTGACGATGAAGCCAAGAACGCGGGTAAGGCCGAAACCAAGGAGAGCGAGCCAACGGTTTTGCGCACCGAGCTGGTGCTGGCCCGTCCGAGCGTCGAGCCGCTGGCGCGGCTTGCACCCAAGCCCGATCCGCTGCAGCCCTTCGCCGCCGCGCTCGGCCGCCTTCACTCCAAGGGCGAGGACGCGAGCGTCTGCGTCGACCTCCTGCCGGCGAGCGGCTTCCGCGCGGCGCGTCTGCGGCGGCGCCTGCGGCGAGAGGCCCGCCGCATCCACGGCGAGCGGCGCGACTGGACGGCGCTCCTGAACGGTGAACAGCGCCGTCGCACGAGGCCCGACCCGCAGGAACAGGTCGAGCGCCGCGGGGCCGTGCAGGCGGTTGACGCAAAGCTGCGCGAGTCCGGCGAGCTGTTCGAGGTGCAGATCCTCCTGCGCTCGGAGGCGCCGAGCCGGGGGCGAGCGGAAGCCGCGATGTCGGGGCTGCTCGCGGCCTTCCGGCCGCTGGCCGAGCGCAACTACCTGAAGGCCTCCGGCCTGCCGATCCCCGGCCTCGCTTTCCTCGGCTCCGACATGCCGCTGCGGCGAGGGCGCTTCGATCGCCGCTTCGCCACCGGCCTCTTTCGGCCGGCGCGCAAGACGATCCTCACCGCACGCGAGCTGTCGGGGTTCCTGAAGCCGCCGACCGTCCACTGCGGCGAGCGAAACGTGCTGCGCTCGGGCGCTCTGCTCTCCCCGCCGCCGGCTCTACCGGACTTCGATGAGGACAAAGACGACCTGATCCCGCTCGGCCTGGTCGCCTCTGAGTCGGGCAAGCAGCTCGTCGGCGTTCAAACCGCGGACACCTTCTTCACCTACATCGCCGGCCGCTCGCGCTACGGCAAGACCGAGGCGGCGATAGCGCAGTTCGCCCACATCGTCAGGAGAGGTCACGGCGGTCTCTTCCTCGATCCCCACGGCGACGGCCTGGAGCGGATCGAGCCCTACCTGGCCGAGATCCCCGACGAGCAGGTTGTGCGGATCGACCTCGGCCCCGGCAGCACTGCGGCCGATCAGCCCGGCTGGAACCTCTTCGAGTTCGGCGGCAGCGCCGAGCAGAGCGAGGCGCGGGTCGAGGCGGTAGTCGACGCCTTTGCCTCGGCGCTCGAATGGGGCGAGCGCTCCACCCGCGCGATCAACCTGACCAGTCAGGCCGCAGCGGCGCTGGCGACGATCGCGCAAAAGCTCGACTCCGAGCTGGCGCCGACGATCTTCCAGATCCCGACGCTGCTGAGCGACGCGGAGTGGCGCCAAGCGGTGCTGCCTTTCCTGCCGCGCGCCGACCAGCGCTTCTGGACCGATCGCTTCCCGCTCTTGGCGAGCGAGGCGATCACCCCGGTCACCAACATGGTCGACCGACTGCGCAGGGCACCCTCGATCCGGGCGCTGCTCGGCCAGAGCCAGAGCACCTACCGGGTGCGCGAGGCGATGGACGCCGGCAAGGTCGTCCTCGCCTGTCCCGGCACCGGCGGCACCCGCGATCGGCTGGTGGCCAACCTGCTGCTCTTCGATCTCTTGCACGCCGCGCGCGGGCGCTCGGAGCTGGCGCCTGAGAAGCGCAAGCCCTTTTGGGTCTTCCTCGATGAGGTGCAGAGCTATGACGGCGCCGCTTCGGGCAACCTCGCCGCGCTCTTGGAGCAGAGCGCCAAGTTCGGGTTGCGGGCGGTGCTGCTCAACCAGAATCCCGAGCGCCTCAGTGCCGCGACTTTGAACGCGCTTCTGACCAACCGCTCGCACCTGCTCGCCTCGACACTCAACTCCCATGCCGCCGGGCTGATCACCAAGGAGTGGGGTAAACGGGTCAACCCCGAGGCGCTGACCAAGCTGGAGCGTTTTCACTTCATCGCTCAAGTCACTCACCGAGGCAGACTCAGCGCGCCCTTCGCCCTGCGCGGGGTTCGGGTCGAGGACGTCCTCGGGGAGCCGCCGCGCGGCGGCGGGCAGGAGGCCGAGAATGGCGAGAGCCCGGCGCCGCGATCGGCGGAGGAGGTCGCCGCGCACCTGGACGGCCTTGACGACCGCATCCTGGCGGCGCTGACGGAGCGCCGAGCGGGCAACGAGGGCACGGGATCTGCGGGCGCCCGCGAGCCGACGCCCCGCGCGCGACAAGAGGGAGCGGGGAGCAATGGCTGAGTGGGCGATCGTTCAGGCGCTGCCGGAGAAGGCGGTCGAGGTGCTCGCCTCGCTCGCCTCCCACCGGGTGCTCTCCACACCCCAGGTCGGCGCGATCCATGCGCCGCGAGCGAGCCTGCGCTGGGCGCAGCGGTTGCTGGTGCGGCTGCGCGCGGCGGGGCTCGCCGATTACGTCGAGACCGGCCACGCTCGCCGCCGCCTCTGGCACGCGAGCGAGCGCGGCGTGGCGCTGGCGCGCGAGGCCGGGACTCTTGAGGCCGATCCTCCGCCCGGCGCCGAGCTCGCCGCCGGTCCCCTGGCAGCGCACACGCTCGCGGTCAACGAGGCGGCGATTTGCTTCCTGGGCGCAGCGGCGGAGCGCGGCGACGATTTCGGCCCGCTCGCCTGGCGCCATGAGGTCTTCCATCCGCTCTCCCGCGCGCGCGGCAAGCGCAGGCGCTCGCTGGTCGCCGACGCCGTCTTCACCTACCTGCGCCAAGACGGTGAGGAGATCGCGATCGAGCAGCGCTTCCTCGAGGTCGACCGCGCGACGCTCTCCGTCGACCGGCTCGCCGCCGAGCTGGCCCGCTACGCGGAGCTTTACCGGGCCAAGGAGGCCAAAGCGACCGAGCCGCTGTGGCGAGCGCGCTACCCGGTCTTCCCGCCTGTCCTCTGCGCGCTTGCCGGCGCCCCGGAGCGGGCGCTCTCGCGTCGCCGATCCACCGCATCTCTGCTGCTCGCGGGCGACCCGTTGCTCTCGCGCACACCCGAGGTCGCGATCTCGATCTGCCTGCTGGAGGACTTGCGCCGCGTGGGCCCCTACGCGCCGGTCTTCCGCGACGTGCGCGATCCCGGTCGGCCGGTCGACTGGCTCGGCAACCCGGCCGAGCGGGGAGGGGCCACCCGATGAGCGCGGCGAAAGCTAGCCGGCGCAGCAGCCGCTCCCGAGCCGGCGGCGCGCGCAACGGCGCGCGCCTGCTCGAAGGCGACTGCCTGGAGGTGCTTGGCACGCTTGAGCCCGAAAGCGTCGATGCGATCGTCACCGACCCGCCTTACGGGATCGGCTTCCAGCACGAGCGCTGGGACTCGGCAGCGATCCGCGAGGCCGCGGCCAAGGCAGGGCACGACCGGCTGAACCCAAACGAGGCGTTCGAGGCCTGGTGTCGGATCTGGGCGGGGGAGTGCCGGCGGGTGATGAAGCCCGGGGCGTTCCTCGCCGCCTTCGGCTCGCCGCGCACCTACCACCGGCTCGCCTGCGGCGTCGAGGACGCGGGCCTTGAGGTTCGCGACGCGCTGATGTGGCTCTACGCCGAGGGGATGCCTAAGTTTGGGCGGTACTACCCGGGCGGACGGGCGACGACGCTAAAGCCCGCCTTCGAGCCGATCGTGCTGGCTCGCCGCGAGCTGGACGGGACGACTGAAGAGACGATCGTCCGCCACGGGACCGGGGCTCTGAACGTCGAGACATGTCGGGTTGAGGGTCGCCTTCCGGCTAACGTGATCCTGGGCCATAACCCCGGCTGCGAGGAGGGGAGATGCGAGCCGGGCTGTCCCGTCGCTGCAGCCGACCACTGCACGGGCGAAGGTCGCTCGCGGCTTGCGCCGAGTCGCTTCCTCTACTGCCCGAAGGCAAGCAGATCGGAGCGTGATGCGGGCTGCGAGCAACTGCCTGCGCGCGCCCTCGATCTCTTCCCAAAAGCCCAGCGAGAGAAGAAGCCGGACGTTCGCAATCCCCACCCAACCGTGAAGCCACTGGAGCTGATGCGCTGGCTGGTGCGGCTGCTCTGCCCACCCGGCGGCCTCGTGCTCGACCCCACAGTCGGCTCGGGTACTACCGGAGCGGCGGCTGTGCTGGAGGGCCGGCGCTTCCTTGGCATCGAGCTCGAACCCCCATACATGGAGATCGCCGCGGCGCGCATCTCCCACCACGCCCGGCGCTCTCCAGGCAGGCCGAAGGTGAGCCGAGTCCCTTTCGGGAGGCGGCGGTGAGCGCCGATCCTCCGGCCAACGGGGAGGGCGAGGTTCGGCTCGACGCCGACTCGATCGACGCGCTCGCGCGCCGGCTCGCGGGGCTGTTGGCCGAGAGCACAGCCGAGCCGCCCGAGCGCGGCCTGATCTCCGCCGCGAAGGTCGCCGAACGCTGGGGCGTCAGCCGCCGCTGGGTGTACGAACAGGCCGAGCGGCTCGGCGCACGGCGGCTTGGCGCGGGCTCACGGCCGCGGCTGCGCTTCGATCCCGACGAGGTCGCCGAGCAGATCGGCGAGCCGCCTTTCAGTCGTGCCGCCCGCCCCGATGTGCGGCGATCGGCGGGGATTAGCGGCGATTGCGGAGCCGACTCGCTTTCCAGGCGACGCAGAGCTATGGTCGGTCGGCAATCGAAAAAGCGGCCGGGGCGGCGCTGTAACGCCCCCCGGCCCGGCGCCGAAGGAGGGCCTTCGGCACGATGAGAAGCCTAGCCCCGCCAGGTTGTCTCGTTGCCGACCCTCCCATCGCTGTCGGAACGCGAGGAGGGCTGTGATGGCTAGGAAGAGCAAGGGCGAAGTGCTGGAGCGGCCCTGGAAGCGCGGGCGCGGCTACGCGCTTCGCTTCTGGGTCAAGGGCCAGCGCGAATACCTGACGCTCGGCTCCGAGCGGGACGGCTGGACGCGAGAGCGGGCCGAGGAAGCGCTAGCCGACATTCTCGCCGAAGTCCGCCTTGGCATCTGGGTGCGGCCGAAGAAGAGGCGCCGCGAGCAGAGCGAGCTCGAGGAGGACAGTGAAGCGCCGATCTTCGGCCCCTTCGCTCGCCGTCTCGTCGCCACACGCGAGGGCAAGATCAGCAAGAGACAGCACGACTACGAAGAATGGGGACTCAAGCATCTCCTCCCGTTCTTCGGCGATTGGCCGCTGGCCGAGATCGACATTCAGGCGGTCGACGTATATGTCCATCACAAGGTGGAGGAGAGCGACAGGCGACGGCGCGCGATCGAGCGGCGCAAGCCTCAGCGCAACGCGCGCGGCCGAATCCTCAAGCCGCTTTGTCCCTCCTCGGTCAACAAGACGATCGACGTTCTGCAATGGGTGCTGTCGGTTGCCTTGGAGTACAAGCACATCGCCGAGAACCCGGCGGCGGGACCGCGGCGCCGATTGACGGTGCCCGACAAGCCGCCGGTCCACCTCGATACGGCCGAGCAGATCGAGGCGCTGCTCGATGCCGCCGCGGAACTGGACCGCGACCTGACGTTCAAGCTGAGCGAACGACAGGCGGTTGTCGCCACGCTCGTCCTCGCCGGCCCGCGCGCCATCGAGCTGGGCCACATGCTCTGGCGCGACGTTGACCTTGCCAACGGCAGGCTCTTCGTCGGCCGCTCGAAGACGAAGGCCGGGCTGAGGGAGATCAAGATGCTGCCCGTCCTGCGCGACGTCCTCGCCGCCCACAAGGCGCAGACCCCGCGAAACGGCTCCGACCACCTCGTCTTTCCGACCGAAACCGGCGGGTGGCGCGACAAGGACAATCTTCGAAACCGGGTTCTCCTCAAGGTTTTTGACCGCGCGAACGAGCTGCTGGAGGAGCAGGGCCGGGTGCCGCTGCCGAAGGGATTGACCGCGCACAAGCTGCGACATACTTTCGCCTCGGTCCTGGTCGCCTGCGGGGAGGACCCGACCTCGGTGATGCACCAGCTCGGCCACACCGACCCCGCTTTCACCCTGCGCGTCTACACGCACCTGATGAGCCGCGAGCCTGGAGAGCGCGCCCGGCTGAAGGCGCTGGTCAACGGGGAACGGGTTGTCGCCGTCCCGCCGCCGGGAGCAGCGGTCCGCGTCCTGGCATGCACCGCATACGAGTTGCCGATCTTGCGGGCATTGCATGAGCGGGGAGGCTCCGCGAGGCGCGGCGAGGTTCGCGCCACCGTCCTCTCTGAAGTGGCGGGCTTGCTCGGCGAGTTGGACCGCGAGATGCTGCCGAGCGGAGAACCCCGCTGGGAGGCTCGTTTCGACAAGGCGCGTTCGAACTTGCGCGAGCAGGGCTACCTCGGCGCAAACTCGCCCCGAGGAGTATGGGAGATGGCCGAAGCCGGCATTGAACGGCTGGGAGAGAGGACAGGCACCGTCCAGCGCCTCGCGCCTTTGAGCGAGCACAGGCGGCCAGTCGATTCGGAGGCAATCGCAGCATGAATGCCTCCGAAGATCTCCGCTGGCTCGGCCGCGACGACGCGATCCCCGCCAGGGTTCTTCGCGACTTCCTCCTGCAGGCGCTTCGCCATGACGCGATCGCCGACGTGCTGATCGAACGCATGGCGTCGCGAGCCGAGGCCGGGCGGCTCAACGTGAAGGGACTTTCGGCATTGCTGCCCGAGCTGATCGACGACGTCCTTGGCGTTTCGAGTAACGAGGACTGGCTGGCAATCGCCGACGTGCTGATCGAAGACTCGCGCGAGGCCCTCTTGGAGGAGGCCGAAACATGAGCCCGCAATGGATCGAGGTAGACGACGAGGTGATGGCGAAGGTGCAGGCTCAGGCCAAGCCGTTTGTTGACAGCCCCAACGACGCCCTCCGGCGGCTCATTGGTCTCGGGTCGGCGAGCGATGCGAGCTGCGCTTCGCGTCCATCGGCCAAGCCACCAGCGATGCGGCCGGCCCGCTTGCAGGCCGGCGACCTGTTGCCGATGGCCGAGTACCCGCTCCCCCTTTTGCGCGCGCTTTCCCAGCTCGGAGGATCGGCGCCACGCTGGCAGGTGAAGGACACGGTTGAGAGATTGCTCGCCGGGAAGCTCACAGAGCTCGATCGCCAGCCGCTCCAAAGCGGAGAGGTGCGCTGGGGGAACCGGCTCGGCTTCGCGCGCCTCAGAGCCATCGAGGCCGGCCACATGCGCTCGGATTCCCGTCGCGGCCTGTGGGAGCTGACCGACGCTGGCATCGAGGAGCTGGGGCGGCTCGAGGCAGAGGCACAGAAACCAGAAAGGGAGGCATCGCCATGAACGTCCTGACTTTCGGCATCGCAGTTCTCGGCGCGCTGTTGGCGCTGTGGCTGCTCGGAGGTGTGCTGCTGCGAATCGGCGGCCTACTCCTAGTGCTTGCCGGTGGCTTTGGCATCGGTCTCCAGCACGACGCCAACGGGCTTTTCGTCCTCGCGATCGGCGCGTTGCTCTGGCTCGCCGGTCACTGGCACTACGCGCTTCGACACCACGAATACAAGAGCCCGCTGGCCGGCTACGTCTTCGGCTGCTGGGCGCCCGAGTGGCTCGACCCGACCCGCGATTGGGCGATCCCCGTGGCCGACGGCGAGGCAGAGAGGAGGACCCCATGAGAACCACCAGCGTCGCCAAGAGCGTTCGGCGTTGCCGCAGGCGCCGGCAGGGCCACCGTCGGCCGGCACCGTCCCCGGTGCCTGTGCGCGAGGAGCGGAGGACCGAGCAGGGCAACCGGATCGATGTCGTCCTGCTCCGCGGTTTCCTCAAGCGCGCGCTGGAAGACGACGCCGTTGCCGACCCCGTCAACGAGTTGATCTTCGAGCACGTCGTGGCCGGTCGTTACCACCCCTCCGTCGTGGCCGAAAGCCTTCCCGCCTACATCGCGGAGATCCTCGGCGCCGCAAGGTGCGAGGACTGGCAGGCGGTGGCTGACGAGCTGATCGCCGAGGCGCGGGAAATAGACGGGGAGGCGTAGGAGGCGATGCGCGAGTTCGTCCTCTACGCTCCGCGCGGTGGCTATAGCGCGACCGCCGACATCGCCCGCGGCTCCGCGATCGTAGGAGTGCCGCGAGCCGAGGCGGCCGAGGTCGACGTTTACTTCGAGGGAGCGATTTCGGCCAGGAGAACATGCGCACGCTCGCCGACCGCGCCACGCACGCGGCTGGGCGGATGGCCGAGCGATACGCCACCTCTGCGATGCGAATCGTCCCGCGCGATGCCCTGACGGCGGTTGGAACCTTTGACCTCCCGCAAGGATTAATCACCCTCACCGGCTCCGATTCAGAGCGCGCTGTCGCGGTCTGGCTCGGCACGCCGCGGCTTGACCCCGCGGAGCTACGGCAGGGAGGGGGAGGGCGGCGCACAGCGGCCCACGCAGCCTTTCGTGCCGGACGTGCCCGTCACCGTCACTCATTCGCTGGGAGAGGCGCTGATCGAGCGCGCCGGCATCCGTCGCGATCGCCACGGCGCCTGGGTCGGCCCTGACGGGCGGCGAACTTCCGCCATCGCCCAGGCGCTGATCTGGGCGCTGGTGGCGCTCGCCTCGGAGGGCTGAGGGATTTCCAATTGGTCGCGATTCCCCCGCGTCGCGCCGGTCGCCGAATCGAGACAAGTCTGAACCTTCTGGTCGGGACACTATTCTCCGTTTCGTGGGCAGGCCGAGGATCAGGGGTGCGCTGGCGTTGCTGCTCGCCCTCGTGGCGGGATGCGCCGCCGCCAGTCCGAGTTCTGCCAAGGGGCAGCAGGCCGGGTGCATCCATCACCAAGAGAACCAACTCGCATCTGGACCGAGTATGGGAACAAAGCCGTGGACGATCTCGGCCTCTGTTCACAACAACGGCAGCTGCAATAGATGGTTCTTTGAAGTGGGCGTTTCCCCCTTCGGGACGAGGGCCGGGAGCTGGAGGTCTGGCTGGAGCATTCCGGCCGGTGGCTCGCTCCCCGGAAAGTTCAGAATCGCAGCCGCTGATGGGGCCGGTGACGGGCGCGAGGTGTTCGGCGGAATCGTTGCCGTCCGAGTCAGCACGATCGAGCTGACGACGAGTAGAGGCTGGCATATCGAGATCCACCCGAAGCTGCCGCCGAAGCGCTTGCGACACCTCGCGTGGCTCAGCAACGTGCGCTACTTCCTCCGCTACTACCCAGGTCACCAGTACGCGAAGACGGCCAGTCTCTCGGCCTCGGATGGCCACCTGATCTACCAGGCACACCGCAAAGAAGAAGGCAGCTTCGAAGGTCCCTGCTGCTTCGAGTGACCCGACCCCAATCCCTGATGGGCATTTCTTGCCTTGGCGCTGCTTCCTGGGTCTGTTCACCATGCGCCGTGAGATAGAAGCTCGACAGGACATAAGCTCCGTCTGATCCTTGGCCTTTCTGACGGCCTGCGTGACTCACGGCGGCATAGAGTTCAGGCATGGGAATGCAGGGGGCGATTTTTGGGAACGTTCAAGTGGGCGCGGCGCCTGTCGACCGCGCGCCGCCTTCAAGGCCGGGCGCAAGGGTTGAGGCGACGGCGGGTCGGCCGATAACGCCGTGGCGATCGACGACCCGCCGTTTCCACACGCAGCCTGGAAGCTGGGATGAGGAGCGGATCATGGGGGCGCTGCGGGAATGGACTCACGAGGTCGGTATGCCGCCCAAGTCCTGGGAGTGGTGCCCTGGATCGGCGCGCCCAGCAGGGCTCATGGGGCCGGAGGAGTCGAAGTGGGAGCGCGAGCACCCGCGCTGGCCCGGCAACACGACGGTCTACCGCTACTTCGACTCCTGGGCAGCGGCGCTCGAAGCCGCCCGGATCAAGCCCGTGTGCCGGGCGGGGCCGGAGACACTGGTCGAGCGCGTTGAGGCCGCGCGGCGGATGCACGCGGCGGGCGAGAGTAACCGCGCGATCGCCGACACGCTCGGCGTTAGGCCGGAGACCGTCAGTCGCTACCTGAAGGCTCACCTTTGCCGGGAATGCGCCGGGCCTGTCGTCGGCGAGGCGAAGCTCTGTCACGTCTGCGCGGCCAGAAACGGCAACCCGAACGCTGGAGCGAGGGGGAGGAGGTGATCGCCGCGGTGCGCCAGAGGGTTCGGTTCGGAGGCCGGGCGCCTACCTCCAAAGACTGGCGACCTGTCCGCTTCGGCGGCGCGGCGAGGTGGGAGGCGGAGTTTGGCGACTGGCCTCCGGCGAGCATCGGCAGGATCGTGTTCGGCAGCTGGAGCAAGTTGCTCGAAGCGGCGGAAGTGGGCGTCAAACAAGCCGAGCTGGACCCCGGAGGAGATCCTCGTCGCTTTGCGCGCCTACGCGGCCGAGTTCGGCGAGACGCCGGCAAAGCAGGAGCTCGAATGGCCACCCACCGGCTATCCCTCCTCGCGCACCGTGAGGCGTCACTTCGGCTCGTTCACCGCCGGTCTGAAGGCGGCCGGCCTACAACCGCGCGAAAAGCGCTGGAGTGAGGAGGCGATCATCGAGGCGATGCGCGAGTTCGAGCGCGAAACAGACTTCTGGCCGCGCTCTTCGGACTGGACCGTGGCCTGTGAGGATTGGCCCTCGGCGAGCACCGTCTACCTCCGCTTCGGAATCTGGCAGGTCGCCTTGGACAAGGCGATGAGTGATGTCAATTGGGCGATGGGGGAGGCGTAGGCCGTGCAGCGACATCCAGCCTTGACCGAAGCTGATGCTTGGGCAACCGAGCACCGTGATCTACTCGAACGCTGCTTTGAGCGCTTCCAGGAAGCCGGCGAGTGGCCGACCCTGGAGCAGCTTCAGCACGATTACGAGGTGGCTGGCCGCGACGAGGACGTCTCACGCCTGGCCTTCGCGATGCCCCGCCCGCTCGGCTTCGTTGAGCAACAGAGGCTGGTGCTTCTAGTCCGGGCGCTGAGCCATGTCCCCGACGCAGCTCTGCTGCTCGAGGATTGGTCTGCCGTCCTCAGGCTCGCTTACGCCAAATGGCGCGGAGATCCGAGTGCCGAGCTGACCCGAGCCGATGCTCTCCAAGTGCTCGACGGAGATCCGCGGCGGACGCGATTTGCCGCCTTGCTTTTCCTGCGAGAGCGATGGCCCTTTGGCTCTGGTCGCGGAGGGATCGACGACGAGTGGTCGCAGGAGATCATCTCTGCGGTGCGCGACGTTCGCGCAGCGAGGGGCCCGGCCGACATCATCGAGGCCCGAGGTAGGACCGAGCTCCCGTCGCCGGAGCTCACGCCCGATGGCGACCCGCCGGCTCAGCGGCCGCCGGGTCAGAGCCTGCTCAAGCGAGCCTGGCGCGTGGTAAGCGAAAACACCCTCATCGCGACCGTGATTGGGGGCATCGCGGTCGCGTTGGTCACCGCATACGTCCTCCACACCAACGACGGCGGGAGCGCTGGCCCTGAAGGCCAGGGTGCGGTCGCAAAGGCTGGTCACCCAACGAGTCCCGGAAAACCCGCCTCCGGGAGTGGCCAGACTTACAGCGAGCAGGCGGGGACCGGCGGCACCCGAACCTTCAGCAAACCTGCCGGGGCAATCGAAGGCCCGGGCGTTGGCGCTAACCAGCATCTATATGTGTCCTGCAAGGTCTACGACCCTGAACCAGAATCGGTGTTGCCCGACGGATACTGGTATCTGCTGGCGTCGGGACCGTGGAACGGTCGTTACTACGCACCGGCGAATTCCTTCTGGAACGGGGACATTCCCGAGAAGAAGCCATACACGCATAACACGGACTTCGGGGTCCCAAACTGCTAGCCATCTTCGGCAGAACGACCGCTGGGCCCGGCCCCCGCTGGAGCGAGCAGCCGCTCGACGACCAGCACGTCTCGCGAGGCGCAGTCGAAGCAGTCGTGGCGGCGGTGTACTCCCACCATGTCGGAGCCGCAACGCTCGACCAGGCGGATGTTCGCGTGGCTGTCAGTGAAGAGCTTGCCGGCCAGCTTGTGGAAGCCGCGGTCGGCCGCAGCAGCCGGGTGCCCGGCTGCCCCTCGGTCGACGAGGAGCGATGAACGAAGCTCCGGCCCCCTTGCCCGGGCCAGGATCCCCCGATGATCGGAGTGCCGGCGCTGAGCTGCTTGAGAGCCTCCTGCGACCCGCGCGGATCTCGATCCCCCTCGCCGGCGCCGGGGTCGCGCAGAGCGCGGGGCTTCCCGGCAGCGCCGAGATCGCCCGCCACCTGATCGATCACTTCGACCTCGGTGCCGAGTACCCGACCGATCCCGCTCCGCTCTCAAGGATCCTCGACGAGACGCTCTACGCGCGCGGCGTCGACGCCGAGGTCTCCGAGGTGGTCCGCGAGTACGTCCGCTCCTGGCCGCAGGGGACCTCGACCCTGATCGAGAACCTGAGCAGGGTCCACTCGCGCTTCGTCGTCACCTTCAACTACGAGCCGAGCATCGAGCGGGCCGCCGAACGCCGCCATGAGCCGGTCGAGTCACTCGGCAACGGCCCAGCCGACCTCGAGCGCGCGCTGAAGATCCTCGGTGGCGAGGAGCCGCTCGAGGCGCTCACCGTCGTTCACCTGCACGGACGCGCCGAAGGGCCGGAGGAGCTCGTTCTGAACGCCGGCTCCTACCGGCGGGCTGAAAGCACGATGAAAACGAACCTCCTGCGCGAGTTGGTGCTGCAGAAGCATCTCTTTTTCTTCGGAACGACCCTCAACGAGGTCGAGCTGCTTGACCTCTTCCAGAAGACCAGCATCCCGAGTCGCCGCAACGCCCACCTTTTCTTCTGCTTCGAGGAGGAGCGCTCATTGCTGACCGAAGGGCGGGCGCCTATTGTTCCTGCGCGGTCGAACATCTACGTCAACGGCGTCGAGAGCCACGACGAGCTCGCCCACTACGCGGCCAGACTCGTCGACGCCGACCCACCGGCGGCAAGGGTCGCGATCTCTGTAGTCGAGTTCGACCCCGCCCATTACGTCCCCAACCGCCTCCACGACCGCCGTGGGCCCGACCCCGAGGACCCGGCCACGATTGCCGCCGCGATCAGCGCCGGCGAAGATCAGGTCGTTCCCGCGATACCCGAGGATGAGCTATTGAGCGCGCCGCGCAGCGTAGTCCTCGGCGAACCCGGAACCGGCAAGACCGAGATGCTGCGGCGGCTGGCAAGCGCCGTCCGCGCTCCGCGCAGGGCGGTGCTGATCCGGCTCGCAGACGTCACGTTGAAAGAGCGAGTCGGGCTGAAGGAGACGCTCCGGGCCTGGGCGCGGGAAGGGAGCGCCTTTCAGGACGAGGCGGAGTTCGAGGTCGCCGCACTCGACCAGCAGCCCTTCCATTTCTTCCTCGACGGGCTCGATGAGGTCGCCTCCGACCTCCAGCAGGACTTTGCGGCGCGGATCAGCGAGTGCGCCACCGCGCTGCCCCAGCATTCCTTCACCCTCGCGAGTCGGCCCCTGCCCTCGCTCGAGCTGCTGCGGGTCGAGGGGCCGGTGGCGAGCGATTGGGAGCAGTTGGTCCTGCGGCCCGATGAGAACTGGCGGGCGGGCTACCTGGCGGCCTCCGAAGTGACCCTCGAGCAGCTCTACGAGCAGATGCCGGCGCTCGAAGACCTCTCGGAGGTGACGACGACCCCCTTCTATCTCGCCCGCATCGTTTCCCTCGCCGCCGAAGGGCGCCTCAAGGGGCTGTCTGACTTCAGTGCCCTGCTGCGGACCCTGCTCAATGCAGCGATCGCCCACGAGGGCGAGGCCCTCGAGATCGACGATGAGGCGGCGCGGGCCTGGCTGCGCGAGGTCGCCCTGGCGGGCGCCATAGCGGGCCGCCGGACCTTCGCGGTCGGGGAGCTGGGGCGCTTCGCGCTTCCCTCGGGAGTCGGCGCCGAGCGGCTGGCCCGCGGCCTCGAGCAGCGCCTGCTGCTGGCTGAGGACAGCAGCAGCTTCCGCTTTCACCATCGTCTGCTCGGCGAGCAGCTAGCCGCTGAGGCGCTGGTCGAGCGCGGGCCGCTGCCCGAGCTCTGTGACGCGCTGGTCCCGTTGGTCGACCGCGAGCTCTCAGGGGTTCGCCCCGACTGCGCCGTCCCGGTTGCGCTCGCCGCCCTGAGGAGCCCCGAGTGGAGGGCGGCACTCGCCGAGCGCGACCCCCTCGCTGCGGCGAGGGCCACCCCCGACGGGGCGCCACGGGCGGAGATCGAGGTGGCCCTGCGGGCGCTTTGGTCAAACGCGGTCGAGACCCAGGTCTGGGTCTGGGAACGGGGCATGCAGCTGGTTGACGACGCCGACTCGATGGGACGCCTCTTGAAGGCGGCGCCGGGATGCCCGCTCGAGGAGGTGCTTCTGAAAGCGGCCCGGGGCGAGGGCAGCGACCAGGATCGCGGAAACGCGATCAGGGTCCTCGCCCGCGCCCAACACCCTGAACTTGAGCCGATCCTGCTCGAGGTCCTCCAGCTACATGGGCAGAACGGGGTTGTCCTGCGGCAGGCCGCGATCGCGGCCGAGGACCGTGGCTTCGATGGGCTGATCTGGCCGCTGGTCGAGATGCTGAAGCGCGAGCACGACAACCTGGTCCACCAGGTGGGCGTCCACGTCCTCAGTCGGCTGGCACCCAGCGAGCGGCTGCTCGAGGTCTTCTCGGAGCTGCTCGAGGGTTCCGAGGCCTCCTATGCGGTGGTCGTCGTCCTCCCCGAGCTCGACGACGGCGAGGCACTCCGCCTTATAGCTCGCTATCTCGCGCACGGCGAGGATGCCCGCGACCTCACCGGCCGCCGGCGGATCGAAGCGATCTTCGCGAGGCTCGATTTCGCGAGTCTCGGCCGAGAGGAGCTGGTGGCGGCGATCGATGTCGCGCTAGGCCTACAAATCGGCTCCGAGCAGCTCGCCGAGATCGCCGTCCGCGAGCCTGAGCTCGCGGTCGAGCGCCTGGTCGAGCTGGTCGGCCAGCGCGAGTTCGACTGGTGGGAGGTGATCGACCTCGCCGAGCACTTCGAGCCCGAGCGCCTGCGCGAGGCGGGGGCGCCTGAGGTGCTGGTCGAGCGCGCTGCCCAGCTTCGCTTGGCCCGTGGCGCGCAGGCGAAGCTCGTTACCGAGCAGGGCGAGTCGGCGCTCCTCGACCCGATTGAGCGGGCGCCAGCGGAGGAGGCCGAGCGGCCCGGGCTGGCCGCGCTCCTCTCGCGCCCCGGTACTGACGCCGAGCTCCAGCGCCGCTCCGAAGTGCTCGCCGCCGAGATCGAGGAGCTGGGCGAGACGGAGCGGGCCGAGCTTCTGTCGCGGATGGAGGCCTGGTGGCCGGACAAGCCTTTTGCCGAGACGATCACCCACCAGAACCCTCATCAGTGGTCACAGGAGTGGCCCGCGAGCGCTTGGCTTCGCTACGGCCCGAAGGCGCGCCCGGTGCTCGCGGCCCGGCGCTGGGCGGAGCTCGCGACCTGCGGAGTGCTCTGGGACAAGCACACCAAGTGGCTGCGCGAGGCTTACACCTCCGCCGGTGCCTACGCTGCCCTGCCGCTGCTCGCGGGCGAGGACCGACCCGAGCGGTGGGATCAATTCCTCTCCTGCTGCGAGGACCCGCCGCCGAATCCCGTCCTTATCGTCCTCGCCGAGCGGCTCGACACGAGGCTGCCCAAAGAGGAGCGCAATCAGCGCTACCACCTGCGCTCGCTGGCGAGGAGGATGCTCGACAACGGTCGCGACGACCTCGCTCGTCAGCTTGCGGCGGGCTCAGAGCACTTCGCGGCGATGCTCGGGCCGCTACTGGCCGGCGGGGGCGACGTCGAGAACCAGCTGAAGCTGGCGGCGGAGCTCTCGCGGACGCTGCAAGAGAGCGGGGCCCCTGGGCCAGAAGACCTGGACTGGCTCTCGGGGGTCGACTCCGAACGGCTGCTAGGCGCGCTCTTCGCGATCCTCGAGCAAAACTGGAAGCTCGACGAGCGTCCGGTAGCAATGGTCAGGAGCGGCTACGGACTCAGCGATCTCTTCAACCCCCTGCAGGAGGCGATCGCGCGGGTCGGGGGTCGAGGGGCGGTCGCGGGCTATGACCGCCTGCTCTCCCGCGGCGGGGACTTCCGCTGGCTGCGCGGCTCGCGCGCCCGGATCGCTGCCGCTGTCCTGCTCGCCGACGGGCAGCGATACGGTCCAGGCGCCGCCCGGGCTCTCGGCCTGCCGGTCCTCGACCCCGATGCTGGCGCGGATGCCTAGCCTCTCCATAACTCAGCTGCAAGGATCGCGCCGGTGAGTTCGCCACTCCCCGACCAGCCGCGAGCCGAGGCAGAGATAGCCGCAGACGTACTCAACCGGGCGCCAATTGCCGAGGCTTTCGCGTGGCGCATCCTCTCGCTCGATTGCACGCAGGGCCTCGTGGTCGGCGTGCTCGGCCCCTGGGGCTCGGGGAAGACGACCTTCGTCAACTACGCGCGACCGGCGCTTCGCGCCGGGTCCTCGGCGGTAATCGACTTCAACCCCTGGATGTTCAGTGGCGCCGAGGCCTTGGTCGATTCCTTCTTCATCGAGCTCTCCGCCGAGCTTCGCCTGGAGAAACGGCTGGCGCCGATCGGCAGGGACCTGGCCAGCTACGGCGAGTCCTTCGCCGGCCTCGGCTGGCTGCCGGTGATCGGAGCATGGATCGAGCGGGGGCGCGCAGGGGCGAAGGTGGTGAAGGGCATCCTCGAGCGCCGGAGCGAAGGCAGTTCGGCACGCCGACGGAGGCTCGAAGCCGAGCTGGCCAAGCTCAAGGTTCCGATCGTGGTCGTCCTCGACGACATCGACCGCCTCTCCACCGAGGAGATCCGCGAGATCTTCAAGCTGATCCGGCTGACGGCGAGTTTCCCCAACGTTCTCTACCTGGTCGCGTTTGATCGCCACCGGGTCGAGCGGGCCTTGAGCGGCAACGGGATTGAGGGGCGCGACTACCTCGAGAAGATCCTTCAGGCCGCGGTCGACCTGCCGGTCCTTCCCGCGGGGACGTTGACGAACCAGGCGGCCGCGGCGGTCGAAGCGGCGATCGCCGGCAGCGAAGTCCGGGAGCTGGACCAGGAACTCTGGACCAACCTGATGATCGAGGTGATTTCGCCCCTCCTCTCCAACATGCGCGACGTCAGGCGTTATGGCACTGCTGTCTTTCTCACCATCGACACCCTCGGGTCAGAGATCGCCCTCGCTGACCTGCTCGCAATAGAGGCCGTGCGGGTCTTCATGCCCGACCTCTACGCAGAGCTCCCAAGTTGCGCGGAGGTCCTCTGCACGCCCGGCGAACGCGGCACCTCGCCTGAGAAGCGCGCCGCGGACAAGGAGAAGGTCGAGGGGCTGATTGCGGCTGCGGGCGAGGGCAGGGAGGAGGTGGCGAGGGCGGTGATCCGCCTGCTCTTTCCCTTCGGTCGCCGCCACATCGAGAACTACGCCTTCGGCCCCGAATTCGAGGCGGAGTTCATGCGCGAGCGCCGCCTCGGCCACAGGTCGGTGCTCGCGCTCTATCTCGAGAGGGTGGCCGGGGCTAACCTGGCCGGGCAGGCAGACGCCGAAGCGGCCTGGGAGCTGATCACCGACGCTCCGGCTCTCGAGGCTTTCCTGCGCGCGGTGCCCGCGGAGCGCCGCGAGGAGATAATTACGGCGCTCGAGGCCTATCAAAATGAGTTCGCCGCCGAGATGGTCGTGCCCGCCACCACCGCCCTGCTAAACGTCGGTGACGACCTTCCCCAGCGCCCGCGCGAGATGCTCGGGCTCGATGCCAGCCTGGTCGTCGGACGAGTCGTGGTCCGGTTGCTGCGCGCCCTCCCCGGGCCGCAGCAGGTCTCTGAAGCGGTAAGCGAGATCTTCGACGCCCTGCGCACGCTGAGCTCGAGGTACGAGCTCCTGAGGATTGCCGGAGTCGCCGAAGACTCCGAACGCGAGCTGCTCTCCGAGGTGGACCGCCAGGCCCTCGGCAGGCGCTTCAGCGAGACGGTTGCGGCAACTCAGAAGGCGGCGCTTGTCGGTGAGCGGGAGCTCGCCCGAGTGATCTATCGGGCGCGGCTCTATGCGGACCCCGAGGCTTTGCTGATCGAGATTCCGGCCGACCCCGAGGTGACCCTGACGATGCTGCTGAGCGCCCGCTCCGAGCAACAGTCCCAGACCGTGGGCAGCTACATGGTGCGCCGCACCTCGGTCTTCGCCTGGTCGGCCCTCGTCGACCTCTACGGATCAGAAGAGACGCTGCTTCAGCGGATCGCGGAGCTGAAGTCCTCGGCGGTCCAGATTCCGGCCGACCTGGAGGAGTTGATCGACAAGTATCTCGGAGGCTGGCGGCCTCGGGACTTCGATGACGACGAGGTCGAGGAGATGACGATCCCCGGGGAGGGCGGTAACGGTGAGGAGCTCGACGACCCTCCAGAGGCCGACGGCGATCAGGACTGAACGCCCGGCAGGGTTCAGCGCCCCTTGCCGAATAGCCACCGGAGAAAGAATGTGGTGGAAGCCTTCGCTTGAAGCGGTTGGAAACGCTGCGCCGTAACTGCCACTTCTTGTCGGGAAGTGGCGTAATCGCCTCTAATCCCCGCGTATCCCCGCACTGCCGTAGAATCGGGTCCGCCGATTCGGGGGATCCAAATTCCCTGCAAATCGCGCATGTGGTGGCTGTAGCTCAGTTGGTAGAGCTCCTGGTTGTGGTCCAGGCGGTCGCCGGTTCGAATCCGGTCGTCCACCCTCTCGGAAACCGCGCTGTGGCGCGGTTTCTGCCGTTTGAGGCAGATGTTGCTTTCTCAATCGGGGGACAATCGGGGGACAATTTGGAATCGTCGGTCTCCACACCGGCGTTCCAGGTTGAGTCCTGGCTCCCGCTCGATTCTTCTGGCTTCGGGGGCTGTCTTCCGCGTGGCGAGTGGATTGCGGCTCCGAGTGCTGGAGGTCAACGCGAGTCAGCGAAAGTCAGCAAGAGGATGTTCCGGACCCTCTCCTTCCCTCTGGGATGTCTCCAAGGGCCCTAGATCCACTGGATCGGCTCGGGGGGGTGTTCGAAAGTTCCCTTCGAACTGGCCCCGTTCCTTGCGCGTCCGTGTCTTAAGCGGCACCGGCACTGGCTTGCCCATGCTCCAGTTCATCTCGACCGGCTCGACTCCGACTGCGTGTGCGGCATCAATCACGGCCGGGCGCTCCCAGTCTGGGATCTTCCAGCCGACAACGATCCCCACGAGCGCGTCGCCGTAGCCGGCGTAGAGCGGCTCGTCTGGTGAGGCGGTGGTCACGAAGCGATACTCGTGCTCGGTCTGCCAGTCAAGTGTCTTCTGGAAGAAAAGCTCATAGTTGTGCGCCTCGATGTACTGCCGAACGAAGGCGTCGTCGACCTCCTCGGGGAACTGCCCAAGCGACAGGTTTATGTAGCGCTCGCCACCGGTCTGGCTGTATTCGACGTCGCGGTGGTAGGGCCGGATGCCTAGCTGCCTCTCGAGATCCGCTGCGATGTTTGCCGTAAGTCGATCTCGATCGAAGACGAGACAGACTCCAGCATGGTTCTGGGCGTACTGCTCCCACATGCGAGCCCGCGACCAGCCCTTCGCGAAGTGCTCGGCATCCGGTGCGTAGCCCTCGGCGTCCACCGTGAGCGCGAGGAGGTGGGGCGAGTCGGAAGACCCCATGCGACCCTCGGTAGAAGTCGAAGAGTTGCTTCTCGCCGAGCTGCGGATCCTCGTCGGGCTTCACGAACCACGCACCGGTGAACTGCCAGGGTCGGCTCTCCAAAGGGTCGCGCATCTGTTCATAGGTCGAGAACCGCAACCGCCGGGTGGGGAGGATGTGCTCGAAGGCCGCTTCTCGCGTCGTGTAATGAAAGAAGCAGTCCGTGGTGTTGAGGTCGATTGTCACTGCCCCAAAATGCTAGGGCGGGCGTCGGGCGAGTTGAAGGACCTATCGGCTCGCGTGGGAGATGGAGCCACTCGTTTCTGACTCAGGTGGTCGCTACGACCCTTGGATGGCACGGAGCAGATATGCCAAAACCCATTCGACGATTGGCCGTCGCTCGGCAACCGCACCGTGATCACCGCCTGACTCGACGACTTCGGCAGTGATTCGCTCGGCCATCGCGTCGCCAAGTTCCAACTTGGAAAAGACAACGGCCCCGTGACCGGGGGCTCTGGCCTTCCGTTGGAGCACCTTCGCCATGCCAGCCGACGCTTGCGTCCCTGATTTTCGCTCTCCATGGCAAGAGTAGCTCGCCCTCGGTGGGGTTGACTCGGCGTCCTTTTTTGGCTCTAGGCTTGCTGCGTGGGGCTGGGGACGAATCGAGACCGCGGGGCCGAGATCGCCTATGAGGCGATTGCGCCCGCCTACGACGACTTCACCGCGCATCACAAATACGAGGCGCTGATGGAGGAACTCCTACCCGCGCTCGAGCAGCATGGCCTAGCCGGCCACCGGTTGCTCGATGTCGGATGCGGGACCGGTAAGAGCTTCCTTCCAATGCTGTCGCGAGGTTGGGCCGTGACTGCTTGTGACGTTTCGCCAGCAATGGTGGCGCGGGCACGGGAGAAGGTCGGCGACTCGGTTCGGCTTGAGGTTGCCGACATGCGCGATCTACCCGTCTTCGGGGAATTCGACTTGGTTTGGCCACTCGTCGACGCAGTGAACTACTTGCTGGATAGAGACGAACTCAAGGCTGCACTTGCGGGAATGCGAGACAACTTGGCAGCCTCTGGGGTGTTGCTGTTCGACGTCAGCACCCTGCTCGCATACCGCAGTTTTTTTGCCACGAGCGAGGTGATAGAGCAAGACGGGGCGCGCTTGGTTAGACGGGGCTTTACGTCAGCCGACGCACCATCCGGCTCTGTCTGGGAAGCGCGATTTGCAGTTGAGGGCGGGGCCAAGATGATTGAGCCTCACCTGCATCGACAACGTCACTTTCCTGAACTGGACATGTTGGAAGCGCTTAGGGCATCGGGTCTTGAAGTCCTCGATGTCGCCGGCCAGCATGTAGACGGAATTGGGTTGCAGCGGCCACTCAATGAATCGGAGCACACAAAGGCCGTCTACATTGCGCGCCGCTCTGGCGCGGATTAAAGGTTGACCTTCCGATCTGGCGCTGTCTCGCCGCAGACGGGACAGCTCGGCTCCGACGCAACAGCTTCTCGTTTGAGCTCCATTGTCCGCAGGTCATAGACGTGGGCAGCGCCCAAGGTGGAGGGCTCGGCGAGGCCGGTGAGATGGTGCATGAGGTCGAGCGCCACTTGCCCGCCTATCAACGCACAAGCCGGCCCCAGCGTCGCAGCGGGTGATGCTTTGGCTCGGAGCTGTTCGATTGCAAGATCAAACAGCTCATAGGAGCGTCGGTAACCGATCTCCTGACAGGCATAACAGCCGGTTGGCTCCCGGCGTGCCCCGCCGCCGGGCAGAGCGGAGTCGCAGACCTCATAGGTGTAGCGAGCGGGAGTTGCGCTTGCGGCGGGAGCTGCTGCGCCCGCGCCGGTGCCCAGCGCCGCGAAAACGCACATGCACTTGACGGCAATCTCTTTCGCGGTCCAAGACCTTCCTTGTTGTCTCATCTTTCGCTCTCTTGTCATCGAGGTTTCGGTCATTTGAAGGCGTCGAATTGCTGTTTGGCCTGCGCCGCTTCTTCAGTGGAGGAGCTTGAGCCGCCACTTGGAGGTGGGGAGGCTTTGGTCTGTTCGGTGGTGCTGGAGGCAGAGACGGGCGCTGCCAGACCCAAAACCGTGGCCCGTCAGGAACCGGTGGCGTCCGGAGCAGGCGTCTGGACCGAAGCTCAGCGGACGCTCGCAAACGTCCAATGCAGGAGTGCGGGCGCGGGTTGACGCGTTCGCAACCACGCGGAAGCAGCAGTCGTGGTCAAGTGACGACCCTCAAGTGGTCAGCCGCCAGAACGTTTAGGGTTTCGCTATATGCAGGGCGGTGGATCTATCGCTTTTTACGAAATTGCAGCAACGCTGATCCCCGCGCTGTTCGTTGGCAGCATTCTCCTGGAGAAGCTCCAACCTTCAGCAAAGGTGACACAGATCTCTGGAATGGAGATCGCTGGCCTTTCGCGCAACCAAGTAGAAGATGTGATTTCGGTGGTTGTACCCAAGCCGCGTCGTGGGATGGCTCACGAACATCATCGTTCAGATGATGTTCTGGGGCTTCGAGCCGTGGGCTGTCAATTTGGTCGCCGTTGTTCTACCGATTGTCGCCGGTTGGGTTGTCTTCGCTGAGATCGTCGCGCTAGATGCGGTAGTTACCCGCTCCAGTAGTTCGTTTCACGCATGGGTCGTGGGGGGGACCCTGCTCGGGGGAGCCTTGGTCGTTCTCCTCGTCCTTTGGCTTCCTTGGCTCCGTAAGCTTGCCGCAACGCTGAAGGTGAGAGGCAAGGGACTAGTTGCATTTGTTGCAGGGCCGTTTCTCCTGGGCGTAGGTGCCCTCGCCGTGTTTGTCGCACTCTCAATTACCTACGTAGACCAGATCTTCGACGCTCCGACCCATCCTAGTGGCGAGCGAATCTGGCTAGAACACCTGATCGCCACGAGTGACTACCGCATCGACAAGCTCGATGCAGAAGCCCAGGTAAGCAAGGCGGCGCGCGAGCGCGCAAAGCCCCACCGCAAGACGCAAAAGGAGATTGAGAGACGGGAGTGCGCAGAACTCGCCGAACTCCTCAGTGATGAAGCCCTCCAAGCTCCCCGCCCTTTACCCTGCCTGAAGACCTAGCGAGTTAAGCAATCATCCGTGCTCAGGCTGCTATGCATGGTCGAGCGCTCAAATATCACAGCGAGCCGAAAGGAGCATGCGGACAGTGGCAGGAGGCATTCTCGGTCGTTCCCGCTTTGCGCGAGAAACGAGACAGAGGGCAGCGCGGACTTCACGGTGACCGCGGTCTATCGGCCCGATCCCCATCAATGTCGCGTAGCCGCCCTTGTGCCTGCGGGCAAGAGCGAATTCGCAGTGCCCGAGATGCGGACCGCAAGCTGAGTTTCCAGAAGAAGTCGTCTACCGGCGCCCCATTTGTGGAAAAGCTAGGTGGAGCTTCCACCTGCGGCAAGCAGGCGCATTCCCTCGTAAGCGCCCCTGGAGATGCAGCCAGGGCTTCGCCTTAGCAGTTCGGAACGGCGAAATCGGTGTTGTGGGTGTAGGGACCGCCGTATGGGTCGCCGTTCATGAAGGTGTTGGCAGGTGAGTAGTAGGCGTTGTTCCAGGGCGAACTGGCGATCCGATACCAGTAGCCGTCCGGGTTGACGCTCGCGATCGTCGGATCATAGACCTTGCAGGAAATCTGGACCCACTGGCCCGAGGCGATCGCCGGTCCCATGCCGGAGGCGTTGTGATAGTTCGTGAAGGTGTTCACAGGATGGTTGGGCGTCTCCTGCTCTGACCAGGTCTGCGCTGGGGGAGGCGGCGGCGCTGCCCCGCAGGGCGGAATGCCGGGAGAGGGCTGATTGATCGGCTGGCCGTCGGCGACGAAGTGCTCATTGATCCAGCCGCTGCCACTACCGGGCCCGCTGACAATGCTCGCCTCCTCCCACATTGCGTCCGCGGAGCCTGGGACATTCGCGGCGCCCGCCTGATAGCAGGTCGGCCTAATTACGGTCCCCGGGTAGAACCCGTTTCCCGACGTCGCCACCGCCGTGTTCCAATCGGGCCCTGAGCGCCAATAGATCCCGCCTGCGGCATTCTGAACGTAGTACTCACCCCGGGGGAGGGAAGCCGGAGCCGTTGGGGACGGCGTCGGAGTGGAAGCCCCACATGCCTCGTTGCCGATGGTCGGCCCTACCGTGAGCTCATCAGTTAGGAAGTCGGATGCCAGGAGGTCAGGGCCACGAGCTCCTTGTGCCTTCAGGCAGTAGAACGCCTTGCTGGTGAGGATGTGCCTCCGGATCGCCAACCCGTTCAGGTTGTCGACCAACCAGGCGCTCTTTTGAGAGGAGGTGTCTTGGGATCCCTGGACTATGTGGCCGATGAACTCATCGCCTGCTGCGGGTACGTTGCCCCATCCCTGGCATGCGTTGCGGTAATCAAGAGCGGTGGGCCATGACGGATCTGACCGCCACGCCTCGAAATCCCAACTCGGGCCGGCGCGTCCCGTGATCGCGAAGGCGATGTGGCACACCATCTGCTTGTAGATGGAGTCGGTCTCTGACGCGGTCAGGTCGGGCCAGCTCACACAGCTGTGCAGCGCTGCCCAGATGCCCGGCACATCGGAGGATCCGTATGCGAACCAGGTCGGCGCAAACCCGATCCGAGCGCCGTACCCGTAGCCGACGGCATATGCCTTGCTCATGTAGACCCGGCCGAGGCCCGAGCAAGGCCGGGCGTATCCCGTGTCGATCTCCTCAGCGTCAGAGGCATGTGCACCCCGACTTCGACGCCTTTTCACCTTTGGCGGATGGCCTGGTATCCACCCATCACTCGAATGGAAGGTGCCGGGACGAACGGCGATCCGCGCTCTGTGGCTCCGTCCCGTGATGAAGACTCGTCTAGCGGTGCCGAGCGAGGCAGGGTTCGACTCTTCGGTCCCGCAACTGATGTAGACGGCCCAACGCCCTCGCGTCCGTTGACCGGTCTGCCAGCTGATCCGGCGTGACGGGCCGCCAAGTTCGATGGGATAGGGACGGCTGGTCCGAGCGCCGTCTCCGAATTGAGCGATGCAGACTCGCGCTTTATCAGGGGGGACGAACACCACACTCTGGCCGGCCGCCGGTGAATCGTGGCGCGATGGAAGGATGATCGGTGCCGCTTCGGCGCTGGTCGCAACGATGCTCAGGCACCCGATGATGATCCCCGCCAGGAGGGATGCCCGCCGAATCATGCGGGCAGCATACGCAAATTTGGTCCATAGGGTTAAGAACTCCTGTGTTAATCAGGAGGTTCGGGTCAGCTCGACCCCTTCGCGCGAGAGGCGGAGGTCGCTGGCATCGCTGCGGCCGTTCGCATGGCCGCGAGTGGCCTTCCGGCGGGGCGAAGGACCAGGAATATCCATCGCTTCAGCTGTCGCCCTGCGACAGGCGACCCCGTAGATCGCACTCCTAAGGGGGAGCAGAATCTCGAAGTAGTGGTCGGTGCGGTCACCATCGAGACGCCTCAGCAGCGCCGTCGCTGCCTCAAGGCTTGCCAAATGAGCTTTGGCTGCTGCTGCCTCGGCTTCCCTCTCCTGTCGAATGCGCTCCTCGTACGGCACGTAGTCGTCCACGGAAACACCCTGCCAGGGTGAAGACCGTCGGCGCTGAGCACTTCTCCTTCGCGCGAGGAGCGAAAGCTCTCTCCGTTATGGATGCTTCCCCGGATTCAAAGATGCTCTATGTCTTGCATCCGGCGGAGGGAAGGTACGTCTGGGCTCTCGAGATGCCCAGCGAGGACGGATCGGGGCGGATCCGAGAAGAGCGCGGGCAGGCCAGCGGCCTCGGTGAACTCTTCGCTGAGCTCGGCGAGAACCTGCCTCCTAGCCACTGGGTTGATCCTGAGTTGCCCATTTTCTGCCCTTCCCATACTCCCGTCCGCAATAAAGACGGAGGAGGGTTGGCCCTATCCGGCGTCGAGGTCGGGATCACAGCCCGATTTAGGTCGGCCCTCTCTCCTAAGCCAGCAGGAGGCCAAGCGTCGAGGGCCGTATTGCGCGGATGACGGCGGCCACCCTTACACTCCCGTCCATGGGGGGGCTCGTGCCGACCGGTAGGTCGGCTCTGCAAGGTTCACATAGCTTCGCGCGGCTCGTCGGCCTGTTCGCGTTGCTTGCCGTGCTGGGCGCGGCCAGCTTTTGCTCCGCCCCTTCTGCACTCGCTGACAGTCAGGCGATCGTCAACGCGGCGGCCTCTCAGGCCGGGCGTCCCTACTGCTGGGACGGTGGGGATGAAAATGGTCCCACCCATGCAGCCGGGGATCTCGGCAATGGGGGCTGCGGCGGCAGCACGATCGGATTCGACTGCACCGGCCTCGCGATCTTCGCCGTCTACCAGGGAACGGGCATTTCGGGCCTTCCACACGACGGAGAGGGCAACAAGTGGGCCGCGAAGGGGACCGCCATCATGAACCAGCCGGACCTTCAGCCCGGCGACATCGTCTTTTTCGGCGGCACGTTCGGCAACTTCGATCACGCGGGCATCTACGTGGGCAACGGGATGGTCTGGGACGCCGAGAACTACAACGTGCCGGTCCAGAAGCATAGCCTCGCTTGGATCGAGAATTCGCTGCCATTCGTCGGCGCGGCGCGCTTCACTGGCTCACCGCCTGGCGGCGGGTCGCCGCCGCCTCCTCCGGCCGACAATCGTATGGTGGCGATCACTGGCTCAAGCGCATTGGTAATGCAGCAGTTCGGCGTCACGGGCTGGGTCACGCAGCTGCAGTCGGGCGACGCGAAGAAGATGGCACTCGCCGGTGACCGATCGGCTGCGATCACGGGCTGTGGCGGCCTCGTCAGCCAGCAGTTCGGCGTCACGGGCTGGGTCACACAGTTGCAGTGCGGCGACGCGCAGGCAGTCGGTCTGGATGGATCGACCGGCTACGTGAAGGCCCAGCCGTTCGCACCATCAACGCCGGCTATGAACACGACGCCTCTACCTCAGTCGCCTGCGGCGAACACAACCCGCGGCTCCGCGACGACGGCCCGGACACCTGCATGTCGCACCGCGATGAGCACCGAGGCGGCCGATCTCAACAGCTATCTCGCCGCAAGGCAGAAGCTGCGTCGCGCGAAGTCTCGGGAGCAGCGTGTCCAACTCTCGCGACAGGCTGCGCAGAAGAGTGCGATCTGGCGGGCTGCCGTGAAATGGCGAAAGCGAGCGTGCTGAGCGCTGAATGAAGCCGCCGCTCGACCGAGGGGCCGGGGTCGACGTCCTGCATTCGTGCGCGAAGCCAGCGCGCACCCCGTCGTATTGCGCGCCTCCGCTCTGACCGGATTTTCAGGCGTCTCGGCGTCGGCGGCGTCACGCCCGAGTTGGACGAGGAGCGGAAGGCAACATGCTGATTCCCAGCGCTTCCGCCTTGCGCGAGGAGCAGAAGCGTTGCCCTGATTTCGCGGTCCTCCGCAACCGCATCTGCCCGGCGACCAGCGGTACGGACCAGGGGAGTAAGGCGCTGAGCGCACTATGGCAGCTGCAATCCCCAGTTGGAAATGGTGCGCCGTAACTGGCACTTTCCGGCCGAAAGTGGCGTAATCGCCTCTAATCCCCGCACTCGAGGCGGAACGCGCTATGAGAAGGATCAAGCCTAAAGGCCCTGGAAAGCAGCCTTTTTCGTAGTACACCGGCCTTTTTGACCGCCCGGTTGTGGTCCAGGTGGCCGCGGGTTCGAGTCCCGTCGTCCACCCTTTTGGAAACCGCGCTGTGGCGCGGTTTCTGTCGTTTGAGACAATGTTGCTTTCTCGATTGGGGGGGCAGTTTGAAATCGTCGGTCTCCAAACTGGAGTCCTGACTGTCGCCGCTCGGTTGGCGCTAGCGTTTGACTCGTCCGCGCAGGGCAAGCAGGGCCAGGCCAAGGAACACCGGCCCGAGCAGGCGCAGCGCCACCTGCGTCACTTCCCCGGCGGGAGCGAGGTCGAGTTCGGGCGGTCGCAGCAGGCTGATCGCACTCTCCAGCGAGAAGAGGAAAGAACGCCCGAGCGGCTGGTCGCCGTCGAAGCCGAAGAGGTAAAGGGGGATTCCCCCGATCAGGATGATCGCCAGCAGGCAGGCGAACGAGCGGCTGGCGCGA
The DNA here is from genome assembly GCA_036403515.1 of Solirubrobacterales bacterium. GTDB lineage: Bacteria > Actinomycetota > Thermoleophilia > Solirubrobacterales > 70-9 > VRUE01. Next base: position 51,160 of record DASWQV010000059.1, read on the forward strand.
AGGCCGTAGCCCGACGTGAGCCAGTAGAGGATGACGATCAGCCGCTCGCCCAGACCGCGGTCGAGCTCCGCGGCGCCAGTGTCGCCATTGGATGAGAGGCGGCGCATCTCCATCTCGCCGTAGTAGAAATCCCCCGCCCCGGGGATGTCACCGCGATCCTCCAGTGCTTTGCGCAGCGCGCGGTAGGTGCCGACGATTTCGGTCGGCTCCAGCGTCGCGGACTCGCCGGCGTCGGTCTTGGCGGGCGCCTGGCAGGGCGGGGGATACCAGGCGCGCGAGGCATCGGCCGGGTCCTTTTCACGGGACTGCGAGCCCTCCGCCAGCCGTGCCGAGCGCATCTGGTGCTCCTCGGCGATGGTGATGCGCCGTGTATATCGGGCGCCTGACGGCGCCGGGGCGAATTCGCAGTTCGGTTCTATCCGGATCTCGTCGAGATTGTGTGCGTTGTGGAAGCGGCACGCGCGCAGGTCGAGGTTGCTTAGCGAGAGGTACTGGACACCCGCGCGGCGCAACGACAGCAGGCGGGCGAGGGGCCCCTCGTAGGGCCCGATCGCAGCGTTGCCCCCTCCCTCGTTGTCGGCGACCGGCGTGGCGCTCGACACGCGGGCTTGCCGCTCGAAGCCGGCCTCGGTCAGGTCGAGGTCGCCCCCGTTGAGCGCCAGTTCGGCGCCGCCCTTGAACCGGGTCGCGCGGCAGGTCATCGTCTTGGCGGTCGCCACGAGACGCAGCCAGCTCTCAAAGACGGCGCCGTCGAAGCAGAGGACGGCATTCGCCGTCAGCGGCCCGATCTCCACTCCCTCACGAAAGCCGGCATAGTTGAACATCGCTTCCCCGGCGAACCGGGTCCCGAACATCGAGACGGGGCAGTCGACCGAGGTGCGGACGAATGAGGCGCGGCCCCCGAACGAGGCCAGGTCGAAACGCACGACCTCAGCGAAGCGGGCGGAAGAGAAGTCGGCATCGCCCGCGAACGTCACCTCGTCGAAGCTGGCGCCGGCGGCGAAGCTCGCGCTGCCGAAGTCGGCCCGCTCCGCGAAGGTCGTGCCGGGGAAGGCTGCGAACCCCTCGAAGCTGGCCCGGCGGAAGCTCGCCGGTCCGACGATCTCAAAGGCGCCGAGCAGCGCGTCTTCTTCGATCTTCGCTTGCTCGAACCGGACGGCGGCGATCTGCTTCACCCCGGCGCTGTCCAGCGCCTTGGTCAGCCGATCGAGCGCGCCGGAGCCCAGCGTGGCTCCGCTCGCGTCGAGCTCCTCTCCGTCGGCGAGGCGCGAGACGTAGCGCCCGAGCTCCGCCTCCTTCAAGTGACCGACGCAGCGGCCGGCGTCGACGACGACGCCCCCACACTCGCACTGCGTCTCCCAACCCATCGCGCCTCCTGTGTCGCTTTAGCTTCGCATAGCGACTAACGTGACACAACCCGTGCCGCGAGGCGGGACCCTGCACGTGAGTAAGGTCGGCGGCATCCGCGGCTGTGGTGTCTGCGGCCAAGTGGTAGAGCCGAAGCCCCAACGGGGCTATGTCGTCGGTTTGAGACTTCGTGCAACGTGGTAGAGGCACTTAATCTTGAATCGGGAAGGGGTTCTTGACTATTGGCGAGGCCGGCACGAGGCGCGGCTGTGTGCGGCGTTCGCCTTTGGCCTCCTTGCATTGCTGCTTGTTTCGGGGCCGGCTGCCGGCGTGGCGCAGGCCGAAGCGTCGTTCGAGGCGCACGGAAGCGTCGAACAGGTCTATGCGACCGGCCTCTCCCCGGGCGCCCAGGTGTCTCTCTATGACAGCCAGGGCGGGGAAGTCGCGACAAAGAGCGCCGACGACCTCGGTGGGGCCCTCTTTCGCGACGTGGCGCCGGGCGGCGGCTACACCGTCGGCCTCGCTTCCGCAGGGCCGGAATCGCCTCCGCTGCAGGTCCTGACGGACCAGGCCGCGCCGCCCAGCACCGACTTCTACAACCAGTCGATTCCCGCCAGTGGATACGGCTACCTGACCACTCGCGACGGGACCCAGCTCGCCATCGACGTCCATCCACCACAGGACGTGACGCACGTGCTTCCGGGGGTCGAACTGCCGCCGCTGCCGAGCGGTCCGACGCCGACCCTGATCGAGTACTCGGGCTACGGGTACGCGAATCCAGCCGGGCCGGAAAACGGGATCGCGATCCTCGCCAACCTGATGGGGTTCACGGTCGTCGACGTCAACATGCGCGGCACCGGTTGCTCGGGCGGCGCCTTCGACTTCTTCGAGCCGCTGCAGAGCCTCGACGGATACGACGTGACCGAGACGGTCGCCCGTCAGCCATGGGCCCTGAACCACAAGGTCGGGATGATGGGGATCAGCTACGGCGGGATCAGCCAGCTCTTCACCGCCGCCACCCAGCCCCCGAGCCTGGCCGCGATCTCGCCGCTGTCGGTGATCGACAACACCCAGACGACGCTCTATCCCGGCGGCATCCTCAACACGGGGTTCGCCCTCGAATGGGCCAAGGAGCGGGTCCACGACGCCGAAGCGGCGTCGCCGACGAGCGGTCAGGAATGGGCCTACAGGCGCATCCAGGAAGGCGATCAAACCTGTGCGGCCAACCAGGCCCTGCACCCCGAAGCGGTCGATCTTCTCGAGAAGATCGAAGAAAACAACCACTACAAGCCCGAAGTCGCCGACCCGCTCGCGCCGATCACCTTCGTCGGCAAGATCGACGTGCCGACCTTCATGGCCTGCCAGTGGACCGACGAGCAGACCGGCGGACACTGTCCGGACCTCGCCGAGCACTTCACTGGCACCCGGAGGAAGTGGTTCACCTTCACCAACGGCACCCACGTCGATTCCCTCGATCCGGCGACGTTCAACCGCTGGTACGACTTCCTCCAGCTCTACGTCGCGAAGCGGCCGCCGATCCTTGCCTCGGCGGCGATCCACGCCGCGGCGCCGCTGATCTACCAGGAAGCGATGGGCATCCCCGGAGTCACGCTGCCCGTGGATCCCGTCCAGCTGCAGCCGACCTATGGGTCGGCGTTGGCCGCCTTCGAAAACCTGAAGCCGATCCGGGTGCTCTTCGACAGCGGCGCCGGCGGGCTCTCGCCGGGCCAGCCGTACCCCAGCTTCGAGAAGTCCTTCGGCGAATTCCCGGCGCCCGGCACCGAAGCCAGGGCCTGGTACCTCTCATCGGGCGGCACCCTGAGCGGCAGTCCGCCCGCCGGCTCAGGCGCCGACGAATTCAGCGCGGATGCCCACGCCCTTCCGAAGACCGATTTCAGCGGTGACACCGGCGCCGGCTCCGGGGGGCTCTGGACGGCCACCCCCAAATACGAATGGGCGCAGAGCCCGCCGGGAAGCGCAGTCTCCTACCTGACCGCTCCGCTGAGCGCGAACACGACGGTGATCGGCGCCGGCGCCGTCAACGCCTGGGTCCGCTCCTCGACGCCCAACGTCGACCTGCAGGCGACGATCAGCGAGATCCGGCCCGACGGCAGGGAGACCTTCGTCCAGAACGGCTGGGTGCGGGGCAACGAGCGCAAGCTCGACCCCGAGAAGAGCACCCCGCTCGAGCCGGTGCTGAGCCTGCGCGAATCCGACGTCTCCCCGCTTCCGGCCGACCAGTTCGTGCCGGTCACGATCCCGCTCTATTACGAGGGCCACGCCTACCGGGCCGGCTCGCGCATCCGGGTGACGATCGCCGCCCCCAACGGCACCCAGCCGATCTGGGCTTTCGACCAGACGGAGCCGGAAGGCGTCGCGCAGGTCGCGATCGCCTACGGTGGGGAAACGCCCTCGAACCTCCTCCTTCCCGTCGTATCCGGAGTAAGCGTGCCGAGCGGCCTGCCGCCCTGCCCGGGCCTGCGGGGGGAGCCGTGCCGCAACTACCAGGCCTTCGCGAATCGGCCGGTAACGCCCTGAGCGGCGCGGCGGCGACTGTTCGAACCCTCAGCGGGTACTCCTGGCACGTTAGGCGGGGCCTGTGCTTGCGGCGACCGGAGCGAGCACCAGCATCGGCACCTCTCGCCGCGCCAGCGCGCGGGAGTGGGCGATGGCGGGGAGCCGATCGATGAATGTCTGCCAGAGGCGCTCGGCTTCCTGACCGCGGGCCTGGTGGGCCTCGACGGCCTTGCGCTCTCCGTTCACCTCGACCCACGCATGAGGATCGGAGCGGAGGTTCAGGCACCAGGCCGGGTCGCGGTCGCTACCGAGGTTGAGAGCACCGACGGCGTAGGCGTCTCCGTGTCGGACGTAGGCGACGACGGTGGTCCGCTGGGCTCCCGACCGGCGACCGGTGGTCGTCAGCGCCAGGACCGGCTGACCGCCGGCCAGTAGGCGTGAGCGCCGGATACGACCCTTGCCGCGGCGCAGCAGCGCCGCGTGCAGGCGACCGACCTGGGGCTGGATGCGGCTGAACCGGGTAAGCGACCGCAGGAACTTGGCGAGCGTCATCTCCACGTCCTATCCTTGAGGGGCTCTCAAGAACTTAGCAAAACTCCTTGAGAGCCTTTCAAGAGATGCCCCAGACACGCCCGGCGGAGAGCCGCGACGAAAAGATGAGCGAGATCCTTGGCGTAGCCGAGAGGCGCCTGCGCAGCGGCGGATACGAGGCGCTCTCGGTCGCGGCGATCGCGCGTGAGCTGGGGCTCGCGCAGAACGCCATCTACTGGTACTTCCCTTCCAAGGACGAGCTGTTCGTCGCGACGTTGAGCCGCATGCTGGAGAAGATCGCGGCCCGCAAGCCCTCCAAGCAGGTCGGTGAGTTGGAACGGATTCTCTGGTTCACCGACCAGCTGCAGGCCGTCTCGGGCCTGCAGGGCGCGATGAACGACCGCGCGCGCAGCTCGCCGGTCGTCGCCGCTTTCGTCGAGAGATTCGACGCGCTGCTCTCTCGGATGCTTTCCAACGCCCTGCACGACCACGTCCCCGCCGGCGACCTGCCCCTCGTCGTCGAAGCCTTTCGAGCCACCGTCAGCGGGGCCTTCGCCAGAGGACTCGACAAGCGCGCCCGGCGCGAGCTGCTCGCCTTCACGCTCCGGCGGCTGACCGCGGGGCGGCTCGAATGAGCCTCTACGTCACGGGCCCGCTTCGCTGCGCGCCGCCGCCAGCTCTTCGCGGACGGCTTCCGTCTGGTTCGGAATCGCCAGCCGGCGTTCGAGGATCGGGATCGCCTCTTCGGGGCGACCGCTGAGGCGCAGGGCGTTGCCGAGGTTGAAGAGCGCGTAGGCGTAGTCGAGGTCTTCGGTTTCCGGCGGGAAGGCGCGCACGGCTTCTTCGAGGAGTGGGACCGCCCCTTCGTAGTCGCCCGCTTGGATCAGTTCGAAGCCTTCCTGGTTGAGGGTGCTGCCGAGCTCTTCATCGCTGCCGGCTGGTTCGGGCACGCTCGCCGCTGCGCTCGAAGGCGCGCTCTCCTCGCTTGCCGCGGCGCCGGCTTCGCTGGGCGCGTCGGTGGCTTCGCTCGGCCCGGCGCGGCCTGCCTCCTGGCCCTTGCCTCCGCCTGCCGAGAGATTGGGATGGGGCCTTGCCGCTTTCTCTCCGGAATCGTCGCCGAGCAGGAGGAAGGCCCCGGCCAGCGTGGCGCAGACCGCGAGGATGGCGGCGGCCTTGCGCCAGCCGTGGCGTCGCTGGCCCCGATTGGCCGGGCCAGGATCCTCAGCGCGACGATGGCGGCTGCGCGGCAGGGCGGGCGCCGCTTCGATCTCTTCGTTCGAGGCGGCTGCCTCGCTCCCCGGCGCGGTCGCCTCCATCCGGGGGAGCACCTGTGTCGGGGCGTACTCCTCCGTCGGCCGATCCGGGAGCACGGCCCTTCGTTTCAATCGAGCCAGGGCCGCTGCGGCCGACCGCGGCCGCTCGAGCGGATCTTCGGCGCAGAGTTGCCTGACCAGCGCTCTAAGGTTGGCTGAAGCGTCGCCTCCCAGGCAGTCGCGCAGGACCACGCCGCACGAGTAGAGGTCGGATCGCTCCGCCGCGCGCTCGCCGCGCATCACCTCCGGTGCGATGTAGCGGGCGGTGCCGAGCAGGTTGCCGGTCTGGGTGAGGGCGGTCGCGTCCGCCGGCAGGGCGATCCCAAAGTCGATCAGCTTGGCGCTTCCCTCGGGCGCGATCAGTACGTTTTGCGGCTTGACGTCGCGGTGCACGATGCCGGCCGCGTGGATGTGGGCGAGGGCGCCGAGCAGCTCGCGGGCCAGCAGCTCGGAGTCGACCTCGCCGTCTGCGGACAATCGCTGCGCGAGGTTGTCGCCCGCGACGTACTCCATGACCAGATAAGGACGTTCGGCGCCGTCCGCGTAGTCATAGACGCCGATCAGGTTGGGATGCGAGAGCCCCGCCGCGACCCGCGCCTCGCGGCGGAAGCGCGCCCGGAATTCGGGGTCTGAGGCGATCGTGTCGGCGATGATCTTCACCGCCACCGGTCGCTCGAGGACCCGATCAGTTGCCAGCCACACGGACGCCATGCCACCCCGTCCAAGCAGCCGCTCGAGCCGGTAGCGCTCCTTCAAAAGGCTTCCGGTCGCGACCACCGTGGTGGCCACCTCCTCGCCGAGCTGCTCCTGCGGACCGGGCATCATCAAGGACTACCCGGACTCGGTGGCGCGTACGCGCCCTGGAAAGCCTGGTTCGCTCGGTTAGCTTCGCCTCGAGCAGGGAATCTCGGACGATAGGGCCTGACCGACACGCCGGGCTCGCGTTTCAGCAAGGGAATGCAAACGCTGAAGGGGGACGCAAATGCGACGCTACGGATTGGTGACGATGCTGACGCTGCTGGCTCTTGCCTTTGCGGGCGCCGGGGTGGCCCGGGCTGCCGCGGGCTCGGCCGACCTGGCGATCAGCAAGGTCGACAGCCCTGACCCGATCGCCGTCGGATCGACGCTCACCTACACCATCCAGGTGCAGAACCTCGGTCCAGACGTGGCCACGGGCGTGACCGTCACCGACCAGTTGCCGAAGGGCGTCGACTTCGTCTCGGCCAGCAGCCAGTGCGCCCTCAGCGGCAGGAGAGTCACCTGCGCTCTCGGCCAGATCGGCGTGCCCGCGATCGACTATTCCGGCCCCGCGACCGTCACCATCTCGGTCATTCCCCGCCGTCTTGGCGTGATCAGCAACACCGCCTCGGTGAAAGGAAGCCAGAAAGACCGGGTCGGGCGCAACAACAAAGCAACCGCGACGACGAGCGTCACCGGGCCAGCGCCGACCTGCCGTGGCGTCGCGGTGACGATCTTCGGGACGGCCGGCGACGACGTCATCGTCGGCACCCCCGGACGCGATGTGATCGCCACCTTCCGGGGTAACGACACGATCATCGGGCTTTCGGGCCGCGATCTGATCTGCGCCGGCAGCGGCGCCGACTACGTCGGGGCCGGCTCGGCGGCCGACCGCGTCTTCGCCGGCGCCGGCCGCGACCGCCTGGTCGGCCGCGGCGGCCCCGACATGCTCAAGGGCGGTGCGGGACCTGATCTGCTCAAGGGCGGGGGCGGTGCCGATCGCCTGCGCGGCGGCCCCGGCTTCGACCGCTGCCGCGGCGGCGCCGGCGCCGACTCGAGCCGGGGGTGCGAGCGATTGTGAGCTGGGATTGCGGGTAGTGCGGACGCTTGTTCCTCTTCTTCTCGAATAGGCTCGGTTGCGGCGGCTCGCTGCTCGTCTCGGCGGCCGTGACGGTCATCCTCCTGCTCATCCTTGGCGTGATCGAACTCAACTAGTCCCTTGGACCTGGCAGTCGACCTCGAGGCCCCGATCGTGCAGGCGCCGATGGCGGGCGGGCCTTCGACCCCGGCGCTGGCCGCTGCCGTCTCCGAGGCGGGAGGGCTCGGTTTCCTCGCCGCCGGATACAGGTCGGCTGAGGGCATGGGGGAGGAGGTCGAGGCGGTTCGCGGTCAAACCGACCGAGCCTTCGGGGTCAACCTCTTTGCCCCACCGCATCATCCAGCGGCGGCGGAGGCGGTCGAGGCCTACGTGCGGAGGTTGCAGCCCCTGGCCGAGCGGGCGGGGGTGGCGCTCGGTGAGCCGAAGTTCGACGACGACGACTTCGAGGCGAAGATCAGGGCCCTTGTCGAGGACCCACCCGCGGTCGTCTCCTTCACGTTCGGCTGCCCGCCTCGAGATCTGGTCGCGGCTCTGTCGGCTGCCGGAGCCGACGTCTGGGTCACCGTCACCGAGGTCGAGGAGGCCCGCGTCGCGGCGCAAGTGGGCGCCAGCGCGTTGGTAGTGCAGGGCGTCGAGGCCGGCGGGCATCGGGGCTCGTTTGCCGACCGTCCCGACCGCGTCGACTACGGCCTGATGGCGCTGTTGCAGCTGGTCGATCGCGAGGTCGATCTGCCGCTCGTCGCCTCGGGTGGCATCGCGACTGGAGCCGGTGTGGCGGCCGCGCTGGCCGGCGGGGCCGCGGCCGCCCAGCTCGGCACGGCCTTCATGCTCTGCCCGGAGGCGGCGACTTCGCCGGCTCACCGCCAGGCGCTGGCCTCGGAACGGCCGACCGGGCTGACCAGGGCCTTCTCCGGGCGGCTGGCCCGCGGCATCGTCAACCGGCTGCAGGCCGAGCACGGCGCCGCTGCCCCGATCGCCTATCCAGAGGTTCACCACGTCACCTCGCCACTTCGCGCCCATGGCCGGGAGGTGGGCGACCCGGACCTGATCAACCTCTGGGCGGGCGAGGCCCATCAGCTCGCCGAGGAGCGCCCCGCCGCCGAGCTCGTCGAGCAGCTTGCCGCTGAAGCCCGCGAGGCTCTGAGCCGAGCCCAGCGGCGCTTTCGGGGGGACTAGGCCGCGGGTGGCTTGGCGGCGAGCGGCGGGAAGTCCGGCTGGCGGCGCTCGACAAAGCTCTCGACGCCCTCGCGGAAGTCGGGACGTTCGAAGGAGCGCTCCATATGCTCGACCGCGTCGGCGGTCGACTCCGCAAGGCCCTGCTCCAGGTCGGTGTAGAGCTGGCGCTTGATCACCGCCATCGAGGCGGGGGAGCTGTTGCGGGCCAGCTCGAGGGCGTAGGCGTGGGCCTCATCGGCCACTTCCTCCGGCGAGGTGACCCTGTCGACCACGCCGAGCCGCTCACCCTCCTCGGCGAGGAAGGTGCGGCCAGAGAGCAGAAGATCCAGCGCCGTGGACGTGCCCGCGATGCGCGGCAGGACCCAGGAGAGGCCGTACTCGGCGATCAGGCCGCGGCGTGCGAACGCCGTCGTCAGCTTCGCGCCGGCCGCGGCGAAGCGGATGTCGCACATCATCGCGATCACGAATCCGAGCCCGGCGCAGGGGCCGTTGATCGCGGCGATCACGGGCTTGCGAAGCGAGCGCGGCAGGCTCTGCGGGCGGGGATCGGGCTCCGCGGTCGAGCCGCTGCGCTCGACCTCCTGCAGATAGTCGAAGTCCGCCCCGGCGCAGAAGCCGCCGCCTGCGCCGGTGACGACGATCGCCCGCACCTGCGGATCGGCGTCGGCGTCCTCGAGGCGATCGAAATAGGCGCGGCCGAGCTGCGGGGTCCAGGCGTTGAGCGAGTCGGGCCGGTTCAGCGTGATCCGTGCCACGCCGTCTTCGATCTCGTAAAGGACGGCCTCGCTCACCGCTCGGCCCCCGCAGCCTGCAGCGCCGCCTCGACCTGCTCGAGCAGGCGCTGGGCGTTGCCGCCGAGGTACGCGGCTCTCGATTGCGGCCTCAATCCGAGGCTGTCGATCTCCTCCAGGGCGCGCTCATAGCGGAGCATCGGCCAGTCGGCGCCGAACAGGACCTGCTCGCGCAGCACCGTGTCCATCATGTGGGCGATGTCGCCCCAGCCTCCGCCGGCTCCGGGGGCCATGTAGCGGGGGGCGATCGCGCCGAACTCGAGGTAGACGTTCCTGTGCTTCCAGGCGACCGCGGCCGCCTCGTGGGGCCAGGGCCAGCCGCCGTGGTGGCAGATCAGGGTCAGCTGCGGGAAGTCGCAGGCGATCCGGTCGATCAGGAAGGGCCGCTCGTATTCGAGTGGGCCGTGCGAGGAGAAGTTGATCCCGGTGTGCAGGCCGACCGGGACGCCGAGCTGGGCGCAGCGCGCGTAGACGGGATAGCAGCGGCGATCGGTCGGCGAGATGCCCAGGAAGCCGGGCTCGAAAACGATCCCGCGCAGGCCTAGCCCGAGGATCGCCCTGTCGACCTCGTGGACGGCGTCCATCACCTTGCGGGGGTCGACGCAACCGAAGCCGCAGGCGACGCGGTCGGGGTTGTCCTGGACCACCGCGGCGAGGCGGTCGTTCAGCTCCCCGGGGTCGGCCCACTCGACCTCTGCCTGCATCACGCCGCGCTCGACGCCGACCGCCTCGGCTTCCTCGCGCCAGTCCTCGACGGTGCACTCGAGGTTGCTGAGGAAACCGTCGTAGACCTCGTCGTAGTGGAGGTACTCCTCGGGAACCGGGGGCTGTGGCTCCTCGCGCGAGTTGCGCGTCGGCAGCTTGACCCTGAAGTCGATGATCGTCTCGGCCATCTCAGGCTTGCGCTTTCCCTCGATCGCCCCCAGCGCCGCTTGCGAAGCCGCCAGTGCGCTGAAGCTGCTCCTCGGATCCCTCCAGCTCCGTCATGTAGGAGCGATAGAGGCGCATGCTCTGCTCGAGCGGGGCGCCGAGCCCGCGCAGGGCGAGCTCCTTTGTCATCGCCACCGCGTCGGGAGCGCGGGAGCCGATCGTCGCGGCCAGCCGCCGCGCCTGCGGCATCAGCTCGTCGGGCTCTACGAGCTCGTTGACGAGGCCGATTCGGAGGGCCTCGTCGGCACCGATGAACTCACCGCTCAGCAGCAGCCTCATCGCGTTGCCGAGGCCGACGACGGCCGGCAGCCGCAGGGCGCCAAAGCCGTGCAGGAGGTTCCACTTCACCTCCGGCGACCCGAACTGCGAGCTCGGGGTAGCGAGGCGGATGTCGCAGAAGAGCGCCAGCTCGAGGCCCCCGGCCACCGCATAGCCGTCGATCGCCGCGATCAGGGGCTTCGAGACGGTCAGGCCGAGGTCCCAGCGCTCGGCTTTCCAAGATTTCCAGCGCTCGTCCCTGCGCGGCTGGTTGTGCATCTCCTTCAGGTCCGCGCCCGCGGAGAACGCTCGGCCTCCAGCTCCGCTGACGATGCCGACCCGTATCTGCGGATCGGCATCGATCCTTTCGAGTGCTGCTGTCACTTCCCCGTAGGTCGCCGTATCCATCGCGTTGAGCGCGCCGGGCCGGTTGAGGGTCACCATCCCGACACCCTCCGATTGCTCCTCGATGACTGGCATCTTCACGCTCCTCTCACTCGCGCGGACATCGACGACACACGGTTCACGGTTGAACCCGCCCGGTCGGCCCCGGCGTGTAGGGCGGCACGTCGGCGCGGACGTCGGCCTCCTCCGGCGTCGCCGCCGCGAACAGCTGCCCCGCTTCGACCAGCCGCGCCGGGTTGCGACGCTCCAGGTAGGCGGCTATGACCGCGGCGACGGCGATCGTCGCCAGGGTCGCCCAGATGAAGTAGCGCAGCGGCGAGGGCGGCGTGGGGTGGACGTTGCCGTAGGTGACTATTCCCACCCCGACGATGCCGATGATCGGCACCACCAGGTGCCGCCAGACCGAGAACTCCGAACGGTGCTGCTCGTAGTAGTACTTGACCACGCCCACGCCCAGCAGCGCGTAGGCCGCGATGAAGAACAGCGTCGCGATATAGGCGGCCCAGGACGCGAGTTCACCCGGTTCGTAGATCGAGCCGAGGATCAGTGTGATCGCGAGGAACACCACTGTGACCACTACGATCGCCCGCGCGGGGGCGCCCTTGCCGTTGACGTGATCGAACCACCGCGGCAGCATCCGATCGCGCCCCATCGAGAAGATCATCCGCGAGGCGGCGGTCACGGTGACGATGTTCAGCGCGATGAAGCTGGTCATCACCGCGATGATCGAGAGGGTGCCCAGGAACGGGCCCGAGAAGGACCTCGCCAGTGTGTCGAACGGCGTGCCGTCGCTCTGCAGGGCTTCGAGCCCCGCTTCGTTGAGCCCGAAGCCGACCACTCCCGAGTAGATCAGCAGCACGTAGAAGGCGCCGACGGCGAGCGTCGTGACCAGGACCGCCCGGGGGATCGTTCGCCGCGGTTCATGAGCCTCCTCGCCGAGCGTGGTCGAGGACTCGAAGCCGACGAAGGCGAAGATCGCGAAGACGAGGCCGTAGATCACGCCGGAGAATCCCAGTGCGCTTTCCGATGGGTCGAAGGGCTTCAGGCTGAGCCCGTCGGCGCCCCCGTTGAAGAGGACGATCAGCGCGATCACGCCGAAGACGATGATCTCGAAGGCGAGGAAGAAGAGCCCGACGCGCAGCGACGGGGTGAGGCCGATGACGGTCAGCACCGCGGTGAAGATGATCAGGGCGGCGGCGAGCCACTGCCAGGCGATGCTGACGCCCTGGCCGTCCAGGTATTCGCTGACGAAGGTGGAGAAGAAGCAGAGCTGGAACGGCAGCAGCAGCACGTAGGCGCCGAACAGCATCACTCCGGTGACGAAGCCGACCTTTGGCCCGAACGCGTGGGAGAGGTAGTTGTAGAAGGAGCCGGCCGCCGGCAGCTTGCGCGCGAACTCGCCGATGATCACGGCGAGGCACAGCGAGAAGAGCATGCCGACGAGCATCGCGAAGGGAGAGGCAAAGCCGCTCTCGCTCGCGATGAAGACGAATCCGGCGGTGGCGCCCGCCGCCGGGCCGATCAGCGCCGCCGATTGCACGACCGCGCCTCCGAGGCCAGTGGATCCTCCGCGCAGTGTGGAGACCCGGTGTGATGTCGACTCCATGCCTTACCTCACTTCCATTTGTCGTCAGCGGTCGCTCATCTCAGGACGGCCATCGGTTCAACTTCTCCTGTTCCAGTCGGGCAGCTCGCGGTCGCGGTCCCAGGCGCCGGCGAGCGGGTCCTCGACTTCCGCGACGAGGGCGCTCTTCTTGACGCGCATCGAGGGGGTGCGCGGGAACGGCTCGGCCCGGTACTCGATGTAGCGGGGGACCTTGTGCTTGGCGAGGCGGTCGCGGCAGAACTCGACCAGGGCCGCCGGCGTGACGACGCCCGGGGATGCCTCCTCGACGAGCGCCACGTACGCCTTGACCTCCTCGCCTCGCAACTCGTCGGGCACCGCCACGACCGCCGCCTCGAGCACGGACGGGTGGGAGCGCAGGACGTTCTCGACCTCCGCCGCGGCGACGTTCTCGCCGGCGCGGCGCACGATGTCCTTCTTGCGGCCGAGGAAGTAGAGGTAGCCGGCCTCGTCGCGGCGCGCCAGGTCGCCGCTGCGCAGCCAGCCGTCGCTGAGCGCCTCCGCCGTCGCCTCGGGCCGGTTGAGGTAGCCGCGCATCATGCCCGGCGCCTTGATCAGCACCTCGCCGGGCTGGTCGAGGCCGACCTCGCGGCCCTCGTCGTCGACAAGCCGGATCTCGACGCCCGGGCAGGGCAGCCCGATCGATCCCGAGCCCGTCATCGCCTCGGCATGCTCGGGCGGCATCGCTACGACCAGCCCCGACTCGGTCAAGCCGTATCCCTCGACCCAGGGGAAGCCCCAGCGCTCGACGAACTCGGCATGGAGCTGGGCCGGTATTCCTATGTGAAGCGCGAGCTCGACCAGATGCTGGCGCTCCTCGGGCCGCGGCTCGGCCTTGAGCAGCAGGGCCGGGATTGAGGCGAGGGCAAACAGCCGCGTGACCCGGTGCTGGACGACGACCGGCCAGAAGCGGGAGACGCTGAACCGCCGCATCGTCACCAGCGGGGCGCCGGCTCTCAGCGAGGCAAGGAACAGCCAGGGCGGGTCGTTGTAGAAGAACTGCAGGCAGCAGAGCAGGCGGTCGTCCTCGTCGAGTCCGTAGAGGCCTAGGTAGAGCTCGACGAAACGGATCCAGTAGTCGTGAGCGACCATGCATCCCTTCGGTGGCCCGGTCGTCCCGGAGGTGTAGTAGACGTTGGTGATCGCGTCCGGATCGGCGCTGACATCGGCGAGCCGCAGCGGGCCGGAGTTGCCCGCGTAGCGCGCCAGGCCGTCGGGCTCCTCACCGTCCACGACGAGGACCTCGGTCCTGGCGGAGCCGGCCACCGCCCGGATCAGCTCCTCGTGATCGGGGCCGCAGATGGCGAGCTTGGCGGCCGAATCGCGAACGATGTGGCCGGCGTCATGCTCGCCCGCCGAGGTGTTGATCGAGACGAGGGCGGCCCCGCAGGCGTTGACGGCGAGCCAGGCGACCATGAACTCGGCCCGGTTCTCGAGCATGATCAGGACCCGGTCGCCGGGGCCGATCCTGCTCGAGAGATAGCCGGCGAAAGTCTCCACGGCGGCGCGGAATTGCCCCCGGGTGACGACCACGCCGTCCTCGAAGATGAAGACCGGTTTGGCAGGGCCCCGATCCAGCGCTTCGCGGACCAGGGTGATGATGTCGGCGGGCAGGCTCGCGGCGGCGGGATCGAGTGGGGCCCAGGCGGCCTCGACGCGATTCGCCGGCGCCGGGGTCATTCGTAGCAGCGCTCCGGCGCCACCAGGGTCTTCTGCGGCCACTCGAGGTCGTGGGTGAAGATCAGCTCGGCGTTGTCGTGCCGCTGCAGCCGGCGTATTCGCCGCCAGCTCGAGACCATCGCATCGGGGTTCCAGACGATCCCTGGGAGGACGTTCTCGTCGATGTTGCGGGGCAGGTAGGCGGCATCGGCGACGAGGATCAGGGAGCGGCCTTCGTCTAGGCGCACGAGCATCGATTGATGGCCGGCGGTGTGGCCGGGGGTGGGGAAGAGCACGATCCTGCCGTCGTCGAAGAGGTCCAGGTCACCTTCGACTTCCACCCACTCGACCGGATGGTCGAAATCGGCGGGCAGGTAGATCTCTCGCTGGTAGACCGGCGGCCAGTGCGCGAACTCGAGCTCGCGGCGCTGGGCGTAGAAGGTCGACTCGGTGAAGAACTCGATCCCACCGGCGTGGTCGTAGTGGAGGTGTGAGAGGACGACGTGGTCGATGTCAGATGGGGCAAAGCCGGCCGCCTCGAGCTGGCTGACGACGTCGTCCCCCTCCTCCATGGTCACCTCGAAGGCATCGGCGGCCTCGCCAAGGCGTGCCCTCGGATCGTTGATCAGAGAGGGGTGGCCACCGGTGTCAAACAGTACGTTGCCGTTTGGATGCGTAACGACGTAGAAGAAGTAGGGAATCTCCACCTTGGTCCCGACTTCGGGATGGAAGGGGTCGAAGACGGACATGTCGGCGATCTCACCGCCACCGTGAAACGCGTGCACGCGGACGTCCGCCATCTCAGCCCTCCTTTCCGCGCGCGCTGGGCGCGGGCGGGTTCGAAACGGGCTCGGCCCCGCAGCCGGCCATCGCCAGGGCGAACCCGGCCAGTTCGTCGGCAATCGCCGGCAGTGAGGTGGGCCCCGCGGGTGTGTACCAGTAGGTGATGCCATTGCACATCTGGATCGCGGCGAGCCGGAAGAGTTTCTGCTCACCGATGTGGAAGTCGCCGACGGCCACACCCCGGGCGATCACCTCGGCCCAGAGCTGCTCGTAGCTGTCGCGGAGCTTGACGATGCGGGCGCGGTTGGAATGATCGAGGGAGCGGATCTCCGCATCGCCGACGTAGGCATCGAGGAGGTTCTCGCCGTTGTAGACGACGTGCGCGCGGGCCAGGCCGGCGAGTTCCTCGGGCGGGCTGCCCGCCTCCGCCAGCGCGCCGCGGGCCCCTTCGATCAGCTCGTGCATGGCGTCGCGCATGATCGTCAGCAGCAGGTCCTGCTTGCTGCCCATGTGGTGGTAGAGCGCCGCGGTGGTGACCCCGGCGTCGTCGGCGATCTCGCGGATCCCGGTGGCCGCGTAGCCGCGGGCGGCGAAAAGGCGGACGGCAGCGTCCCGGATGCGTGTCCCGGTATCGGCGGCTTTCTTGCTTACCGATCGATCGATAACCTCAAGGTAGCAACCGACGCCGTGCGGGTCAAACCCGCTTGGGGAGCCCGGGGCCCGCCGCCCAGAAGACGGGGCGGGTCCCGGGCTCTGCGGCTTTCTGCCTAGCGGGCCCCGTCGCGGGTTTCGCCGCGCTCGTCATACGGCTCACGCGAACCAGACTTCGCCAAGCCGCGGCTGACCATGTAGCCCACCGCCACGATGGCGACATAGAGCCATGCCTGCCGGGCGATGAACTCGTCGGTCCCTGGTGCGGTGTCGCCACCCTTGATCGTGGCGGCGCTGATCAGGATCCCCACGATCACGGCCACCATCGCCCAGAACTCGGTCGTCTTCAGCGAGTTCTTGGTCTCCGTCGTCAGTCGCCGTGGCACCGCTCTCACCCCGTCACCCGACGACACCGGACGTGCTGTTCGAGCCTCCATGAGTCCTCCTTGTCGATTGTCTGTGGGGAGGCTTCGATCAACCGGCCGGACTGTCCGGTGGACCCGAATGTCTCCGCGCAAGCCTCGACACAAGTCGCATGGCGCCTGCATCCAGTCTCCCGGGGTGGGTACCCCCCGCAGCCGGGAGCAAAACGGCTGAGGACGGGTCTGCCGATGACCGTCATCGCATGCGGGCCACCAGGTGACCCTACGTGGTTGATGGCTGCCGGACCGGGGTACAACGGGACCGGTTCACATCGAGCACGCCTAACCAAGGAGTCGGTCAATGAATGACAGCTACAGTCCCGCCAGCCTCTACGCTGGCCTGATCGGAGCCGTGCTTTTGATCGCCGGGATCATCGGCTTCTTCTACAGCTCTTCGTTTGGCAGCCCCGGGGAAGTCGACGCGGTGATCGGTGTGCTCGACGTGAACGCCTGGCACAACATCGTCCACATACTGAGTGGCCTCCTCGGCGTCCTCGCCTTCCGCGCCGGCGCCCAGGCCTCGCGTACCTATGCGCTCGTATTCGGGCTGGTCTACGTGGTGGTGGCGATCTGGGGCCTGATTCTCGGCAACCACGAGTCGATTCTCGGCTTCCTCCCGGTCAACACCGAGGACAACATCCTCCATGTGATCCTCGGCGTGCTTGGTGTTGGCGCTTACGCCGCGAGCGACCCGCGCCGGGAAGCAAGCGCGCCGCGCGGTCACCCCGCCTGAGGGCCGCATTCACCGTTCACTTCTCGTCGTCAGGGCGAGGAACTCCTGGCGGGTCCGGGGATCGTCGCGAACCTGGCCGTGCAGGGCGGATGTCACCGTCGTCGCACCGAACTTCTGCACGCCTCGCATCGACATGCAGAGGTGCTCGGCCTCGAGCACGACGCCGACGCCCTTCGGCTCCAGCTGCTCCTGAACCCAGTCGGCGATTTGGGTGGTCAGGCGCTCCTGGACCTGAAGGTCGCGCGCGAACAGCTCCACCACCCGGGCAAGCTTGGAGAGGCCGACGATCCGCTCGCCAGGAAGGTAGGCGACGTGAGCGAGGCCGTGAAAGGGGAGCATGTGGTGCATGCAGAGCGAGTGGAAGGGAATCGCCTTGACCAGGACCAGCTCGTCATAGCCCTCTTCATTGGCGAAGGTGGTCGGTTGAAAGGGCTGGGGCGTCAGCAGCTCGACGTAGGCGTCGACCATGCGCCGCGGCGTCTCGCGCAGACCCTCCGACCCGAGGTCGGCGCCGAGGGCGGCGAGCAGGTCGGCCGCCGCGCGCTCCGCCGCTGCGCGGTCGACCTCGCGGTCGCGCCCAACGACGCCACCCGGTCGACCACCATTGAGCGAGGCTCGCATGCGGACATTGGCGTCCGCCGACGGCAAGTTCTTACCTCAGCTCTTTGATGCACTTCGGAGGTCGTCGCAACGCAGGTCGAGATTCTGCCGCCTCGCGACGAAAGGCGGCAAGATCGAGAAGTGTGTGATCTCGCTTGAGGTCGACCCGGAGATCGATGTCGCTTTCGCAGGGTTGGCAATGATGCGGGCTCAGGAGCCTTCCGGCAATAATTCCAATGCCTCGACGTGCCGGGGCCGCATCGTGCCGAAGTGGCGATGATCCAGGGTGGCTAGCTTCGACTCGTCCAGTCGCTCGACGGTCGCCATCACGCTGGCATCCACGATGCCGACCTTGAGGTCGGCATATTTGCGCTGGAGGTCCAGACAGCGCTCCAAGTCCTCGCGCGTCGGGTGCTCGACGCCATATGCGCCTTCAAGCACATCCTGAAGGAAGGCAAGCCATACATCAGCCGTGAGCCGTTCATGGCACCAGTAGTCAAGCTCGCCGAAAACAAGTACTGGGACCACAGGTTCTTCGCCGGAGCTCGCGATTAGAGCCGCGCACCTTTCGTGATCCGGTCGGCGGCATCGAGGGCTGCGAGGAGCACGCTCGTATCGAGGACGAGCGCCACCTATGCGGGCGGCCGGGCAATCGGCTCGGTCGCGGTCTTCGCTGCGCTCAAGCCGTCGGTCGAGCGACCCAAGCCCAACCGGGGGGAAGCTGCTCGCGCCGTTGCAACGGGCCTCTCTTCGTGTTCACGCCGGGAGACAATGAAGTCAAGCACCGGCTCCACTTCGGAGTCCGGAAGCTCGTCAAGCAGGCGATGGGCCTTCTCACGGGTCGTCATTGCCAAAGGGTAGCGCTCGATCTCAAGGAACTGCACATGGGAAATCGGATAGAGCTGCTCGCAAGTCGGCTGATCGTCACCTGCGCGGCCTGATGGGACTGCTCGACAAGTCGTGCAGTGCAACATCGACGACATCTACGCCGGATCGAGCAGGCGCTCGACGACCAGCACGTCTCGCCAGGCGCCATCGAGCTGGGCGTGGCGGCGGTGGAGACCTACGGAGTCAAAGCCGCAGCGCTCGGCGGCTGTAGGGCGCGAGGCCCGCCCAGCCGAGGACGCTCATGCCTACCACGCTCACCAGCAGTGGAAATTCCGCGTTGTCGATCCGCCCGCTGAAGTCTTGCGGGGATCGCGGCTCTGTCTCAAAAGTCGAGCCTCGTTCCGCGATTGCGGTGTTGTAGATCGCGCATACCGCGTCGATGTCCTCAGCTACGGCGCCGCGCACGAATGCCTTCCTGCTCATACCCAGCATTCTCGACGCCGGCCGCTCGACGAACAATGGCCGCGTGGCCAAGGTGGACTATCCGGTCGTCCACATCCACGGCATCTGTCGACCGATGACTTACCGAGCTCGATGCGCTGAAAGGTAGTGCGTGGTCAGCGCCCGGTCAGCGCAGCTCGTCGAGGGAGCCGACCTCGATGTCGAACGGTTCGTCGGCGGAGCGCCGGCGGCGATAGGGGGAGACGGTCACGCGGTGGACTTCGCCGCAAAGGCAGGGCACCTCGATCGGCCGCGTGTCGGCGGCTGGGTCGGTGTCGACCTTGAGGCGTCGCAGCTCCCCGGCGGATTTGCAGCCGAAGGAAATCACCCAGCCGTAGTCGACCGGCTCGGCACGTCTTTTGGGGCGGCGGGGCGGCGGCACCCGTTCATCCTCTCCGATCGCGGGCGGGTGTGCTTCCGGGCAGGCGGAGCGAGGACTGGCGGGTCACATGCATAGGCGGTCGATCGCCAGCTGCAGCACCTCGGGCCGGCTCTTCTCGCCATGCTCCGCCGCGATGAAGTAGCTGCCGATGAACAGCGAGAAGGCTAGCATGCTGCGGGCCTCGACGTCGTTTTCGTCTGTGGCGAGCTGCGCGAACAGCGTGCGCAGGTACTGCATGCGGCGGTTGTCGACCCGGCGGACGCGCTCGGCGACGCCACTGTCGCGGCGCGCCCAATCCCGGATTGCCAGCTCGACGGGAAAGTCGACCGACGAGGCCAATTCGAAGAGCTGCTGCAGCTTGGCGCGCGGGTCGGCAGGCCGGCTCTCGACGAAGGCGATGACGTCCTCGGCGCCGGCTCTCTCCCAAGTGTCGAGCATCTCCTCGATCAGGTCCCGACGATCCTTGAAGTGCCAGTAGAAGCCGCCCTTGGTGACCCCCAGGGACGAGGCCAGGGCCTCGATTCGCACGAAATCGGGCCCCCCTCTGGACAGGGCCTCCAGCGCGGCGTCGATCCATGCGCCTCGGGGTGTCTGAACTTTGGCCATCTCGCGAATCTATACGGCCCCGTATTGACAAATGCAAGCGAGGCTTCTAACGTCCATACGACATCGTATGGATCGCGGAGGACAATGATGAGGCTCTCGAATGCAGTGCATGAATCTGGCCCGTGGCGGATTCGCCAGGTCGTCCCCGACTTCACTTTGGAGGATGTATGGGCCCTTCCCGTGCAGGGTGACGCCGAGGACTTCCCGGAATTGCTCGAGCTGATGGCCGCCTCCGATCCGGCCCATGCGGACTCCCTTGCGGCGCGCTTTCTGTGGAGTCTCCGCGACCGCCTCGGCGGTTGGCTCGACCTCGGGCGGATCTCGGCGCCCGTCGACGGCGACGCGAGCGGCAGGTTGCCGATTCCAGGCACAGCGGAAACGTCTCTCACGGACCGGCTGCCGGACGACCTCCGCGACACGGCAGGCGATGTGGATTTCGGCTCACTGCCCTTCGAGCCGCTCTTTCGCACCGACCGCGAGTTTGCCGCGGAGGTCTCGAACCGGACCGTGCACGGCGTGATGCACCTGGCCTGGGCCGAGCAGGGCGGCGATCGCTACCAGGGCCAGATGGCGGTCTACGTCAAGCCACGCGGACCCTTCGGCAGGGGATACATGGCGTTGATCAAGCCCTTTCGCTATTGGATCGTCTACCCGGCGCTGATGCGGCAATTCGGGCGGACCTGGGATCGGCGCTAGCCTCGCAAGACCTTCCAGCCCTCGCTGGTAAGGGCCAGGTAAGAGGCTCCGTCGGGGCCGCGTCGCTCCAGGACCAAGCCGTGGCGAGCTGTGCGGGCGACGCTCCTTTGGAGGGTGCGCTCAGCTCGGCCAGGGAAGCGAGCGAAAAGCTCGCGACGGAGGCAGAAGCCGTCGTCAGCGAGCTCGACGATCGCGGCGAGGACCTCCACCTCTGGCACGAGCCGTTGCCTGATTGCCATCGCAGCGGCCAGAAGCGGTCAGGCCGCGGCGTAAATCGGTTCGAACTCGGCGACCGAGAGCACGACCACGCAGTGATCGCATTCGCAGGCGACCAGCTCGGCCTGCTCGATATCGGCGACGAAGACCTCTTGCTCCTCTCCACAGAAGGGGTCTGAGCAGGCGACGTCAATCGCAAACATGCTCCCGATGGTCCAGGTCGTCTCGGATGGCATTTTTCGAGCGGAGCATCGCCCGCCGGCGCCGTTTCTCCCCTGGGGGCCCGGGGTAGCTGGCAGTCGCACCTTCCCTACCGATGACTTACTCAAGGAGAGCGACGATGGCTGAGTTGACGACGCTGGAGGAGAAGCTGGCCGAGGTTCTCGGCCTGGCCCAGGCCGCCCAGGGCGCCACCGAGAAGGTCGAGGGTTTGGTCGAGGACGAAAGCGTCGCCGCCACCCTCAAGCAGATGCGCGAGGAGGCAGAGGAGACCGAGCGCCGCTGCGCCGAGCTGGCCGACAACCGCGATGGCAAGAAGACGGCGATCCTCGAAAAGGCCCAGGAAACCAAGGGGGAGGCGACGGAGATGATGTCGACCTACCTGGGCGATGACGCCGACGGCCTCGACGGCTTTGAGTTCCTCACCATGGCTGAGGCCGGCGAGGTCGGTCACTGGGCCGTCCTGGGCAAGCTCAACGAATCGGCCGGCGAGGAGGAGCTGAGCGAGCTGGTCGGGTGGGCGCTGCCGATCCAGGAACGTCACCTCAGCGATGCCAAACAGTGCTCGCTGCAGCTCGCCGGCGAGAAAGACCCCTACGAGGAGTCCTGAGCGGAGAGCGACGGAGGCGGGGCTGACCATGAAGTCGAGCGGGTAGAGCCATGGCCGACTCCAACGGCTCGCGCACCTTCTTTCACAGCTGCCCGGCCGATGCCGATCCGCAGCAGCTGCTCGACCCCGACCGGCAGGTGACCGAGCCGTGGGGCGAGCCCGAACACGGCCCCTGCGACAAGTGCGGCGGCGGCGGCGAAGTCCTCTACGCCTGTCGATCGTGCCTGGAGGCCGGCGCGGTCGCCGACTGCCCGGCCTGTCAGGGGCGGGTGCGCTTTCGCGAAACCTGCCCGACCTGCCTCGGCGAGGGTCGGATAGAGCGAACGCGCAGGCATGGCGTCGCCGTCTTCCCCACCCCAGAGGGCCTCTACCGCTACCTGGCCGAGCGCAACGCGAACGTCATCGACAGGCTGATCGTGGAGGTCGAGGGGAGGCTCGCCGACGAGCGCGACCTCGATGCCGACGCGGGCGCCCTCCTCGTCCACCCGGAGGCGATCGGCGAGGTCAAGCCGCTCGACCCCGAGCTGATCGCGAGGATCCGCGCCCGCCTTTGATTGAGGCGGGGGGCTCAGGGGTAGTCGCCTGGCAGTTGCCGATGCCGACCTCCACCGCGATCAACGACAACGCCCCGGCCGCGATTCAGGGCTACGCGCCGCCCTCCGAACGGCCGCCGCTGCTGCCCTACACCGTGGCGATGGGCGTCTTCAACGCCCTCTTCGCCGGCGCGCTGCTGGCTGCCAGGCGCTCCGGCCGCCAGCTGCCGGAGCGGGTCGGCGCCGCCGACCTGCTGACGATCGGCGTCGCCTCCCACAAGCTCAGCCGCGTGATCTCCAAGGACAAGGTGACCAGCCCACTGCGGGCGCCGTTCACCGAGCTCGAAGGAGACGGCGGGCCGTCGGAGCTCGAGGAGGCCTCGCGCGGCGACGGCGCCCGCAAGGCGATCGGCGAGCTGTTGATCTGCCCGTACTGCCTGGGACTGTGGGTCGTCACCGCCTTCTCGCTTGGCCTGCTCTTCGCGCCCCGGCTGACCCGCTTCGTCGCCTCGATCTTCTCGGCGCTGACGATCTCGGACTTCCTCCAGATCGCCTACAAGGCGGCCGAGGAAAAGGGCCTCGGCTAACGCGGGCGGAGCTCGGATGCCACGGCCCCTGGAGGAAGCGGTCGTCGCAATCACCGGCGCCTCCAGCGGCATCGGCCATGCTGCCGCGCTTCGCTTCGCCCGGCGCGGCTCCTCGCTGGCGCTCTGCGCTCGTTCGCAGCCGGCGCTGGAGTGGGTCGCGCGCGAGTGCGAGGCGGCCGGCGCGACGGTGCTGGCGCGCTCGCTCGACGTCGCCGACGAGGACGCGGTCGAGGCCTTCGCGCAGGCGGCGGTCGAGCGCTTCGGGCGCATCGACGTCTGGGTCAACAACGCCGGCGTGATCGCCTACGGCGAGTTCCTCGAGATCCCCTCCGACGTCTTCAGGCGGGTGCTGGAGACGAACCTGATGGGCCAGGTCCACGGCGCCCGCTCGGCGCTGCGCCGCTTCCGCTCGCAGGGCTCGGGAGTGCTGATCAACATGTCCTCTGTCTGGGGCCGGATCACGACGCCCCAGGTGACGCCCTACGTCGCCAGCAAGTACGCCGTGCGCGCCTTCTCGGAATGCATCCGCAGCGAGCTTCCCAAGGGGGTCGACATCCACGTCACCACCGTGATCCCGGAGGCGATCGACACGCCGATCTTCGCCCACGCGGCCAACTACACCGGGCACCGGATCCGCCCGGTTCCGCCGGTCCTCTCGCCCGAGCAAGTCGCGGAGGGGATCGAGGCCTGCGCGGAGTCGCCCAAGCGCGAAGTCAAGTACGGCTGGGCCGGGCGCATGCTGGAAATCCTCGCCGTCGTGGCGCCGCGCGCTTACCGCCGCCTTGCGCACGGCGCCTTCGTGAGGGGGACGCTGGGCCGTTCCGGCGTGACCGCCGCGCCCGGCAACGTCCTCGAGAGCAGCGCAGGCCACTCGATCGAGGGCGGCTGGCGCCGGCGCCACCGGCCAACCCTTCGCCGCGCCTTTCTCGATGCTCTGATCGGGGCATTGAGGGGCTGAGGCAGGCGGCCACCCGGAAGGGGATGGGTGGCCGCCCGCTTGGGTGGAAGGGGCTCGCCTCGGCGAGAGCCGCCTGGCGAGAATCGTTTTAGACGGGCTGCTTGGGCGTCACGCCGGCGACCTGGGCCTGCAGCGCCCTGACCTTCTCGAGCGCCTCCTGCTCGGATTCGAAGTTCCGGTGAAGAAGCCTGGCGACGTCGTCGCGGTCCATCGCCTTGGCGTTGATCAGCAGGTTTTCGTAGACGCCGAGCTCGTGGTGCTCGACCTCCACCGCGCCCTGCAAGATGATCGAGTCGACCAGCGCGTCGTCGGTCTTTTTGACGTTCGCCTTGGCCTCTTTCTCGAGGCCCTCGATCGCTGGGCAGGGCGAGTCGTCAACGTCCCAGCCGAAAAGGCCGAACGCCTCTTCGACGTTTCGCACGTGCTGCTCGGACTCGGCGCGGTGGGAGCGCAGCAGCTCCTTGACCCTCTCGTCCTGGGCGCTTTCGACGCTGTCGTCGAGGATTTCGAGGATCTTGCGCTCCATCGTCAGAGTTGCGCCGAGCTTGAAGTTGTAGGCCTCCTCGGGCGTATTGAGTCGCTCGAACATGCGATGTCCTCCTTCGGTTGTTGAGGGTCAGGTGGTCCGTTGGTCCTTTGGCTCGTCACGGGGCTCGAGCTGGATCTCGCGCTCGGCCCGCGGGCGGCCTTCTTCGATCTCGACGCTGCGCTCGCGCTCGGCGTTGAGCTGGTGGCCGAAGAGGATCGCCAGGTTGCTGATCCAGAACCAGATCAGCACCGCGACCAGGCCACCGAGGGTGCCGTAGGTCTTGTCGTAGGAGCCGAAGTTGGCGACGTAGAGGGCAAATGCCGCCGAGGCGATCGCCCAGACGACGATCGCCACCAGGCTTCCCGCCGTGACCCATTTGAAGCCGCGCAGCTTGACGTTGGGCGAGGCGTAGTAGAGGACGTTGACCATGACGATGAAGATCAGCACCATCACCGGCCACTTGGCTATGTTCCAGACGCTGACCGCGGTGTCGCTGAGCCCGATCGGCCCCGCCACCGCGTCGACCAGCGGCCCGGTGAAGACCAGGCCGAGGGCGAGCAGGGTCATCAGCACGATCATCCCCAGCGTGACCAGCAGCTGCAGTGGGCGGAGCTTCCAGAAGGGCCGGCCCTCCGGCGTCTCGTAGATGATGTTGGAGGCCCGCATGAAGGCGCCGACGTAGCCGGATGCCGACCACAGCGCCACCGCGAAGCCGGCGACGAAGGCAAAGCCGGCGGCACTCTGGTTCGAGGCGATCGATTTGATCGGGCCGGAGAAGGTTTCGGCGGCGGAGCCAGGTCCGATCGAGGTGATGATTTCGGTCAGGGTCGAGGTCGTGCTCTGCGGGTCGCCGACCAGGCCGATCAGCGAGACCATCGCGATCAGGGCGGGGAAGAGGGCGAGCAGGCCGTAGTAGGTGAGGGCGGCGGCCCAGTCGGTGAGGTTGTCCTCCATGAACTCGGTCGCCGTGCGCTTCAGGGTGACGACGGTGCTCGGCCGGGCGTCGCTGCCCTCGGGTCGGTAGTCGCGACGGGCGTTTTGCTCGCGCCCGGCGCCGGCGTTGTTTCCCTTCTCATTCGGGGTCTGGCGAGACCCATCCATGCGCTTGGTCTCAGTCATCGCCAGAGCAGCCTTCCGAGCAGCAGGCCCGAGAGGAAGGCGCCCGCGAGAGCAAACTGGATCGGATTTTCTTCGATCATCCGCTGTGCTTGCTGGACCCCTTGATCGACCGATTCCGGGGCCACCTCCTTCGCTTTCTCGCTGACGTCGGCGGCGATCGCCCTGGCCTCTTCTGCCTTGGCGCCGGCCCTCTCCTTCAGCTCGTCGGCCTTGGCCTGCGCCTGCTTCTTGACGTCGGTCTTCTCGGCGACGGCGGCGACGGTCTCGCCAAGTTCCTCACGGGTCCGCTCGATCTCGTCGCGGATCTCCTCGGGGTTTCGCGTTCCACCGTCTCCGGTTGCCGGCGCTCCGCTCTGCGCTTCGCTCATTCCCTTCCCTCCTTTGCCTTTTGCCTGGTCCGTTCAAGGTCTTCCTTGACGCTCTCGGCGGCCTGCTGGGGCACCGGCGGGCTCGCCCTGCGCACCTTTGTCCGACCGACCAGGCCGAGCACCCCCGCTGTCAGCAGGTAGGCGCCGGCGACGATCAGGGCGGCGAGCCAGCCTTCAACCGCGCTGGCCAGGGCGAGGATCGCGGCGGCCGTCAGCGCGCCGAAGGCAAAGAGGGCCAGGGCGCCGGCCGCGCTGAAGGCGCCGGCGCCGATCCCGAGCCGCTTGCCCTTGACGGTCATCTCCGCCTTGGCAAGCTCGATCTCCTGCTGGGCGAGCCGGGTCGACTGCTCGGTCAGCTGGCGCAGCAGCTCGGCGATCGAGCGCTGCTCCGCTGCGCCGTTTTCCTGGGTCGGACTGGACTGCGGAGGAACCATCGAGACGCTCCTTTTTTGCTCACTGGGCCTTGGGGACCGGGTTCCTCCTCAACTGCCCGGGGTAGAGAAATTCAATCCCCCTGACTTCGGAGCTCAATCAAATGGCACGCTCGAGCGGGACGCGATGTTCCAGATAGGTCGATCCGATGAGTGTCGACGGCCGACCGTCTGACCCGCGCCGCGCCGATGCGGCGCGCAATGACGAGCGCATTCTCGAAGCGGCGAAACGGCTGCTGGAGCACTCCTCCTCGGCGACCCTCTCCGACATAGCCGCGGCGGCGGGTGTCTCGCGCTCGAGCGTCTACCGGCGCTTCAAGGATCGCGATCAGCTGGTCTCCGAGCTCGATGCCCGTCCCGAGGACGGCTCCGTGCGGCCGGCCCGCGATCCGCTGCCGGCCGGGCGTTTGGGGCGGCGACGCTCACTTGCCCTCGACGCGATCCAGGTCTTCGACGTCGTCTCGCCGGCGCTCCTGCCCGAGCAGCTGGTCGCTGAGGCGCAGCGGATCGCCGGCGTGCCGGTCGCCCTCTACGTGCTCGACATCGACGGCAGCCACCTCCTGCACATGGCCGGCCCGCAACATCTGGGCGAGGTGCTGGAGGCGCCGTTCGCGATCGGGCCCGAGCTCGACGCCCACGGCATAGGCACCCTGCGCGAGAGCTTGGCGGAGCGCGCCGGGGTCGAGCTCTACGCGCTCTGGTTGCGTGGCCGGGCGACCGGAGTGCTCGTCGCCTTTGGCCGCGCCCGCGAACCCCTCACCGAGATGGCCCGCCAGGCCGCGGCGGCCGTCACCCTGGCCGACCGCTACACCGACGTATTCGCCCGGGCGCAGCGCCGCAAGCAGCCACGTGCCGCGGCGGAGATCCAGCAGAGCTTGCTGCCGCCGCGGATCATGCGCGTTACCGGCGCCGAAGTGGCTGGCAACGTGCTGCCGACCTACGAGGTTGCCGGCGACTGGTTCGACGTGGTCGAGAACGCCGACGGAATCTGGATCACCCTCGCCGATGGGCTGGGCGGCAGCACCAGGGCCGCCGCCGCCAGTGCCGTCGGCCTCGGCGCCCTGCGGGCAAGCCGGCGCAGCGGCGCCTCGATCGCCGAGTCGCTGCTGGTCATGCACCAGACGCTTCGCGAACTGCCCGGCCCGCGCGCCGAGATGTCGGCGCTCGTCGCCCGCTGGGACCCGGGCAGCGGCGAGCTAGCGCTGGCCAACTGCGGCCACGATGCGCCGGTGATCCTGTCCGACAACGGCGATGCGGAGCTGATCTCACTTCCTCCCAGCCTTGGCCTCGGCGGTCGTTCGACGCCGAAGCCGGCCGAAGCCTCGCACCGGCTTCTCGCCGGCGATCGCCTGGTCCTCTTCTCCGACGGCGTGGTCGGGTCGGCCGAGGGGCAGGCCGGGCTTGGCGAGAAAGGCGTCATCGAGGCGGCGCTCTGCCAGCAGGGCGCCTCGGCGGCTGACACCGTTCGCGAGATTCACCGGTCGGTGCGCGAGCAGACCGGGGGAGAGCTCTCTGACGACGCCACCGTGGTCTGCCTCTCGGTCGGCTAGAGCTAGAGGTCCAGCGCCTCCAGGCGCTCAGACGGTGCCCTCGGCCAGGTAGTCGAGCAGGCCGCTCATTCCCCTCTCCCTATGGATGCGGCGCTGGTCATCGGCACCGTTGCCCTCGCGCAGGATCCGCTCGACCTCTTCGAGGGCGACCTCGCTGCCCAGCTCGCGAGCGTAGGGGCGGACCGACTCGAGGACCCTGCCGCCGACCTCCCGGGCCGGCTCGGGGACGTCGCGATCGAAGAGGATGTTCGCCTCGAGCCCGTGGCTGGCGGCCTGGAAGTAGGACTCCTCGAGCGTCTCGCGATAGAGGTCCGGCGCGCTTGGGCGGTCGAGCTCCTTCGCCGCGATCGCCTGGATCAGCGCGGCGATCGCGCTCGAGGTCGCCGCGGCTGTCTGCACGTCGACGGCTCTCACCTCGACCGTGCCCAGTTCGGGATGGGGGCGGATGTCCCACCAGATGTAGGTGTAGTCGTCGACCCCCGCGGCCGCGATCAGCTGGTCGGCGACCTGGCAGAACTCCTCGTAGTCGCGGAACTGACGCGGCAGCTGGAAGCGCGGATAGCTGCGCACGACGGAGCTGCGCGAGCTGGCATTGCCGGAGTCGACTCCCTCGCGGAAGGGCGAGTTGGCGCTCAGCGCCTGCAGCACCGGCAGGTAGAGGCGAAAGGCGTTGGCGATCCGCACGGCCGTCTCCGGGTCGGGCATGCCGATGTGAACATGGAGGCCGCAGGGTGGCGTCCGCAAGATGTCCCCGAAGTCGCGGCGGACAACTTCATACCTCGGCTTGGCGACGAGCTTGGCGTCTCCCTCCTCGGCGGACGGATGCAGGCCGCAGGCGAGCAGCTCGAAGCCGGCCTCATGGATCGCCAGCCGGGTCCGGTCGAGGTCGGCGAGGACCTCGTCTGCGTCATGGCAGATGCCCGTCTTCAGCTCGATCTGCTCAGCGAAGATCTCAGAGGAGACCCGCTTGGCAAACGGTGCGGCGACGCTGTCGAGGATCAGCTCGCTGACCGCGATCAGCTGGCGCTGCCCGTCGACCACGAGCAGCTCCTCCTCGACACCGAGCGATAGCGCGGGAGACGAGCCGAAGCGGTGGTTCTCCAGCGCTGAGCGGCCGCCGGACTCCGTCGAAGGTTGGTCGCTGGAGCTCACGCCGTCCCCTTACCCGGATCGCCGTACGCGAAGCCTGGCGGCAGGGGCGCGCGCAGGGTTTCTCCCCATGTCGGCTGGGGTATGCGACGCCGGACACGTGAACGAGACAAGGAGTCCACATGGCGGATCTGAACGAGCGCGACGCGAAGCTGGTCCAGTACCTGAACGAGGCCTACGGCAAGGAGAAGGAGCTCGAAGCCGCCCTCGGGGCCCACATCGCGATGACCACCAAGGCGCCCTATAAGAGACGACTCCAGCTCCACCTGCGCGAGACGAAATCGCACGCCAAACAGGTCGAGCGCCGGATCAAAAAGCTCGGCGGCGGGGGCCAGGGGACGCAGTCGCTATCGGCAAGGCTCAGGCAGTGGCGAAGGGGCCGCTGCACATGATCCGCGGCACCGGCGAGCAGGAGAAGATGCTGAAGAACGCCAAGACCGAGTACTTCAACGAGCACGAGGAGATCGCCACCTATCTGGCGATCGAGACGCTGGCGGAAAAAGTCGACGACCGCGAGACGGCGAAAATGGCGAAGTCGATCCGCCGCGAGGAGGAACGCATGGCGAAATTCCTCGAGCGGGAGATCACCTCGTTGACCGGCGCCGTGGTCAACGAGGAGGTGCCGAGAGCCCAGCGTGGCACTAGCGCCAAATCAGCGACACGATCGTCGTCTTCGAGGCGGGTCGCCAAATCGAGCTCGACGGCCAAATCGAGGCCGGCGGCTAAAGCCAAACGTGCTCGAAAACCAGCCGGCGCCGCTCGGGGCTGATCAGGCCCATCGATGGGCGCGGAGCGCGCCGTCGCTCGGTGGGGCTACCCGGATTGAAGATCTGGAAGCCATCCTCCTCCGCGTGGAGGGGAAGGTGGCTGTGGCCGAAGACGACGGCGTCGGCCTCCGGCGAGCCGGCCTTTGGCGGGTCCTGCGTCATGCACCATCGCCACGACTTGGCCGCCGAGCTCAATCTCGAGCGCCGGGGGCAGCGAGCGCTGAAGCGCCTCCTCGTCGACGTTGCCGTGGACGGCGTGGACGAGCGGACATAGGGATTCGAGCTGCTCGAGCACTGAGGTAGCCGAGAGGTCGCCCGCGTGGAGGACCGCATCGGCGGCTCGGACCAGCTCGACACAGCGCTCCGGCAGCCGCCGCGAGCCCTTCGGCATGTGGGTGTCGGCGAGGACGGCGATCAAGTTTGCCTGGGATTATCGCGTGGCGCCCGCTCCTGCCGCGGGGGCTAAGCGCGGGTTTCCCCCGCAAGCTCGCGAGCGTGATCCCGCAACTGCGCAAAGAGACGGTGGTTGCGATGGGCCACCTGGTCATTGAGGAGTTGTTCCTCCGCCTGATCGAGCTCGGTCAGGAATGCGAAGCGGATGCGTACACGCTCACAAATTTGCTTGGGGTCAGTCGCGAGATCGCGGGGAACCAATCCTGAGATATCGCTCCAGCGGAAGTTCTGCGGTTCGATCGCGCCGAGGAGCGCTGCCGGTTCGTAGCTGGGCTGGCCGCGTCGGTCCGTCCACGCCTTGAGAACTGCAAGTCGTCGAACGAGACGCTCGTCGAAGGGGCGTCTCGCCCAGAGGTCGAGGTCGTAGACGTCCTTGCTGGAGCCGCCCTGACGGCGGTTGCAGGCCATGATCTTCTCGCCGATCATCTCGTAGGGGTCGAGTCCGAAGAGCCGAGGCACGCCGCACTCTTTGCCGGCTTTGGTGAAATAAGACTGTTCTTGGAGCGTGAGCTCGACGGGCTCCAAGATCGGGTCCTGGCGATAAGAGATCTGCAACTCGAAGGCGCCCTTGCCGCCACTGTGGCGGTACTCGACGGTACCGCTGAAGTTGTCATCGCTGGAGTAGCGAAAACGGGGCAGCGAGAACTCGATCCCGTGGTAGGGCTGGGCTGGTCGAAAGGCCGCCTCGACCGCCTCCTCGAAGCCATTCTTATGGGTGGCATCCAGATCGATGTCCTGCGAGAAGCGCCCGGTCGATCCGAAGATGCACTTACGAAGGGCGGTGCCGCCCTTGAAAAGCAGCGGTCCCGGCGCCTGCTCACCTGGCGGGTAGCCGACCAGGCCGATCTCATTCAGTCGTGCCAGCGCGTAGTGGAGGACCACCTCCTGGTCCGCTACATCGAGGTCGATCTTCTGACCGGCTGCAAATTGACGCACGAAGGCTTGGGCGATCATCAGCGCCTTATCTCCTCACGGAGCGCCTCGGGACTGACGTTGACCTGCACTTGCCATCGGGACAGAGTCTCGCCACGGCGCCCGTGGACGCGGGTGCTGCCGAGGTGGATCGGCGGAGCACCTCTTCTCGTGCCCGCAAGCTCGCTCAGGGCCGGCGGCACGTCCCGGCCGAGGATCTCGAGCAGAGCCGCGATTCGGCGGGCGGCCGCAGTTCCGCGCTTTCCCTTGGTGGCGAGCTCGGCGAAGCGCGCCCAATTGGCGTGTTCGCTGCCGCGGTCGACGATACGCGCAAGCCCGAACACTCCCCCTACCCGCCCGGGCATGGTCGCGCTGTCGAGCAGCACTCGCTCGGTCCCGGCGAGGCGCACGCTGACACCGTGGCCCTCGGCAAACTCGCTGCCGTCGAGTTCGAATGCGCGCCTGGGCACGAGCGCTATCGCCTGCTCTCGCCAACCGAGGGGGGCCGTGGTTCCTACTGGAACGCATACCTGCACGGCACCAGGGCGGTCGGCGATGAAGTTGTGCTCGTGGGCCGCAGAGGCCAGTGCGACGTAGTAGGGGGCGTTCCAGCTCGTCAGGGCGACCCATGGGTCAGGCACCGAAATGCCGGCACTGTCGGCCAAGAGTGGTTCGTAGTGGCCGGCGCGGGTCCGATACAACCATCCCTTCTTGACCAGCCGAGACGTGACGCTGTAGGTGCGCGTCCGGGGCCAGTCCAGCGCGCTGGAAATCTCTGCCAAGCTGACGCTCTTGGGCCTCTCGACCTCGAGCCAGCTGAGGAGCTCGGCCTCCCGCTGGCTCAATGTTCGGGCCTTACCTATCTGGGGCGGCGCGGGAGCCATGGCCTGTAAAAGTATAGGGCCTTTAATAAACAACAGGGAAAGGCAGCTATACGAATCAAGGCATTCGAAATCGACCGCCTAACCCCCAGGCCTACATCGCCAGGCCGAGCAACAGGGAGGCGATCAGGGCTATCGGGGTGCCGAAGAGGCTGAGGCGGGCGAAGAAGCGGCTCCAGATGCCCTGGTAGCCGGTGCTCTGGAAGAGGAAGAGGCCGACGACGTGGGCGAGGTTGATCAGGGCGATGCCGAGGGCGATCAGGATCCGGGCCGCGCAGGGCCAGTCGAGGCGGCCTTCCTCGAAATCGCTGTGGCCGTTGGCGTCGCCGACGCACTTGGCCGCCAGGATGCCGAGCAGGAGGGTGCCGATCACGGCGACGAGGATGCCCGCGATGTCGCGGCGCGAGAACGGCGGCAGGTTGGCCGAGGGGCGCCAGCCCCTGCGCCGGCCGGCGCCGCGCTTGGTTTTCTGGACGTCGAGGACGTGGGGAGCTTTCGCCTGGTCGACGACCAGCTCGGTGACCGGCACGTCGAGGTCGCGTTCGGCCTGTACGAGCAGCCCGCGCTCGGCGAAGGCGCCTTCCTCGTCGCGATGGGCGACGACCAGCACCTGACCCGGGTCGAACTTCTGAATCTCATCGCTGATCGCCTGTATGGGGTCGGAATCGCCGACCTCCCCCGCCACTTTGAAGCCGGCCTCACGCAGCTCGCTCAAGGTCAGCTCGAGCCGCTCTCTGGCGGGCGGGATTGCGTCGTCGACGTCGCCCAGCACGTACTTGACGCCGGAGTCGGCGAGGGCCGGGCAGACCACGAAGACCTCCTCGACGTCGTTGCCCAGGCGGTCGGCGAGGGCCTCGCGAAGCTCTTTGCCGACAACCGCCTCGTTGACGACGACGAGGGCGCGTCGGGTTTTGGAATCGATGCTTCTCAAAACGCTCCCTTTTTGAGCCGAACAGGACCACGACGCATCCGGTTCCTCCTCCTGTCGTAGGACTTGGACCCCCTTTCGGGTACCCGCCGGAGGGCCCGCTCAGTCATCCGGGAACGGCGCTTGTCGCCTTGCGGGAGTGCGCTTGGATCGCCGATAAGCGACCGATGTTCCACTTAGAAAAGAGGTATTTGCAGACGCGCTACTGTGGGCCGAGGCGCGAGGAACTTGGGTCTGCGCGCTCGCTGTAGTAGGGAGGCACGCGGGTCGAGTGAACCCTCGGCCGTGCGGACTTCTCCCAATCGGTATGGCTACAAGGGAGGGTCGGTTGTCTCATCTTCAGTGTCTGAATTGCGGGCTGCGGATCACGGCGAATAGGGCGCCTTCGACCTGCCCGCGGTGCCTCGTCCGCGGACGTGGCCGCATCGAGATGGTCCCCACCTCGATCTACGCGCCGTCCGCCGCTGCAAGCGAGCAGCCGATTCCCGCCGAACGCGGCCACGCGGTTTTCAAACTCGGCGATAGCGGGAATCAGTCGGTGTACTGAGATCTGAAAGGAGAGCAGATGATCGGAGCACTGATACTTGGGCTGTTCGCCGGCGCCGTCGGCAGGGCGATCGTCCCCAACGATGCCTTTGAGGGCATGCACGGGCCTCGCTCGTGGCTGGTCTCGGTCGTGCTTGGCCTCGTCGGCGCCGCTCTGGGCTGGGCGATCTTCACCGCCGGCCTGGGGATCGGCGACACCGATGTGTTCGACTGGGGTGGAGTCCTCAGCGCCTTGATCGGCGTGGTGATCGTGCTCCTGCTCGTCGGCTTCATCGGTCGCCGCATGGGCGAGCACCGGGGCTCCTCCATGCATCGAGCCTAGATCGCCGTGGTCGGGGTCGTGGGCGCTCGCCCGGCTTTGAGCGCCCACGGCAAACCGACCGCCCCCGGAACAAGCCCGGCGCGAGGCAAAGGGCGCTCCGCGCGCTCCGACCGGGGGTCGGTTCTCATCGTCCCATCTCTTCCAGGACCCGATCCCAGTCGGCCAGGAAGCGGCCGAGGTTGTAGCGGCTGAGCACCGCCTCGCGGGCGGCGATGCCGCACTTGCGCGCTTCGTAGGGGTCGTCCATCAGCTTGGCGAGGCCGCGCGAGAGGACCGCGACATCGGTCGAGACGAAGCCCGCCGAGCGCGGCACCGCCTCCGCCACCTCGGTCGTACCGAGGGCGACGATGGGCATTCCGAGGTGCATCGCCTCGAGCAGCGAGAGCCCGAGCGAGGTCCAGCGGATCGGGTGCAGGTAGGCGCGGCGGCGCGCCATCTCGGCGTGCAGGGTGCGCTGCGGCGGGTCCTCGATGCCGCCGAGCTCGCCGGCGCCGATCCCGAACAGCCGCAGCGGCACGCTGCCGTTGAGGCGGGGCAGAAGGTCGGTGCCGGTAATGCGGCCGCGGCGGGTCGGTTCATTGATCGCTACCGCCGCCTCGCGCAGCTCGCCGCTGTAGCGGTAGCCAGGGTCGACGACGCCATGCTCGATCACCGTCGTCGGCGTCGTTCCGGTGTCCCAGAAGAGGTCGTTGAAGTGGGTGACGTGGACGAGGCGCAGGTCCTTGCGGTCGGCGATCGGATGGCGCATCTCGGCGATCCGCCCCTGCGGCGCGTTGTGCTCGACGTAGACGGCCGGGAGGTCGCGCCCCGGGCGGCGCCCGAGCCACTGCTCGCAGAGATCGAGGTCGCGCGGGCGCTGCAGGATCACCAGGTCGATCTCGGCCTCCGCCAGTTCCGCAGGTGAGAGCTCGCTGGCCGACTCCGGCCAATCCCAGGTCCTGGCCCGGCCGCGGCCGTCCGGACCGCGGTCAGGGACGAGGGGCAGCAGGTACTCGTGCCCTCCCTGCAGCAGCGAGGTGGTCCAGGAGCCGTGGATGTGCCAGACCAGGATCTTCATGCCGGCGCCTCTTTGGGGTTGGCGCTGAAGGCCCTGGAGGGGTTGGCAAGGCGGCTGAGCCGCTCCTCTTCGACCGCGGCGACGGTCTCGCCGTCGACCACCAGCGCCGCGGCGCTGTCGTGGAAGACCGCATTGATGCCGAGAACCGCAGTCAAGACGTCACCCGCAAAGGTTTCTCCTCGGTTGCACGTCGCCAAGAGGCGCCTTTGACTGCCAAACCCATCTGTCGTCGCGTTGGCGACCGGAGTGATTGGCGAAAGAGAGTCCGAGAGCAGTCGCGGGTGGCGCGCCTCTCCCGGCGTGAGAGCCGGCTACCCCTGTCTCCGCGCTGCCAAACGCCGCCGGTCAGCCAGCGTTCCACCGCCGGTCCGCTTCTCGGCGAGGCGCTCCGCCAGTCGCGAAGCGAGCGCCATGATCGTCAGCGCCGGGTTGGCCGAACCCTGGGTCGGCATCACGCTGCCGTCGGCGATGAAGAGGTTCGGAACGCTCCAGACGCGGTGGTCGGCGTCGACCACGCCGCGGTCGGGGCGGTCCGCCATCGCACAGCCGCCAACCAGGTGGGCGTAGCGGTCGATCTCGAGCACGTCCTGCGCCCCCGCGGCGCTGACGATCTCGCGCATCCGCTCTTTGCCGTAGGCGATGTTGGCGCGGTCGTTGTCGCACTGTGTGTAGTCCATCCGGGCGACCGGCATGCCGTTGGCGTCGGTCTCCTCGGCCAGCGTCACCCGGTTCTCGGCCCGCGGCAGCAGCTCGTTGAGGGCGCCGATCGTGCACCAGTGGTTGTAGTCGCGCATGTACTCGCGCAGCGCCTGTCCCCAGTGGCCGTCGGCGAGCACGTGCTCGGCCCAGGCGATCGGCAGCGGCCCGACCGTCTGGATCGAGAAGCCGCGGGCGAAGCCGCGCGCCTCGTCGGTCTCGTAGAACTGCTCGGAGTCGATCTCCGGCGGCGGCGCCTTGTACATCCGCAGCTCTTCGTCGAAGCGCCCGGCGATCTGCGGCGCGCCCTGCACCATGACGCCGCGCCCGACCAGGTCGTTGTCGTTGGCAAGGCCGTTCGGGAAGCGCCCGCTGGTCGAGTTGAGCAGCAGGCGGGGAGTCTCGATCGAGTAGCCGGCGACGGCGACGGCCTCGGCGGCCTGAAAGCGCTCGCGGCCGTCCTCGACGTAGGCGACGCCGCTGCAGCGGCCGGCCTCGTCGAGCTCGATTTGGGTCGCCATGCAGCCCTCGCGGATCTCGACCCCGTGGGCGAGCGCGTCGGGCACGTGCGTGACCAGCGGCGAGGCCTTGGCGTTGACCTTGCAGCCCTGCAGGCAGAGGCCGCGGTAGATGCAGTGCGGGCGGTTGCCGAAGGAGCCGTTGGCGATCGCCACCGGGCCGACCCGCATCTCGATGCCGCAGCGCCGCGCACCCTCCCAGACCCGCAGGGCGCCACCGCCGACGGGATGGGGGGAGTGCGGGTAGGCGTGCGGCTCGCCCCACGGCCAGCGCTCGCCCGCCACCGGCAGCTCGCGCTCGAGCCGCTCGTAGTGCGGCTTCAGCTCGGCGTAGGAGATCGGCCAGTCGGCGGCGACGCCGTCGCGGCTGCGCACCTCGAGGTCGGAGGGGTGAAAGCGCGGCGCGAAGCCGGCGAAGTGGACCATCGAGCCGCCGACGCCGCGGCCCGAGTTGTTCTTGCCGAGCTCGACCGGATCCCCGCCGCCGATCACCCGCGGCTCGGTCCAGTAGAGGCTGTGGGAGCCGGCCTCGTCGGAGACCCAGTCGGCGTCGGGGTCCCAGAAGGGCCCGGCCTCGAGCACGACCACGCGCCAGCCGCGGCGGGCGAGCCGCTGGGCGAGGGTCGCGCCACCGGCGCCGCAGCCGACGATCAGCATGTCGACCGGGTCTGGGTCGCGGTAGCGGCGCATCCGCTCACGCCCCGGTACGGCACGCCGGTGGCGGTCGAGCAGGAAGGCCGAGTCGTTTTCGGGCGGGCGCGCCGCGCCCTTGAGGAAGGCCGGCGCCGGGCGCCTCACTCCAGCCCTCGCTCGGCGACGTCGGCGACCGGGTCGAGCTCGAAGCGCGGCGGCGCCTCCCAGTGCTCTCGCTGGCCGGGCCCAAGGCGGGCAAAGCCACGTGGGTAGGCCGGGCCACCGAAGCCGATCTCGTTCCAGGCCCAGGGGTGCGAGTAGAAGGCGCCGAGCATGTCGCGCATCACCACCCCCCAGGCCTTGGCCACCGGCATGCCCTCCCATTCCAGCTCGCCCTTCGAGAAGCGCTCGACGAGCTCGCGGCGAATCCCCGGCGAGGCGGGCGCGAAGCCGTCGGCGCCGAGCCCCTGTGCCGCCGCGTCGAGCATCCGCGCCACCTGCCGCCAGGCCTGCGAGTCGGGGGGCATGTCGTGGTGGCGGTAGCCCTCGAGGCGGTGTTCGAAGAGCTTTGCGTCGATCATCTGCAGGACCGGGACGCGCGGCTCGCGATCCTGGGCGAGCGCGACGTCGCAGAAAGCGCCGAGCGTCTCCGCCTCGCCCTCGTCGAAGAAGCGCAGCGGCGGCGGCCGAAGCCGGGCGAGGACGACGGCGCGGGTCGGCTCGTCCCAGTGCTCGCACTCGGCCAGCACGTCGTAGTCGGGATAGCGGCCGTGCATCTGCGGCGTCGTGCCGCGGCGTTGGCGCGGCAGCTCCGGCGGCGGCCCGCCGGCCTCGGGACCGCCGCGCTTGGGCAGGTGGCCCGCCCCGGAGGCCCGCTCGGCCACGCTCAGCGCTCCCGCCTCGCGACCGCCGCGAGCAGCCCCATCCCGCCGACGAGGGCCAGCGAGCCGGGGGCGAGCAGCGGCGGCCCCATGACGATGTTGTAGAGCGGCTCCGAGAACCCGCCGGGACGCTTGCGGACTCCCTGCACGTGGGTGTAGACGCCGATCAGCCCGTCCAGGCAGTAGAGAGCCGAAACGGCGGGCAGGACGGTCTCGGCGGCGCGCTCGGAGCGCACCCCGGCGAGGCCGGCGGCGGTCAGGGCGGGAGAGAGGACGACCGGCGTCCACATCCACTTGTCGCCGAAGGAGCCGCGGAAGTGCTCGAAGTAGATCTCCAGGCCGAGCGGCAGGGCGCTGAAGGCGGTGGCGGCGGCGAGGCTGCGCTGCAGGCGCCCGCGCCGGAGGTTGCGCAGCGCCCGGCGCAATCCGCCGCGCTGCGGCCGCCGGGTCACCGGCCCGGGATCGCGCCGGGCAGCTTCTGGCGCATCGACTGGCCGATGAAGTGGCGCGCCGCCGGATCGCCCTTCAGCACCGCCGAGGCAAAGGCCTTGGCCTGTTCGAGCGTGATGTGCGGTGGCAGCGGCGGCACCTCGGGGTCGGTGACGACCTCGAGCACGGTCGGGACGCCGGCGCCGAGCGCCTCCTCCCAGGCGGGACCGATCGCCTCGGGGTCTTCGGTGCGAATCCCCTTCAGGCCGAGCATCTCCGCCCAGGCCGCGTAGGGCACGTCGGGCAGGTCCTGCGAGCCGGGGAACTTCGGGTCGCCCGACATCGCCCGCTGCTCCCAGGTGACCTGGTTGAGGTCGCGGTTGTTGAGGACCAGGAAGACCAGCCGCTGGTCGCTCCAGCGCTCGTGGTATTTGGCGACGGTGATCAGCTCGGCGAGGCCGTTCATCTGCATCGCCCCATCGCCGACCAGGGCGATCACCGGCCGGTCGGGGTGGGCGAACTTGGCGGCGATCGCGTAGGGCACGCCCGGGCCCATCGTCGCCAGGGTTCCCGACAGCGAGGCCTGCATCCCGGGCCGCAGTTTGAGGTCGCGGGCATACCAGTTGGCCGCCGAGCCGGAGTCGGAGGTGAGGATCGCCCCGTCGGGGAGCCGGCTGGAGAGCTCGTGGAAGACGCGCTGGGGGTTGACCGGCGAGGCCGGCTGCATCGCCCGCTCCTCGATCAGCTGCCACCAATCGCGCACGCCGGCTTCGACGCTCTCGCGCCAGGAGCGGTCCTCCTTGTGGACGAGCAGCCGTCGCAGGGCCCGCAGGGTGGTGGCGGAATCGCCGACCAGGTTGACCTCCATCGGGTAACGGATGCCGAGCATGCGGCCGTCGATGTCGATCTGGACGCCGCGTGCCTCGCCCTCTTCCGGCAAGAACTCCGAGTAGGGGAAGCTCGAGCCGACCATCAGCAGCGTGTCGCAGTCCTGCATCAGGTCCCAGCTCGGCCTGGTGCCGAGCAGGCCGATCGAGCCGGTGACGTAAGGAAGGTCGTCGGCCAGCGCCGACTTGCCGAGCAGCGCCTTGGCGACTCCGGCGCCGAGCGCCTCGGCGACCTCGATCACCTCCTCTTCGGCTCCGATCGTGCCGGCGCCGATCAGCATCGCCACCCGCTCGCCGGCGTTGAGCACCTCGGCGGCGCGGATCAGCTGTGCCTGGGAGGGAGCGACCTCCGGGCGCTCGAAGCCCGGCCCCGAGTGAACGGTGCCGTGCTCGTGCGGTGGGGTTGGCACCGCTTCTTCCATCTGCAGGTCGTTGGGGACGATCACGCAGGTGACGGTCCGCTCGGCGAGGGCGATCCGCATCGCCCGGTCGATCAGGTGGCGGACCTGCTCGGCCTCGGTCGCCATCTGCACGTACTCGTGGGCGACGTCCTTGAACAGCGTTTGCAGGTCGACCTCCTGCTGGTAGTTGCCGCCGAGGCCCGCCCGCGCCTGCTGGCCGACGATCGCGACGACCGGCTGGTGGTCGAGCTTGGCGTCGTAGAGGCCGTTGAGCAGGTGGATCGCGCCGGGGCCGGAGGTGGCGAGGCAGACGCCGGCCTCGCCGCTGAACTTGGCGTGCGCGCAGGCCATGAAGGCGGCCATCTCCTCGTGGCGCGCCTGGATGAACTCCGGCCGCGGGCCCTCGTGCTGGAAGGCCCCGATGATCCCGTTGATCCCGTCGCCCGGGTAGCCGTAGATCCGCTTCACTCCCCACTCGCCGGCGAGCCGGCCGAGCAGGTAGTCGCCGACGGTTTCGCTCATCGTCGCTCCTCGCCTCGCTCAGGTGGTCTCTCGCGTCTCTACCCCGATGGTTGGCGATCAACCGAGGCCCCCTGCCCGATCGATGTCAGCGATCAGACGCGGAACCGCGCGGCGTCGGCCTCGCGCAGCTCGATCCCGAGGCCGGGCCGCGAGGCGTCGGGACGCACCAGGCCCGCCTGCGGCTCCAGGGCGCCGTCGAAGAGCATCGCCTCGAGGCGGACGTGGTCGTGGAAGTACTCGAGGTGGGCGGCGCTCTCCAGCGCGCAGCAGAGGTGGGCCGAGACCTGCGGCGCGCAGTGGGCGGAGAAGGGCAGCTGCCGAGCGCGGCAGATGCCGTCGGCGCGCAGCAGGTTGGTCGGGCCGCCGCAGCGGGTCGCGTCGGCCTGCAGCACGTCGACGCAGCCGGCCAGCCGCTCGAGCTCGGGCAGGTCCCAGGCGTACTCGCCGGCGGCGATCTGCATCTCCGCCGGAACCGCGCCGCGCAGCCAGCGCAGCCCGGCCGGGTCTTCGGAGGAGACCGGCTCCTCGAAGTAGGTGACGTCCCACTCGCGGTAGCGCGCCGCCCAGCGGGCGGCCTCGCGGCGCTCGAAGGCGCCGTTGGCATCGACCATCAGCTGCGTCTCCCTGCCGATCGCATCGCGCGCCAGGCCGATTCGCTGCGGATCGCGCTCGGGCTCGCGGCCGACCTTGATCTTGACCCGCTTGAAGTCGGCCGCGGCCCAGCCCTCGAGCTGCTCGCTCAGCTCGTGGTCGGAGTAGGAGGTGAAGCCGCCGCTGGCGTAGGCGGGGACGGCGTCGTGGAAGCGGCCCAGCGCGTCGGCGAGGCAGACCCCGAGCAGCTTCGCGCGCAGGTCCCAGAGGGCGATGTCGACGGCCGAGAGCGCCATCGCGCAGATCCCCTGCCGGCCGGCGTTGCGGAGCGCCACCTGCATCGTCGACCAGGCCCGCGGCGGCGCCAGCGCGTCGGCGCCGGTGACCAGCGGCGCCAGGGTCGAGCGGATCACCTCGGCCGCCGCGGCGTGGGCGTAGGTGTAGCCGATGCCCCGCTCGCCACCACCGGCGACGTCGACGACGACGATCGTGGTCGAGTCCCACTCGAGGGTGCCGTCGGACTCCGGCCGGTCGGTCGGGACCGTGTAGGCGGCGACCTCGACGGACTCGACCTCAGGCGCGCTCATAGTCGTTCCTGGGGTCGCTGGCGGTGGAGATGCCGAGGCCGTCGGCGATCGCGAAGAAGGCCGCCGCGAAGGGGCTGGAGGAGGTCCGCTGACGCAACGAGGCCCAGTCGACCTGCTCGCGCAGCGCCCTGGCGATCAGCAGGGTCGAGGTGTAGTCGGCGCAGTGCTCGTCGATCGCCAGCAGCTTGGTGACGAAGATGTCGTCGAGCGCCATCACGCGGATGTACATGCCGGCGACGCTGAGCTCCTCGCCGCGCTCGAGGACCTGATCGGTGATCCGCACCCCGGCCGGCTCGAAGATCAGGTCGATCAGCACGTCCCCGTCCCAGGCCTTGAAGAGCCACTGCTCGGGGGGCCGCTCGGTTCGCATCCCGGCGGCGGCGAGGGTCGAGAGCGCCCGCTCTGCGTCCTCGGGACGGAGCATCAGGTCGACGTCATTGCTCGACGGCGGCCCACCCCGCGCCCAGCAGCCGAGGCCGCCGCCGAGCAGATGGGGGATGCCGGCGGCTTCGAGCGCCGCGGTCGCCTTCTTCAGGCTCCTGGTCAGCGAGGGGTCGGACATTGCTTTCAGCGCCAGTTACCCGGGTAGGGGATCCGCATGCCTGAGCCCGTCCCGCCCGCCTCCTCGAGCGCCGTCCGCGTCGCCGCGGCGGGGGACATCCACTGCCGTGCGGCGACCCGCGACAGCGTCCTGGAGGCCTTTTCCTCCCTCGACGGGGAGGCAGACCTGGTGCTGCTGGCGGGCGACCTGACCGGCGAGGGCGAGGTCGAGGAGGCGGAGATCCTCTGCGAGGCCGTCTCCGGCACGTCGCTGCCGGTCTTCGCCGTGCTCGGCAACCACGACTGGCACGCCGGCAACGCCGCCGAGATCGCCGATCGCCTGCGCGCGGCGGAGGTGACGCTGCTGGAAGGCGGAGCGAGCCGCCTCGAGGTCGGCGGAATCGAGGTCGGCGTCGCCGGCGCGAAGGGGTTCGTCGGCGGCTTTGCGCCAAGCCAGATGCCGGACTTCGGCGAGCCCTCACTGCGCGCCGTCTACGCCGAGACCGGCGAGGAGGTCGCCGGCCTCGACGCCGGCCTGCGCGAGATCGCCACCTGCGCGATCCGCCTCGTCGTGCTCCATTACTCCCCGGTGCAGGCGACGCTGGAGGGCGAGCCGCCCGAGATCTTCGCCTTCCTCGGCAGCGACCGCCTGGCGGCGCCGATCCTCGAGCACGGGCCCGACCTGGTCGTCCACGGCCACGCCCATGCCGGCGCCGCCGCGGGGCAGATCGGCGACTCGCCCGTCCACAACGTCTCCCAGACCGTGATCGGCCGCGAGTTCCAGGTCTTCGAGCTGGCCGCCGAGCTGGAGCAGGGGCCGATTCGATGAGCGCCGGCGGCAGCCAGCAGCGCGAGGTGGTCGCCGTCACCGGCGCCTCGGCGGGGGTCGGCCGCGCCGTCGCCCACGCCTTCGCCCGGCGCGGCGCGAAGGTCGGCCTGATCGCCCGCGGCGCCGAGGGGCTCGAGGGGGCCGCCCGGGAGGTGCGGGAGCTCGGTGGCGAGGCCTTCGTTGCGCCCGCCGATGTCGCCGACTTCGCCGCGCTGAGCGATGCGGCCGCGGCGATCGAAGAGCGCTTCGGCCCGCTCGACGTCTGGGTAAACGACGCGATGGCGACGATCTTCGCCCCGATCGGCAAGGTCACCCCTGGCGAGTTCGAGCGGGCGACCGCGGTCACCTACCTCGGCACCGTCCACGGCACGATGGTCGCCCTGGAGCGGATGCGCTCCCGCGAACGCGGCACGATCGTCCAGGTCGGCTCGGCGCTCTCCTACCGGGCGATCCCGCTGCAGGCCGCCTACTGCGGCGCCAAGTTCGCGATCCGCGGCTTCACCGACTCGGTCCGCACCGAGCTGCTCCACGAAGGGAGCCCGGTCTGGATCTCGATGGTGCAGCTGCCGGCCCTCAACACGCCGCAGTTCGACTGGTGCCGGACCCGGCTCCCCGAGCACCCCCAGCCGGTGCCGCCGATCTATCAGCCCGAGGTCGCGGCCGAGGCCGTCCACTTCGCCGCCCACAATCGCCGCCGCGAGGTCTGGGCCGGTTACGGCGCGGTCAAGGCGATCGTCGCCAACAAGCTCGCTCCGCGCATCGCCGACTGGTACCTGGCCCGCCAGGGCTACGGGTCACAGCAGGTCGAAGGGCAGCCCGTGCCAGACGACCGTCCGGACAACCTCTTCGAGCCGGTTCCCGGCAAGGCCGCGACCCACGGCTCATTTGACGCGCGGGCGAAGCCCGCCAGCGCCCAGCTCTGGGCCACCATGCACAGACGCCTGCTCGCCGGCGGCGGCGCGGCGGGCGCGGCGCTCGTCGCCGCGCTGGCAGCACGCTCGCGACGATGAGCGAGCAGGGCTCCCTTCCGCCTGGCGCGCGCTCGCTGCCGCATGTGCTCCGCGAGTACGCCCTGCTCGCCGACGGGGAGCGCGGCGTTCTCGTCGGCCCCCGCGGGGACTTCGGCTGGATGTGCTTTCCGCGCTGGCACGACGATGCCGTCTTCTGCTCGCTGCTCGGCGGTGAGAGCAGTTACGCGATAACTCCCCGCGGGCGCTTCGTCTGGGGCGGCTACTACGAGCCGGGCAGCCTGATCTGGCGCAGCCGCTGGGTCACCGAGCAGGGCATCGTCGAGTCCCGCGAGGCCCTCGCGATGCCGGCCGACCCCGAGCAGGCGATCGTCCTGCGCCGGGTCGTCGCGCTCGATGGGCCCGCTCGGGTCGACGTCGTGTTGAGCGCGGGGGCGGGCTTCGACCGCCACGGCATGGCGGCCCTGAAGCGCGAGGACGACGCCTGGAGCGCGAGCCTGGGTGAGGCCGGGATGCTCTGGCTCGGCGCCGCCGATGCCTCGCCGCGCCAGGGGTCGGTCAGGGGCAAGGCGCTCTATCTCCAGCTCGACCTCGAACCCGGGCAGCACCGCGACTTCGTCCTCGCGCTCTCCCGCAGCGGCCGCCCACAAGCGCCGCCGACCGCCCGGCAGCTGTGGCGAGCGACCGAGGAATCCTGGCGCAAACGGGTGCCTGAGCTCGATCGGACCCTCGGCTCCCACGACGCCCGCCACGCCTACGCGGTGATGGCGGGGCTGACCGCCGGCAGCGGCGGCATGGTCGCGGCGGCGACGACCTCGCTGCCCGAGCGCGCCGAGCGGGGCCGCAACTACGACTATCGCTACGCCTGGATCCGCGACCAGGCCTATGCCGGCCAGGCGGTCGCCGCCGCCGGCCCACACGACCTGCTCGACGACGCGGTCGGCTTCGTCAGCGCTCGCCTGCTCTGCGATGGCTCGCGGCTCTGCCCCGCCTACACGGTCGGCGGTGAGCCGGTCCCTGCCGAACGCG
Source organism: Solirubrobacterales bacterium (assembly GCA_036403515.1). GTDB lineage: Bacteria > Actinomycetota > Thermoleophilia > Solirubrobacterales > 70-9 > VRUE01. Next base: position 95,396 of record DASWQV010000059.1, read on the forward strand.
AGCTGGGCTTGCCGGGCTATCCGGGCGGCCACGACATCGCCGGCAACTGGGTCCGCGAGCAGCTCCAGCTCGACGCCTTCGGCGAGGCGCTGCTGCTCTTCGCCGCCGCCGCCCGCCACGATCGTCTCGATGCCGACGGCTGGCGAGCCGCCGAGGCTGCGGTCGAGGCGATTCGCGCCCATCAAGCGGAGCCCGAGGCGGGGATCTGGGAGCTCGAACCGAGGTGCTGGGCCCACAGCCGGCTCTGCTGCGCGGCGGGCCTGCGGGCGATCGCCGCTCACGCGCCGGGCCCCCGCCAGCCGGCGAGCTGGTCGTCGCTGGCGGACGCGCTGGTCGCCGATGCCTCGGCCACCTGCCTGCATCCGTCCGGACGCTGGCAGCGCGCCGCCGACGATCCGCGAGTCGACGCGTCGCTGCTGCTCGCCGCCATCCGCGGCGCCGTCCCCGCCGGGGATCCACGCTCGCGGGCCACCCTCGACGCGGTCGAGGCGGAGCTGACCGAGGACGGCTACTGCTACCGCTTCCAGGCGGACGAGCTGCCGCTCGGCGACGCCGAGGGCGCCTTCCTGCTCTGCGGCTTCTGGATGGCACTCGCCCACGCTCAGGCCGGCGACCGGACCCGCGCGGTGTCGTGGTTCGAGCGCAGCCGCGCCGCCTGCGGACCGCCCGGATTGCTCGCCGAGGAGTTCGACGTCCGCCAGCGGCAGCTGCGCGGAAACCTGCCGCAGGCCTTCGTCCACGCCCTGCTGCTCGAGTGCGCGGCCAGGCTCTACGACGACGATGAAGAGGCGCGGTGACGGTACGACGAAGAAGGAGAGGGGCGGGGACGCGAGCGGTGGCGAGGGCCGGGGAGCCCACGACGGTTTCGCGCGGCTCCCGGCCGGGAAACGGCTGAGCGATGGCCTCGACGGCGCAGATCGGATACTCGCTCTCCTGCGAGGAGCACGACGGGCCGAGCCTGGTCCGCCAGGCGGCGCGGGCCGAGCGGGCGGGATTCAGCTTTGCCGGGATCTCCGACCACTTCCATCCCTGGATCGACAGGCAGGGAGAGAGCCCGTTCGTCTGGGGCGTGCTCGGCGCGATCGCTCAGGCCACCGAGCGGCTCGAGCTGATCACCGGCGTGACCTGTCCGACGACCCGAATCCACCCGGCGATCGTCGCCCAGGCCGCGGCGACGGCCGCGGCGCTGATGCCCGGCCGCTTCTCGCTCGGCGTCGGCGCCGGGGAGAACCTCAACGAGCACATCCTCGGCGAGCGCTGGCCGCCGATAGTCGAGCGCCAGCAACGGCTCGAGGAGGCGATCGAGGTGATCCGCGAGCTTTGGCGGGGCGAGCTGACCAGCCACCGGGGCGACCACTACCTGGTCGAGAACGCCCGCCTGTACTCGCTGCCCGAGGAGCTGCCGCCGCTGCTGGTCGCGGTCGCGGGGGAGAGCTCGGTCGATCTCGCCGCGCGGGTCGGCGACGGGATCATCGGGACCGCCCCGGTCGCCGAGTCGGTCGAGCGCTTCCGCGAGGGCGCCGGCGCCGAGAAGCCGGCCTACGGGCAGCTGCATGTCTGCTGGGCCGCCGAGGAGGCCGAGGCGCGCCGCACCGCGCTGGAGTGGTGGCCCAACGGCGCGGTCAGCGGCAGCTACTTCCTCGAGCTGACGATGCCGACCCACTTCGAAGAAGCGGCCGAGCTGGTCGGCGAGGAGGAGATCGCCGAGAGCATCGTCTGCGGTCCCGACCCCGAGCGCCACCTCGCCGCGATCCGCGAGTACGTCGAGGCCGGCTACGACCACGTCTACGTCCACCAGGTCGGGCCCGATCAGGACGGCTTCTTCGACTTCTACGAGCGCGAGGTCCTGCCGGCGCTGCAGTGACGTCGCGGCGGCGCCGCGTCCTGCGGGCGGGCGCTACGCAGCCGTCGCGATCGCGGGCGGCTCGCCGCGCAGGATCCAGTGGCCGGGCTCGAGGGTGACCAGCTGGCCGCTGTCGCGGAGGCTGCCGAGCGCCTGGCTGACGGTCGGGCGGCGGGTGCCGACCATCTCGGCGAGGACCGCCTGGGGGACGTGGACTTCGACCTCGACGCCGCCCGGCACGAGCGAGCCCCAGCGCTCGGCGAAGGTCCAGAGCAGCGCCCGCAGCCGCTCTTCTACCCCGACGATGCTCATGATCGCCGACTGCAGGCCAAGCGCCCGCGAGCGGTCGATCGCCCGTGCCGCGATCGCCGCCGTCGCCGTTTGAGACCGGCTCAGCGGCGAGCCAGGACGCAGGTCGAGGACGCGGAGCCGGGCCCGGTCGACGACCTCCAGCTCTGAGCAGGAGAAGGAGACGCAGTCCTCCCGCCAGGGGAAGAGCACGTCGTCGATCCCGAGCAGCTCGGCGCTCCGCCCTCCGTAGAGGATCACCCGGCGCAGCAGCGTCCCGGAGACGATCTGAAAGCCGACCTCGTCGCTGCCGCCAACCGGCAGCTTCCACGGCCCCGGCTCGAGCTCGACCTCGGGAAGCCCCTCGGGAATGTCGTCGCTCCTGCTCATCTCCAGCGGACGGTTGCGCCCCTCAGCTGGTTCCCAGGGAACTGATGGCCAAAACTCTTCTAGCTCGGCTGAGCTGTCAGCTGCATGACCCACCGCGCACGGTCGACGCCTCGCTCGAGCTTCGCGCCGTTTCGGGCGCGGCGGGACGGGTAAGGCGCTGACATGAGGCTGCCACCTCTGCTCCGCCAGCTGCGCGAGGACCCCACGGCGAGGGGCAAGGCCGCGCAGTCGCATCGCTCGCAGACGCTGCGGCCGCGGACGGCGGAGGCCGACTCGATGGTCAGGTCGATCTGCCCCTACTGCGCGGTCGGCTGCGGCCAGCGGGTCTGGACCAAGGACGGCAGGGTGACCCAGATCGAGGGAGACCCCGAGAGCCCGATCTCGCGCGGGCGGCTCTGTCCCAAGGGCGCCGCCTCCGAGCAGCTGGTCAACTCGCCGACCCGGCTGCAGAAGGTGAAATACCGCCGGCCCCACGCCACCGAGTGGGAGGAGCTCGACCTCGAGCAGGCGATGGAGATGATCGCCGAGCGTGCGATCGCTTCGCGCGAGGTCGGCTGGCAGTCCGAGCGCGACGGCGAACGCCTCAACCGCACCCTCGGCTTCGCCCACCTCGGCGGCGCCACGCTCGACAACGAGGAGAACTACCTGATCAAGAAGTTCTTCACGGCGATGGGCGCCGTGCAGATCGAGAACCAGGCCCGCATATGACACTCCTCCACCGTCCCCAGTTTGGGGACATCGTTCGGTAGGGGCGGCGCGACGACTTTCCAGCAGGATCTGCAGAACGCCGACTGCATAGTGATCATGGGCTCGAACATGGCCGAGTGCCACCCGGTCGGTTTCCAGTGGGTGATCGAGGCCAGGGAACGCGGCGCCAAGGTAATTCACGTCGACCCGCGCTTTACCCGGACCAGCGCCCTCGCCGACCTGCACGTGCCGCTGCGGGCCGGCAGCGACATCGCCTTCCTCGGCGGCATCGTCAACTACATCCTCGAGAACGGCCGCGAGTTCCGCGAGTACGTGCAGGCCTACACCAACGCCCGCACGATCATCAGCGAGGACTTCCGCGACACCGAGGACCTCGACGGGGTCTTCTCCGGGCTGGATGCTGAAAAGGGGACCTACGAACGCGAATCCTGGCAGTACAAGGGCATGGAGGCGGCGGCCTCGGCCGGCGAACGTGACATGGGCCAGGCCGAAGGCGAGCAGGCCCACGGCGCCCACGGCGGCGAACTGCACCACGGCGAGCCGCCCGAGGAGGACGAGACCCTGGAGGACCCGCGCTGCGTCTTCCAGCTGCTCAAGCGCCACTACAGCCGCTACACGCCGGAGATGGTCGAGCGCGTCTGCGGCGTGCCGAAGCAGACCTTCCTCGAGGTCGCCGAGGCGCTCTGCGAGAACTCCGGCCGCGAGCGGACCAGCGCCTTCGCCTACGCGGTCGGCTGGACCCAGCACTCGGTCGGCGTCCAGTACATCCGCACGGCGGCGATCGTGCAGCTTCTGCTCGGCAACATCGGCCGCCCCGGCGGCGGCATCCTCGCCCTGCGCGGTCATGCCTCGATCCAGGGCTCGACCGACATCCCGACCCTCTTCAACATCCTCCCCGGCTACCTGCCGATGCCCCACGCCCACAAGGAAACCGGCCTCGACCAGTACGTCGAACGAAACGCCCCGCCGACAGGCTTCTGGGGCAACACAAAGTCCTACATGGTCAGCCTGCTGAAGGCCTGGTGGGGACCGGCCGCGACCTACGAGAACGACTTCTGCTTCGACCACCTGCCGCGGATCGACAAGGACCACTCGCACTACCGCACCGTCGCCGACATGGCCGACAACAAGCTCGAGGGCTACTTCGTGATGGGCGAGAACCCGGCGGTCGGCTCGGCCAACGCGAAGCTGCAGCGCAGCGCCCTGGCAAAGCTGAAATGGCTCGTCGTCCGCGACTTCTCGGAAATCGAGACGGCGTCGTTCTGGCGCGACTCGCCCGAGACCGAGAGCGGCGAGCTGAAGACGGAGGAGATCGGCACCGAGGTCTTCCTGATGCCGGCCGCCTCCCACACCGAGAAGGACGGCAGCTTCACCAACACCCAGCGGCTGCTGCAGTGGCACCACAAAGCGGTCGAGCCGCAGGGCGACTGCCGCTCGGAGCTCTGGTTCATGTACCACCTTGGCCGCCGCGTCCGCGAGAAGCTGGCGGGGTCCGGCGACCCCAAGGACCGGGCGATCCTCGACCTCACCTGGGACTACCCGACGATCGGGCCGAGCGAAGAGCCCGACGCGGAGGCGGTTCTCGCCGAGATCGGCGGCTTCGACGCCGAGCGCGCGCCGCTCTCCGATTACCTGCCCCTGAAGGACGACGGCTCGACCACCTGCGGCTGCTGGATCTACGCCGGCTGCTACGCCGACGGCGTCAACCAGCCGGCGCGGCGCAAGCCCGGCTCCGAGCAGAGCTGGGTGGCGCCGGAATGGGCCTGGGCCTGGCCGATGAACCGGCGGATCATCTACAACCGCGCCTCCGCCGACCCCGAGGGCAAGCCGTGGTCCGAGCGCAAGCGCTACGTCTGGTGGGACTCCGAAGAAGAGAAATGGGTCGGCGAGGACGTCCCCGACTTCAGCCCAGACAAGCGCCCCGATTACATCCCGCCGGAGGAAGCGACGGCGCAGGAGGCGCTGCGCGGCGACGAGCCGTTCATCATGCAGGGCGACGGCCGGGCCTGGCTCTACGCGCCCAACGGGATCGTCGACGGCCCCTTCCCGACCCATTACGAGCCGCACGAGTCGCCCTTCTCGAACCCGCTCTACGGCCAGCAGTCCAACCCGGTGCGCGACCGCTACGACCGCCCCGACAACCCCTACAACCCGACCGCCTCCGAAGCGGGGGCCGAGGCGTACCCCTTCGTGGTGACGAGCTACCGGCTGACCGAGCATCACACCGCCGGCGCGATGACCCGGACCCTGCCGTACCTCGCCGAGCTGCAGCCGGAGATGTTCTGCGAGGTCAGCCCCGAGCTGGCCCGCGAGCGCGGCCTCGAGCATGGCGGCTGGGCGACGATCATCAGCTCGCGCTCGGCGATCGAGGCGCGGGTGCTGGTCACCGAGCGGATCAAGCCGCTGCAGGTCGACGGCCGCACCATGCACCAGGTCGGCCTTCCCTACCACTGGGGATACAGCGGCCTGAGCAGCGGCGACTCGGCCAACGACCTCTTCCCCTTCGCCCTCGATCCCAACGTCCATATCCAGGAGGTCAAGGCGGCGACCTGCGACATCCGGCCCGGGCGCCGCCCGCGCGGAGCCGATCTTCCACCCTTCGTCGCCGCCTATCCCCGCCGCCAGGAGGAGAACGGCTGATGGCGGGGCACGAGATCGCGCTGCAGACGCCGAGCTGGCCGTCGAGCTACGGCGAGGAGGCCAAGCCGCGGGTCGGCTTCTTCACCGACACCTCGGTCTGCATCGGCTGCAAGGCCTGCGAGGTCGCCTGCAAGGAGTGGAACCAGGTGCCGCCCGACCCGCAGGGCTTCAGCGGCGAGAGCTACGACAACAGCGGCGAACTCGGCGCCGACCGCTGGCGCCACGTCGCCTTCATCGAACAGAAGCTGCCGGTCGGCGTCGAGGAGGCGGCGCCGGACTCCTTCGTCCAGGAGGCGGCGCGCCAGAGCCTGCTCGAGGAGGGGCTCGATCCGCACACCGACGAGGACGGCTTCCGCTGGCTGATGAGCTCCGACGTCTGCAAGCACTGCACCGAGGCGGGCTGCCTCGACGCCTGCCCGACCGGCTCGATCTTCCGCACCGAGTTCGGCACCGTGGTCGTCCAGGAGGATATCTGCAATGGCTGCGGCTACTGCGTCGTCGCCTGCCCCTTCGGCGTCCTCGACCAGCGCGAGGAAGACGGCCGGGTCTGGAAGTGCACCCTCTGCTACGACCGCCTCAAGGACGACATGGAACCGGCCTGCGCCCAGGCCTGCCCGACTGACTCGATCCAGTTCGGCGAGCTCGACGAGCTGCGCGAGCGGGCCGCCAAGCGGGTCGAGACGCTTCATGAGCGCGGTCGCCCCGAGGCGCGGCTCTACGGCGACTCCGAGGACGACGGGGTCGGCGGCTTCGGCGCCTTCTTCCTCCTGCTCGACGAGCCGGAGACCTACCGGCTGCCGCCCGATCCCGTCGTGCCCACCCGCCACGCCGGCGCAGCGTGGTCGGCCGCGGCGGTCGCCTCGGTGGCGCTGTTGGCCGGGATCGGCGCCGCCTTCGCCGGGAGCCGGCGATGAAGGAGGGAGCAGGCGATTGGCCTCCGGCCGGGGACGGCGAGGCGCGCGGCGACGTCGAGCGCTCGGTCAGCGACGGCGCCACCTACGTCCACGGCGGCCATGGCGAGCCGGCAGGGAGCCCGAGCCAGGCGACGCCCAGCGGCGTGGGACGTGGGCGCCGCGGCTCTCGCGGCGGCGCCGAAGAGCGGATGGTTGGGCGCGAGCAGCCGACCACCTACTACGGGCGGCCGATCGTCAAGCCGCCGGTCTGGAAGCCGGAGATCCCCTTCTACTTCTTCAGCGGCGGCCTCGCCGGCGCCTCCGCGGTGCTGGCGGCGGGCGCCACCTTCGCGGGGCGCCCGGTCCTCGCCCGCCGCGCCTGGGCCGGCGCCTTCGCCGGCGTCACCGTCAGCCCCGTGCTGCTGATCAAGGACCTCGGCAAGCCCTCGCGCTTCATCAACATGCTGCGCGTCTTCAAGCCGACCTCGCCGATGAACTTGGGCGCCTGGCTGCTCGCCGCCAACGGCGGCGCGACGACTCTCTGCGCCGGGCTCAACCTGCTGCGCCCGGGGCGGCGCGGCGGCGCCCCGGAGCTGGCGGCGGCGGCGCTCGGCGCCCCGCTCGCCACCTATACCGCCGTGCTGGTCTCCAACAGCGCCATCCCGGCCTGGTCGGAGGCCCGCTGGGAGCTGCCGCTCGTCTTTGCCGCCAGCGCCAGCGCCAGCGCGGCCGGCGCGGCGGCGATCACCGTGCCGACCGTCGAGGCCGGCCCGGCGCGGCGGCTGGGAATCGCTGCCGCGATCGCCGAGGAGGCGGCGACGGTGATCATGCACAGGCGCCTCGGCGCGCTCGCCAGCTCCTACGAGGAGGGCCCGGCAGGCCGCTTTGGCAAGGCGGCGCGGGCGCTGACCCTGAGCGGCGCGCTGGCCCTTGGCGCGGCGGGCGAGGGACGGCTGTCCCCGGTTTCCAGTCGCCGGGGCGGCCGGCGGATGCTCTCGGCCGCTGGCGGCGCCCTCCTCCTCGCCGGCGCGGTCTGCAAGCGCTGGTCGGTCTTCAAGGCCGGCTTCCACTCGGCCGAAGACCCGGCGCAGACCGTGAACACCCAGCGCGCTTAATCGCCCGGCCTCCCACATCCCATTCCTCCGTCTCCCGATCCGTCCCTCCACCTCGCACATCCGATCCCCACCACGCGCATCCGACTTTGACCACAGCCTGGTTGGGTCAAAGTCGGATGCGCCGAGCGGTGGATCAGGGAGGCGTGTTCTCGAAGCCGCCGGAGCGGGTGCGGCGCACGATGCTGCCGCTCCAGCCCCGCAGCGGGTGCTGCTCGCGCCCCTGCAGTGGGCGTTCGTCCCGGTCCCGCAGCTCCTCGCAGACGCGCTTCGCGACGAAGTAGATGACGAAGGGGATCAGCAGGGCGAGGCCGCGGAAGAACCAGACCTGGCCTTCGTAGGGGATGAAGGAGCGGAAGTAGAGGCGGTCGGTGGCGCCGGCGGCGAAGATCGTGAAGACCCAACCGACGAAGGCGAGGACCAGCGCCGTCCGCCTCGGGTTGTCGCGCGGGCGCTCGAGCAGGTTGTGCTTGCGCCGGTCGTCGACGAGGCGGCGGGCGAGCGCCGGCCAGGCGTAGAGGACGCCGAAGACGAAGGCCGGGAAGAGGGCGCCGCCCCAGAAGGGGGCGGGGACGACGGTGTAGCTGCCGATCGTGATCTCCAGCGGCGGCATCAGTCGCAGGGCGCCGATCAACCAGCCGACGTACCAGTCGGGCTGGGCGCCGTTGGTCGAGAGGTAGGGCTCATAGGGGCCCCACTCCCAGATCGGGTTGATCTGGATCAGGCCGCCGAGCAGGAAGAGGACGCCGGCGACGACGAAGAAGAGGCCGATCGAGCGCAGCGCGTAGCCCGGCCAGGCCGGCGTGCCGCGGACCTTGCGCTCCGAGCCTTCGGCGGGGAACTGGGTGTGGTGCTGGCGGACGATCTGGGCGAGGTGGACGGCGAGCAGGGTCGCGATCGCCATCGGGATCAGGAAGACGTGGAGGACCTCGAGCCGCGGCCAGAACGACTCCGTGCCGGGGTACTCGCCGTTCCAGATCAGGAAGGCGAAGGGCCCGCCGACGAAGGGGATCGACATCGCCACCGCGTAGGCGATCGCCAGGCCCATCCCCGAGAGCAGGTCGTCGACCAGCGAGTAGCCGAGGAAGCCCTCGAGGATCGCCAGCCCGAGCATCGTCACTCCCACCCAGTAATTGAGCTCGCGCGGCTTGCGATAGGCGCCGGTGATCAGGACCCGCAGCAGGTGCAGGACGATCGCGACGATGAAGACGTCGGCCGCCCAGTGGTGGGTCTGGCGGATCAGCAGCCCGGCCGGCACTGTGAAGCTGATCTGCAGGACCGAGGCGTAGTTCTCGCCCATCGAGGTCCCCTGCAACGGCAGGTATGGGCCCTGGTAGTGGAGCTTGGCCCCGCTTGGGACGTAGTAGAAGGTGAGGAAGATCCCGGTTATGACGAGGATCACGAAGCAGTACATCGCGATCTCGCCGAGCATGAAGGTCCAGTGGTCGGGGAATACGTAGCGCAGCGCTTTTTTGACCGGCGGCGCGGCGCCGAGGCGCTCGTCGAGGGCTCTGACGGTGCGGCGGATCACGATTGCTGGCCTGGCCCTTCGCGGATGCCCCCGTAGGAGGGCCCGATCGGTTCGTAGAAGCCGCCCGCCGCCTCGAGGCTGCCGTCGGCGGCGATCCGCAGGGGCAGTTGGGGCAGCGGCCGGGCGGCGGGGCCGAACTCGACCGAGCCCCCGTCGGCCGGGTTGAAGGTCGAGTAATGGCAGGGGCAGACGAGGGCGGGACCGGGCTGCTCGGGTTCGAACTTCGGGTAGCGGAACAGCGAGACCGCACAGCCGGCGTGGGTGCAGACCTTCGAGTAGGCGACGAAGCCCTCGGGCGCGGAGTGGGCGCGGTCGGGCGGCAGCTCGAGCTCGTCGGGGGAGAGGCGGACGAGGACCAGCGCGGAGCCGAGGTCCTCGAGGCTCGCTCCCTGCGGAAAGGCGCTGATGAACTCGCCCACATCGAGGCTCTCGACGGTGATCGGATCGCCTCTCTCGTCGACCACCCGCCTGCCCGCCGCCCAGGGCGTCTCGTAGACCTTGGCCCCGACGCGGGGGCCGAGCGAGGCGATCGGCAGCACCGCCGCCGCGCCGAGAGCCGCTCCGACCGCCGCCAGCGAGGAGAAGAGCAGGCGGCGCCGGGTGACGCCGATCGCTCCCTCGCGGAGGAGGTTCTCGGCCTCGTGCTGCTCCTCGACGTCGCCGAAGTCGTGGTAGTCCTCGCTCGTCTTCTCTTCGATCCCGACCCGCTTGCCGGCCAGCGCCGAAGCGACGCCGGCGAGCAGCAGGCCGAGGCCGATGCAGAGGCCGAGCAGCTGGGTGTCCTGGTCGACCACGTAGAAGACGACGAAGCCGGCGAAGGCGAGCGCCGCCGCGAAGAGCAGCAGGGCGACGATCAGCTCGGCGCGGGGGTCGGGAGTGGCGTCGAGCTCGTCGGGCGGCACCGGTTCGGGCGCGGGCGCCTCGGGCGCCTCGGCCTCCCGCCGCCGCCGAGCGCGCCGCAGGCCTCGCACGCCGCCTGCGCGCCGCAGGCCGCGCAGGCCGCCGAGCACGGCGACGATGCGGACGAAGCGATCGCCGCCGCTCACCGCGTCGTCCTCTCGCCGATCAGCCGGATCGCGAAGAGCAGCGCCACGCCGGCGAGCAGCCAGGCGACCATCCCCTCCGGGATCGGGCCGATGTGGCCGATTCCCCAGCCGCCCCTGTCTTCGGGAGCGTGGGTGTATTCGACGTAGCGGGCGATGTCGTCGATTTCGCCGCGGTCGAGGTGCTTGAAGGCGGGCATCACGTAGGGGCCGATCTCCACTGCCTCGGCGACGTCGGTGGCGTTGGCCGCTCCGAGGTCGGGAGCGACCGCGCCTGGCAGGACGCCGCCCCGGCCGAGGACCTGGTGGCAGCCGGCGCAGTGCTCGGTGAAGAGTTTCTGGCCTTCGGCGAGGTCGCCCGATCCCGGATCGACGTCGGGAACCGGCGGCCCGCCAAGGCTGCCGACGTAGGCGACCAGGGCGCGGATCTGGGCCGGTGTGTAGGGCGAGGAAGAACGAACCGGCTCCTCGTCGGGCCGGTCGAGCGGCATGCGGCCGGTGCGCAGGTAGAAGTCGGCGGCCTCTTCCCCGGCGCCGATCAGGCTCGGGCCCGAGCCCACAACGCCCCTGGCGTCGTAGCCGTGACAGGAGGAGCAGCCCTGGACGAAGAGGCGGCGGCCGGCCAATTCGGGTTGGCGCCCGGGCGCTGCGCCGCCGCTCGGCGCAGCCGGGGTTTCCAGCGCCCAGCAGGTTGCCCCAGCCGCCAGTGAGACCAGCACGACCGCCAGCTCCAGCGCCCGCCTCAAGGCCGTCCTCCGGCCGCTTCGCGGAGCCGCTGGAGGCGCTCTTCGCGGCGCAGGCTCGCCCAGGCGCCGAACACGATCGCGGCCATGAAGGGCAGGTCCCCGGCCCACATCACGGTCGCGCCGGGGTTCTGTTCGGCCAGCGCCGCGGCGCTGCCGGCGCTGGCCGCGTAGGGCGCGTAGACGACGCTCGAGGCGGTGTCGAGGGCCACCCCGATCGCGAGCATCGGGACCATCGCGGCGCTCAGCAGGCCGACCACGGCCACCGGCGTCAGCGGCCTGGCGCCTGGATCGGCGCCCAGCGCGGCGGCCCAGAAGACGATCCCTGCGAAAAGGTAGGCGCCGTGCTCGAGCGCGTGCAGGGCCTCGTTTTCCAGCGCCGCGTCGTAGAGACGCGGCAGGTGAGTGCCGAGAACGACCAGGGCGAAGACGGCGAGGGCGACGAGCGGGTTCAGCAGAAGCTCGAGCGGCCGCCAGCGCAGTGCCCGCGAGAGGCCCCGGGCGCCGCCGGGCGGGAGCAGGTCGAACGCCACCCGGATCGGCTCGCCGAGCACGAGCAGCGGCGGGGCGACCGTGAGCAGCAGCATGTGCTGGAGCATGTGAACCGGCAGGCTGTCGTCGGCGGCCGCGTCGAGCGGCGGCGAGAGGGCGACCCCGACGACGAGCCAGCCGGCGAGCAAGAAGGCGCCGCGCCGCGCCGTCACGAGCCGTCTCCCAGCTGCCGCGCCGCCGCCCGCTGCGCACGCAGCTCGCGCACCGTCGCGGCGATTCCGACGATCGTCATGCCGCCGCCGATGAAGACCAGCCAAAGCCCCAGGACCGCGCCCACCGCCATCAGCGCCAGCGAGAGCGCCAGCCAGACCGTCGCCGGGCTGGCGTCGGGGTCGGCGCCGCCGCCCTCGGTCTGAATCGAGCGCCGGCTGACCGCCAGCAGCAGTGCGAGGACGAGGACGAAGGCGGCGTTGCCGCCGAGCAGCGCCGGGGTCGAGACATCGGGGCTGAAGAAGATCACCGAGACGGCGGTGAGGACGCCGAGGAAGACTCCCCAGACCGCCAGCGGCGGGTAGGCCGGCTTGCGCTGCGGGCTCACCGGGCCAGCGCCTCCTCGCGGTCGAGCCCGAGCCCGCGGATCGGATCCTCGCCCCGCTCGCGCATGTCGAAGAGCGGCGTGTGCGACCTGATCGGCGGCAGCGCCGCGAAGTTGTGGCGCGGTGGCGGCGAAGGGGTCGCCCACTCGAGCGTCTGCCCCTGCCACGGGTCCGGCCCCGCCGGCGCGCCGAGCCGCAGCGAGCGCATCACGTTGACGAGGAAGACGAGGACGCCGAGGAAGATCGTGAAGGCGCCGAGCGTCGAGAGGGTGTTGAGGGCGGTCCAGTGGTGCAGCGGCAGGTAGTCGGCCACCCGCCGCGCCATTCCCTGCGAGCCGAGGAAGAACATCGGGATGAAGGCGGCGAGGGCGCCGGCGAAGAGCAGCACGAAGGTCGCCCTGGCGAGGCGCTCGTCGAGCAGCCTGCCGGTGACCTTCGGAAACCAGTAGTGGATCGCGGCGAAGAGGCCGAAGACGGTGCCGCCGAACAGCGTGTAGTGGAAGTGGGCGACGACGAAGTAGGTGTCGTGCACGTGGTAGTCCAGCGGCGGTGAGGCGACCATGATCCCGGTCAGGCCGCCGATCAGGAAGAGCAGCACGAAGCCGATCGCGAACAGCATCGGCGAGGCGAGGCGGATGCGGCCGCCGGCCATCGTCGCCAGGAAGCCGAAGTACTCGATTCCGGCCGGGATCAGCAGGATCGTCGAGGTCAGCGAGAAGTAGCGGTTGGAGACCTGGTTGGTGGCGAACATGTGGTGGCCCCAGACGCTCATCGAGATCGCCGAGAAGAGCAGCAGCGAGACGACCGTCGTCCGGAAGCCGAAGAAACGGCGGCGCGAGAAGGTGGCGATCGTCTCGCCGACGACGCCCACCAGGGGAAAGAAGACGACGTAGACGACCGGGTGGCCGTAGAACCAGAAGAGGTGCTGGTAGGTGACCTGTCCCTCGGGGGACGAGGAGAAGATCGAGGCGCCCTGGCGGTCCATATAAAGCAGCGTCATCGCCACGATCAGCACCGGGAAGCCGGTGATCACCATGAAGACCGTGACCAGCTCGCTCCAGGTGAAGAGCGGCATCCGCAGCATCGTCATCCCGGGCGCCCGCAGGCGGACGATCGTCGCCAGCAGCGAGAGCGCCTGGAGGATCACCCCCAGGGTCGCCAGGATCACCGCGATGATCCAGAGGTCGGTGCCGATGCCCGGCGTGGCCTGCGAGTCCGAGAGCGGGAAGAAGGCGGTCCAGCCGAAGGTGGCGGCGCCCTGCTGGGTGAGGAACCCCGAGTACATGATCACCCCGGCGGCGGCGAAGAGCCAGTAGCCGGCGAGCGCCAGGCGCGGCCAGAGCAGCCGCGCCGCTCCGATCTGCAGCGGCACGAAGTAGAGGCCGACGCCCATCACGACCGGGGCGGCAAAGAGGTAGAACATCGAGGAGCCGTGCATCGTGAAGAGCTCGTTGTAGGTGTGGTCGGAGAGGAACTGCAGGCCCGGCTTGGCAAGCTCGGCGCGCATCGTCAGGGCCAGCGAGCCGCCGATCAGGAAGAAGCAGAAGGCGGTGACCGTGGTCAGCAGGCCGATCCGCTTGTGGTCGGTGCTGGAGAGGACTTCGAGCAGGCTGGCGCGGCGCCTCGAGCCGAGCGGCGGGCGCAGGGCGATCGCCGGCCGCGGCGCCGTCGCGCTCACGCCCTGCTCCCGTTGGGCGCCGCACCGCCCGTGGCGCCTGCGCCGGCCGGCGCGTTGCCGGCGTCCGCCGGCCTGCCGGCTTCGCTCGCCACCCACCCGGCGAAGGCCGCCCTCGGCATGACCAGGACGTCGAAGATCATGTTCGCGTGTTCGAGCCCGCAGAACTCGGCGCACTCGCCGCCGCCGGGGCTGTTGACGACGTCTTCGAAGACCATCTCCCAGCGGCTGTGCAGCCCGGGGAAGACGTCGCGCTTGAAGCGCTCTTCGGGGATCCAGAAGGAGTGGATCACGTCGATCGAGGAGCCGCTGAATTCGATCGGCGTGTCGACCGGCACGCGCAGCACCGGGACGTGCCGCTTGGTTCCCTGTTCGACCAGTCCCGTTTCGGGATATTCGAAGCGCCAGTTCCAGCGGGCGGCGGCGACCTTGACTTTCACCGGCCTGCCGGTGGCCGAGCTGTCGGCGCTGCCGGGCATGCGGCTGAAGGTGAGGAAGACGAGGAAGGCGGCGATGCAGGCCAGGCCGACCGCGTAACCGATCTCGACGGGCTGGTTCTCGTCCTTGCCTTTGGGGATCTCGTCGGAGCGGGAGCGGTAGCGGAGGGCGAAGAAGACGACCAAGGCGGCGATCAGGACGAAGACGGCGAGGGCTATCGGCCAGTAGACGTTCCAGACGTCGAAGAACTGGTTGCGGGTGTCGATTGGCTTCATTGGGGTGGTCGGGGGTGGGGGTGGGGGGATCTGGGAGAGGGGTCCCCGGACAAAAGCGGGGAGTGTCCGGGGACCCCTCTCCCAGATCCCCCGCCCGCGGCGCGGCCCCATGTGGCGAATCCACCAGCCGCTTGGGGAGCTTGTTTGGGGCGTGGGGGTTGCTCGGTTGGGGGAGCTGGTTCTAGGGGCTGTGCGGCTTTGGTTCGGTGGCCGGCTCTTGCGTAGGTGAGGCCCAGGGTTGCTCCCCAGGTGGCCATCGCTGCCCACCAGCCCCAGCTCGGTAGGGAGCGGTAGAGCTGGTTTTCGCTCTGCAGCCAGTTGACCAGGAGGTTGATCAGGAGGATCTCTGCCGCGAGGCCGCAGGCGGTGGTGAAGAGGGCGGCGGCGAGGGGGTGCGGGCTGCGGCCGAGCGAGTAGCTGAGGAGGGCGAGGATGGGGATTGTCGCCAGGGCGGAGACGATCGCCATCGCCAGCAGGCCGAAGGCGATCGAGGCGGGGGCGAAGTCACCGTGGTAGGCGCCCTGGCCGAAGAAGAGCGCGGTTACGCCCGTCACCGGCGTCCAGGTGCTGGAGTTGACCCCGCTCCGCGCGGTCGGCGTCGCGGCGATCTCGGCGATCAGCGAGAGGGTCACGATCAGGGCTGTCACGGCGGCGAGGGAACAGCCGGCTGACCGCTTGTACATGGGGTTCGCCTACCCCCGTCGCCCAGCCGCAAAACGGCGCCGGTGGTTTTGCTGACGAGGGTTCTGATGCGGTGGTTGGCCGGGCGGTCACCCCTGAACACCCCGAACCTGAGGCGCCTACCAAACACCTGAGGCGCCCCAACGCCGAACCTGCGGCGCCTGCGCCGGCACACGGCGAACCTGGGTTGTTGGCGAGGCGGCGAAGGAATCGAACCTTCCAAGCGGTGGGCTGCACCGCCCTGCTGGTTTTGAAGACCAGATGGGCCACCAGACCCCTGCCGCCCCACGAAGTCGAGGTTAGCCGCGCGCCTCCCGCCAGGGGCGGTGACGGTCGCCCTCGCGGCGCAGCGCCCGGCTGCGGTCGAGGTGCTCGAGCAGCGCCTGCGCGTACTTGCGGCTGATCCCCAGCGCGTCGCGCGCCTCGGCGAGGCTGATCGAGCCCTCGCGCTCGGCCTGCGCGAGGATCGCGGTCCTGAGGCGCTCGTAAAGCGGGGCGGGGTAGTACACGTCGGCCTGTACCCGGACGGCCAGCCCGGCGGCGTTGAGCTCAGCCAGCGCCCGCTCGACCTCGCGCCGTCCGGCGCCGCCGGCCTCGCTCAGCCGCGCCGCGCCGCGCGGCCGCAAGCCATCGGCCTCGAGCTCGGCGAGCAGCCGCAGCGCCAGCGGGCTCGGCCGCGCCGGCTGCCCGGCCGCTGCGCTTGCGTCCTTCGCGGACCGCTTGTCCTTTTCCCCGCCGGCCTCTTCGCCGGGCGCGTGGCATGGTGGACCCGTCCCCCCGGGGCCGTGGCGGGAGGGCGCGGGATCGCCGACGAGGATGCCGCCGAGCGTGTCCGGCGGGGCGATCCGGCGCACCACGGCTCGATCCCCGCGGCGGGCGAGCAGCGGCTGCTCGAGGCGCAGCTGGACCCTGCCCTCGCCGAGGTCGACGATCCTGGCAGGGCTCTCGCGGGTGCCGAGGTGGACCTGGGCCCGGCGCTCGGCGAGGACCGCCGCGCCGCCCCCGAGCAGCTCGGCGTCGAGCCGGTAAGTCACCGCGACGGCGGCCTCCTCGCCGGCGACGACGTCGCCGCGCCGCACCTCGGCGCGGTCGATCCCGCCGAGGTTCAGGGCGACCCGCTGGCGCGGCGCGGCGACCTCGAGGCGGCGGTCGTGAACCTCGATCGAGCGCACCCGCGCGCGTCTGCCGGACGGCAGCAGGACGACGCGCTGGCCGCGCTCGATCCTGCCCGACCACAGCGTGCCGGTGACCACGGTGCCGTGGCCGGCGATCGTGAAGGCGCGGTCGACGTGCAGGACCGCCTCCCCGCCGCTCGGAGCGAGCGCGCCGCCAGCCGCAGCGTCGTCGCCGGCGGCCTCGTCGACCTTTCCCGCAAGCTCGGCGAGCGTCGCCCGCAGCCGCTCCAGCCCTTCGCCGCTGCGGGCGCTGACCTCGACCAGCGGCAGGCCCGGGGCGAGCTCCCGGCACCGCTCGGCGGCGAGCCGGCGGCGCTCGGCGTCGACCAGGTCGGCCTTGCTCAGCGCGATCGCGCCCGCCTCGATCCCGAGCGCCCGCAGCACCGCCAGGTGCTCGCGGGTCTGCGGCATCGGCCCATCGTCGGCGGCGACGACGAGCAGGAACATGTCGATGCCGCTGGCGCCGGCGATCATCGTCCGCACGAAGCGCTCGTGGCCGGGGACGTCGATCAGGCTGAGCCTGCGCTCGCCGAGGTCGAGCTCGGCGAAGCCCAGCTCGATCGACATGCCGCGCCGCTGCTCCTCGGCAAGCCGGTCGGTGTCGCGACCGGTCAGGGCCCTGACCAGGGCTGTCTTGCCGTGGTCGATATGACCGGCGGTGCCGATCGTCAGCGGTCGCGGCGCCACTTCAGCCGAGCGCCTCGCGGACCGCGGCCGCGGCCTCGTCGGCCTCCGCGTCGCTGAGCGTGCGCGGGTCGAGCACGACCCGCTCGCGAACGATGCGAGCGATCACCGGCCGTGGGCGGCGGCGCAGTCGCTCGAGCAGGCGATCGGCACCGCCGGGCCCGGGGTCGACCAGGCATACGGGCCCCTCCAGCTCGACCTCGGCCAGTGAGCCGCCGCCCGGGGCGCCGCTGCCGCGGCCGAGCTGCGCCGCGGCTCCGATCGCGGCGGCGATCCGCTCCGCCCGCCGCTGCAACTGCTCCTCGTCGGCGTCGATCATCGCCAGCGCCGGCAGCGCCGCGCGGCCTCCTTCGCGGTGCGCCCGCAGGGTTGCCTCGAGCGCCGCCAGCTGCAGCTTGTCGAGCCGCATCGCCCGCGCCAGCGGATGGCGGCGGCAGCTCTCGACGGCATCCTCGCGGCCGGCCAGGATGCCGGCCTGGGGGCCGCCGAGGAGCTTGTCGCCGGAGCAGCAGACGAGATCGCCGCCGGCGTCCACGGCCGCCCTCACGGTCGGCTCGCCGTGGACCTCCTCGAGCGCCCCTGAGCCGAGGTCGTCGACCATCGCGATGCCGCGCTCGCGGGCAAGCGCCGCAAGCGCCGCAGCCGCCGGTTGCTCGGTGAAGCCGACGATCCGGAAGTTCGACTGGTGGACGTGGAGGATCGCCGTCGTCCGCTCGCCGATCGCCGCCGCGTAGTCCTCGAGCCGGGTGCGGTTGGTCGTCCCCACCTCGACCAGGGTCGCGCCGGAGTGGGCGAGGATCTCGGGGATGCGGAAGGAGCCGCCGATCTCGATCAGCTGGCCGCGGCTGACCAGGACCTCGCCGTCGCCGGCCAGGGCGGCGAGCGCCAGCATCACCGCGGCGGCGTTGTTGTTGACCGCCAGCGCCGCCTCGGCGCCGGTCAGCTCGCGCAGCAGCGCGTCGACGTGCTGGCCGCGGCTGCCGCGCCGGCCCTGCTCGAGGTCGTACTCGAGGTTGCTGTAGCCGGCGGCGACCGCGGCCACCCGTTCGACCGCGCTCGGCGGCAGCGGCGCCCGGCCGAGGTTGGTATGCAGGACGACGCCGGTGGCGTTGAGGACGGGCCGCAGGCTGGGCTCGGCAAGGCGCCCCGCGCGCGCCGCCGCCGCCTCGATCAGCTGATCTTCCCCCGGCGCCCGCTCGCCGGCCTGGATCCGCTCGCGGGCCCGCTCGATCTCAACCCGGGCCGACTCGACCGCGAGCCGGTGCGGCAGGTCCGCCAGCCGCGCCGCGATCCGCTCCACCGAGGGCAGGCGGCGCAGCTCATCCCCCATGTCGCCGCCGCTTGTCGTCTCGGTTGCCATCTGCCTGCAGTTACCCTGGTGCGGATGCCGATAGCCGGCGACCCCCCGAGGCTGACCGAACTCTCCCACGGCGCCGGCTGCGCCTGCAAGATCGGCGCCGCCGAGCTGCGCGCCCTGCGCGAGGCGCTGCCGGCTTCCACCGACCCGGCGCTGCTGGTTGGGCTGGATCCCGCCGACGACGCGGCCGTCTACAGGCTGAGCGACGATCTGGCGCTGGTCCAGACCGTCGACTTCTTCACCCCGATCGTCGACGACCCTGGCGATTTCGGCCGCATCGCCGCCGCCAACGCCCTCTCCGATATCTACGCGATGGGCGCCACGCCGATCCTGGCGCTCAACATCGTCGCCTTCTCGCTGGCCGATCTCGGCCCCGAGCCGCTGGCGGCGATCCTCGCCGGCGGCGCCGAGGTTGCCGCCGAGGCCGGCGTCGCGATCGGCGGCGGCCACTCGATCGACGATCCCGAGCCAAAGTACGGGATGGCGGTCAGCGGCACCGTCCATCCCGACCAGGTGCTGAGCGCGGCCGGTGGCCGGCCCGGCGACGAGCTCTACCTGACCAAGCCGCTCGGCGGCGGCCTGATCACCACCGCCGCCAAGCGAGGCATCGCCGAGCCGGCCTGGATCGAGGCCGCGGTGGCGGCGATGCGGACGCTGAACGCGGCGGCGGCGCAGAGGGCCCGCGCCTGCGGCGCCCACGCCCTCACCGACGTCACCGGCTTCGGCCTGCTCGGTCACCTGCACGAGCTCTGCGAGGCGAGCGGCCTGGCGGCCGAGATCGACGCGGCGGCGGTGCCGGCGCTTCCCGGCGCCCTCGAGCTGGCTGCCTCGGGCGCGGCTACCGCGGGGGGCAGCGCCCGCAACGCTGCCGACGCCGAGCGCTTCACCGAGTGGTCAGGCGCGGTCGACGGCGATCGCCGGGCGCTGCTCAGCGACGCGATGACCTCTGGCGGGCTGCTGGCCGCGGTGCCCGCTGGCAGCCCGATGACCGGCACACGGATCGGCGCCCTGCGCGCCGGCGAGCCGGGCGCGATCACGGTCACGTCCGCTTAGCGGGCGGCGCGCGCCGGCGAGGCGGGGCGATCTCGCTCCGATCCGCTTAGCGCCCAGCCGCGCGGGTAGGAAGTCGCCATGGCCTCGATCGGCGCTCGCTCTGGCTCAGTCCCGATTTCGAGCGAAGGGGCGGCGGCGCGGATGTGGCGGGAGGTGGAGCGCGACGGCAGCCTCGACGCGGTCGCGGTCGAGGAGCCGCTGGAGATTCGCGTCGACGGCGAGCCGCTCAGCGTGACGATGCGCACGCCCGGCCACGACGAGGAGCTGGCCCTCGGCTTCCTCTTCGGCGAGGGCCTGATCTGCGAGCCGCACCGGGTCGGCCTGAGCGAGGACTTCGCCGCCAACGCGGTCGAAGTCGCCGGGCCGCTTGTGCGCGATCCCGGCCGCCGCCGCTTCTACACGACCTCCTCGTGCGGGGTCTGCGGCAAGGGGGCGCTGGAGGAGGTCGCCGTGGCAAGCGAGCCGTTGCCGGCCGGCCCGCGGGTCGAGCGGGCGCTGCTGGCGGCGCTGCCGCAGCGGCTCGACCAGCCCGCCTTCGAGCGCACCGGCGGCACCCACGCGACCGGCCTCTTCGACGCCGAGGGCAGGCTGCTGCTCGCCCGCGAGGACGTCGGCCGCCACAACGCGATGGACAAGGTGATCGGCCGCGCCCTGCTGCAAGGACGGACGCCGCTGTCGGAGCGGATCCTCTGCGTCAGCGGCCGCCTCTCTTTCGAGCTGGTGCAAAAGGCGGCCGTCGCCGGCGCCCCGATCCTGGTCGGCGTCGGCGCCCCGAGCTCCCTGGCGGTCGAGCTCGCCACCGATCGCGGCATCACCCTGGCCGGCTTCACCCGCGGCGGTCACACCAACGTCTACGCGGCCCCTTGGCGCCTGGCCGACTGAGGAAAACCAAGCGCTGCATTCGCCCCGTTTGCCCTATTGGTGCGCAAAGGCAAATGCAGCGCGGTTTACGAAGTCGGCTTGGGAGCGGGCGAGATTGCCCTTGCGATCTCGCCCAGCTCCGCGGCCGGGCGGCCGCTGCGGCCTGCCGCCCAGCAGGCCAGCGGGGCGGCCGGGCGCTCGGAGTCGTGGGCGGCCGTCGCGGCCAATTCGAGCAGGACCCTGATTTCCTCGGCGGAGGGCGGCTCGACGCCGATCCGCTCGCAGAACTCGTGCAGCCACTCGTCGCGCTTCATCTCAGCCTCCGATCGCGCTCATCGTCCGTGCTGGCGCTCGGAAGCCGGGCTCGTCGATGCGGTGCTTGAGCTCCTTGCGCCAGACTGCCTCGCGGACGATGCGCTCCAGCTCCGCGTCGTCGGCGCCGGCCCGCAGCGGCCCCCGCAGGTCGGTCTCGTGAAGGGAGAAGAGGCAGGTGCGCAGCTTGCCGTCGGCGGTCAGGCGGAGGCGGTTGCAGTCGGCGCAGAACGGTTCGGAGACCGGGTTGATGAAGCCGATCTCGCCGCCGCCGTCGGCGAACTCGAAGACCCGCGCGGTCGCGTGTGGCTCGCGCGGACGTGCGCGCAGCGGCTGCGTCCGCTCGACCATCCGCCGCACCTCGGCGCCGCTGAGGACGTCGTCGGCGCGCCAGGCGCGTTCGCCGTCGAGCGGCATGAACTCGATGAAGCGGACCTGGAACCCGTCGCCGCGGGCGAGCTCGCAGAAGCGCAGCACGTCGTCCTCCCCGAAGCCCGGCATCGGCACGGCGTTGACCTTGATCGGCCGCACCGCGGGGAAGGCGGCGATCGCCTCGAGCCCGGCGAGGACCCGGTCGAGCGCGTCGCGGCGGGTGATCTCGAAGAAGCGGCCGCGGGCGAGCGAGTCGATCGAGACGTTGACTCGATCGATCCCGGCCCGCACCAGCGCCTCGGCCTGGTCGGCCAGCAGGTATCCGTTGGTGGTCAGCGAGAGGTCGCGCAACCCCTCGATCGCCGCCAGGCGCTCGACCAGCCGGGGGAATTCGCGGCGGACAAGCGGCTCGCCGCCAGTCAGGCGCACGTCCTCAACCCCGAGCCCAATCATCAAGCGCACCAGCCGCTCGATCTCCTCGAAGCTGAGGATCTCCTCGCGGGCGATCCACGGCATCCCCTCCGCCGGCATGCAATAGCGGCAGCGAAAGTTGCAGCGGTCCGTAACCGAGACCCGCAGGTCCCCGATAAGGCGGCCATGAGCGTCTTCGAGCCCCACGGCAAGCCGCTACCCGCGATCGGTGGCGGTTATGCCACGGCGGGCGCGACCATCGATGCGCCTGTCTGGCCTCGAGCACCCAGCGGCCTGACCACGTTATGCCCTACGTAGTGCCCTATACTGTTTCCGTGCGCAAGACCAGCATTTACCTGGATGACGAGCAGGCGGATCGCCTCGCCCGCCTGGCCCGTGCGGAGGGCCGGCCCCAAGCGGAGATCGTCCGCGAGGCGATCTCCTGCTACCGGCCAGCGCTCAAGCGGGATCGGAACTTCGCCCTCGCTGGCAACTTCGAGCGCATTGATGCCGATCCTCGTCCGATCTCAAAGATCCCCAAGGACGAGTTGATGCGCGGCTTCGGCGAGTGACACTCATCATCGACGCGGCGCCGCTGGTGGCGCTGGCCGATGCCACGGAGCCTCAGCTCGAGGCCCTGCTGAAAATCCGTGGCGAGGAGGAGGGTCAGCTGGTCCTGCCGGCACCGGTCGCCGCCGAGGTCGACTACCTGCTCGGCGCCCGCTTCGGCGAAGCGGCCCGGCGCGCCTTCCTCAGCGACTTGGCCGCTCAGCGCTATAACGTCGCCTGCCTGGAAGCCGATGATTACCGGGCGGTCTCCGAGCTCGACATCCGCTATTCCGATCTCGGCCTCGGTCTCGCCGATTGCTCGATCGTGGTTTTGGCGGAGCACTACGAAACCCGGCGTCTGCTCAGCTTCGACGAGCGGCATTTCCGGTCCGTTGTGCCGCTTCAAGGCGGGTCATTCGAGTTGCTGCCGGCGGACTCCTAGCCGGGCTCACTGTCGTTGGCGCCTTCGCAGTCCGCGATCGCTGTACTTGAATCGGTCGTGGCAGCGTGAACTCGGGCTGCTGTCAGCCGCGGTGCGCGGAGCGCCGGCCGGCGAGCAGCTCCATCGCGTGGGGAAGGGAGGCGGCGATCGCCTCGCCCGCCTGCTCGATGCTGCGGGGGCTGCCGGGGAAATTGACGATCAGGGTCGTGCCGCGGATTCCGGCAACGGCGCGGGAGAGCATCCAGTGCGGCGTGTGCGGCCGCGACGCCGCGCGCATCGCCTCGGCGATTCCCGGCGCCTCGCGGTCGATCACAGCCCGGGTCGCCTCGGGAGTGACGTCGTCGGGCGAGAAGCCGGTGCCGCCGCTGGTCAGGATCAGCTCGACCGCCTCCTCGTCGGCCCAGCGGCGCAGGTGCCCCTCGATCGCGGCGCGCTCGTCGGCGACCGTCGCGCGGGCGGCGACCTCGGCCCCGAGCCGCGCTGCGAACTCGGCCAGGCGGGCGCCGCTCTCGTCCTCGCCCTCACCGCGCGCCTTCGAGCTGCTGACCGTGAGCAGGACGGCCCGCACCGCAGCTCAGCCTCGCTCGGCGTCCGCCAGGCGCCAGTCATTGCGTCCGCCGCTCTTCTCGAGCAGCACGACCTGCTCGATCGCGACTCCGCGCTCGACCCCCTTGACCATGTCGTAGACGGTCAGGGCGGCAACTGCGCAGGCCGTCATCGCCTCCATCTCCACGCCGGTGCGAGCGACGGTGCGCGCCTCGGCGACGAGCTCGACCAGGCCAGCCTCGACGTCGACCTCGGCCTCGACGTCGACGAAGGTCAGCGGCAGGGGATGGGCCAGCGGGATCAGCGTCCCGGCCTGCTTCGCCGCCTGCATGCCGGCCAGTCGGGCGACGCCGAGCACCTCGCCCTTCGGGCCCTCGCCGGCGGCAACGGCGCCGGCGGTCCGTGGCGACATCCGCAGCCGCGCCCGTGCCCGCGCCCGGCGCTCGGTTGGCTGCTTCTCGCCGACGTCGACCATCCGCGCCCGGCCATCGTCGTCGATATGCGTCAGCCGCTCAGTCATTGCCTCGCCCTTCGCCGGGTCGGGCAGGGAAACAGCCGAAACCGGACGCCCCTGACCTCATCTCGGCACCTTGCCCTCGACCCAGCGCGCCTCCCCGTCGGGGTCGAGCTCGCGCTTCCAGATCGGCGCCTCGGCCTTGATCCTGTCGATCGCCTCGCGGGCGCCGCTGAAGGCTTCCTCGCGGTGAGCGGCGGAGACGGCGACCACGACGCCGGGCTCGCCGAGTGGCACGGCGCCGACGCGATGCTCGGCCGCGGCCCCGAGCAGGCCATGGCGCTCGACGCACTCGCAGAGGATCGCGCCGATCCTCGCCTCGGCCATCTCCCGGTATGCCTCGTAGTCGAGCCGCGCCACTTCGCGGGTAACTCCTTGGAAGCAGACGATCGCGCCGGCGCCGGGGGCGGCGACGCGCCGCGCGAGGGCGTCGGGCGAGAGCGGTTCGGCGCTGATCGCGGCATGGATGCCGGCGCCGCCGCTGATCGGTGGGATCAGGGCCAGCTCGTCCTCGGCGCGCAGCTTCGTCTCGGCTCCCGCGTACTCGCGGTTGACCGCCATGCGCAGCGGCATGCGCTGCACCAGCTCGGCCATTCCCGGCCGCAGCGCCAGCTCCTCGAGGGCGTCGGAGACGGTCGCCCCGGCCGGCAGCTCGAGCTCGACCGAGTCGCTGCCGGCGCGCTCGCGGAGGATCGCGAAGAGGCGGACCCGGACGGTCATGAGGCCATGCTGACCCGGTCGAGCAGCTCCACCTCGACCGGCTCGCCGGCGCGCAGGCCGGCGCTCGCGGTAGGGACCAAGGCCAGGCAATCGGCGCCGACCATCGAGCTGAGGATGTGGGAGCCCTGGCGTGGAGCCGGGTGAGCGAGCCAGCCCCGCGGGGTCAGCTCTAGCCGGCAGCGCAGGGCGTGGGCCCGGCCCGGTCGCTTCTCATGGTCCTCGGCCAGCGCCGCCACGGTGCGCAGCTGCTCCGGCCGCCCGCCGGCGAGGGCGATCAGGGCCGGCCTGATGAGCAGGGTGAAGACGACCATCGCCGAGACGGGATTGCCTGGCAACCCGAAGGCGAGCGTCGCGCCCCGCTTGCCGAACCAGGCCGGCCCACCCGGCTTGAGGGCGAGGCGCCAGAAGACCTGCTCGACGCCGAGCCGCTCGAAGGCTCCCTTGACGTGATCGTGCTCGCCGACCGAGACGCCGCCGCAGACGATCGCGACGTCGGCCTCGAGCGCGGCCTCGATCGCCTCGCGGGTGGCCTCCGGCTCGTCCGGCGCCGACGCGATCGAGTCGATCTCGGCGCCAGCCAGCCGCGCCAGCGCCGGCACCGAATGCGAGTTCGAGTCGTGGATGGCGCCCGGACGCAATGGCTCGCCGGGAGGCGCCAGCTCGTCGCCGCTGGTCACGATCGCGACCCGCGGACGCCGGTGACAGCGCACCGTGCCCCGACCCAGGGCCGCGATGACCCCAAGCTCGGCCGGGCCCAGCGCCGTCCCCCGACCGACCACGGTCTCCCCGGCGGCGACGTCCTCGCCCGTCCGGCGCACGTCAGAGCCGGGCCGCACCCCAGCCTCGACCAGGACATGGCCGTCCTGGCGCCGCGTGGCCTCGACCCGGACCACCGCGTCGGCGCCCTCGGGAAGCATCGCGCCGGTCGAGATCGCGATCGCCGTCCCCCGGTCGAGCGTCAGGGCTGCCGGCCGGCCGGCCCGCGACTCGCCGACCATCTCGAGCGCGACCGGGGACGCGGGCGTCGCCGAGGCGGTGTCCGCGGCGCAAACGGCGAAGC
Organism: Solirubrobacterales bacterium; assembly: GCA_036403515.1. Taxonomy (GTDB): domain Bacteria; phylum Actinomycetota; class Thermoleophilia; order Solirubrobacterales; family 70-9; genus VRUE01. The sequence goes on from DASWQV010000059.1 coordinate 120,800, forward strand.
CGTCCATCGCCGAGTTGTCGAAGGCCTGCAGTGGCGCGCCGGCGACGATCGGCTCGGCCAGCCGCCGGCCGAGCGCCTCGCCCAGCGCCACCTCCTCGTCCGCCAGCGCCGCGGCCCTGGCGAGCACCGCGCCGCGTGCCTCGGCGAGCTCTATCGGCGATCCACTCATCGCCACTCCACTTCCCGAAGTGCGCTGCTGCCACACTCGGCGCGATGGCGAAGGGAGCGGAAACGGCCGGCGGCTTGGAGTCTGGAGAGGCCCTCGGGGCAGTCCTCGCCGGTGGTCGCGGCAGCCGCATCGGCGGCGCCAAGGCGACGGCGGAGCTGGCCGGCCGCCCACTGATCTCCTATCCGCTGGCGGCCCTGGCAGCGGCCGGCATCGAGCCGTTCGTCGTCGCCAAGCCGGCTTCGGCGCTGCCGCCACTCAGCTGCCCCGTGATTCGCGAGCCCGAGCTGCCGCGACATCCGCTCTGCGGGATCGTCGCCGCACTGCGAGCGGCCGAAGGTCGTCCGGTCGTCGTCGTCGCATGCGACATGCCGCTGGCGGCTCCGCCGTTGCTCGCACACCTCGCCGCCGCGAACGGGCGGCTGCTGGTCCCGGCCCCCGCCGGCCGCCTCCAGCCGTTGCAGGCCCGCTACGCCGCCGAGCTGCTGGCCGCGCTCGAAGCCGCGCTCGAGCGCGAGGAGCCGTTGCGGCGCACGGTCGAATCGCTGACCCCCAGCCTGCTGGGAGAAGAGGAGATCGCCCGCTTCGGGAATCCCGGGCGCCTGTTCTTCAACGTCAACGACGGCGATGACCTGCGCCATGCCGAGCAGCTCCTCGCCGCCCAGTAGCCGCGGGAGAATTTCGCCGCTGGTCGACTTGGTCGCTCTATGGGCAACCAAGTCGACCAGGGGAACCAGCGCACCGAGCCGCCGCACCGATCCGGCGGCGCCTCGGAGCCGCGCACCGAGCCGAGCACTCATTGAGCGTCACCGTCGAGGGCGATCAGTCGCGTCGCCGCCGCCTTCCACGCCGCGGTGACGCGTCCGCCGGGACGCAGGCCCATCGCCGCCGCCGAGCGCGCCGTGACCTCTACGCTGAGTGGCTGTGGGACCGAGACGCCGACCCGGGCGCGGTTGCCGACCGTCGTCACCGAGACCACCTCGCCGTCGACCCGGTTGAGGACCGAGCCGGCCGGGCGCCGTCCGGGCGGCTCCAGCGAGATCTCCCAGGGGAAGACGCTGACCGCGACCGGCCCGCGGCCGGGATCGACGCTGCGCACCGCGCCACCGCCGCGCAGGCGCACCACGGTCAGCCCCCCGGGCTCGCCCGATGCCTCGCCGCGCAGGACGACCGCGCCGGCGAAGTCGGCGACGAAGGGAGAACGGGGGCGCGCCGAGATCTCCGCCGCGCCGCCCGCCTGGACGATCGCGCCGCGGTCGACGACCGCCAGCTCACCGGCCAGCAGCGCCGCCTCCTCGAAGGAGTGGGTGACGAGGATCGCCGGCGCGTCCAGGCCGGCGAGCACGCGGCGCAGCTCGCCCAGCGCGCCTCGCCGGGTCGTCGTGTCGAGCGCCGCCAGCGGCTCGTCGAGCAGCAGTGCCCGCGGTCGTGCCGCCAGCGCCCGCGCCAAGGCGACCCGCTGGCGCTCGCCGCCCGAAAGTGAAGCCGGGCGGGCCTCGGCGAGCTCGCCGGCGCCGAAGCGCTCGAGCATCTCGAGCGCCGCTTGGCGTCGCTGCGCCCGCCGTCCCCCGATCCCGTAGGCGACGTTGTGCCAGGCGCTCATGCCGGGGAACAGCGCGTAGTCCTGGAAGAGCAGGCCACAGCGCCGCCGCTCGGGCGGCAGGTCGATCGAGCGCTCGCTGTCGAGCCAGGTCTCCCTACCAAGGGCGACGTGACCGCGCCGCGGCGCCAGCAACCCGGCGACCACCCGCAGCAGGGAGGTCTTGCCGGCCCCCGACGGGCCGACCAGAGCAAGCGCCTCACCCGGCCCCACGCTCAGGCCAAGCTCGAGCGAGAAGTCGCGCAGCGGCGTCGAGGCGCTCACCTCCAGCGTCGCGTTCATCGCCGCACCGCTCCCTCCAGCGCCCCCTCGCCGCCGAACAGCTTGACGCTCAGCAGCAGGGCCGCCGAGACCACGATCAGCACCGCCGAGAGCGCCAGCGCCGAGACGAAGCCGTCGGGCCGGCTGAAGTCGGCGAAGATCGCCAGCGGAGCGGTGCGGGTGATTCCCTGCAGGGAGCCGGCGAAGAGCAGCGTCGCCCCGAACTCGCCCAATGCGCGACCCCAGGCGAGGGCGACACCCGAGGCCAGGCCCGCCCGGGCGCTCGGCAGGGCAACAGTGGCGAAGGCGCGAAAGGGGCCGGCGCCGAGCGTCCGCGCCGCCTCCAGCAACCGGCCGTCGATCGCGGCGAAGGCGGCAATCGCCTGGCGCAGGAAGAAGGGGGCGGAGACGAAGACGAGGGCGACGACGACGCCGGCGGTCTCGAAGACGAGCTCGATCCCGGCGCCCTCGATCGCCGGTCCGAGAACCCCCTCCGGGCCGAAGGCGGCGAGCAGGGCGATCCCAGCGACGGCAGGCGGCATCACCAGGGGCAGCTCGATCGCGGTCAGGACCAGCGCCCGCCCGTGGAAGTCGCGGCTGGCGAGCAGGTAGGCGGCGGGAGTGCCGAGCGCGATCACGATCGCCACGGCGAGCAGGGTCGTCCGCAGGCTCAGCCAGAGCGCTTCGCGCGCGCTCTCTTCGCCGAGCGCGTCGAGCAGCCGAGCCGGGCCGGCGTTGGTGAAGACGGCGAGCACCGGGATGACGAGAAAGGCCAGGCTGGCGAGCAGGGCGAGGAAGGACAGCACCGTGAACCACGAGCGGCGCCTCATGGCGGCGGCAGGAATCCGGCCCGCCGCAGGTCGGTGGCTCCCGTGCCGTTCAGCAGGCCGGCGAGGAAACGCCGCGCCAGCGGCTCGTCGGCTCCCCTGACGGCGGCGGCGGCGTAGGCGACCTCGGGCTGCAGGCCGGCGGGAATCGCGACCGCCCTCAGCCCGCCCCCGGCGGCCCTGGCGTCGGTGGCGTAGACGAAGCCGGCGTCGGCTGCCCCCGCTTCCAGCTTGGCGACGACGGAGCCGGCCTGCGGCTCTTCGGAACGCACGTTGGCGAGGATCGCCAGCCGCCTGGCGCCGGGCAGGCGGTCGAGGACCGCGCGGGTGTAGGCGCCGACCGGAACGCTGGGATCGCCGATCACGATCCTGGCGCCGGGCCTGGCGAGGTCGGCGATGGAGGAGACGTCGCTGCCGGCGGGAACGGCGATGACGAGCCGGTTCGAGGCGAAGACCCGCGGCCGCTCGACCAGCCCTTCCCGGTAGAGCTGTCGCGGGTATTCGCTGTCGGCGGAGGCGAAGACGTCCGGGCCGGCGCCCTGGCGGATCTGCGCCGCCAGCTGGTCGGAGCCGGCGAAGGACGTCTGCACGTCGGCGCCGGCGAAGGACTCGGCGTATTCGCCCAGCGCCGCTTCCAGCGAGGATGCGCCGAAGACGACCAGCGAGGCCCGGCTCGCGCCGCCGCCACCGCAGCCGGCGAGCAGGACGGCGACGGCAAGCGCCGGGACGAGCGCCGTTCGCCGCATCAGCCCCCCTGCTGGACCATCACCGAGGTTGCCTTGACGGTCGCCGTCGCCCGCACCCCGGGAGCCAGTCCCAGCTCCTCGACCGCGTCGCGGGTGATCGCCGCCGTGACCAGGTGCGGGCCGGCCTCGATCTCGACCAGCGCCATCACCCCGTCGACCTCGACCGAGCGGACGACCCCGGCAAACCGGTTGCGGGCCGAGAACGTGTCGCCCGTCGCGTGTCGGACCGGAGCCTCCCGCAGGCGTTCGATCTCGGCGATCGGGACCCGCCGCTGGTTGCGCGCGTCGCGCGAGGTGCGCAGGGTCCCCGCCCGGTCCCAGCGCCGCAGCGTCTCGGCGCTGACGCCGAGCTGCTTCGCTGCCTCGCCGATGCCGAGGGTCTTCGCCATGCCTAGGCTCTGTATAGGCAGATCTCGCCCGCCTTAAACCTGACGCGATCCTCCTGGACCTGGCCGGTCCTCCTAGGAGCCGTCTTTTTCGACGAAGCTGATTTCGCCGTTGCTCTCGAGGATCGCCCAGCGGACGTCGCTGAGGGAATTGATCTGGGCCAGGCGCGCCTCCGATTGGATCTCCTCGACGGTGAGGCGCTGGCGGCGCAGGTTGGGGCCGACCAGCTCGCCATCGTCGACCAAGACGATCGGTTCGCCGGCGAGAATCGGCCGCAGGCGGGCGGACTTGAAGCTCAGGTAGGAGAGCGCGACGGTCAGCAGCCCGATCGTCGCGATCGCCAGCAGGGCGCCGGTGACCGAGTAGTCGCTCTGGGTCACGCCCTGCTGCACGAGGTCGCCGATGACGACCAGCAGGATCAGGTCGAAGGGCTCCATCGAGCTCAGCTCGCGCCGTCCCACCATCCTGGTCAGGACGAAGATGAAGACGAAGATGACCGCGGCGCGGATGACGATGTCCATCAGGGAAAGTTGAACTGGGTTCGGTCGACCGAGACGAGCGGCAGCTTGCCATCGGTGACGGCGGCACTGGCGTCGTGGGAGCCGACATTGGTCGGGTTCGCCTGCAGCTCGAGGAAGACGAGCAACGTTTCGCCCGCCGCCAGGGGCGCGTAGCGAAGCCTGAGCTGGTCGCCGTCGCTGCTTTCGTCCACCGGTTCGGGCTGCAGCGTGTTGACGGTCGTATTTTCGAACCAGCCGTGGCTCAGCACGAGTTCCGGCTTGGCGATCGCCCGCAAGGCGTGGATTCGGAAGTTGGCCTGGTACAGAAGGCCGCCGCGAAGCCTCTGCGGAGCGGTGACGGTCAGGGAGGCCGCCGGGGAGCCGACCGCCGAGGTGGTCGCCCGTTGCCCGAAGACGTTCAGCAGCGCGGCGACGACGATCGCGGTGAGCAGGAGCAGGAACCCGTGGCGAAGCCACTGGCCGAGTCGCCTGCCCTCGAAGTCCCGGTGCCTGGGGAGATCGATTCCAGCTGGGAGGCCCGCGGCCGCGCCCTCGTCACTCGGTTGATCGTCCGCCACCTGGCACCTTCCCGCGACCTCCTCTGTTTGCCTTGGCGATTCTCGGGAAAGGGTCTCAGGCGAGCCGGCGGAGGAGCAGCGGCAAGGCGCCGGGCGTACTGCGCCATACTCGTACCTCGACTGAAGGGATGGGTGAGCGGTGGACTGGTACTTCGACGCAAACGACAGTGGCGCTCTGGCGGCCCTTCGCCATGAGTTCCGCGACTACCTGGAGCGGCATGCCGAGGAAGGCTCGGACGTCGGCGGCGCCGAGGTGGCCTTCAGCGAGCTGATCACCAATGCCGTGCGGCACGCGCCCGGGCCGGCCTGGGTGCACCTCGACTGGTCCGCACGCCAGCCGCTGGTCGAGGTCCACGACCTCGGCCCCGGCTTCGAGCTGCGGCCAAGCCTGCCAGACGACCCCCTCGCCGACGGCGGCCGCGGGCTCTTCATCACAAGCCAGCTGACCGAGGAGCTCGGCGTCGCCGCCAAGGCGGCGGGCGGCTCCAAGGTGACGGCGAAACTCTCGGTAACCAGGCCACTCGAGCGCAGCCACGATCCGCCTCACTCGCTCACCTCGTCCTTGCCGTCCCGCAAGAGGCCGATCAGGAGGGCAGCTTCGGCAAGGAATCGTTCCTCCGCGCCCTCGTCGTCGAGATGGCCCGCTCGGTCGAGGGAGAGGAGGGACCGGAGGCGGCCGAAGCGCTGGTCGCCCAGGTCGGGGCCAACATCGGCAGTCGCATGGAGGACGAATATCGCCGCGCCCGCGACATCGTCGGCGCCCTGCGGCCTGACCAGGTCGCCGACCTCTACGTGCGCCTGAAGGCGGCGATTGACGGCGACTTCTACGTGATCGAGGCAAACGAGGAGCGGATCGTGCTCGGCAACCGGGCCTGTCCCTTCGGCGACGCCGTCAAGCGGGCCCCCGGGCTCTGCCGGATGACCTCGAGCGTCTTCGGGGGGATCGCCGCGCGCAATTTCGGCGAGGCCTCGGTGATGCTCGAGGAGCGGATCGCGGTTGGAGATCCCGAATGCCGCGTGGTCGTCTCGCTCGCATCGCAATCTGCGGCGGGAAATGAGCTTGGCCACAGCTATGCGGCCCCGCAGGCGCCTGCGGCCTGACCTTCAGCGGCGATCAGCTACTCTCGGAAGTCAGCGTTTACCCGTCCGTCGGGGTCTCATCCTCCTCTTTCCTTGCGCGCGGCCAATCCCCAGAGGGGGGGTTAGCAGCCCACCATGACTCAGGAACGAAAGGTGGAGAGCGCAAACGGCATCGATCCGACCTACTCCGTCCGGGCGGAGATCTCCCGTGAGATGGTCCGCCTCTACAAGGATCAGTTCGGACGGGGGCCAACCAGGGCGAGGACGGAGTTCGCCGGCCCCGACGTCGTCATCTCGACCCTCGAGGACAGCTTCACGCCCGTCGAGCGCAAGATGGCGGACATGGGCGAGACCCAGCGCCTGCGCGATACCCGAACCTTCTTCCAGCACGCGACCGAAGAGGAGTTCCGCGAGGTGGTCGAGCGCCTCTTGAACCGCCGGGTCCGCGCCTTTGTCAGCGGCGTCGACACCGAGAAGGACGTCTCGGCAGAGGTCTTCTACCTGGAGAGCGCCGCCTGAGCCACGGCGCACGATAGGATCGGCGTGACGTTCCCGGACATCGCGCCGGGTCGTTGCTCGCCTTATTAGAGGCACGCAATACGAGCGGCGCTCGGCCTGCGGACTTCTCCAATGCCAATGGGAAGTCGCGGATCCAGCGCGACGACCTCCAGAGGAGGAGCCAAAGCGTGCCGAGTCAGGAGCGAGTAGAGCGTCCAATCGAGGGCAACGATGCTCAGATCTCGAAACTTGCCGAGATCTCCCGGGAGATGGTCCGCCTCTACAAGGTCCAGTTTGGCCGTGGCCCGACCAGGGCGAGGTCCGACTTCGCCGGCCCCGACCTGATCGTCTGCACGCTCGAAGACAGCCTCACGCCCGCCGAGAAGAGGATGGCCGAGATGGGCGACCACCAGCGCCTGCGTGACCTCCGCCTCTACTTCCAGCACGCCACCGAGGACCAGTTTCGCGAGATCATCGAACGCATCCTGGGGCGTAAGGTGCGCGCCTTCATAAGCGGCATGGACACCAGCAACGACGTCGCCGCGGAGCTTTTCTACCTCGAGGGTTGAGCTCGCCCGGCGCAGCTTTCATGCGCTTTGCAAACAATCGACTTCGCGCTAGGATCAAAGTGACGCAGCGGAGCGTGGCGCCGGGGCGTTGCTTACACAGAGAGGCACGCAGTTTGGCTGCGCGAGGCCAGGCTGGGACTCCGACCGGAAAAGACTATTCGGGGGCGTTCAATGTCTCATCTGCAGACCTTCAAGCTCACTGAGCGGGACCTCCGTCCGGGCTGCCGGGAGATCCAGATAGAAGGCGAGCTCGATCTCGCTGTTGCCGAACAGTTGGAGCAGGCCCTCGAGCGGGCCGGTACGGAATGCCGGCAGATCTTGATCTGCCTGGAGGGCTGTGGATTCATCGATTCGACCGGCATCGCGGCCATTGTCCACGCTCACAAGCAGGCAAATTCGCAGGGCGGCAAGGTTGCCGTCTACGCCCCATCGGACCAGGTCCTTCGCGTTCTATCGGTGACCGGACTGACCAACAACGGCCTGGTTTTCGAGACCGCCGAGGAAGCTCTGTCACACCCCTGACAGTTTGGTTTGGCCGGCTGGTTCGCTGGGTATCTCTCTCCCATGCTACGGCGGGGTGAAAAATCGGCAGCGGGCTTGGGCCAGCGGCGGACGCCGTCGTTGACCCGGACGATGGAAGCGATGCGCATGATTCAGGGCCGGAGAATGACCGCAAGTCTCCGTCGCCGCTCGGCCTGAGCTGAGCCGGATCAGGGCTTCAGCACCACCTTGATCGCGCCGTCTTCCTTTTTCTGGAACATAGAATAGGCGCTCGGCGCCTCACTTAGCGGCAGCTGGTGAGTGGTGAGGTCGTCGGTTCCGAGCGCGTCATCGCCGTTTTCGCCGAGCAGCGGCAGGATGTCATCGGTCCAGCGGCGCACGTGGGCCTGGCCCATGCGCAGCTGCACGCCCTTGTCGAAGAGCTGCATCATCGGCATCGGGTCCATCGCGCCGCCGTAGACGCCGGAGATCGAGAGGGTGCCGCCGCGCCGCACGGTGTCGATCGCCTCGTGCAGGGCGGAGAGGCGGTCGGTGCCGAACTTTTCGATCGTCTTGGCGGCCAGCGGGTCCGGAAGCATCCCGGTCGCCTTCTGGGCGAGCTCGGCGCCGGGGGCGCCGTGGGCCTCCATGCCGACCGCGTCGATGACGCTGTCCGGGCCACGGCCGCCGGTCAGCTCGCGGATCGCGGCTGGCGCGTCCTCGATGCTGTTGGAGTCGATCGTCTCGACCCCATGGCGGCGGGCCATTGCCAGGCGCTCGGGCACGCTGTCGACGCCGATCACCGTCTCTGCGCCCCTGTGGCGGGCGATCCGCGCGCACATCTGGCCGATCGGTCCCAGCCCGTAGACGGCGACGCTGCCGCCCGCTGGGATCGCGGCGTACTCGACCGCCTGCCAGGCCGTCGGCAGCACGTCGGAGAGGAAGAGGAAGCGCTCGTCGGGCGGGCCCTCCGGGACCTTGATCGGGCCGAACTGTGCCTGCGGCACGCGCAGGAACTCGGCCTGGCCACCCGGCACCTGACCGTAGAGCTTGGTGTAGCCGAAGAGGGCGGCGCCCTTTTCCTGCTCTTGGACCTGGGTCGTCTCGCACTGGGCGTAGAGCTGGCGATCGCACATCCAGCAGTGGCCGCAGGAGATGTTGAAGGGGATGACCACGCGGTCGCCTGGTTTGAGGTTGGTCACCTCAGCGCCAACCTCCTCGACGATGCCCATCGGCTCGTGGCCGAGAATGTCGCCCTCGTCGATGAACGGCCCGAGCACCTCGTAGAGGTGCAGGTCCGACCCGCAGATCGCGGTCGAGGTGATGCGGACGATCGCGTCTGTCGGCTCCTGGATGGAGGGGTCGGGGACGTTCTCGACCCGGACGTCGCGTTTACCGTGGAAGGTCAGCGCTTTCATCGGTCCTCCTCTTCCGCGGAGCCCGGTTCGGCCATCTTGCGGTGCATCTCGGCCTTGGCGGCGTCGGGCATGACCCGCCCGGCCGCGACCTGCGCCGTGTTCTTGAACGAGCCGGCGACGACCTTCTCCTTGCCTGCCATCAGCGCGTCGAAGCCTTCCTGGGCAACTTCGGCGGGGTCATCCTTTTCGCCTGCCCCGACCTTGGTGTCCTCCATGTCGGCTCGTTCGAAGAACTCGGTGTCGGTTGGGCCCGGCATCAGCGAGGTGACCGTGACGCCGCTGTCCTTGAGCTCGTTGCGAAGCGCCAGCGCGAAGGACTGGACGAAGGACTTGGAGGCGTTGTAGACGGCCTGGAAGGCGCCGGGCATCGTCGAGGCGATCGAGGAGGTGAAGAGGATCCGGCCCTCGTCGCGGCCGACCATGTCGGCGAGGACGAGCTTGCAGAGGTGCACGGTCGAGCGCACGTTGAGGTCGATCAGCCTGAGCTCGTCGCTCAGCGAGGTTTCGGTGGCGAAGGCGCCGCCGGCCCCGATCCCGGCGTTGAGGGCGAGGACGTCCACCGGTCGATCGTTGTTGACCAGGTGGCGGTAGAGCTCGATCACGCCGCCCTCCGTGGCAAGGTCGACCCGGTGCGCCCGCACGGTCGCGCCGGTCCCTTTGAGCCGCTCCTGGGCCCCGGTCAGCTCGGCGTCCTCGGCGGCGATCAGCAGATCGAAGCCGTTCTCGGCGAAGACCCTCGCCAGCTCGAGTCCGATCCCGCTCGACGCTCCGGTCACCACCGCGAGCGGCCTGTCCTGCGCTGCCTCCATCGGTCCGTCTCCTTCCGATCGTTTCCGTCCTATCGGGCAACTTCCCGAGCAGCGGTCAGGGCAAACGATCGAGCTGCCCTTTTTGGCTTCTGGGTATGTGAGGGTGGTGAAAGCGGTGAAGGCCAGTAAGGACGACAGCGGCAAGCTCGGCGAGTACGAGCGCAAGCGCGATTTCGGCGCCACCCCCGAGCCGGGGGCGAAGAGGCGACGGGGGAAGAAGAGCGCGCCGCGCTTCGTCGTCCAGGAGCACAGCGCCCGTCGCCTGCACTGGGACCTGCGGCTCGAGCACGAGGGGGTTGCGGCTTCCTGGGCGATCCCCAACGGGATCCCGACCGATCCCGATCAGAACCGCAAGGCGGTCCACACCGAGGATCACCCGCTCGAGTACCTCGAGTTCGAGGGCGATATCCCGGCCGGCCAGTACGGCGCCGGGACGATGCGGATCTGGGATCGCGGCACCTACGAAGTCCATAAGTGGGAGCAGGGCAAAGTCGTCTTCAGCTTCGCCGGCGAGCGGCTCAGCGGTCGCTACGCGCTCTTCCGGGCCGGCAGGGCCGAGAAGGACTGGATGATCCACCGGATTGACCCGCCCAGCGAGGCGCGCGACCCTTTTCCCGAGTCGCTGGTGCCGATGCTCGCCAAGCTGGCCGTGCTGCCCGCCTCCGACGACGGCTGGGCGGTCGAGGTCAAGTGGGACGGGGTGCGGGCGATCGCCTATTGCCAGCCCGGCCGGCTCGAGTTGCAGAGCCGCAATCTCAACGACGTCACCGCCCAGTACCCGGAGATGCGGCGGCTCTCGCGCCAGCTCGGCGCCCGCGATGCCGTCCTCGACGGCGAGCTGGTCGCCTTCGACGAGGATGGCCAGCCGAGCTTCGAGCGGCTGCAGCAGCGCATCCACCAGACCGCCGAGAGCGTCGTGCGGCGGCGGATGAAATCGCACCCGGTCACCTACGTGATCTTCGACCTGCTCTACCTCGACGGGCGCAACCTGATCGGCGAGCCCTACAGCCGCCGCCGCGAGCTGCTCGAGGGGTTGGAGCTCTCGGGGGACAGCTGGCAGACGCCCGGCTACTCGGCTGGCCGCGCGAAGGAGCTGCTGGCGGCGAGCGCCGAGCAGAAGCTGGAGGGCATCGTGCTCAAGCGCCTCGAGAGCCGCTACGCGCCGGGCAAGCGCAGCGGCGCCTGGCTGAAGGTGAAGAACCTCGGCCGCCAGGAGTTCGTGATCGGCGGTTGGTTGCCGGGGGAAGGCCGCCGACGCAACCGGCTCGGGGCGATCCTGCTGGGCTATTTCGACGATGACGACGAGCTGCGCTACGCCGGCAAGGTCGGCACCGGCTTCTCCGATCGCGACCTCGACGACCTGCTCGCGCGGCTGCGCCCGCTGGCCCGCAGGGCAAATCCCTTCGCCGGCCGGCGCGGCCCGCGGCAGGCGAACTGGGTCGAGCCCGAGCTCGTAGCCGAGATCGAGTTCCGCGAGATGACGGCGGAGGGGATGGTCCGCCACGGCTCCTTCAAGGGACTGCGCGAGGACAAGCCGGCCGGGGAGGTGGGCGTCGAGCGTGTCGCGCCGCCTGGCGGCGGCGCGACGGTCGTCCCTGCCGGTGGCCCGCGAAAGCGCGTGACCGTGACGGTCGAGGGCCACGAGCTCAGCTTCTCCAACCTCGACAAGGTGCTCTACCCAGAGGCCGGCTTTACGAAGGGGGAGCTGATCGAGTGGTACGCGCGCATCGGCGAGGTCCTGCTGCCGCACCTGCGCGGCCGGCCACTGACCCTGAAGCGCTATCCCGACGGGGTGGACGCGGGGCACTTCTACGAGAAGCGCTGCCCCAAGCACCGCCCCGAGTGGGTGCGGACCGCGAGGGTTTGGAGCGAGCGCCACGAGGAAGAGATCGACTACTGCCTGGTCGAGGACCTGCCGACGCTGGTCTGGGCGGCCAACCTGGCCGACATCGAGCTGCACACCTCGCTCTCGCTTGCGGCCGAGATCGAGCGGCCGACCGCGGTCGTCTTCGACCTCGACCCAGGCGCGCCCGCTGACCTCCTCGATTGCGCCCAGGTGGCGATCTGGATCAGGGGCATGTTCGAGCAGCTCGGCCTCCACGCCTACGCGAAGACCTCGGGCTCCAAGGGGATCCAGGTCTACGCGCCGCTCAACACGGCGGTGACCTACGAGCGCACCAAGCCCTTCGCCAGGGCCGTCGCCGAGACCCTCGAGGACAAGTTTCCCGAGCGGGTCGTCTCGCGGATGGTGAAGAGCAGGCGGCGCGGCAAGGTGCTGATCGACTGGAGCCAGAACGACCAGCACAAGACCACCGTCTGCGTCTACTCGCTGCGGGCGAAGCGGCGGCCGACGGTCTCGACGCCGCTCGAGTGGGACGAGGTCGAGGCGGCGCTGGCCGCTGGCGATGGCAAGCGGCTGGTCTTCGACCACGCCGCGGTCCTGCAAAGGGTCGAGCAGAAGGGCGACCTCTTTGCGCCGCTGCTCAGCGAGCGGCAGGAGCTGCCGGCCTGATTGCCGGAGGGTGTGCGGCTGCACGTGCGGAGTTTGCGCACGACTGCCCGCGGGAACTCGGTTGGTGTGATCGGAGTCTCGGAGAGAAAGGCTGGCTCTGAGCGGATCGACCTGCCGTCCGCAGGACCGATTAGCGATCTGATCATCGACCTCCTCTCCGGCGGCGCCGAGGAGGTGCCGCCCTGGCCGGAGCTGGAGGACGAGGCGGCCCGGCTGCTTGCCTCGGTCGAGGACCCGGTCGTCGACGACGACCTGCAACTGGCCCTCTACATCTGCTTCGAGCTGCACTACCGCTCCTTCCCGAACGTCGATCCCGGCTGGGAGTGGAGCCCGCCCCTGCTGGCGGTGCGCGCCCTGCTCGAGCGGGCCTTTCTCGAGGCGCTTGAAGTCGAGCTTGGCGCCGGCGAGCCGGTCGACCCCGAAAGGGTCGGCGACCATCTCTTCGCGCTCGAGGCCGGCGACGAAGGCATCTCGCTTTCCCGCCACCTCGAGGTCGTCGCCGGGCTGGGAGAATTCCGCGAGTTCGCAGTCCACCGCTCGCTCTACCAGCTGAAGGAGTCCGATCCGCACAGCTGGGCGATTCCGCGCCTTTCCGGGCCGCCGAAGACAGCATTGCTCGAGGTGCAGGTCGACGAGTACGGCGGCGGCCGCCCCGAGCGCATGCACTCGGCGCTCTTCGCCAAGACGATGCGCGCGCTTGGCCTCGACGATCGCGAGAACGCCTACCTCGCCCACGCGCCCGGAGTGACCCTGGCGACCGTCAACCTGATGTCCGCCCTCGGCCTGCGCCGCGAGCGGCGCGGCGCGATCGTCGGCCACCTGGCGATGTTCGAGATGACCTCGGCGATGCCGAACCGCCGCTACGGCAACGCCCTGCGGCGACTGGGCTTCGACGCCGAGACGACCGACTTCTACGACGAGCACGTCGAGGCCGACGCGGTGCACGAGAACATCGCCGCCCACGACCTCGCCGGTGGCCTGGCCCGGCGGGAGCCGGAGCTGGCCGGGGACATCGTCTTCGGCGCCCGCGCCCTGCTTCATCTCGAAGACCGCTTTGGCAGGCGGCTGCTCGGCGCCTGGGAAGAAGGCGCCACCTCACTGCGCCAGCCGCTCTGACGGTGGCCGACCTCGATCCCGAGCAGGAGCCAGCATCCGCGCCGGGCGAAGCAGGTGGCGGGGAGAAGGTCGCGCCTGGGCTCGCCTACGTCCTGCCCCTGCGCTGGACCGAGCCCGGCCCTATCGAGGAGCTCGCCGCCTACCTGCGCTCGCTGGCCCCGGCCGTCGACGAGGTGCTCGTCATCGACGGCTCGCCGGCGCCGCTGTTCGCAGAGCACGCCCGGGCCCTGCGCGGCGTCGCCAGGCACCTGGCTCCGCATGCCGATCTCGACTTCCGCATGGGCAAGGTCAACGGTGTGGTCACCGGCGTGCGCGAGGCCTCCCACGAGTGGCTGGTTTTGGCTGACGACGACGTCCGCTACGACGCGCCGGCCCTGCGGCGAATCGCGGCCCTGCTCGCCGAGGCCGACCTGGTCAGGCCGCAGAACTACTTCGACGAGCTGCCCTGGCACGCCCGCTGGGACACCGCCCGCACCCTGCTCAACCGCGTCTTCACCGGCGACCCGACCTTCCCGGTCGGCGACTTTCCCGGCACGCTCGCGGTGCGCCGGCAGACGTTTTTGGCCAGTGGCGCCTACGACGGCGACGCGCTCTTCGAGAACCTCGAGCTGATGCGGACCGTGCGCGCGGCCGGCGGAGCCGTCCTAACACCGCTCGATCTCTACGTGGCGAGGAGGCCGCCCAGCGCCGCGCATTTCCTCTCCCAACGGGTTCGCCAAGCCTACGATGACTTCGCGATCCCGGCTCGCATCGGCGCCTTCCTCGCCGTCGCCCCACTGGCTGCCGATTCGCTGCGCCGCGGGCGCGGTCGTCTCTTGGGGGCTGCCGCGCTCGCTTCGATCCTGCTCGCCGAGATCGGTCGCAGGAGGGCCGCCGGGGCCGGGCGGTTCCCGCTCAGCGGCTCCCTGATGGCGCCGGCCTGGATCGCCGAGCGCTCGGTCTGCGCCTGGCTGGCGCTGGCGGCAAGGCTGCGCGGTGGAGTTCGCTACGGAGATTGCCGCCTGGATCACTCGGCGACGTCGATGCGCCAGCTGCGCCGCCGCTACAGGGAGTCCAAGGCTTTCTCCGCAGACGGCGCCCCGCTCGCAGACGGCAGGCCGCTCTCTGCGCGAAAGCCGACCGCCTTGTGCGTGCCGTCGCAGAAGGGACGGATCTGAGAGCGCCCGCAGCGGCAGAGGGCGACGACCCGCCGCTTGACCTCGATCTCATTGCCGTCCTGGTCGACCATCGTGAACGGGCCGCGGACCAGGTACGGGCCGTCGCGGTAGGGGGTGATCTTGGTCGAGGAGTCGTCCATCGGCAAACTCGGCGTCGGCCGCCAGCTACCCAGCAGGGGCCCTCCTCAAGCAAGCAGGCGGTGTTTTCACCCCTCCGCGGAGGGGGTAGGAAGTTGCAATGCAAGCTCGGAGCCCAGAATGCGCATAGTCATCACCGGAGCGACTGGAAATGTCGGGACGAGCGTGATCGACGCGCTGTCTGCCGAGCCGAGGGTCGACGAGGTCGTCGGCTTGGCTCGGCGGACGCCCGAGCTCATCAAGCCGAAGGTGCGCTGGGTCCACGCCGACGTCGCCTCCGCCGAGCTGGTCCCGCACTTCCATGGCGCCGACGCGGTCATCCATCTCGCCTGGGCGATCCAGCCCAGCCACGACGAGGAGTTGATGGAGAGGACAAACGTCCTCGGCAGCCGGCGGGTCTTCGAGGCGGCCGCCGACGCCGGGGTGGGCAGCCTCGTCTACGCCTCCTCGGTCGGCGCCTACGCGCCCGGTCCCAAGGATCGGCGCGTCGACGAGTCGTGGTCCACCGAGGGGATCCCCAGCTCCGCCTACTCGCGGCACAAGGTCGCGGTCGAGCGGATCCTCGACGAGTTCGAAGCGCAGGCGCCGGAGATCAGGGTTGTGCGGATGCGTCCCGGCCTGATCTTCAAGCGCGAGGCCGCCAGTGAGATCCGCCGGTTCTTCATCGGGCCGCTGCTGCCGAACCTGCTGGTCAGGCCGCGGCTGATCCCGCTGGTGCCGAAGCTCGAGAAGCTGCGCTTCCAGGCGGTCCACGCCGATGACGTCGGCGACGCCTATCGCCGGGCTGCGATCGGCGACGTCAAGGGCGCGTTCAACCTTGCCGCCGAGCCGGCGATCGGCCCGGAGGAGCTCGGCGAGGTGCTCAAAGCGCGCCCGGTCCCGGTTTCGGGGCGCCTGCTTCGCACGGCGGCCGATCTCAGCTGGCGCGCCCACCTGCAGCCGGCCGACGCGGGCTGGATCGACCTAGCGCTGGGCGTGCCGCTGATGGACGTCTCCCGCGCCCGGGACGAGCTCGGCTGGCAGCCGAAGACGAGCTCGCTCGACGCTCTTGCCGATCTGCTGCGCGGCCTGCGCCACGCCGACGGTCTGGCGACGCCACCGCTCGATCCCAAAGCCGGCGGGCCGGGACGGATCGGCGAGCTGCTCAGCGGCGTCGGCCAGCGCAGCGGCGTCGAGCACGACTAGGAGCTTGCGCGGGCCAAGAGGCTGCGCTTGGGGACGAGGACGGTCGCGCGCTGGACCATCGGCTCGGGCGCCCGAGAGAGCGGTTCGAGGCTGAGCCGCTCGAGTATCGCCGGGATGACCGTCTCGATCTCGGCATGGGCCAACGGCTCGCCGATGCAGCGGCGAGCGCCGCCGCCGAAGGGAAAGTACGGGCCGCTGGGGGTCTCGTTGCCCAGCCAGCGCCCGACTCGGAAGGAGTTTGGGTCGGGGAAGCTGCGGGCGTCGCGATGGACCAGGGCGCTCGGCACCAGCACCGTCGCGCCGGCTGGAAGCAGCCACTGTCCCGCCTCGATCGGTTGCCGAAGCCGTCGCAGGACCCCGGAAGCCGGCGGCCGCAGGCGCAGGGTCTCGCGGACGACGGCGTCGGCCAGCTCGCTATGGGGATCGGTGCGGAATCGCTGCGCCAGATCCGGCTCCCTGGCGAGGCGGTCGAGCAGCCAGGTGAGCGCGATCGACGGCGGCTCCTGGGCCGCCATCAGCAACGACATCAGCTCGTCGACGATCTCGTCGCTGCTGAGCGCGGGCGAGGCGCTGACCATGCAGCCGAGCACGTCGGCCTCGTCGGAAGGGTCGGCCCGGCGAGCCTCGGTCGCTCTCCTGAGCTGCTCGACAACCGGCGCCTGACGTTGCTCGAACAGCTTCTGGCCAAGCTCGCCGACCAGGCCGTCGCCTTTGCCGGGCAAGGTGACCGGCGGGTTGCCCGGGGTGCGCAGCATGCGGCCGATCGCTTCGCTCAGCGAGGTCGCGATCTCCTCGTCACGAACGCCGAGCACGAGCCGCACGAAGATCTCGTCGCAGAGCGTGCGGACCCGCGAGAGCAGCCGAAACGGCCGTCCTCGTGGCCATCGGTCGACGTGGCTGCGGGTGATTCGGGCCATCTCAGCTCGGCGAGGGTCGATCGTCTCCTCGGCCATCGCGGCGGCGATTCGACCCCGCGCTGCCCGGTGGGCGTCACCGTCGCCGCCGAAGACAGAGCGAGACGAGGCAAAGGGCAGGATTCCCCGGCGCGCGGCGCCGGCGTGGGCTTGCGTCGGATCGGAGTCGAGCAGCGATTCGACAGCCACCGGCTCGGCGACGATGACCAGCGGCCGCATCGTCAAAAGCCTCAGCGTGAAGACGTCGCCGAACTCCTCGCGCCGGTCGGCCAGGTAGCCGAGTGGGTCGCGATGAAAGGCAACCGTCTGGCTCAGGGCCCCGGCGCCGGGGCCGGGGGGAAGGGCCGGCATCTCGGCTTGATTACCCGATCCTGGTCCGCGCCGAACTGGCGCAGACCTCGACGGCGGCGCCTTCATACGTTTGCGTTTGCGGCCTCGGCGACGAAGCGGAGGTCATCGACCAGGCCCGCCATGGCGTCCTCACGCTCATCGTGGTCGCGCAGCCGCAGGATCGCCGAGGGATGCATGGTCAGGGCGGCGACCGGCGCCAGCGACGACTCGAGCAAGTGACCCCGGTCGCGGGTGATCCGCACGGATGGCCCGAAGAGCGATTTGGCCGCAGTCCCGCCGAGCGCCAGCAGCCCCCGCGGCTTGATCGCCTCGATCTCCGCCTCCAGCCACGGCTTGCAGGCCTCCATCTCACCCGCCCGCGGCGTCTGGTGCAGGCGGCGCTTGCCCCGCGGACGCCACTTGAAGTGCTTGACCGCATTGGTCAGGTACACGCCGTCGAGGTCAATGCCGGCCTCATCCAGCGCCCGGGAGAGCACCCCGCCGGCGGGCCCGACGAACGGCTTTCCCTCGATGTCCTCGCGGTCACCGGGCTGCTCCCCGACCAGCATCAGCTCGGCGCTCTTCAGCCCAGCGCCGAACACCGTCTGCGTGGCGTCCTTCCACAGCGGGCATCCCCGGCAGCCGCCGGCGGCCCGCCGCAGGGTCGGAAGCGAGCGACTCCGGGGAACGAAATCGGCGGCCGAGTCCATCTCCGCCCGGCTACCCCTAGGTCCGTCGCCACAAACGAGCCTTGATGAGCTCCTCCCGGGCGCCTCGTCGCGAGAACTCGCGGCCGTGGGGGGTGGAGATTAGGGGCCGAGCCGTTGCAAGCCGGACCTAGCATTATTGTCGTAATACCGGCTTACGGAATGGCCATACAGACGGATTGAGACATCACGATGTCCAATCAGAAATGCAAAGTGTGGATGCATCGACCAAAGCAATAGAGAGGATCGTCAAGGCGGCGACTCAGCGTGCCGTTCAAGCTGATGACGCCCAGGCGCATGCCGCCTTCGCCACTTGGCGCCGGGCCATGCAATTCGCGGGAATGGCCAATGATTGGGACACTTTTGCATCTGAGGCAGCATTCTCTGCTGTTGCCCGAGCCGCTCTGGAGGTTCGGATTTCAAATCCGGACCTTCGGCTCGATGCGCTTTTCCCGCATCTGTATTCCTCGCCTTTCTTCAGCTGGCATCGGCTTCCTGTCGACGATGTGGCGCGCGATGCCCTCTCCGGGACCGCTGGTGTCGATTCAACCGAGCTTCTGAGCTGGATTTATCAGTTCGCGATTCCCAGCACCATGAGAAAAAAGTTCGGCCATTTCTATACTCCGCCGGCCGTCGTTGACTCAATGTTGGATTCTGTTGGCTTCTCCGGACCAGAGATCCTCGGAAAGCGCTTTATCGACCCCGCTGTAGGGGCCGGCGCCTTCGCGATTGGGGCCACTCGCCGTCTTATAGCCGAGGCGGAAGGCGAAAATCTCGGCGGCATAGATGTTTGGCGTGCTGTTCAGGGGGCCATCTTCGGCTTGGACGTAAACCCGCTTGGCATTTTGCTCACGGAGGCAGCGGTTGGGTTGCTACTTGCCGACCATCTGGTCGACATCCGGAACGAGAATGTGCAGCCCCTGCATTTTTATGTGACCGACAGCCTGTCTTTGGATGAGTCGTCCTCGGACATCCGCTCCCATGAGGCTGAGGAAATTAAGGGGCGGACGGGCGCATATGAAAGTGGCTTTCATTTTGTCGTCGCGAATCCCCCTTATGCGAAATACTCGTCGCGACGCTTGTCGCAGGATCAACGCTCGCGATTTTCCGCGACCACCTATGGGCACCCCAACCTCTATGGGCTCTTTTTGCAGGTCGGAGTCGAGTTGTTGGCTAACGACGGAAGGCTCGTTTTCATTACCCCCAAGTCGTTTGTGAGTGGGCTGTATTTCAAGAACTTGCGGCGCTATCTCGCTGAGAATCTTGATTTCGAGCGTTTCGATACGTTTGATCGCCGCAGAGGGCTTTTCCCTGACGTCTTGCAAGACGTTGTGATCCTTTCTGGGGGGCGACGTGTGTCGCGCCAGCAAAGAAAAGAGATTGAGATTAGGGAATTCTCGGGGCATGACCGTAAACCGAAAAGATGCATACGGATCCCAAGCGAGTCAGTGTTGCTTGGCCCGCGATTCTCGAGCTCCTTCTACGTGGATGCAGATGAGTTGGCCCACCAGCTGCTCGGGCGGATGAGCGAAGACTCAGTCCCTATGGCGGATCTCGGAATCAAGGTTCGCACTGGAACGGTGGTCTGGAACCGCCTCAAGCAGCACATGCGAGACGCGCCACTGCCTGATGCGCTTCCCCTGATCTGGGGAAGTGGCATCCGCCAATTCAATTTCAAGGGCCTTGGCAATAGAGACGGCCAGGCAACACACGCGTTGCTAGACGAGAAGACGTCGCGCATCGTTACCCGAGGGGACGCGTTGCTTGTCAAGCGGATGACCGCCAAGGAGGAGGTTCGCCGGTTGGTCGCATGCAGGGTGCCGGAGTATCTGGCCACTTCCAAGGCTGGTTATTTCGCTGAGAATCACGTCAACGTTCTCATCCCTGAAGCCGAGGCGGAGATTGAACTCGACGCCGTTCTCGGCCTCCTGAATTCATCGTTGTTTGACTATGTATTTCGGTCGCTGAACGGTAATACGCAGGTCTCGGCCACCGAGCTTGCGATGCTTCCGGTAAAGCGGGGGGCAGAGCTGCAAGCGATCGCAGCGCAGGTCCGTAAACTGACCGCCAGCGGTGGAGCGAATGCCAAGGCCAAGGAGCGTATCGAGGAGCTCATATCGCAGCTCTACAGCCTGGATGAGCTAGAGCTCGCGGGCCTGAATGAGGCCTACTCGATCGCGAGTTAACTTGACAGATGGCTAGGCCAGCGACTGTACTTCGAAGAGCTTTCCGCCGTCCTCCGCAATCCATAGAGTCGTACCGATCGCGAGGTTCGCCTGACTCGCCTGACGGGAACTGGCTCGTTTCCACGTTTCATATGCCGTCGTCATGCCTTCGACGTGATATCCACGCTTTTCGGCCCAAGGTCGAAGATCCTTAGCCCTGAACTCGTCAATCTCACCGTCGCTGATCACCGCGTCAACGAACCAAACCGCCTGTTTGGTTGGGCTGAAGAGGATGGCATCTGGCCATCGAGAGTCGAGGTCAGGCACGAGATCGAGATCTTCGAGGCGATCCTGCCAGCGTTCCTGAACTCGATCGCCATCGGCGTCATCGACGAAGACCAGTTCGAAGCCTTCCGCCACCGACGCAAGCAGAGCATCGACGCACTGCTCGATCAGCACTGAATGCTTGCTGCTCGGAGCGGCCACTGCGACCGCATCCCGTGCTCTCTTCTTGAGCAGCTGCTGGCGCCTCTCTTTGCTTCGACTTAGCCAAACGCTGAGAGCGCCTGGCCATTGCTCATCCGTTACTTCCATGAGGAGCTGCTGGGCATCTTCCGTGAGGACATAGCCGCTATTGGGCGACTTTGCGACTGGATGCTCACCACGTACAAAGAGCTGCCCTGTCTCTTCGGCCCTCGCTTGACTATTGATGTGTATTCGTTCAACTAGGCCGACGTCGATGAGCTGGGGGAAAACGTAATCACGGGTCTCGCGATCTATTCGTTTGCCTCGCCCTAGGTTCTTTCCCGCGGCATCAAACAGGCTCCGGGTCCTCGCCCCGGCGGAGATCGGAAAGCCCTCGGCGGCGAGGCGCATATCAGGGTGCGGTGTCTCGTCGTCGCTGAGGACGACGAGGATCTCCCGGCGCAACTCTCCGTTCGTGTCGCGAGCTAGATCAAGGCGTTCCAGCAGCTCCTGGGCGCGCGCTCTCCGAATGTTGTCGATTTGGGGCAAGAGACCTCAGCTTCTCACGATGCCCAGATGTCAAACCGACGTTTTGTACAAGGGACGATTGACTGCGCTGGCGCCCCCAGCCCTTGCCGTCGCTCCCCGCCTAGACCGACACGCGGCGCTCCTCGCGGAACATCTTGAGGGCGTGTGCGCCGGCCGGATGCGCTCGCAGTTCGCGGACCGTCGTGGCCATCGCCGCCGGCAGCTCCTCGGGCTGGGGCAGCGGCACGCCGTACTCGGGCGGCATCAGCACCGCCGCGGCCAGCGAGGCGAAGGTCAAATCGGCGGCGCTGAAGCGCTCGCCGCAGAGGTAGGGACGCCCGTCGCCGAGACGTGTGGCGACAGTGTCGAAGACCGCCCGCACCTCGGCCTCGGACCGCGCGGCGGTGGCCGGCGTGACGTGAAGGTAGCGGTCGATGATCCGGGCGGCCACCGGGTAGGCGAGCGGCAGCGCGCGGCGCTGCCAGGCCGGCACCCCCGTGCACCCATAGGCAATCGCGATGTCGCGTCGCCCGCGCAGGGCGTTGTACATCCAGCGGCGCCCCTCGGGCCCCAGGCGCGCGTCGAAGTCGCCCTGCAGAGCACGGACCTCCGCCGCCGCCTCGGGGTCGTCCGGGAAGAGGCGGCGACCCGTCGGCGCCTTCGCGCTGGCCTCCTCGACGATCTCCGCCGAGTCGGCAAAAACCCGCTCTCCCCAGACGAGCACGGGGGCGGTTTTCCTGCCGCCGGCGCGAGCGACGGGGATCCAGTGGATCACCTGGAGGTGCGCCTGCTCTTGGTAGGCGATGCCGGCTCGATCGAGCGCCCAGCGAGCCTTCTCGCAGTAGTGACTGATCGGAATCGTGATCAGAACCGGACGCTTGCCCATTGCGACAGTGTGCCTGGCAGCGGCGCACGGCGTCGCCGCGTCGCTCGAGAGCCGCGTTCGCCGCTCGCCACCCGCGCCCACTCGCCCAACTCGGGTCGCCTATCGCCGCTGAACGCCGGCCTCGTCCATGCCTTCAGTCGACCGGCCGCAAGCGGGGGTTCGGACGCAGGCCGCGGCCAACCTTGGCGGCGGGCCGGCCCTCGAGCTCGACGATGTCGGCGGTGAAATCGAAATCTCCGCGCAACAGCGCTGAGCCGACCCCGTAGGAGTCGACCGGGGCCCCGGCGCGCTCGAACAGTTCGATCTTGCCGGCGTCGAAACCGCCCGAGGCGACGATCCGAACCCGCTCGTGGCCGGCGGCGTCGAGCGCCTCGCGCACCTTGGTCGCCAGCCTCGGGTTGACCCCGGTCAGCTCGCCGCGACCGCGGTCCTCCTCCTCGAGCGCCCGGTCGACCAATCGCTCAGAGGTGTCGAGACGCACCCCCCAGAGGTCATCGCCGAGGGCATCGGCGACCGCGATCGCCTCGCCCACCGAGTCGTTGTGGAAGTCGACCAGAATGACGACGTTGACCTCGTCGGCGAAGCGCGTCGCGAACGCCCGGCTGGCCGCCACGGTGTCGCCGCCATGCGCGGCGATCAGCGAGTGGGGCACGGTGCCGACTCCGCGCCCGCCCCACCAGCTGGCCTGGGCATCGGTGGAGACCCCGATCGCGCCGGCGACGTGGGCCGCCCAGCCGTCGCCGGTCTGGACCAGCCAGTGGTCGTGGCGGGCGGGGAAGAAGATGATCGGCTTGCCCCTCGCGGCCTCGACCACGCGGCGCACGTTGCTCATCACCAGCGAGCGCCGCGAAAGCGTTCCCAGATAGAGGGTCTCGAGATGGGCGAACAGGGTGTAGTCGCCTTCGATCAACATCACGGTCTCCTCGGGCTCGATCTGATCGCCCTCGGCCAGGGCGCTGACCCGCAGCTCCGGCCAACCCGGTTCCCAGGCATGATCGTCACGCCGTCCCGAGCAGAGCTTGAGGATCGCGATCGCCTCGTCGATGCCGCCGAGCAGGCCGCGCTGCTTGGCGAACACCTGCATTGTCACCCCGGGACGGCGACCCTCGGCTTCCAACAGTTGCTTGGTGAGGACGAAGTAGGAGTCCGAGTAGTAGCCGGAGCGGATTTTCTCGACCGGCAGCCGGAAGGTCCCGGGCGGAAGGCGCTCGACCGCGCTCAGGCTGCTTCCGCTCGCCATGACGGACGAATACCCGCTCGGCGAGGCCTCAGTCGCGCTCGCTCTTCTTGCGGCGTGTGGGATCGGCGCTGCCGGTCAGCTGTTCCGCCCGTTCGCGGACTTCTTCCCCGGCCTCCCGGGTCGCGGCGGCGGCCTGGTCGCCGATAGCCGCAAGGCCCTCGCTCGGCTTGCCGCCGACAATGTCGCGGAAGGCTTCCTTGAAGCGCTCGGTGCGGCGCTCGGGAGCGAAGCGATCCACGGCCTTGCTCTGCTTCCCCGGCCGTCGCTCGCCGTAGCGGTAGCGAGCCCAGGCCG
This sequence comes from Solirubrobacterales bacterium, assembly GCA_036403515.1. Taxonomy (GTDB): domain Bacteria; phylum Actinomycetota; class Thermoleophilia; order Solirubrobacterales; family 70-9; genus VRUE01. The sequence continues at coordinate 144,356 of DASWQV010000059.1, forward strand.
AGCCTGGCTTGCCGATCCGGCCGGCCCCGTAGAAGGCGACCGGTGCGACGAAGATGCCGATCGTGCCGTGCAGGACCCGCCCCTTGGCGAAGCAGATCGCCACGCAGCCGAAGGCGAGAAGGGTGAGGACGATGCTGGTGATCAGTGCCCCGGTCGAGCTCGAATCGATCACCACCGGGCTGACCCCGAGCACGATCAGCAGCATCAACGAGGCGGCGATCACGGTGGCGTCCACGGAACTGCGGCCCTCCTCCGCCCAGTAGACGTCCTCCAGATGGACCCAGAGCGCGAACTCGTCGATCGTCAGGCCGACGCCGATGCCGAAGAAGAGCGCGCAGATCTCGGTGAAGGGGGTGATGCCGTCGCTCGCGAAGCCGAGCGTCCCGGCGGCCATCATCGTGACGATTCCGAAGACCAGGTGGTGAAGGTGGACGCCGGTCTCGCTTTCGATGTTCCCCGGCCACCAGGAGATGCTTTCGCTGCGAATGATCCGCGTGCTCATCCGGATAAAGGCGAAGGAGCCTAGGAAGCCGACCAGAACGAGAAAGACCGCCTGCTCGTGGTTCTCTTCGAGGTTGCCCCAGAAGCTCGTGAAGATCGACGCGGTGCTCATCGGAGACCGAGTCTAAGCGCCGTCTGGCAGGCGACTTGGAAAGCGTTTGGCCGGGGTCTCCGCGGCAGCTCCGAGCTCGGCGATTCTCACCTTTCGACCGGAGCGGTCGTTTAGCTATCCAGATGACTTCCTCCGCCGGCTGGACGACCTGTGAGAGCCCGATCGGGCCGTTGACGGTCGTCGCTGGGCCGAAGGGCATCACGCATATTCACTTCGATGGGCATGCTCCGCGGCTGGCGGATTCGGCGCGGCGGCCGATGCCGGATGTCGTCAACCAGCTCGATGCTTACTTCGCCGGCGAGCGCCGGGCTTTCGAGCTGGATCTCGACCTTCGCGGCGCGCCCCTGAAGCGGGCGGTTTGGCATCGCCTGCTTGGGATCCCGTACGGGACGACGACGACCCCGGGGAGATCGCCGGGCGAATCGACGAGGCTCTCTATGACGCAGAGCTAGAGCCCTACAGGCGGCCGCGCCTCATCGGCGCGGCGATCGGCGGCAATCCCGTGCCGGTCGTCGTCCCCTGCCATCGGGTGATCGGCGCCGACGGCTCGCTGACCGGCTTCTTCGGTGGCTTGGAGCGCAAGAAAACGCTCCTGGATCTCGAGGGCGTGCATGTTGTCGGCAAGACAGCCAGGCCGGTTGCGCAAAAAGACCAGCTCGCGATGCTCTAGCTAGCACTTGGCCCTGTGCCTCCCCGCCGCTTGGCCGCGGCAGGGAGCACAGAGTGTGTCGGAAAGGCCTAACTAGGACTTGCCGACCGTGAGCTTGACCTTGCTCTTCGGCGCCAGCACCTTGCCGGGCTTGGGGCTCTGCTTGAGCACCTTGCCGGGCTTGCCGTGGCGGCGGGTCACCTTGCCGGGCTTGCAGCCGGCTCGGCCGATCGCCTTCCTGGCGGCCCGGAGCTTCTTGCCCTTCAGCTTGGGGACGACGCAGCCTTCGTAGAAGAAGCGGTCGTCGTTGACTTCAGCGCTGGTTCCGGCGAGCGTGGTTGCGGTCACCTCGACCGGTCCGACTTTGCTGCTCGCCGGCGCGACGGCGGTGATCTGGGTTTCCGATTCGGCTTTGAAGCTCGCCGCCGGGACGCTGCCGAATTTGACCGCGCTGGCCCCACCGAGGTTGGTGCCGGTGATTTTCACGCTGGTGCCGCCGACCACCGAGCCGAAGTCCGGCGTGATCGAGGTGATCGCCGGGGCGGGCTGGACTTCGGCGCTGAGCTCGACCTCTTTGCCTGCTTCTGTTCCGCTCGGGGCGACCGTTGCCCCATCGAACGGGGGCGGAAAGATGAAACCGTAGCTGGCGCCCGGGACCGTCGCGACGCCGATTTTGTCGGCGGCGTTGGTCGGGTCAACGCCGATCAGGTCACCGGCCTGGACCGGCAGGAGGGTGGTGAAGGTCTGCAGGCCGCCTCCGGCGGCGGGGGTGACCGGATTGCTCGTTCCGGCCGCCATGTATCCGCCGGTGCCGTTGGGCCGCAGGACGCGCAGGACAAAGGGGCCGCCTTCGGCGTCCTGCATCCGCCAGCGCACGATCGCGCCGCTCACCGGCGAGGTCAGGTTGGCGCCTTTCTCGGGCAGCGCCGTGTTGAAGACAGTCCTCACCTGGGTGAATTCAGTGGCGACGGAGCCCGGCGGCAAGACGCTGCCGACGGTGATCGTCGATGCCTGCGCGGCCGTCGCCAGCAGCGCGAAGGCGCTCATCGCGGTAACGGCGAGAACACCAAGCAGCCCCAACATGCCGTGCCTCGTGCCTGGATTGGCGCTGGCACCGTCTCCGTGTCGCTGTCGACACTCCATCTAACTGCCTCCTTAGTTTGTGCCCCGGCGCCCCTGCGGCTGCCGGGCCAGTTCGGGTGTCTCAAACCGCATTGCTATCGAATGTTGCGGCGGCCGGCTTTTCACCGAGACTCGACCGGAAGCGGCCGCGGTACTCGGCGGGCCCCACCGCAAGGACTCGCAGGAAGGCACGTCGCATGGTCTCGGGGCTGCCGAAGCCGCAGCGGCGGGCGATCGTGTCGACGGGAGCGGCGGTCTCCTCGAGCAGCTCGCGCGCGGCCTCGACCCGGACGCGTTCGGTGAAGCGCGCCGGGGTCGTCCCGGTCTGTGCCGCGAAGAGGCGGCGCAGGTGGCGCTCGGACAGGGCCGCCTGCTGGGCGAGGCGTGGGAGGCGGTGATCGCCCGCCGGGTCGGCCGCGATGCGGTCGAGGATCTCGCGGACCGACGGGGCGACGCCGGCCGGCAGCGCCAGCCGCTCGGAGAACTGCGACTGGCCGCCGGGGCGCTGCAGGAACATCACGGTCCAGCGCGCCACCGTCCGCGCGACCTCGGGCCCATGGTCCTCCTCGACCAGGGCCAGGGCGAGGTCCATGCCGGCGGTCATGCCGGCTGAGGTCGCGATCCGCCCGTCGCGGACGAAGATCCGGTCGGGCTCAACGCTGATCTTGGGATGGCGACGGGCGAGCTCTCCGCAGAAGGCCCAGTGCGTGGTGGCGGACTTGCCGTCGAGCAGGCCCGCCTCGGCGAGCAGAAACGCCCCGGCGCAGACCGAGCAGGTGCGCCGGGCGCCGGGCGCGAGGCGGCGCAGCGCCGGCGCCAGCCGTGGATCGCCGAGAACGTCGTCGATTTGCAGCCCGCCCCCGACGATCACCGTGTCGATGCCGCGGCGGCGGACGTTGCCCAGCGCGACGTCGGCGCCGAGCCGCAGCCCTCCGGAGCCGCGGACCGGCTGGCCGTCAGGGGTCGCGACGACCATCTCGTAGCCGCCCTTGCCACCGAGTACGCGGCTGGCGGCATCGAGGATGTCCGACGGGCCGACGACATCGAGGAGCTGCACTCCGTCGAAGGCGACGAGCACCACCTGGCGCTTGCGGGTCGGCACGTGGGCATCTTGCCTGGACGGGCGGCTGTCCGCAAGGACGTATATCCCTCTAATCCGGCCAAACCACCTCAGGGTCTAGTCTGCCGTTGGTAGCAATCGGGCATGAGCGGAGTCGGCAGCTGGGAGTGGGCTCAACGGACCGGCGGCCGTCTGGGCCGGGCTGACCGCGCGGAGCTCCTGCGTCAGGGCGTGCTCGCCCAGCTATCGCGCTTGCCCGCGGCGCTGCGTCGTCCCGTCATCGGCGACGGCAGCGATCTGAGCCTTCCCCAGCCGCCCGACACCGCCCTGGCGCGGCAGGCCGAGGACCGGGTCCGGGAGCTTTCCAAGCCGGCGCTCTACGGCCACTGCCTGCGCACCTGGGCCTTCGCCGCGCTGTTCGCCCGGCGCGATCGCGTCGGGCACGACGAGGAGCTGCTCTACCTGGCCTGCGTTCTGCACGACCTCGGGCTGACCGAGGCGCACGACCGTCGCGATCCAAGCGCGGCCTGCTTCGCGGTCGAGGGAGCGCGGGCCGCCCATGCGCTTCTCTGCGAGCACCGGGAGCCCGAGGAGCGGGCCCGGACGGTCGCCGAGGCGATCTCGCTGCACCTCAACATCGACGTGCCGGATCGCTATGGGCCGGAGGCTGTCCTGCTCAGCAAGGGGGTCACGCTCGACGTCGTCGGCCGTCGGCTGGAGCGCCTCCCGGCGGCGGCCGTGTCGGAAGTGGCCGCGAAGTGGCCGCGTCAGGGCTCAGGCGCCCTGCTGGCCGCGGACACCAAGCGCCAAGCCGAGGTCCGGCCGCAGTCCCGCGCCGCTCTCCTCCACCGCCTCGGCTTCGGCAAGCTCGTCTCGGCGAATCCGCTCGACCGCCGATGAGGGTCGAGGCGCTGAACGCCGGCTGGGTATCCGGCGCCGCGGCGATCTGGCGCCAGGGCGAGGACCCGGAGAAGCGCATCCGCTTCCCGGTCCCCGCCTACCTGATCGAGACGGACGCCGAGCGGATCCTGATCGACACGGGCCTGCACCCCGGCGCCTGCGCCGACGGGCAGGCCTTTTACGGCGGCTCGCCGACGATGAGCCTCTTCTCGCTCGAGCTCGAGCAGCCCGTGCACGAGCAGGTCGACGTAACGACGATCAGCAGGATCGTCCTCACCCACCTGCACTACGACCACGTCGGCGGCCTCTCCCTGCTGCCGACGACGATCCCGATCGTCGTCCAGCGCCGCGAGTGGGAGGCCGGCAGGGACCCCGCCGCGATCGAGCGGAACTTCTTCTATCCGCGCGACTACATCGACGAGGAGCGCGAGGTGATCCTCGTCGACGGCGATCACGACCTGCTCGGCGACGGCTCGGTCGAGCTGCTGGTGACACCCGGCCATACGCCCGGCCATCAGTCGGTCCGCATCGGCGAGGGCCTGATCCTCGGCGCCGACGTCGCCCATTTCGCCTCCGGTCTCGACGACCACCGCTTCCCCTCCTTCGCCGACGACCACAGCGAGCAGCGCCGCTCCGCCGAACGCCTCCGTGCCCTGCGCGACAGCGGCGCGCGGGTCATTCCGGGCCACGATCCTGATCTGCTTCGTCCGGGGCCTCTGCTTCGTCCGGGGCCGGTGGATCTGAGATAACCCGCGAATTCCACGGAGCGGCGACCGCATCGGATGGCCGCGAAAGGGTATGAGGAATCGATGCGTCGCTTGACCTGGATACTCGCCGCCCTTTTGCTCAGCGCTCTGGCGCTCACTCCGTTTCGAGCTGGGGCGGCGCCAACCCCGGCGGGCGCGCCCAGCTGCGCCGAAGGTCCGCAGCGGGTGGGCGATGAGATCGAAGGGACGCCCTGCGACGACACGATTGTCGCCCCGGCCGGCGTCGCCTCGGTCAGCGGTGGCGGCGGAGACGACACGATCGTCCCAGGGCCGATCGCCGCCGCCTTCTCGTGCCCGTCGGGCTGCCGGCTCGGTGTCGGCAGCCAGACCTTCGAAGGCGGCCCGGGGGACGACGTCGTCTTCGGCGAGCGCGGCAATGACACCCTGCTCGGCGGCGGCGGCAACGACAAGCTCTTCGGCGGCCCCGGCGACGACCTCGTGCGTGGCGGCCCGGGCGACGATCTGCTCGCCGGCGGCTTCGGCGCCGACACCGTGGACGGCGAAGAAGGAAACGACCACATCCGCGGCGACGCGACGATCGACCACCTGCGCGACTCCGGGCCGGCGCCGGGGGAGGTCGACACGCTGAGCTACTCGACCGGGGTCAGTCCTGGTTTCACGAAGCCGGTGAGCAATCCCGGCTTCCCGGCTAACACCGAAGAAGGGCGCGGCGTCTACCTCGACCTCACCAGCCTCGACAGCGAGGGCCAAGCTGAAGGCGACAACGGCGTGGCGCCGAATGGGGGAGGGGTCGACGAAGTCGAGCCCTTCGACTTCGAGCGGATCGTCGGCAGCCCGTTCTCGGACTACATAAAGGGCTCGAAGGCGGGCCAGGCGATCTACGGCGGCGGCGGCGCCGACGTGCTCGAAGCCGGTGGCGCCGGGACCACGCTCAACGGCGGCGCCGATGGCGACGACTGCGTTGGCGGCGGGAGCAACCCCGCCTGCGAGAAAACCGAAAGCAACGGGCCTGTCGCCGTGCGCAAAACGAGTGAAGTCAGCGTCGGCTCGATGACCGAAGGCGCGGCCGGCTACACCGAACTCTACCTGCTCGGCAGCGGTGGCAACGACGGCCTGACCCTCGACTCGACCGGCGGTGGGCCGGGCGAAGCGGTGACCATGCACTTGAGCGGCGGCAGCTCCATCCAGGCGCCGCCGGCCGCCTCCGGCTGCACGCTGCCGAACAGCACCACCGCGGTCTGCACGCTGGCGGGGCCGCTCGACTCGCTGCTCGTCGCCGGGCTCGGCGGCGCCGACGACATCCGCGCCGAAGGGCTGCCGGGGCCGACCACGCTGATCGCCCTCGGCGGCGAAGGCGACGACGAAATCTCGACCGGCAACGAAAGCGACGACATCCTCGTCGACGGACCGGGCGACGACGCCCTGCACGCTCACGGCGGTGACGACGCCGTCGTCGGCAACAAAGGCGACGACGCGCTGTTCGGAGAAGCCGGCAACGATCTTTTCCTCTCCAACTCCGTCTGCGAAGGCTCGACCGTCGACGGTGGCGAAGGCCGCGACAACGCTTCCTGGGCGAAGTTCAAAGAAGGGGTGGGCGCCAACCTCGCCAGCGGCCTGGCGGGGCGGCCTACCGGGTCGGAAACGCCGAGCTGCGCGAGCGGCTCGCTCGGCTCCCTGCAGGGCGTCGAGGACCTCGAGGGCAGCGGCTCGCCAGACACCCTCTACGGCGACGTTGGCGCCAACCAACTGCTCGGGCACGAAGGCGCCGACACCTACCGCTCGGGTGCGGGCGAAGACCTGATCCTCGCCAACGCCTCCGATGCCGACGCCGTGATCGACTGCGGCGCCGATGCCGACCGCGCGATCGTCGACTTCGCCAAATTCGGCGATCCGCCACCGATCGAATGCGAGATCGTGATCGAAGCCGCCCGCGACAACTTCAACCTGCCGCCGCCCGAGCCGCCGTTGCCGCCCGAACCGCCTCCACCGCCAAAACCGCGCCCCGACACCAAGCCGCCGCGGACACGACTCGGCGCTCACCCGCGCAAGCTGCTGGTCACCCGGACGGGCCGCCGCCGCGTCTCCTTCCGCTTCACTTCGAGCGAGGCCGGCTCGCGCTTCCGCTGTCGCCTCGACGGCCGTCCCTTCCGGATCTGCATCTCACCGCGGACCTACGTCGTGCGGCCTGGCCGGCATACCTTTCGCGTCGTCGCGGCCGATCCAGCCGGCAACGTCGACCCGACGCCGGTCGTCTTCCACTTTCGCCTCCGCCGTCGCTGAGAGCCACGACTTCGGGCCAGATGATCCTGTGGCAAAGCGAGCGGATAAAGAGGCGACGGCGGTGCGGGCGGTGGTGGAGGGCGCGGTCCAGGGCGTCGGATTTCGCGACGCGACGTTGCAGCGGGCGCGCCGGCTTGGAGTGATGGGCTGGGTGCGAAATGGCGAGGACGGCGAGGCGCTCGTCCATGCCGAGGGTCCAGAGCCGGCGGTCGAGGGGCTGGTCTCGTTTCTGCGCGACGGCCCGCCGGCCGCTCGGGTCGCCGGGGTGAGGACGGAGAGCGTCAAGCCGGAGGGCCACGAGCAGTTCGCGATCCGCGGCGTCAGCGCCGGCGCTTTCGTCGTCCAGGAGCACGCCGCCACCGCCCATCACTTCGACTTGCGCCTGGAGGTGGAGGGGATGATGCGGTCCTGGGCCGTCCCCAAGGGGCCCTCTATGGACCCCGCCGTCAAGCGCCTCGCCGTCGAGGTCGAGGACCACTCGATCTCGCATAACGAGTTCGAGGGCCCGATTGGCGAGGGCGGCGTGATCGTTTGGGATCGCGGCCACTACGAGCAGGGCGGCCGGGTCGCCTGGCCAGAGGCGCTCGAGCGCGGGCACGCGGTCTTCGTCCTGCACGGCGAGAAGCTCAGCGGCGGTTTCGCCCTGCAGCGCACGCGCCCGGGCGAGAAGCCGCAGTGGCTGCTGATCAAGCGCCGCGACGAGCAGGCGCGTGCAGGCTCGGACGTCGTCGCCGAGCAGCCACAATCGGTGATCAGCGGCAAGAGGCTCGATCAGCTCTGTTGAGGGAAAGGCCGGACTTTCTCGCCTGAATCGAGTTTTCTCGCCTGACCGAGCCTTCCTTGCCTGACCAAGCTTCAGGTTGGCTCGCGGCCGATCTGGGTACGAGGGAGGACTAGCGAACCCCCAAATGGAGGACAGTGATGAGTGAGCGAAAGCAAACCGTCGGCGGCCCGCTGGGCAAGTTGACGGGCCGGGCAAAGGAGCTCGCCGGCGCGACCTTGGGCCGGGAAGACCTGCAGCGAGAGGGCCGGCTGCAGCAGGTTCAAAGCGAGGCCGAGGGCGACGCGGCGGAGCTCGCCGCTGAGGCGGCGCAGAAGGAGCAGGAGGCCGAGCTGGAGCAGGAGAAGGCCGAGACCGAAGCTGAGCGACGCGAGGTCGAGCTCCAGGCCAACGAGATCGCGGCTGAAGAGCAGGCGGAGCGCAAGCTCGCCGCGGAGAGGCGCGAGGCTGAGCGCGCCGCCGAGGCGGAGGTCACGGCGGCCGAGCGCGAGCGCCGGGCGGAGGAAGCCCGGGCCGAGGGCGAGAAGCGCCAGGTTGTTGCCGAGCAGAGCGGCGAGAGACGGGCTGCCGGCGATCTGAAGCAGGCGGCCCGCCGCGCCGAAGAAGCGGCCGACGCGATCGACCCCAAGGAGAAGGACTGATGACCATGCACACCGTGCCCAAGCGGATCTTCGACCGCTCGCTGAAGCTGGCCAGAGCGCCCCTCGATGTCGCTCTCGACGTGACCGGCGGCTCGGAGTCTTCCGCGAAGCGTGCGCTGGACCGGATCGAGGGCGGCGTTCGCAGTGCCACCGGCACCCTTTTCCGCGACGAGGAGCTCGCCCGGGAGGGACGGCAGGTTTCTCTGGCCACGAGGCAGCGTGAGCGCGCCGCGCGCCTCCAGGAGGAGGCGGAGCTGCGCGAGCGGGAGGCGGCCCGCAACGTCGAAGAGGCGGCCGAGGAGACCGCCGAGGCCGAGGCTGAGGCGAGGCGGAAAGCCGCGGAGAAACGCCGCAAAGCAGAGCAGCGCCAACGCGAGCGCGAGTCGCGGGCCGCCAAATCGACAGCGGACCGCAAGCAGAAAGCGGCGAAAACGTCGGCGAAAGTGAAAAAAGCCAACGCCAAACGCGACAAGGTGGCGCAGCTGGAGAAGATCGAGGCAAAGGAAGAGAGCATCGAAACCAAAGAGGCCGCGGTCCGCGCGCAGCGGGAGGCGGAGCGGCTGAAAGGCGCCGCCTCCGCGGCCAAGCAGGCCCGCAAGAACGGCGATACGAGCGGCAGCTGAGATGCCATCCGGGGAGACGCTCGACGAGGCGGAGGCGATCGAGCGCCTCAACGCCGCTCTGGCTCGCCAGTATCGCTCCGCCCTGCAGTACTCGATTGTCGCCTCCAGCCTGACCGGGCTGGAGGCGCAGGCGCTGGGCGCGAAGCTGACCGGGTTCGGCGACGAAGAGCTGAGTGGGGCGAGGCGGCTGATCGAGAAGGTCATCGCCTTCGGCGGCGAGCCGACGACGGAGGTCGCCCCGCTGCGCTTCGAGGCCGAGGCGGCGGGCGCGATCGCCTGGCTGGCCCGCTGCGAGGAGGAAGGGATCGAAGCTCTGCAGGAAGCAATCGAGCCAACCGGTAGAGAGGGCCGCTCCGAGGCCCTGGAGCACATGCTCGAGCACCAGATAATGCGCAAGCAGGAACAGGTCGACTTCCTCAACCGGTCCCTGAGCAAGCCCTAAGGGCGCCGAGAGTTCGGCCGACTGGTCGATTGACGACACCATGGTGGGTGAATCGACCAGTCGGCTGACGAGGGATCGTCTCTATGGTCTGGGCGATGCCGACGGTCGAGGAGTTGACGGTTGCCGACGCGCCGGAGGCCTGGGCGGCGCTGGGTTTCTCGGTCGCCGGGGACGCCTGCGTCGTCGGCGATGTGCGGATCCGCCTGGCGGGCCCGGCGGCGGGAAAGGGCTTGGTCGGCTGGTCGCTGTGCGGCGTCGGGACGGCCAATCTCGACGGCCTGGCGACGACCTCGTCGGACGGCGAGCCGCCTCGCGGAGGGCCGGCGCATCCCAACGGCGTCACCGGCCTCGATCACATCGTCGCGATCACGCCCGCGCTCGATCGCACCGTCGCGGCGCTGCAGGGCGCCGGCCTCGACCTGCGCCGCGTCCGCGAGGAGGCGACTCCCGCTGGCGCGCCCCGCCAGGCCTTCTTCCGCCTTGGCGCCAACATCCTCGAGGTCGTCCAGGAGCCTGCCGAGGCGACCGAGCGCGCTGGTGGAGATCGGCCCGCTTTCTTTTGGGGGCTTGCCTTCGTCGCTGCCGATCTCGACGCCAGCGTCGCCGCGCTCGGCGATCGGGTCAGCGAGGTCCGGCCGGCGGTCCAGCCCGGCCGTCGCATCGCCTCCCTGCGTCGTTCGGCCGGCCTCACGGTTCCCGTTGCGCTGATGACACCGGCCGCAGATGCTCGACACTGAAGCCCCAGTCGCGCCGCAGCCGCGCTGCGATCAGCGAGCGGTGGCAGGCCTCGGGGTCGCGCTCGACGCAGAGCAGCGCCGCCGAGCTCGTGCCAATCCATCGCACCACCGCGCCGAGGTCGGCGCGCGCGAGTATCTCCTCCGTGTATCGACGCGCGTACTCGGGCGCCAGAACCGTCCGCGAGCGCTTGCCCTCGCCGCGCCTCTCGTCCTCTCGGTACTGCAGCTGGCGAAGCTCGGTTGTCGGCGCCAGCTCCTTGAGGTGGGTGTAACGGACGCCCGCCTCCGCGAGAGCCGCTTGCAGGCGGCGTGCGTTTGCCCAGGCGTACTCGCTGCCCCGTACGCCCCGTCGCTGGCGCACGTCGAGCAGGAGGTCGATCCCGGCATCGCTCAGGGTTTGGAGAAAGGAGTCGCGGTCGAAGCCGTAGACGCCGATCGTCGTGATCGAGGCCATATGGTCTTCCGCCGGCCCCTGCTCAGCCGGTCTGCTCGGTCGGCCGGATCAGGACCTCGTTGAGGCAGACGTGCCAGGGGCGGGTCACCGCGTAGGAGATCGCGTCGGCGATGTCGGCCGCGTCGAGGGTTTGGATGTCGGCGAAGCGTTCACGAGTCTGCTCTTTTATCCCCTCGCGGATGTGATCGGTGAGCTCGGTGTCGACGGCGCCGGGCTCGATCACTATCGAGCGGACCCTGCGTCTGGCGAACTCCTGGCGGAAGGACTCGCTGAAGGCGCCGACGCCGTGCTTGGTGAGGTTGTAGACGCCCGAGCCGGCGCGGGCGATCCGCCCGGCGACGGAGCTGATGTTGACCACGTCGGCGCAGCCTCGCGGCGAGCTCTCCACGGCTGAGAGCAGATGGGGGAGGGCCGCGTGGGTGGTGTTGATCAAGCCCTTGAGGTTGAGGTCGATCATCCGGTCCCACTCCTCGGTGGGCGCGTCCTCGATCGGACCGAGCAGCATCTGGCCGGCGTTGTTGACGACGATGTCGAGGCGGCCCAGCTCATCGACGGTGCGCTGGACGGCCCCGACCGCCTGCTCCTGGTCGGTGATGTCGGACTGGATCGCCAGGGCGGTGTGGCCATCGCCACCGATCTCCGCGGCCAGTCGCTCCAGCCGCTCGAGGCGGCGCGCCGCCACGGCGACCATGGCTCCCTGGGCTGCCAGCGCCCGCGCGGTGGCCTCGCCGATGCCGCTGCTGGCGCCGGTGATGAGGGCGACGCTTCCGTCAAGTGAGGTGGCCATTGTGCTTGCAGTCCTTTCGGTGGCGTTGCGCTCAAGCTTTCGAGTACCCGGGTGGAAGCCGAAGGGATCAAACCTGCGAGCGAGCGGCGTCCGCGGGCCCGAATACGCTCGCGGCGCATGCGCTTCTTTGTCCGGCACCGGCACTTTCACCTCGCGACGCGTGGCCCCATCGCCCTGGCTGTGCTCGCCGCCTTGATGCTGTCGCCGAGCGCGCTCGGCGCCCCCGCCCCGCAGCGCCATCACCAGCCAGCGCCGCAAAGCGGCGCCCTGTCGCAGCTGGGGGGAGCGCATGGATGCCTGGTCGACCGCTCGGCGCGTCCCGGTGGCTGTGGGACCGCCCGCGCGCTCGCCGGTCCGGGCCCGTTCATGGGCTCCCGCGCGATCGTCGTCAGCCCGGACGGCAAGAACGTCTACGTCGCCGCCTCGAAAAGCGACGCGATCGCGATCTTCAAGCGCGATCCCGACAGCGGCAGGCTGACGCAGCCGCCGGGCACGGGCGGCTGCATCGCTGCCAAAGGCGGCGGTTGCGCAACCGCCGTTGGGCTCGACGGTCCGAACTCTGTCGCGATCAGTCCTGACGGCCTCGATGTCTACGCGACCTCGCGGGGGAGCAACACGATCAGCGTCTTCCATCGCAACCGCTCGACCGGGGCGCTGAGCCAGCTCCCCGGCGCCGCGGGGTGCACCTCGGGTTTGCCCGTGCCGGTCTGCGCAAGCGGCCGGGCGCTGGTCGGGCCGGACGTCGTCGTCGTCAGTCCCAGCGGTACCAACGTCTACGTCGGCTCCTTCTTCGGCAACGCGGTCGCCGTCTTCGATCGTGACCGGGCCAGCGGCGCGCTGACCCAGCCCGGCGACAGCACCGGCTGCATCGCCGAAGCGATCAGCGGCTGCACCACCGGCATCGCCTTGGGCGCCCCGGAGGGGATGGCGATCAGCGCCGACGGGGCCAACGTCTACGTCGCGAGCGCCCTCTCCAACGCGGTGGCGGTGCTGGCGCGCGATCAGTCGACCGGCACGCTCACCCAGGCGACCGACGGCAGTGGCTGCATCGTCGAGAGCGCGCTGAGCGGCTGCGCCGCCGGGGTCCAGCTGAGCGGCGCCAACGCGGTTGTCTTCAACCCAGGCGGTGACGTCTACGTGACCTCCCTGTTCAGCGACAGCATCACCTCCTTTGGCCGCTCGCCCTCCGGCGCCCTGACGCAGAGGAAAGGCACCGCCGGCTGCCTGGTCTACCTGCGCGCCACCGGTTGCTCCTTCGGCCGCGCGCTCGTCGCGCCCGAGGGGCTGACGATCTCCCCGGATGGAGCCAACGTCTACGTGGCCGCGTTCGCGACCGGCGCGATCGACGTGCTCGAGCGCGGCAAGAAGTCCGGCACGGTCAACCAGCTGGCCGGTCGCGCGGGCTGCCTTGCCCCCCGCTCGGTTCCCGGCTGCACGCGCGCCCGCGCCCTGCGCGGGGTCAGCTCGATCGCGCTCAGCCCCGACGGCCGCTATCTCTACTCGACCTCGTTCGCCAGCAACGCCGTCGACGTCTTTCGGAGGAGCAAATGAGCCCATCGGATGAGCGCAAGGACGGCCTGACCCGCAAGCAGCTGCTCGGCAGCGGCGCCACCGCCGCCTCGGCGCTGCTGCTCGCCCAGGGCGCCGGCGTCGAGCAGGCCCTTGCCGCCGCGAAAGGCAAGCGGCGCGACGTCGCCGGAATGAACATCGTCCTCTTCCTCACCGACCAGGAGCGGGGGATCCAGCACTTCCCACCCAACTGGCTGCGCCAGAACCTGCCGGGAATGCGGCGGCTGCGCCAGCACGGCCTCAGCTTCGAACGCGCCTTCACCAACGCCTGCATGTGCTCGCCGGCGCGCTCGACTCTGATGAGCGGCTACTTCCCCGCCCAGCATGGGGTCAAGTACACGCTCGAGGAAGACATGCCGGCCGGCGAATACCCGCAGGTCGAACTGCCGGTGGAACTGAAAAACCTCGCCACGGTGATGAAGGCGGCCGGCTACAACGTCGTCTACAAGGGCAAGTGGCATTGCTCGAAGCCGGCGAAAAAGGAAGACGCGGTCCCGGCCGATCTCGAAAAGTACGGCTTCCAGCGCTGGAACCCGCCCGACGCCGGCGCCAACCAGAGCGTCCCCGAGGCCGGCGGTGGCTTCATCGACAACGACGGCCGCTTCATCGACCAGGTTGGCACGGTCGCCGATGGCACCGAGGGCGCGCTGCAGTACCTCGGTTCGAGCGCGGCGCAGCAGCAGCCTTTCTTCATGGTGATCTCGGTGGTCAACCCCCACGACGTGCTCTTCTATCCGGGCAAATCCTTCGGCGAAGCCGGCTATGACCAGTCCTGGTTGGAGGGAAGCATCCACGCCCCCGAGACGGCCGAAGAAGACCTCTCGACCAAGCCCACGGCCCAGGAAGAATTCCTCAACATCTTCAACCTGACGGGGAAGCCGAAAAACAAGGAACAGATGCGCAACTACCTGAACTTCTACGGCAACCTGATGCGCTCTTCTGACAGCTACCTGGTCAACGTTCTCGACAAGCTCGAAGAGACCGGGCTCTTCGATAACACCCTTATCGTGCGCACGGCAGACCACGGCGAGATGGGTTTGACCCACGGCGGCCTGCGGCAGAAGAACTTCAACTTCTACGAGGAGGCGACGCGGGTGCCGCTCGTCTACTCCAACCCGAAGCTCTTCCCGAAGCCGGCCCAGACCGAAGCGCTGGTCTCCCATGTCGACTTTCTGCCAACCCTGGCGAGCCTCGCCGCGGCGCCGAAAAGCGCCCGCGCCAACTGGCAGGGAGTCGACTACTCGAAGCTGGTTCTGCACCCGTCGGCGAAGAAATCAACCCAGGACTACGTCGTCTTCACCTACGACGACTACCAGTCGGGCCAGTCCCACGGGCCGTACCCGAAACCGCCCAACCACATCGTCGGCATCCGCGAAGGGCGCTGGAAGCTGGCCAAGTACTACGACGTCAAGAACCGCAAGCCGCCGCAGTGGGAGATGTACGACCTCGAGACCGATCCGCTGGAGAAAGCAAACCTCGCCTACAGCGGCCACAAACGCACTCCCACCGAGGAAAAGGAATTCACGCGCCTCAAGGCAAAGCTCGCCCGTGTGGAGAAGACCCGCCTCGAGCCGCTGTAGCCTCTCCGCTTGACAGGTGACCAATGGGTCACCTATGATCTCGGCCATGGACGAGGTGTTCAAGGCGCTGGCGGATCCGACTCGGCGGGGGCTGCTAGACCGCCTGTTCGAGCGCGATGGACAGACGCTCGGAGAGCTCGAAGAGGGCGTCTCGATGACCCGCTTCGGCGTGATGAAGCACCTGAAAGTGCTGGAGGAGGCGGGGCTGCTGACGACGCGCAAGCGCGGTCGCGAGAAGCTCCACTTCCTCAACCCCGTCCCGATCCGGCTGCTCTACGAGCGCTGGGTCAGCAAGTACGCGGAGCCCTGGGCCTCGGCGCTCAGCGAGCTCAAGACCGAAATCGAGGAGGAAGACCGATGAACCAGGAAGAGCTCTACACCGTGGTCGGCGGGCGCGGCACGATGACCGTGTTCGAGATCTACGTCAAGACGACGCCGGAGCGCCTCTGGGAGGCGATCACCGACGGCGAGATGCGCAAGAAGTACAGCTTCGGCGTCGGTACCGATTCCGACTGGAAGCCCGGATCGGAGTACCGGTCGGCGGTCCCGGGGGTGATCGACGTCGCCAGCGGCGTCAACCTCGAGGTCGAGCCGCCGCGCCGCCTCGTGCAGAGCTTCACCGCCCTCTGGAGCGAGGACGTCCAGAGCGAAGGCGAGTCGAGGGTGACCTGGGAGATCGAGCCCGTCGGCAACTCCTGCCGGCTCTCGGTCACCCACGATCAGCTCGGCGCGGAGGCCAACTCCGAACTCTGGGGCGGCTGGCCGATGATCCTCTCCGGCCTCAAGACCCTGCTCGAGACGGGCGAGCTGCTCGACACCCCGGCCTCACTGCGCTACGCGGGAGCCGGAGGTCAGCGCCCTGGACAGGGGTAGCTTGTGTGCGGTGGATGCCGACCCTGTAGCCAGCCCTCCTGTCATCTGGCTGGCGACAATGGCCGGCGTGGTCCTGCTCCTCGCCGTCTCGGGTTGCGGTGACGTCCGCGGCACGACCGACGGCGAGGCCCAGAGGCCCGTGGCGGCGGACCAGTCATCCGCCGAGAAGCACCGCGACAGGCCCGCGGTCGAGGGGGTCGAGCGAGTCGCCCGCTCGCGCTGTGATCCCAGCCTGCCCAGCTGCCGCACCACCGAGGGGCGGATCGTCTACGTCGAGCGGGTCGACCCGGACGGCGACGGCGACGCCCACTTCGTCGTCATCGATCCGCAGGGGATCACCCTCCCCGAGCTGACCGCCATCGACGTTCGCAAGGGCCTGCGCCCCCATCCGCTGCCCGGCCCCGGCGATCTGATCAGCGCCGCCGGCCCCGTCCAAACCGGCTCCTACGGCCAGAGCCAGATCCACGCGCTCGAGCTGCACGTCGCCGGCCGGTAGCGGCTCGTCTCAGCTCATGGCGCCAGGCGCCGCAGGCCGGAGAGGCGATCGAAGCCCGCGTCGGAGCTGGCGATGAGCTCGCAGCCGGCCTCGATCGCATGGGCCGCATGAAAGGCGTCGCGTGGCGCCAGCCCCGGTCGCGCCATGAACGACTTTGCCGCTTCGATCACCGTGTGGTTGGTGGATTGAAGCTCGAGCGTGAGCCGGTCGATCGCCCGCCATGTCGCCGTCAAGCGGCGACGCGATGTCCGCATTACCCCGGTGGGGTCGACTCGGTAGGCCGAGAGCGGGTCGCTATCGCCGTCGTCGCGCAGCCAGGTCAGGACGAGGCGGTAAGCGAGCTCGTCGAGGACGAGGCCGCTGATTACGCCGCCGCCGTTCAGCTCGTCCAATACCTGGGCGCGCCAGGCCTCAACCGGCCCCAGTGCTCCGCCGCGTTTCGATCGCAGGTGCGCGTAAAGGAAATTGGTGTCGAGGTAGCAGCGTGTCAAGGTGCGCGCAGGGCCCGCTCGAGAGCGGCATCGGGCTCCTGCCAGCGTCCGGCGAGGACCTCATCCAACTCGCCGGGTCGCGCGTCGCCCGCGGCCCCCGCGGTTCTCTCCCAGGCGCCGGTTGAGTCTGGATCGACGTCCCAGAGCGACCCCGGTCCCACTCCAAGCGCCCGGGACAACCGGGCGATCGTGTTGAGGTCGACCCGCGTCGCTCGGCCGGAAAGGATGTTGCGCACGGTCTTCTGATCGAGCCCGGTCTCCTCGGCGAGCTGTCGCGCCCCCCAGCCCCGCTGTGCGGCCAGCTCCTCGACCCTCCAGGCGATTTTCGACATAGGAATATCCTACCGCAACAGGACGATGCTCCATAGCGAGTAGGATCGAGCCATCAAGGCGGCGGTGATATTCGAGAACGGCGGTCCGGACGTGCTGCGCTACGCGGATGTCCCCGACCCGGAGTGCTTCGAGGGCTGCGTGTTGGTCGAGGTCGAGGCGATCAGCATCGAGGGCGGCGATCTGCTCGCCCGGGCGCTCTCGCCGCCGCCGGCGAGCCCGCACATCGTCGGTTATCTGTGCGCAGGAACGGTGGTCGAGGTCGGCGACGGCGTCGAGAGTCCTGCGATCGGCGAGAAAGTGGTGGCCCTGAACGCCAACGGCTCTCATGCCGAGAAGCGCGTCGTGCCGGCGGCGATGACCTGGGCGATTCCCGAGGGTCTCGATCCCGCGGTGGCCGCGTGCGTCCCGGTCGCGCTGGGCACCGCGCACGAGTGCCTATTCACGGCCGCGAAGCTCGAGCGCGGGCAGACGGCGTTGATCCATGCCGGCGCGGGCGGGGTTGGGATGGCGGCGATCCAGATGGCGGCGCAGGCGGGCGTGACCGTGATCTCGACCGCCTCGAGCGACGAGAAACTGGAGCGCTTGAAGCCGTTTGGTCTCGACCACGGCATCAACTACGCCAGCGAGAGCTTTGTCGAGCGGGTTGGCGAGCTGACCGGCGGTCAAGGCGTCGACGTCGTGCTCGACTCGGTCGGCGGCAAGAACCTGGTCGACAGCATCGACGCGCTGGCCTATCGAGGCACGCTCGTCAGTGTCGGGGTCGCCGGCCGGGCCGGCTCGGACGTCGAAGCCAAAGCCCTGTGGGGGAAGAACAACACCCTCCGCGGCGTCTTCCTCGGCGGCGCACTGATCTCCGAGCACCCACGGGTCCACCAGATGATCGCCGAGTTGATCGAGCGCGTCGCCCGCGGCGAGCTGCGGGTCGAGATCGACCGCTCCTTTCCGCTCGCCGAAGCGGCCGAGGCCCATGCGTACCTGGAGGGCAGGAACGCCTTCGGCCGGGTAGTGCTGAAGCCCTAGGCGTACGGCTGGACTGGACCCGTGGCCTACCGCAAGCTGCTTGCCTCCGAGGCGTTCTGGCGCCCCTCGAACCAGATGGCAGTCGCGAACACCGATCTCGGCCGCCAGCTCGAGGCGCGCCAGCTGGGCGCGAGGCTCTGGCGGCTGAAGCCGGGCCAGGCCTCGACCCGGCACCGTCACATCGACCAGGAGGAGCTCTACCTGCTGCTCGAGGGGTCGGGACGAATCCGCGTCGACGGCGAGCTGCTGACGCTCGAGCCGTTGGACAGCGTCCTGGTCGAGCCCGATTCGACTCGTCAGCTGTTCAACGACACCGCCGCCGATCAGCTCTGGCTCGTTACCGGAGCGCCGCTCGAGGCCGCCAATACCCTCGAGATGACCCCGGAGCAGCTCGCGGCTCTCTACCCCGACGGCCCCAAAGCGCTCCCGCCTGAGCTCAGCTAGAAGGCTCGCTTACAGGGAGGTCGCGTCGGGGGAAGAGGTGCTCGTGGACGAAGCGGACGATCGTCGCGCCCTCTCCCACCGCCGTGGCGCAGCGCTTGATCGAGCCGGCGCGGACGTCGCCGGCGGCGAATACGCCGGGGGCGCTGGTCTCGAGCAAACCTTCTGCGCCCGCTTCTGATCCAGTCAGGATGAACCCCTTGGCGTCCCGCTCGACCACGTCGCCGAGCCAATCGGTGCAGGGTGAGGCGCCGAGGAAGAGAAAGAGCACGGAGAGCGGCAGGCGCTCGCCGTCGGTGAGGGTGACCGCTTCGAGGTGGCCATTCTCGCCGTGCAGGGCCTCGATTTCACTGCGGTCGCGGACCGCGACGCCGTAGCGCTCGAGCTCTTCGAGCATGTAGTGGGACATCGTCTCGCCGAGGTCGGCGCGGCGGTGCAGGAGGGTGACCAGGGCGCCGCCGCGGGCGAGCCAGACAGCGGCTTGCCCAGCGGAGTTGCCGCCGCCCACCACGCCGACGCGTTGGCCGCCGCAGAGCTGGGCCTCGGGCGGGCCGGCGGCGTAGAAGACGGTGATCCCCTCGTAGTCGGCGAGGTCGGCCACCGGCAGGCGCCTGTATTCGGCGCCGGTGGAGAGAAGCACCGTCCGCGCCAGTATTTCGTTGCCTTCCTCGAGCCTGACCGTATGCCGGCCCTCGCCGAGCTCCAGTTCGCGGGCGCGGTAGGGCGTCGCCGTGCGGGCCCCGAACTTGCGCGCCTGGGTGACCGCGCGGCTGGTCAGCTCGGAGCCGCTGATGCCGGCCGGGAAGCCGAGGTAGTTCTCGATCCGGCGCGAGGTGCCCGCCTGGCCGCCGAGCACGGTGCTCTCGATCACCAGGGTGTCGAGGCCCTCCGAGGCGCCGTAGACGGCCGCCCCGAGACCGGCGGGGCCGCCGCCGACGACGACCAGGTCGACTTCCTCGCGCTGTTCGAGCTCCAGGCCGATTCCCAGCGCCCGCGAGAGCTGGCCGTTGCTCGGCCGTCGCAGCTCGGCGCCGCCCGGAAGTCGAACGATCGGGATGTCCTCTGGACCGGCAGCCTCGACGAGGGCGGCCGCCTCCTCGCTTTCCCCGGGTTCGAGCCAGGTGTGTGGGAGGCGCAGGCGCCGGGCGAAATCAAGCGTGCCCATCGTCTCGGGTGACTCGCGCGGGCCGATGATTTCGAGCCCGATCCCCTGCCGCTGCTGGAGCAGCTCACGGCGCTCGATGAAGGCGGAGAGCAGCAGGTCCGAGAGCGAGCCGTCCTCGAAGAGCAGCCGCCGCAGGACTTCGCGGTCGACGGCGATGTAGCGCATCGGCTCGGTCACGACGGCGGTGAGGAAGACGGTCTGCCCGGAGAGCAGGTTCATCTCGCCGAGGAAGCCGGAGGCGCCGTGGCGAACGATCTCGCGGCCCGCGGAGTCGACCACCGAGACCTCACCATCGACGATCGCGATGAAGGGATAGGTCGCGTCGCCGACCTCGAACAGCTTCTCGCCGGGCTCGGCGGTGCGCTCCTCGCCGTGCTGGCGCAGCGTCGCGAGCTGGGAGTTCGAGAGCACTCGGCTTGTGGGGACGGCCACCCGCCCAGACTAGATGGTCGGTCCAGCGAGCCGGAATGAAAAGCTAGCCGCGATGAGTGGCTCCCGAATGCGATCGGCTTTCAGCGGGCGAACCGCCTGGGCGCGCAGCCTGCAGGCGCCGCTGCGCGACTTCCTCACCACCGAGACGGGAAGCGCCAGCGTCCTGCTCGCCGCCGCGGTCGCGGCTCTCGCCTGGGCCAACCTCGACCTCTCCTCCTACGAGAGCGTCTGGCGCACGCAGCTCTCGATCCATGTCGGCAGCTCGGGCATCTCCCAGAGCCTTCGCGACTGGGTCAACAGCGGCCTGATGACGTTCTTCTTCTTCGTCGTCGGGCTCGAGGTGCGGCGCGAGTTCGACGTCGGCGAGCTGCGCGAGCGCCGGCGTCTGGCACTGCCGGTGCTGGCCGCCCTGGGCGGCATGGCGGTGCCGGTGGCGATCTATCTGGCCATCAACAGCGGCGATGGGGCCGCGCACGGCTGGGGGGTGGCGATGTCGACCGACACCGCCTTTGCCCTAGGCATGCTGGCCTTGGTCGGACCGCGCTTTCCCGACCGCCTGCGCGGCTTCATGCTGACGATCATCGTCGTCGACGACGCGGTGGCGCTGCTCGTCATCGCTGTCGCCTACAGCGGCCAGGTCGACCTCGGGCCGCTGCTGATCTCGGTCGGCGTCTTCGGGCTGATCCTGACCGCCCTCGCGTTGCGGATCCGCCCCGGTTTGGTCTACTTCCTGCTGGCCGCGGTCGCCTGGGTAGCGCTGTTCGAGTCGGGCGTCGACCCGGTCGTGCTCGGCCTCGCCGTCGGCCTGCTCACCTGGGCCTACCCGGCGGGACGCGGTGAGCTGGAGCGGGCGACGGACCTCTTTCGCAGCTTTCGCGAGCAGCCGACGCCCGAGCTGGCCCGATCCGCCAGCGCCGGGCTGCAGGCTGCCGTCTCGCCCAACGCTCGCCTGCAGCAGCTCTACCACCCCTGGACGAGCTATGTGATCGTGCCACTCTTCGCGCTGGCCAACGTCGGCATCGCGATCGACGGCGACTTCCTCTCGCGCGCGTACTCCTCGCCGCTGACGCTGGGGATCATCATCGCCTACGTGCTCGGCAAGCCGGTCGGCATCGCCGGGACCTCATGGCTGGTGGCAAAACTGAGCCGCGGCAAGCTGCGCCCGCCGGTCGGCTGGGCGGCCACGGCCGGGGGCGGGGCGATCGCCGGGATCGGCTTCACCGTCTCGCTGCTGATCGCCGCCCTCGCCTTCAAGGGGATCGAGCTGCGCGAGGCGAAGCTCGGCGTGCTGAGCGCGGCCCTCGCCGCCTCGGCCCTGACCTGGCTGGTCTTCCGCGCCACCGCGATGCTGCCCAGGCGGGCCCGTATCCGCGCCCTGCTCGGCAGCTCGGAAACGCTCGTCGACCTCGCCGTGCCGGTCGATCCCGAGCGCGACCACCTGCGCGGCCCGGTCGAGGCGCCGGTGACGGTGGTCGAGTACGGCGATTTCGAGTGCCCCTACTGCGGGCGGGCCGAGCCGGTGGTGCGCGAGCTGCTGGCCGACTTCGGCGACGTCCGCTACGTCTGGCGGCACCTGCCGCTCTCCGACGTCCACCCAAACGCCGACTTCGCCGCCGAGGCCTCCGAGGCCGCCGCCGCCCAGGGGGCCTTCTGGGAGATGCACGACCTGCTGCTCGACCACCAGGGCGAGCTGCGACCACCAGACCTCCAGGACTACGCCGAACAGCTCGGCCTCGACATCGAGCGCTACCACGAGGACTTGCGCCGACACGCCTACGCGCCGCGCGTGGAGGAGGACGTCGACTCAGCCGACATCAGCGGGGTCACCGGCACGCCGACCTTCTTCGTCAACGAGCAGCGCCACGACGGCGCCTACGACATCGAAACGCTCTCAGCCGCCGTGCGCGCGGCCGGCGCCCGCTCCGTCATCACACCCTGAAGCTCGATTCCATCGTCCCACTCGAGGTGCAACGCGCTGTTCATCGCATTGAGCCGTAACGCGTTGCATTTCATCGTCCCACCCGAGGTGCAACGCGCTGTTCATCGCACTGAGCCGTAACGCGTTGCACCTCGGCGGGATCTGCGATCTGGGCCCATTCAACAGTCGCGCTATCCTGTTCTGAGACTAACTACAGAAATTGGACTTAGCTATGGCCTACCTGCTGATCCCGCTGGACGAAACGATCGTTTTCCCCACCGTTACCGCGACCCTGCCGATCGACGTCGGCGACGAGGAGCGCGTCTTCCTGCTGCCCCGTAGCGATGGTGAGTTCGGCCGCGTCGGCGTCGTCGCCGAAGTGATCGAGCGCGGCCACTCGCGCCGTGGCGGCCCGGTCGCCACCGTGGTCGGCTTGCATCGCGGCATCGCCGGCGCCGCCGAGGCGGGCGACTCGGACGCGCTGCGGATCGACGTGCAGGAGATCCGCGACGGTCATCCCGACGATGAGCACACGCAGGAGCTGGCGCGCGAATACCGCGCCGTGGTCGAAGAGATCCTCGAGCTGCGCGGCGACGACGGCCGCATCGCCGCCTTCCTGCGCTCGGTCGAGGAGCCCGGCGCGCTCGCTGACACCACCGGCTTCAGCCCCGACATCGGGGTCGAGCAGAAGCTGCGGCTCTTGGAGTCCGTCGACGTCACCGAGCGGCTGCGCATCGCGGTCGAGCTGCAGCGCGAGCGCCTCGCCGAGCTGCAGGTTCGCAGCAAGATCCGCGACGACGTCGAGTCCGGCGCGCAGAAGCAGCAGCGCGACTACTTCCTGCGCAAACAGATGGAGTCGATCCGCAAAGAGCTGGGCGAGGACGAGGGCAGCCTGATCGACGAGTACGAGCGCAAGATCGCCGAGGCCGAGATGCCGGAGGCGGTTGCCGAGCAGGCCGAGAAGGAGCTGCGCCGGCTCGAGCGCCAGGGGGAGCAATCACCCGAGTCGTCGATGATTCGCAGCTACCTCGACTGGCTGATCGCGATCCCGTGGTCGAAGCGCTCTGAGGAGCGGCTCGATCCGACCCACACGCGCGACGTGCTCGACGCCGACCACGCCGGCCTGGACGACGTCAAGCGGCGGATCACCGAGTTCATCGCCGTGCGCAAGTTGCGCGAGGAGCGCGGCATCGAGGACGAGAGCCGCGCCAACGGCGCGATCCTCACCCTGGTCGGGCCGCCCGGCACAGGGAAGACCTCGATCGGCGAGTCGATCGCCCGCGCCCTCGGGCGCGAGTTCGTCCGCATCTCGCTCGGCGGCCTGCACGACGAGGCCGAGATCCGCGGCCACCGGCGCACCTACATAGGGGCTCTGCCGGGACGGATCGTCCGCGCCCTGCGCGACGCCGGCACGATGAACCCCGTGATCCTGCTCGACGAGGTCGACAAGGTCGGCGCCGACTGGCGCGGCGACCCCTCGGCGGCGCTGCTGGAGGTGCTCGATCCGGCCCAAAACCACTCGTTCCGCGACCACTACCTCGACGTCGAGGTCGACCTCTCCGAGGTCGTCTTCCTGGCCACGGCCAACCTCACCGACACGATCCCGGCGCCGCTGCTCGACCGCATGGAGACGATCGCCTTCGACGGCTACACGACCGCTGAGAAGGAGGCGATCGCCCGCGGTTACCTGCTGCCACGCCAGCTCAGGCGCAACGGGCTGGAGGACGACGAGGTCGAGGTCAGCGACGAGATCCTGCGCAGCGTGATCTCCGAGTACACCCGTGAGGCCGGCGTGCGACAGCTCGAGCGCGAGCTGGGCAAGCTGCTGCGCGGGGCGGCGACTAGGATTGCCTCCGGCGAAGCGGCAAAGCCGATCGTGGTCGATGCCAATGCCCTGCACGACGCTCTGGGGCGCCAGCGCTTCTTCCAGGAGTCGGTCGAGCGCACCGCGATTCCCGGCGTCTCGACCGGCCTGGCCGTGACCGGGACCGGCGGCGACGTCCTCTTCATCGAGGCGACGGCGATGGAGGGCGACAAAGGCCTCGTCCTGACCGGGCAGCTGGGCGACGTGATGAAGGAGTCGGCGCGGATCGCGCTCTCCTACGTGCGCTCGCACAGCGACGAGCTGGGAATCGACCCGGCCCGCTTCCAGCGCGAGTTCCACCTGCACGTGCCGGCGGGCGCGATTCCCAAGGACGGCCCCAGCGCCGGCACCGCGATGACGACGGCGCTGGTCTCGCTGCTGACCGGGCGGCCGGTCAAGCACACGGTCGGTATGACGGGCGAGGTCACCCTGCAGGGCAGGGTGCTGCCGATCGGCGGCCTCAAGCAGAAGGTGCTCGCCGCCCATGCCGCCGGCCTGACCGAGGTGATCCTGCCCGAGCGCAACCGCGGCGATCTCGATGAGGTGCCCGACGAGGTCCGTGAGCAGATGACCTTCCATCCGGTGATGAGCATCGGCGAGGTCTTCGAGCGCGCCCTCGAGCCGGCGGAGAACGGCGCCAATGTCGCCGCGATGTCGTAGCTGCTCCCCGGTCCCCGCCGAGCTGCGGGCGACGGCGACCCTGCTCGAGCGCCGCTGGACGCTGGCGACGATCTACGCCTGCGCCAGCGGCGCGTCTCGTTTCAACGAGTTCCGGCAGTCGCTTCCGGGGGTCTCGCCAACGACGCTTTCCGAGCGCCTCGAGCAGCTCGAGGCCGCACTCATAGTCGAACGTCGTCTCGTCCCGGGTCGCCCGCCGCACACCGAGTACGTCCTCACCGCCCAGGGCAAGCGGCTCGCCGGGGCCGTCGCAGGGTTGCTCGAGAAAGGGACGGAGGAGGGACGCCGCGTCCGCTAGGAATTGCCGCCCGCCCGCCCGCCCGCCGCTAATTGCTCGCGGTGAGCGTTGCCGGCGTGTAGGCGGTGCCCGTCGAAGCCGCGACGGTGACGATTTCGCTGAAGGCGCCTGACGATTTCGAGGTGTAGGTGAACGTCGTCGCCGATTCGGCGGCGCCGGTGCTTGGAATGGCCAGCGGAGTGCCGCCGATCGTGCCGCCGCCATTGGTGGTGATTTTGGCGGCGTGGCCGGTGCCGACCGCGCTGGCCGTGTTGCCGACGCTGTCGGTGACGGCGACCTTGGCCGTGACCGTGCCGCTGTTGCCGATGCCGGTCAGCGTGCACGTGAAGACGCAGGTGGGGGCAAGGGTGCCGGCGCTGACGCTGACGCTGGTCAGGCCCCATCTCGCTGCCGCGCCCGCCGAGACCGTCACCGCAAGGGGGGTCGGATCGGAGATCGAGCCGTCGCTGACGGTGATGTTCGCGGCGCCCGCCCGGGTGAGCTTCATCGCGCCGTTTTTCGTCGAGGAGACGACCGTGGCGACGCCGCTGGTGAAGGCGATCGCGGTTGCTTCGCCGAAGTTGAATGCCGTGCCGGCGCTGTCGGCGACCGTCGGAAGGGTTCCGCTTGGGCTGGCCGAGGCTCCTGAGAAGGTCAGGTTGTGGGCTCCGGCGTAGGTCGTTGCCGTGTTGCCGTAAGGGTCTTCCGCTGTCATCGTGAGGCTGTCGTTGGCGGCCGCGACCGGCGTGGTCGTAGCGGCGGCAAGCCCGAATTTGGAGGCCGCCGCCGCGGTGACGGTGACTGAGACGGTCGCCGTGGTGAAGGTGCCATCGCTTGCTTTGATGCTGGTCGCGCCGGACTTGTACAGCTTCATCGCGCCGTTTTTCCCAGCCGAGACGCTTGCGACTCCTTCGCTGAATTCGATCGGCGTCGCGGTGCCGAAGGCGATGTTCGCGCCGGAGGAGTCGGAGACGGTCGGGAGGGTGCCGTTCGGACCGGCCACGGCTCCGGAGAAGGTGATGCTGCGCGAACCGGTGTATGAGGTCGCAGTGTTGCCGTAGGTGTCCTGGGCGGTCGTGGTGGAGTTGCTGGCGACGGCGACGGTGGCGGTCGCGGCCGCGGCGAGCACCAGTTTCGCCGCGGCGGCGGGGCCCACCGTCACCACCAGTGGGACTTCGTTCGAGATCGAGCCATCGCTCACGCCGATGCTCGCTTTCTCGGCGTCGTAGAGCTTCATCACGCCGTTCTTGGTGGAGGAGACGGTGGCGACGCCCGCCGTGAAGGTGATCGCCGTCGCGGTCCCGAAGGCAGTTGCCGTGCCCGAGCTGTTGGAGACGGTCGGTTTGTTCGAGCCGATGACCGTCGCGCCTGAGAAGGTGAGGCTGCGAGAGCCGGCGTAGCCGGTCGCGACGTTGCCGTAGGAATCGAAGGCGGTGGTGGTGATGTTGGAAGAGCCGCCGGCGGTCATGCTGGTCAGCGAGGCGGAGAGGGTGAATTTCGCCGCTGACGCGGCGGCGACGGTTACGACCAGGGCGGTGGGTGTGAGCAGAGCGCCATCGCTGATTTTGACGCTGGTCGAGCCGCTCCTGTAGAGCTTCATGGCCCCGTTTTGGCCGGCGGTGGCCGTGGCCACACCGGCGCTGAAGAGGATCGTGGTGGCACTGCCGAAGGCGACGTCGGCGCCGGCCGAGTCCGACACCGTGGGCACGGTGCCGCCGGGGCCGGCCAAGGCTCCGGAGAAGGTGACGCTGTGCGAACCGGTGTATGAGGTCGCGGTGTTGCCGTAGGTGTCCTGGGCGGTTGCGGTGAGGTTGTCGGCTTCACCGGCCGTGGGGGTGGTGCTGGCGGCCGTCAAGGCGAATTTGGACGCTGCCGCCGGTGCCACCGTCACCGCCGCCGGCGCCGCGCTCGCGATCGTGCCGTCGCTGACGGCGATGCTCGGCGACTCGGCCTTGTAGAGCGTCATCGCACCGTTGCTGGACGAGGAGGTCGTGGCGACGCCGGCGGTGAAGGTGATCGCGGTGGCGGTTCCAAAGGCGATCGCGGTGCCGGAGCTGTTGGAAACGGTCGGTTTGTTCGTGCCGATGACCGTCGCTCCGGAGAAGGTGAGGCTGTGGGAGCCGGTGTACCCGGTCGCGAAGTTGCCGTAGGGGTCCAGGGCGGTGATCGTGAGGTTGTCGGCTTCGCCTGCGGTGGGCGTGGCGGTGGCGGCCGTGAGGGCGAATTTGCCCGCCGTGGCCGGCGCCACCGTCACTGCCAGCGGCGTCACGGTCGAGATCGTGCCGTCGCTCGCTTCCAGGTTGGCTTTGCCACTCGCATAGAGCTTCATCGCGCCGTTTGTGGAGGCGGTGACGGTGGCGACGCCGGCGCTGAAGCTGAGCGCGGTGGACGCTCCAAAGGCGGTAGCCGCGCCGGAGCTGTCGGCGACCGTCGGTGCGGTCCCGTTGGGGCTGGCCGTGGCGCCGCTGAAGGTGAGGTTGTGCGAGCCGGCGTAGGTGGTGACCGTGCTCCCTTTTGCGTCCTTCGCGGTGATCGTCAGGTTGTCGGCGGCGCCGGCGGCCGGCGTCAGCGAGACGGCGCCGAGAACGAGGTGATGGGCTGGCCCGACCGTGATCGTCGCTGCTTTCGCCGAGCTGATCACGCTCCAGGAGCGCCATTTGGCGGTGACGATGTAGGAATAGGTGCCTGGTTCGAGCCCGCTGTCGGTGCAGGTCGTCACGACGAGGCTCGAGGAACAGCTGGCGCCGGCGCCTTTGCCATCCCGCGAGACGGAGTAGGTGACAGCGCCCGGCCCCGGGGCCGTGACGGCGTCCCAGGACAAGATGACGGCTCCGCCGGCCTGTGCCGTCGCGGTGAGCGTCGGTTTGGCGAGCTGTGAGATGCCCTTCGGCGCGCTGTCGCCGACACCGGTCGTGGTGAAGTAGGCGACGGCGGTGCCGGTCGCGACCATGGCGAGCAGGGCGAAGATCGCGACGCCGGCGATGCTGTCCGAAAGCAGCCGTCTCATCCCCGGGCCGTCCCGGAGAACGAGAGCGGGAACTGGCTTCGCTGGCAGGCGTCCTGGTTTACCGGCAGGTCACGCAGCTGAATCGACGGGGCGGAGGCTCCCGGCGAGGGAAGGCTCACCGATCCGCTTGCCGGCACCTTGATCGGGGCCGTGCGGGAGGCGCTCGAGGCGGAGAGAACGAGGTTGTCGGCGCTGGCGCAACCGGCCGGATCGGCCGTCGCCCTGACCTGCAGGCTGGTGACGAGGATCGGCACCGGGTTCGGGTTTGCGATCGTCAGCGGCAACGCTTGCGGCGCGGCGCCCGGGTAAAGGGGGCCGAGGCCGGCGAGCTGCGGCACGATCGAGAAGTCCATCGGCTCCAGCACGCGCCAGCGGAAGCGGACCGCGCCGCCGGGCTTCCCCCGGGCACCAAGCGCCCGCACCGAGAAGCTGTGGTTGCCGAAGGCCAGCTTGCTGAAAACGGCCGGCGCCTGGCAGGCGCTCCAGGAGTGGCTGTCGAGGCGGCACTGGAATCGCGGCTTGCTGGCGCGAACGCTGAAGCCGAACTTGGCGCTGGTCGATGTCGCAAGCCTGTCGGGGTGCATCGTGATCTTCGGTCGAGACGGCGACCCGGCTCCCTGGGCCCGCTCCGATTGGGGAGCGCGCCCAGGGGCGGGGCCCTTCGGCACAGCCGCGTATGCGACGGCGCCAAGGCCGGCGATTGCGGCTAGCACGGCGGCCACGCCGCGAGTGGTGCGCATTGCCCCCGTCAGCCCTTTCGGGATCAGTTATTGGTCAGGTGCAGCGTCAGCGTCGCACCCTGGCAGGCATCCTGATTGGTGCCCGTTTCGTTCATCGTCAGCGTCCCGGTGGCGGCGACGCTCTGGGCGTTGCCAGGGTTGATCACCTGGTTTACGGGGACGGCCGCCATCGTGAAGTCGGGGTTGCCGCCAGTGATCGCGGTGCTGCAGCTCGAGTGCGCCCCGTCGACGGAGATACTGGCGAGGCTGACGGTGCCGACCCGCTGGACGCCCGAGGAGGGGTTGTCGACGGTGAAGGAGACCGGCGAGGACGAGCCCGGGTAGAGGCTCGATGAGATCGTGGCGTGCAGCGTCACCGCCGAGCTGGAGCCGGCAGTCGCGGTGCCTGTGCCCGATCCGCTTGACGTGAAGTACGCGAACGCGACGCCGGCCACCGCGAGCGCGCAGGTGCAGCCGAGCGCGACAAACGCCCTTTTCTTGGTGATCCAGCGCATTGCTTCCCCTAGTCGGTCAATAAAATGGATCCGGAGCCCAGTGCCCGGCGTGGGGTGGGCATCGACGAATGACGGAGAGGCCTTAAGTCTGCAAGGGCAGACAGTTTTTTCGAACTTGTCCACTTCGTACAACGGCTTATGGCTGCAAACGGGCGCGAACGTCTAGCTATGAGCCAGTTCGCGATCGATGATCGCCCCGAGCGCATCGCCGACGCCGTCGGCCGGGGCGCCGCAGATCATCGCTCCAGAGGCAACGCCGCGGACGTTTTCGACTGCCCTAAGCGCGTGCCAGTGGGAATCGAACGACTCGCCCGAGGTCGCGACGGCGCGTCCGTCGCCGCCGAGCAGCCGCCAGCGCCACTTTCCTACGAGGTCTTCAAATGCGTCGAATCGGGGCATCTTCGTCTCCTGGGGTCGGGTACGAACATATGTTCGCATGGCCTGCGGCGGCAAAAGTCCGTCCTGCCAAAACGCCCACGCGGAGCGTGCGAGACCCAGGAATCCAGCGCTGGAACCCGCCCGACGCCGGCGCCAACCAGAGCGAACCGAGAGGCCGCAAGCTTGGGCGGCCCTTTTGTTCAGCGCGGTGCGATCCGGTCCAGCTCGGCCAGGTCGCCCTCCCTTGGCTGCCAATCGAGCGCGGCGACGTTGGCTGTGACCTGCTCCGCGCGCGTCGCCCCGGCGATCACCGAGGCGACCGCCGGTTGCGCGGCGAGGCCGGCGATCGCGACCTCGAGAATTCCGACTCCGCGCTCTCGGGCGAACGCTTCGAGCGCCTCGACGACGTCGAACTGCTCGTCGCTGCCGGCCTGCCCGCGCGAGGCTAGGCGGCTGCCTTGCGGGCCGGGCTCACCGCGCCGATACTTGCCGGTGAGCAGACCGCTGGCCAGTGGAAAGTAGGGCAGGATCGAGACGCCGAGCCGCTCGCAGGCGGGCGCCACCTCGGCCTCGATCTCGCGTTGCAGCAGGCTGTATTCGTTCTGCAGGGTTACGAAGCGCGTCAATCCCCGTTCCCGCGAGATCCGCTCGGCCTCTTCGAGCTGCGAAGCGCTGAAGTTGGAGCAGCCGATCGCACGGACCAGGCCCTCCCCGACCAGCTCGTCCAGCGCGGTCAAAGTCTCCTCGAGCGGAGTGATCCCGTCCGGCTGGTGGTACTGGTAGAGGTCGATCCGCCCGACGCGAAGCCGTTGCAGCGAGCCCTCGATCGCCCAGCGGATGTACTCGCGCGAGCCGCGGGGCGCATCGGGGGCGCCCTCGGCGCCACTCATCTCCATGCCGAACTTCGTCGCCAGCACGAACTCCTCGCGGCGCCCCTCGAGCACCTCTCCCATCAGCCGCTCGCTGTTGCCGTCGCCGTAGATGTCGGCGGTGTCGAAGAGGGTGATGCCGGCGTCGAGCGCAGCGTGGAGGACTGCCGCGGTGCCGTCGAGGCCGAGGCGGCGGCCGAAGTTGTTGCAACCCAGCCCGACGGTCGAGACCCCGAGCTCGGAGTCGCCGAGGCGCCGGGTCGGAAGGGCGGTGCTGGGGAAGGGGGACACGCCGGCTCCTCTCGCTCGTCTTGCCCTGCTCTGTCTAGGAAGCGCTGGTACCCAACCGTGAGGCTGGCGTAACCACTTCGCTAGCGTCCCGGCTCGCCGGGCGAACTTCTCCGCCCTCTGCTGCCAAAGGCCCATATGAGCCCACCGGCCCGCGATCGAACCCATCCCAGCCTGACCCTTGCCGTGCTCTCGCTCGGCGGGATGGCCTACGCGATGCTGAGCTCGATGGTCGTGCCGGCGCTGCCGACCATGCAGCATGACCTCGGCACGACCGAGACCGGGATCACCTGGCTGCTGACCGGCTACCTGCTCGCCGCCTCGGTCGGGACCTCGATCCTCGGCCGGCTCGGCGACATGTACGGCAAGGAGCGGCTGCTGCTCTGGACCCTGGTGATCCTCGCCGGCGGGACCCTGCTCGCCGCCGTCTCCAGCTCGCTGGCGCTGCTGATCGTCGCCCGCTTCATCCAGGGCGCCGGCGGCGGCATCTTCCCGCTCGCCTACGGCATCGTCCGCGACGAGTTCCCGGCCGCCAAGGTCGCCGGCGGGATCGGGCTGCTCTCGGCGATCCTCGGCGTCGGCGGCGGTCTCGGGATCGTCCTCTCGGGCGTGATCATCGAGCACCTCAGCTACCACTGGCTGTTCTGGATCCCGCTCGTCGCGATCGTGCTGGCGGCCGTTGCGACCTGGCGCTTCGTGCCCGAATCGCCGGTGCGGACCCCGGGCAGGGTCAACTGGCTGGCCGCGGCCCTGATGACGATCGGCCTCTCGGCCGTGCTGCTCGCGATCAGCCAGACGACCAGCTGGGGCTGGGTCTCGACCAAGACCTTCGGCCTCGCCCTCGTCGGCGTCCTCTTCTCGCTCGCCTGGATCCGGGTCGAGGCGCGCAGCTCCGAACCGCTGATCGACATGGCGATGATGCGGGTGCGCGGCGTCTGGACCACCAACGCGGCCGCCTTCCTGCTCGGCGCCGGTCTCTACGCCTCCTTCGTCGTCTTCCCCCAGTTCGCCCAGCTGCCGAAGAGCACCGGCTTCGGCTTCGGCGCCTCGGTAGTCGCCTCCGGCCTCTACCTGCTGCCGGCGACGATCGGTATGACCGTGCTCGGCCTCAGGGCGGGCGCGATCTCGGCCCGCTTCGGCTCGCGGGCGGCGCTGCTGGCCGGGACGCTCTTCGCCGTCGCCTCCTTCACCATGCTCGCCGTCGCCCACGATCATCCCTACGAGCTGCTGATCGCCGCGGCGCTGCTCGGCGTCGGCATTGGGCTTGCCTTCGCCGCGCTCGGCAACCTCATCGTGCAGGCGGTGCCGGCCGAGCAGACCGGTGTCGCCAGCGGCATGAACACGGTGATGCGGACGCTCGGCGGCGCCCTCGGCGGTCAGCTCTCGGCGACCTTCATCGCCGACCACATGGCGGACGGCCTGCCGACGGTGACGGGCTTCACCGAGACCTTCCTGATGGCGACCGGCTTCCTGCTGCTCTGCTTCCTCGCCGGCCTGCTGGTTCCCAGGGCGCTTGGCTCTCCGCCGAGCGATCGCGACCGCGACCGCTCGGCGATGGCGGCGCCGGAAGCCGCCCAGGCCTGATTCGCCGGCTCAGAGGAGCGAGTCGGCCAGCTCCCGATCGATCTCGAGCAGGTAGGGCGCGACGAGGCCCAGGTAGGCGTTCTTGCGTTCGTTGGGAAGGTCCTTCCAACCCGTCACCGAGCCACGGCAGATGTCGGCGCCGCAGAGACAGACGCCGGGAAAGTGCTCGATCGAGTAATTGCGCATCGCGTAATCGAAGGTGATCTCCTCGCCTTTGGCAATCGACTTGCGAGCGACGAAGTCACAAGCGCCCGTCTCGTTCAGCGCGACGCCGCAATTCGGGCTGCAGGAGTGGTTGACCTTGGGACCAAGGCCCGCATGCCGGGCCCACTTGGTTCGGCTCACCTGGGTCGCATGCGAATCATTGCGGGCGACCTCACCTGCAAGCTCCCCGATCATGACCGTCTCACCCACTTCGAAGTCGCGGGTGGCACGAACGCCGCCTCCCTTTTCGCCTTCGGGGGTGCACAGCTCATATCCGACAGGGCCCAAGGGACCGCCTCTCAGTTGTTTGAGCGCAGCGAAAGCTACGCGCGGCGACCTTACCCTTCTTTCGCTGCTAGCCCGGGTCCGCGACCAGCACTTCGTCGTCGAGGCCTGACTCCGGAGTGATCAGGATCGCGCCCTCGCCGGTCACATAGGCCTCCTCGCCGTGCTGGACGACGTCCATGCCGAGGCCCTCCTCGCGTTCGGAGGCCCGCAGCGGCATCGCCAGCCCGATCAACCTGAGCAGCACGAAGGTGACGACGAAGGCGTAGACGGGGGCGACCAGCGCTGCGAGCGCCTGGTCGCCGAGCTGGGCGGCGTTGCCATAGAAGAGGCCGTCGGAGACGCCGTTCCATCCCACCTGGGCGAAGAAGCCGATGAAGAGGATGCCGGTGAAGCCGGCCAGGCCGTGGGCGGCGAGGACGTCGAGCGTCTCGTCGACCCGGGTGCGGGTTCGCCAGACGATGATCGCGTAGCTCGGCAGCGCGGCGAGCGCTCCCAGCAGCATCGCCCAGCCGGGGCTGATGAAGCCCCCGGCCGGGGTGATCGCGACGCAGCCGACGACGATCGCCGTCGCCGCGCCGATCGCGGTCACTTTCCTGCCCCGGATCAGGTCGAGGGCGAACCAGACGACCAGCGTGCAGGCCGGGGTGAGCAGCGTGTTGACGAAGGCCAGCACGCTGGGGTTGCCGGTCGAGAAGCCGCTGCCGCCGTTGAAGCCGAACCAGCCGAACCAGAGCAACCCGGCGCCGAGCAGCACGTACACCGCGTTGTGGGGAAGCAGCGCCTGGCGGCCGTAGTCCTTGCGGGCGCCGACCACGAGCGCCGCCGCTAGGGCCGAGAAGCCGGAGCCCATCTCGACCGGAACGCCGCCGGCGAAGTCGAGGGTGCCGCCCGCCTGCAGCCAGCCGCCCCCGAAGGCCCAGTGGGCGAGCACGGCGTAGACCAGCACCGACCACAGCGCCGCGAAGACGAGGAAGGCGCCGAAGCGCATCCGCTCGACCACGGCGCCGGAGATGAGGGCGACGGTGATGATGCAGAAGGTCGCCTGGAAGGCCATGAAGAGCAGCTCCGGGATAGTCGTCCCGTCGCGCGGGGCAAAGTCGACCCCGTGCAGGAAGGCGTTGCCGAGGCCGCCGACCAGGCCGCCGTCGCCGTCGAAGGCGATCGAGTAGCCGACCGCCGCCCAGGTGACCGCGGCGACGGCGATCGCGCCGACGCACATCATGAAGGTGTTGAGCGTGTTCTTCGAGCGCACCAGGCCGGCGTAGAAGAGGCCGAGGGCCGGCGTCATCATCAGGACCAGCGCCGTCGCGACCAGCATCCAGGCCGTGTCGCCGGTGTCGATTCCCGTGACCGCGGCGAGGGCCGCCAGCCCGCTCACTTGTCCACCGGCGTCACGGCGCCCATGTCGGTGTCGCCGGTGCGGATCCGCACCGCCTGCTCCAGCGGCACGACGAAGATCTTGCCATCGCCGACTTCGCCGGTCCGGGCCCCCTCGCAGAGGGCCTCGACCGTCGGCCCGACGAACTCGTCGGAGACGGCGATCTCGAAGCGGACCTTCTCGGCGAGGCCCATCTGCACGGTGGTGCCGCGGTAGGTCTCGACCCGCTCGAGCTCGCCGCCGTGGCCCTGCACGCGGCTCATCGAGACGCCGCGCACGTCGGCGCGATAGAGCGACTCCAGGACATCGTTTGCCTTCTCCGGGCGGACGATGCCGATGACGAGTTTCACGATTCTCCCCTTCCCACTTTTGCCGGCTGAAGCGTGCGCGAGCCTAACCGACGCTCGGGCGGATGCGGAGCGAGGGTCGCTACTCGGCGTCCAGCAGGCTGAGCAGGCTGCGGTGGTCCTCCTCGCAGGCCGGGCAGCCGGCGAGGTGGGCGCGCATGCCCGGAACCGAGCTGTCGGCGTCGGCCCCGGCGAGCTCGAGCTCGACGTAGCGGTCGAGCTCGGCAAAGCACTCCTCGCAGCTCAGCTCGGGACCGCTGGGACCCAGTGCTCTGGCGAGGATGCGGGCGGGATCGTTGCGGTCGTCTGGCTTGCTCATCGCTGCTCCGGTCTGTCTCGTTCGTCGACGTCGAAGCCGCGCTCGGAGAGCGCCGCCCGCAGCTTGCGCCGCGCGTCGTGAAGTGTCTTGTAGAGAGCGCCGCGGCTCGAGCCGCGGCGCTCGGCGAGGACGTCGATCGGGACGTCGTTGAGCGTCACGGCGACCAGGACCTCGCGCTGGCGGGCGCTGAGGCTGCGCTCGATCTCCTCGCCGAGGGCCTCGATCAGGTCGCGGGTCTCCGCCTCGCCCGAGACGCCGCGCCGCGCATCGGCGAGAACGCCCCAGGCCTCGTCCTCGAGCGGAACCTCGCGGCCCTGCCAGGCGCGGCGGCGGACCTTGACCCCGGCCTCGAGCAGGGCGAACTTGTAGGCCCAGGTGGTGAAGCGGCTTTCGCCGCGAAACTCGCCGAGCTTGCCGAGCACGGCGAGGAGCGCGTCGTCGGCGCTCTGCTGCGCGAGGTCCTCGTGATCGTCGCCGCGCAGATGGGCAAGCGACGCCCGGCGGCGATTGACCTCGAAGCGCGCCGCCTTGAGCAGCATGGCGTGAAGCTCGACCACCGCCGCCTCGCGCTGCGGACCGCCGGCGCTGAGCCGTTCGTGCAGGTTCCGCGACGAAGCGGCGCTGCCCGACTCAGCTTTGGGTGTCTCCATCGGCATCGCCAAGGTGGATGGTGCCATGAATCGTTAGTGACCCGGGATTGGCGGCTCTTACCTCTGAGAGCCGTCCTATCGCCATGTCACGGATGACAGATGGGGGTCCCGCAGCTTTTGGCGGGCGGGTAAGACGGCGGCGGTCGGCGACGCAAACAGAGGCGACCGATCCATCGACCACGGAGGAACCATGTCCACCACCACGCTCGACCCGCGCGCCCATCTCGAACACTCATCTACGCTCGCCCAGCGCCTCAAGGGCGACCCCGCCTACCAGGCCTTCCTGCTGCTGCGCATCGCCTTCACCGTCGCGCCGATCGCCTTCGGCCTCGACAAGTTCTTCAACGTGCTGGTCGACTGGGAGAGCTATCTCGCCCCCTGGATCAACGACATCGTTCCGGGCAGCGCCTCGACCGCGATGCACATCGTCGGCGTGGTCGAGATCCTCGCCGGCATCGCCGTCGCGCTGAAGCCACGCTACGGCGCCTACCTGGTAGCGGCCTGGCTCGGCGGCATCATCGTCAACCTGCTCACCTACTCTGGCTACTACGACATCGCCCTGCGCGACTTCGGCCTGATGCTCGGCGCCCTCACCCTGGCGCGGCTGGCGAGCAAGTACGACCCACCGGGACTCGACGTGAGGCTCTAGTGAGTTTCTCGGGCGCGGCTCTGAACGAGGCTCATAGGATCGCCGTGTGACGATCCTCGAGCGCCTCGGAGTCGAGACCCCGGTCGTACAGGCAGGGATGGGCGGCGGCCTCAGCCGGCACGAGCTGGCCGCCGCCGTCTCCGAGGCGGGCGGGCTGGGGACGATCGCGGTCAACGGCGAGGCCGCGGTCAGGCGCGAGCTCGCCGCAGCCAGGGCGCTGACGGCGGCGCCGATCGCGGTCAACCTGCTGTTGCCGTTTGCCCGGCGCAGCTGGTTCGAGGCCGCGGCCGGCGCCGACGCCCTGGTCACCTTCTGGGGCGTCCCGCACCGCCGCACCGCTGGCGTCTGGATGCACCAGTGCGGCTCGGTCGCCGAGGCGCGCTCGGCCCACGCGGCGGGCGCCGACGCGATCATCGTCCAGGGCTTCGAGGCCGGCGGCCACGTGCGCGGCACCACGCCCGCCCTGGATCTCCACGAGCGGGTCAGGGCCGCGCTGCCGGCCGCCTACCCGACCCTCCTTGCGGGCGGAATCGCCGAGCGCGGCGACGTCGTCCGCGCCCTTGAGGCGGGCGCGAGTGCTGCCGTGGCGGGGACACGCTTCCTTCTCAGCGACGAGAGCCGCGCCCACCCGCTCTACAAGCAACGCGCGCTGGCGACGACGGATACGGTCCTCACCGAACTGTTCGGCTTCGGTTGGCCCGCGCCCCATCGGGTCGGGCGAAACGCGGCGACCGAGCGTTGGCTCGGCGTCGGCGATGCACGCGGCCCGCGCCTGAACCGCGTCATCAACCGCCTCTCCGCTCCCGCCGCGCGCTTCACGCCGGCCGCCGCCCAGATGCGCCTGGCCCGCGCCCAACGACCAGGCAGCCGCGTGCTCACCCCGGCCGGGCCGACTGACGACGGGTTCGCCAACCTCATCGACGCCGGGCCCCTCTACATGGGGCAGACGGTCGCGCGAATGGATGAGGTTCGGCCGGCGGCGGAGATCGTCGCCGCCCTGACGCCTTAGGGCCCGTCGCGCACCGCGTCGCCGCCGCCAGACGTGCGCGAGGGTTTTTGAGACAGGCTCCGCGGGCGGTGGCTCTCAGCGCTCGCCGACATCGGCGCTGAGGATCGGCTTCAGGTCGACGATCGGAGTGCCGTCGATGGCCTCTATCCGGCGGACTCGAAGGCGTCTCCCGTCGATCTCGGCCACCTCCACGCGATGCAGGCCGATCGGGTTGGGTCGGTCGGGCGAGCGGGTGGAGAAGACGCCCTGGGCCGGGCGCGAGAGATCGCCGCGGGGGTGGACGCTGAGCACGTCGCGGCGCGCCCGGTCGAGCCAGGTGAGGACGATGATCTCGTCGCCGACCCCGATCCCGGCAAGCGCCTCGACCGGGCTGGCGTCGAGGACGAGCCAGGCGTCGGGCGCGCCCTCGTCGCCCTGCTTCGGGGCGGTCGACGGGTCGGTGAGCGGGGACTCGACCCGGCCGATCGGCGCCAGCTCGATGCGTTCCTCGGTCATCGGTTGAACCTATCGCCGTCCGGCGGCCGGCTGGTACGGTCGCCGGGATGAAGACGGTTCTGGTCACCGGCGGCTCGGGATTCCTCGGCGGCTGGTGCCTGGTCGAGTTGCTGCGCGGCGACTACTTGGTAAGGACCACGGTGCGCGATCCCGCCCGTGAGGCGGAGGTCCGGGCGCGGGTCGAGTCGCAGGTCGACACCGGCGACCGGCTCACCGTTTTCGCCGCCGACCTGCGGAGCGACGAGGGCTGGGAGCAGGCCGTGCAGGGCTGTGACTACGTGCTCCACGTCGCCTCGCCGTTCCCGCTGACGCAGCCGAAAGATCCCGATGAGCTGATCGTGCCGGCGCGCGAGGGAACCCTGCGGGTCCTGAAAGCCGCGCTTGACGCCGGAGTCGGCCGCGTCGTCGTCACCTCCTCGGTGGCCGCGGTTCGTGGCAGCGTCGACCACACGTCGGCGCCGCTGAGCGAGGAAAGCTGGACCGACCTGGACAGCTCCGAGATCACGCCCTACACACGCTCGAAGACGGTCGCCGAGCGCGCCGCCTGGGATCTGGTCAACGAGCGGGGTGAGACCGAGAAGCTGGCTGTGGTCAATCCCGGCGCCATCCTCGGGCCGGTCCTCGGCGACGATCGGTCCCCCTCGCTCGAACTGGTCAATCGACTGCTCAAGGGGATGCCGGGAGCGCCGCGGATCGGCTTCAGCATCGTCGACGTCCGCGACGTCGTCGACCTGGAGCTGAAAGCGATGACCATGCCCGAGGCCGGCGGGGAGCGCTTCATCGCCGTTGCCCGCTTTCAGTGGATGTCGGAAGTCGCCGCGATCCTGCGCGACCGTCTCGGTCCGGCCGCGGCGAAGGTGCCCAAGCGCGCCGTTCCCAACTTCGTCGTCCGCCTGATGGGCATCTTCGACCCCGGGGTCCGCTCGATCGCGGGCCAGCTCGGCCAGAAGGTGGAGCTGTCGAGCAAGAAGGCGGAAACGGTTCTCGGCTGGCAGCCGCGACCCATCGAGGAGACGGTCGTCGATTGCGCGCAGAGCCTGGTCGACGCGAAGGCGGACTGAGCGATGAAGATGCGCGCCGCGGTGCTGGAGGAGTTCGGCGAGCCACTCGCGGTGCTGGAGGTCGAGCTCGCCGAGCCGCGGGCCGGTGAGGTGCTGGTTCGCCTCGTCGCCTGCGGCGTCTGCCACACCGACCTCTACACCGCCTCCGGCGCCGACCCCTCGGGCTACGCGCCGGCCGTGCTCGGCCACGAGGGGGCGGGCGTCGTCGAGCGGGTCGGGGCGGACGTCACCTCGCTCGCAGCGGGCGACCACGTCGTCACCCTCTTCTCGCCCCAGTGCGGCGAGTGCGTGCACTGCGTCGACCCGCGGACCAACCTCTGCCTGGCGATCCGCGAGCAGCAGAACAGGGGCTTCCTTCCCGACGGCACGACGCGGATCTCACGCGACGGCGACGGCGTGCGCCACTTCATGGGCTGCTCGACCTTCGCGGAGTACACCGTGATGCCCGAGATCGCCCTCGCCAAGATCGACCCGGAGGCGCCGTTCGAGCACGCCTGCCTCTTCGCCTGCGGCCTCTCGACCGGCCTCGGCGCCGCGATCAACACCGCCGCCGTCGAAGCGGGATCGACGTGCGTCGTCTTCGGCGCCGGCATGGTCGGCCTCGGCGCGGTCGCCGGCTGCCGCCTGCAGGGCGCCGAGCGGATCGTCTGCGTGGACCTCTCGCCGGAGCGGCTCGAGCTGGCCCGCGGCCAGGGGGCGACCGAAACGATCGAAGCTGGCGAGGGCACTGTCGAAGAGATCCTCGAGATGACCGACGGCTTCGGCGCCGACTACACCTTCGAGGCAACCGGCAAGGTCGCCGTGATGCGCCAGGCGGTCGAAGCCGCCCGCATGGCCTGGGGCCTCTGCACGATCGCTGGC
Organism: Solirubrobacterales bacterium; assembly: GCA_036403515.1. Classification (GTDB taxonomy): domain Bacteria; phylum Actinomycetota; class Thermoleophilia; order Solirubrobacterales; family 70-9; genus VRUE01. The sequence continues at coordinate 183,931 of DASWQV010000059.1, forward strand.
GTCGCCGGCAGGGGGGAGACTCTCGACATCGTCCCGCGGCTGCTGATCACCGGCCGCCGCGTCGCCGGCTCTTCCTTCGGCGGCGTCAAGGGCCGTGACCAGGTGCCCGTCCTGATCGAGCGCGCGATGGCCGGTGAGATCGACGTCGAGCCCTTCATCTCGCACCGGCTGAGCCTCGACCAGGTCAACCGCGGCTTCGAGCTGATGGAAGACCAGGACGGCATTCGCAGCGTGATCGAGTTCCACTAGGTGGTCGATTCCCCTGGGGCTTTCCGCGAGCGATCGCGGCTGCGCCCCGTGGGAATCGACCAACCCCGCGCGAATGGACGGCGCGGCCGACGCTTGACCGCTCGCGATCCTGGGTAAGGGAGCGCCAACAAGGGCCCCGACGAAAGGATGCAGGCGTGGGTTCCGACCAGTACCACGAGCCGCCGGAGGAGTTGCCCGCGGAGACCCGCACCTTTGCCCGCCTCTGCACGTCGCTTACCGAGGAGGCGGAGGCGATTGGCTGGTACGAGCAGCGGATGGCGCTCGAGGCCGACGAGGAGGCGCAGGCGATCATGCACGACGCCCAGGGCGAGGAGTTCAAGCACTTCTGCATGGACCTCGAGTTCCTCCTGCGACGGACCCCGCTGTGGCGGGAGATCGCCGAGGGTATCCTCTTCCAAGAGGGAGACATCGTCGAGCACGGCGAGGAGGCCGAGGAGGAGGCGACCGAGGGCGCCGCATCGCGCGGTGCGCCGCTCGCCGGCGGCGAGTCGCTCGGCATCGGCAGCCTCCGCGAGGCGGCCGCATGAGCCACCTGCTGCGCGAGCACGCGCCAATCACCGAGGGCGCCTGGCAGCTGCTCGACTCCGAGGCCCGCGAGCGCCTCGCCCCGGCCCTCGCGGCCCGAAAGCTCGTCGACTTCTCGGGGCCCCACGGTTGGCAGCACTCGGCGACGAACCTCGGCCGGGTGAAGCAGATCCTCGACCCGCCGGGCGGTGGGGTCAGCGGCGCGCAGCGACAGGTCCTGGCGCTCACCGAGCTGCGGTCGCCGTTCTCGATTGACCGCGCGGAGCTCTCCGATGCCGACCGCGGCGCCGAGGACGCCGATCTGGAGGCTCTCGACAGCCGCCCACCGGATCGCCGTCGCCGAGAACGCCGCCGTCTTCCACGGCTGGAGCGCCGCCGGAATCGTCGGCATCCTCGAGGCGTCGCCGCACGAGGCAATCGAGCTCGGCGAGGACTGCGAGCGCTACCCACGCCACGTCGCCAAGGCGGTCGACGCCCTGCTCAGCGTTGGGGTTGACGGCCCCTATGGCCTCGCTCTTGGCCCCGAGGCGCACACCCGGGTCCTCGAGACCAGCGAGCACGGCGGCTATCCGCTGCTGGAACACCTGCGTGAGATCGTCGGCGGTCCCCTCGTCTGGTCGCCGGGCGTGAAAGGGGCGGCCGTGCTCAGCCTGCGCGGCGGTGACTTCCTCTTCGAGTCCGGCGAGGATCTTTCGATCGGCTACGAGAGCCACGACGCCGAGTCCGTCAGCCTTTACCTCGAGGAGACGATCAGCTTCCGCGTCGCCACCCCCGAGGCGGCGGTCGCGCTCAGCTGAGCGGAGTCTCTCGCGGCCGGCTCGGATTCAACGTAGGGATCGGGCGATCGCTGCCGCCCTCCCTAGGGCGAGCCTTCCCTCGATTCGAACCAAGACCGGCCCGCTTTGGACCAGCAGGGCGTTGCCCGCCAGCCGAGTCCTTTCGATCCGGAAGGTGTGGGTCGAGTCCTTGTAGAAGAACTCGTGCAGGCCCTCTACCCAGATCGCATGGTGCCCGGCCACGTGCAGCCGCTCGATCCGTACCCCGCGCGGGATCAGCTTGCCGAAGAACCCCGGCACGTAAGTGCCGTTGACCTCGTTGACCAGGAGCCCGACCCCGGTGTATCTGGAGCGCGCCAGACCCGGTCGGGGCGCGTAGGTGAGCGAGAGCTCCCCACCCGGCGGGTCACGATTGAGAAAGACGCCGTTCGGTTCACCGAGGTCGCTCGGCAGCAGAGGGTGGAAGGCAACCGAGCGCTCGACTGCCTCCAAGGTCGAGGCTTCGCCGAGACCTTGGCCGAGCCGCGCCTTGACCCCTTCGGGAAGAGTGTCGACCCGCTGTACGGTCGCGCCTCGGAGGCCAACCAGGTCGAGCAGCGCATGGCGGGCCGCCGGCACGGCAGCGACCACGGTGCCCGCAACCAGCAGGAGCAGGACGGCCGCGAGCAATGCCGCACGCGCGGTCAGCGGCGGCCAGGTGAGGCTCCCCGCCCAGCTCCCCGCGGGCTTTTCACGCTCGTCATCCAGCCGTTGCGTCACCGCTCGGGCGAGCGGCGGGGTCGGTGGATACTCGACCTCGGCGCCAAGCTGGCGAAGCCTTTGGTTGAAGTCAGTCACCGGCATCCTCCAGCTCGGTTTTCAGCCGCGCAAGGGCACGGCTCAGGCGCGACTTGACGGTTCCCGGCCGACAGCCGAGCGCAGCCGCTGTCTCGGCCTCGGAGAGGTCGAGGAAGTAGCGGCAGGCGATGGCCAGGCGATCACGCTCCTTTAGGCGCTGCAAGGCCGAGATCAGCTCGGCGCGGGCAGCGGATTCGAGCAGCGCCGTCTCTGGCGACGCGTCCGCCTCGTCAAGGCTGCGCTCTTCGTGGACACGCAGCGCGAGCCGCTCTCGCCTGCTCGCCGCGACCCGCCGGTTGCGCGCCTCGTTGGCGACGATCCGCAGCAGCCAGGGACGGAAGGACGCTCCGTCGCGGAACCTGCCGAGCGCGCGATACGCCTTGAGAAACGCGTCCTGGGCGGCCTCTTCGGCCTCGGCGGAGGAAGCCGTTATCAGCCAGGCGACGCGGAAGGCGGTGGCCTGGTGGCGCTCGACAATTTCTTCGTAGGCGTGCAGCTCGCCCTGTTTCGCCCTCGCGATCAGGCTTGCTTCGCCTTCTGAACGGTGCCCCACTGGGACGTTCTACAACGCCAAACGCCGATCGGTTCCCGGCCAGCTCGGGAACCGCACCGGCCTGGCGCTTGTAAGACGGGTAATACCCTTCGATCGGAGGCAGCAGATGGACCCCGTGCACATCCCCACGCGTATCTACCGTTGCTCGGCCTTGGCCCGGAAATGGCTCTCAGCAGCGCTTCTCGTCGCATCGCTCATCGCCAGCCTTGCAGGGCTCGGCGGCGGGTCGGCGGACGCGGCCGTCGGAGTCGAAAAGGTCAGTCGCGTGGCCGGAGCGCCCGGCGATCCAGTCGATCTCACCCTCGCCTGCGGGTTCTGCTTCCCTCCCTGTCACGGCGCCCCGGGGCATCGAAACGTGCCCTGCATGCTCGGTACGAAGGCTCAGCCGCCGAAGGAGTTCCCGGTCTCGCTTGTGCCGATCGAGCAGTCTCCGAAGCTGCACCGCTGTGGTCCCAACGCGGTCTGTCCGCCCCAGCCACGTGGCGCTCCTCGCAAGGCTCCCTACACCTACCTCGGGCATGCGACCCCGCCGGCGGATGACGGCAGTTCAAAGGAAGGGAAGCGGGTGCCCCGCTACCTGCTTCATTTCGAAGTTCCAGATCTGCGGCCGGGCGTCTACACCTACGTTGTTTTTTGCGACGTCTGTGCGCCGGGGAAGCGCGGCAGCCTGATCGCCAATCCGAAGGCCCGCCCATGGCGGCTTCGCGTGCTGCCGCCCGGTTAGGCGCATCTGGACGCCCTCGAACGACCTGATCACCTTCGGCTCAGCCGGCGAAGTCGCGCCGGCTCAAATGCGGGCGGCGGCGTCGAGCTGAGCTATCGGGCCGAGCAGCGGCAGGGGTGACCAGCTCGCTGGCGGCGACTCAGTCGAGGGCCACGCCGCGACGAGTCTCGATGGCTTCGAGTGGCGCGCCTCGATGGCAATGCGCTCGTCGGGCCTGCAGCGGGCGCAGCGGCCGGAGGCGATGCCGCGGATACCGCCGTACTCGGTGTGGCATTGGTCGCATCGGAACATGGTTCTCGCCTACCCGTTCGACGAGGGAGGGGAACCCCTTTAGCCCCATGCCCCCTGATTGGTACTTATTTCATTCTTCTGGTCTCGGCCGGCGTGCGATTGAGCGAGGGATGTCGGCAGGGCCGTCGCCGCGCTTCGCGCTACGGTGTTGCCGTGAAGCCCGAGCGCGCCAGAGAACTGCTCGCCCGCGAGCGCGAGCAGATCGAGCAGCAGGTTGCCGCGCTCGAACGGGACGGCCCTGAGGAGGGCGACCAGCGGGTCGAGCCCGGTGAGATGAACTCCGAGGGCCTCTACCAGGACGAGTTCGACGCCGGCCGCATTCAGGACCTCAAGCGTCAGCTTGCCGCGGTCGATCGCGCCGAAGTGCGACTCGGCGCCGGTACCTACGGCATCTCGATCCAAAGCGGCGCCCCTATTCCCGACGAGCGACTCGAGGCCTTTCCCACGGCGGAGCTCACGGTCGAGGAGCAGGAGCGCGGGGCTCGCCCGCCTGCGCAGGCCTAGAGGTCGCGCTCGTAATAGAGCATCCTCGGGCCGTCGGGCCCGCCTTCGCAATTGGTGAACCCGCAGCTCTCGTAAAGAGCTCTCGCCGCCGTGTCGGTCTCACCGGTGCCAAGGTCAATCCGGATCGCACCGATCTCGCGGGCGATCCGCATCGCCCCTTCGAGCAGCGCCCGCCCGAGCCCCTCGCCGCGCCGCGGCGGAGCCACGTAGAGCTCCTCCAGATACGCGTCGAGGCCCTCGGCCCAAAGCGAAGGCCGCAGGCGGAGCAGAGCGAGGCCGTCGGGCCCCTCGCCCGCGAGCAGGACGGTTACCTCGCCGTCCTCGAGCAGCCGGCCAATTCTCTGGGTGAGGACCGTGACCCCCGGCGTGGGGTCGGAAAACTCGGTGTTGAAATCATGCAGAAGGCGGGCGATCTCGGCCGCATCGGTGACTTCGGCGCGTCGAACCCGCTCCATCCCGTCAGCTCCCAGCTGGCCCGCAGCCGATGCCGCCGACCAGCATGCCCGAGCCGAGGTGGGCGCCCAGCACCGGGCCGACCTGGGCGCAGAAGAGCGGCTCTTTGGCGAAGATCTCCGTTCCCCGCGTGACCAGGGACTCCGCGTCCTCGGAGGATTGGGCGTGTTGGACGAACCAGTCGGTTGCGCCCCGGCTGTGGAGCTCGTGCTGGTAGGCCAGCATCTGCTGCATCGCCCTCTTTTTCGTGCGGACGCGACCAACTGGGGTGATCTCGGTTCCGAAGGTGAGGATCGGCTTGATCTTCAGGGCCGAGCCGACGAGGGCTTGCGCGGCTCCGATGCGTCCGCCCTTGCGCAGGTACTCGAGGGTGTCGAGGCAGAACCACATCTCGAGTCCCTCGCGGGTTTTGCGGACGGCATCGACAACCGCCCCCAGCGCAAGGCCCTGCTCGGCGGCCGCCGCTGCGGCGAGGACCAGGCAGCCGAGACCGCCGGCGCCGGTCTGGCCGTCGACGACCTCGACCCGGCCGGGCAGCCCTTTTTCCTTGACCACCCGCGCGGCCTCGATCGCGCTCTCGTAGGTGCCGGAGAGCCCGCTGGCGATGTGGATCGAGACGATGTCGCGCCCCGCTTCGGCAAGAGGCTCGAAGCAGGCTAGGAAATCTCCAACCGATGGCTGCGAGGTCGACGGCAGGTCAGGCGAGTTACGCAGCCGTGCGTAGAATTCGTCGAGCTCGTAGTCCTGCTCTGGCAGCCGCTCGTCGCCCCATCCCACGTAGAGGCTCACCTGCTCGATCCCCCACCGTTCGATCAAGCTGGCGGGAAGGTAGGTGGTGCTGTCGGTTACGACAGCGACGCTGCTGGTGCTCATCGCCACCTTCCGCTCAGTAGCCGGTGCCGGTCTTGACCTGTTTGCGCTCCGCGGGGTGGGCGCCGCCCTTCTTTTCCAAGGTCGAGCAGGCGGTCGCGATGTCGCCGGCCAGCCGGTCGACCTGCTCGCGGCTCAGCGTCTCCTTGACCAGCGCCCGCAGGACCTTCTCCTTTTCGGCATTGGGCGGCAGCGTGTAGGCGGGCAGCATCCAGCCGCGCTCGGCGGAGAGCTGCCAGGAGAGGTCGAACTCGTCGTAGTTCTTGCCCTCGACGAGCTTGAAGGCGACCAGCGGCAGCTGCTCCTTATCGGCGCCGATCAGCTCGAAGTCGCCACACTCCTGGAGGCGGTCGGCCAGGGCGCGAGCGTTCTTCTGCATCGCCTCCATGATGTAGGCGTAGCCCTGGCGCCCGTAGCGGACGAAGTTGTAGTACTGAGCGAGGACCATCGATGCCCCGGTCGAGAAGTTGAGCGTGAAGGTGGCGTCCCTTTTGCCCAGGTAGTTCTCGTAGAAGACGAGGTCCTCAGCCAGGTCCGCTGCCTCGCGGAAGACCAGCCAGCCGATGCCGGGGTAGACGAGCCCGAACTTGTGCCCGGAGACGTTGATCGAGCGCACCTGCTCGAGCCGGAAGTCCCACTTCGAGTCGGGGTAGAGGAAGGGCCAGACAAAACCGCCGCTGGCCCCGTCGACGTGCAGCGGCACGTCGAGTTCCCGCTCCTTCTTTATCGAGAGCAGCAGGTCGTTGATGCCGACGATGTCGTCGGCATGGCCGGTGAAGGTGGTGCCGAGCACTGCGGCGACCCCGATCGTGTTCTCGTCGACCAGCGGCTCGACGTCGTCGGGCCCGATCACGTACTTGCCCTCCTGCAACGGCACGATCCGCGGCTCGACGTCGAAGTAGCGGCAGAACTTTTCCCAGACCACGTGGACGTCGCCGCCGAAGACGAGGTTCGGCTTCTCGACCGGCTTGGATTCCGCTTCGCGCCGCTGCTTCCACTTCCACTTCAGCGAGAGGGCCCCCAGCATGATCGCCTCCGAGGAACCCTGGGTGCGGGCGCCGGTGGTCTCGCCCGGAGCGTGAAAGAGATCGGCGAGCATGCGGATGCAGCGCTGCTCGATCTCGGCCGAGATCGGATACTCGGCGTGGTCGATGAAGTTGCGGTAGAGGTTCTCGGAGATCAGCCGCTGCGCCTCGGGCTCCATCCAGGTGGTGACGAAGGTCGCCAGGTTGCGGTTGGGGTCGCCCTCGACCGCGAGTTCCTCGTCGACCAGGCGCATCGCGTCGAGGGCCGGCATACCGGTTGCCGGGAAGTCGCGGTCGGGTGCATCCTCGGTCAGGAAGCGGTTGCCGTAGAGCATTGCCGCCTCGTCGAGGCTGGGCTGCTTGGTCATGGATTCCCTCGGTCTCGGTTGGCGTCCGCTCCGCCGGGCGCATGCGGCTCAGCCCTCGGGGACCGGCGGCGGCGAGCGTATCTGAAGCCGGCGGGAGGAACTAGGCGGGAGGAACTATCCGTAGCGGCGTTCCATTGGCTGGAACGAGTGCCACCAGCCGCGATCCAAGCTGGCCCGGCTGACCTGCTCGAGCACGAAGCCGTCCTCGTCGTGTAGCACGTAGCTGACAACCGCCGGATCCTGGCGATCGTCGATCTCGAGGATGTGGGCGAGGAACAGATACGGGGGACGGCTGAGCCAGACCTCTCCTGGCGCCGGTCGGGTCCTGGTATCGGGGCTTCGCATTCCCGGTCCCTACCCAGTTTCCGATACCCGCAAACGCCGGGCGCCGCGATTCGCCGCCTGGGCAGGTGGGTAGCGAGACGAGACGAACCGCAGACGACCGACTGGGATGGAGAGAGATGAGCGAGCAGGAGCAAGAGCGCAACGAGGAGCGACTCGTCGAGGAAGAGGCTGAGGCCGCCGCCGCCGAGGCAGCGAAGATCGGCGGCGAGGTGCCGGTCGACAGCGACGATCCGGCGCAGCGACCGCTGATCGAGGGCGGCGGGGGAGAGGCCGAGGGCTTCGAGCTTGCCGAGAAGCAGCTCGAAGACATTGCCAGTCACGGCGACCAGCACCGTTTCCCCGGCAGCGTCGCGCCACCCCCGGAGGAGGCGCAGGAGGCGGAGTTCGGCGAGGCCGACGAGCCGTCCCCTCCGGACACATAGGCGGCCTGGCCGGGCGAGTAGCGTGAGACTCCCAGAGAGCCGTCGAGAGGAGATTTGCCGATGACCGGAAGCGCCGATTTCACCGCTGAGGAGTGGGACGTGGTCCGCGAGGGACCGACCAGCGCCGGGATGATCGTCTCCACCGCGCAGCGGGGCGGCACCTTCCGCGAGGTCTTCGCGATGGCAAAGGTCTACGCGGAGGCCCGCAAGGAGCACGGGACTCGGCGCTGCTCGACGAGCTGGTCTCGAACAAGCCGGAGATGGACCACACCAAGTCGCACTCGCCCGAGGAGCTGAAGCAACACGGCCTGGGGCGGATCCGCGAAGCGGTGGCCTTGCTCGAACAGAAGGCGACCGTGGAGGAGGTTGGCGACTATCGCCTCTTCGTCGTCTCACTGGCGAATCGGGTGGCGGGCGCCAAAAAGGAGGGCGACGAGGCGATCAGCGAAGCCGAGAGCGCGGCGATCGCCGAGATCAAGCAGGCCCTCGGGTCGGGCTGATCGGTCTAGGATTCAGGCATGTGCAGAAACATCAAAACCCTTTACAACTTCGATCCACCCGCATCCAAGGACGAGGTTCGGTCGGCTGCTTTGCAATACGTCCGCAAGATCAGCGGCTTCACCAAACCCTCGCACGCGAACGCCGAGGCGTTCGAGCGGGCGGTTGACGCCGTTGCCGAGATCTCGGCACAGCTGCTCGACGAACTCGTCACCGCGGCGCCGGCAAAGGACCGCGAGGTCGAGGCGGCAAAGGCCAAGGCCCGCTCCGAACAGCGCTTCGCCACTGCGTAGCTAGTCTGCGCGCATGGCGAGTCGCATCATCGTCTTCGGCGCGACCGGCTACACCGGCCGGCTGGTCTGCGAGCAACTCGTGGCGCGCGGGCAGCGGCCACTGTTGGCCGCCCGCGATCGCGGGCGGGTCGAGGCACTGGCCGCCGAGCTCGGCGGCCTCGACTCGGCGGTGGCCGACGTCTCCCGCCCGTCCAGCCTCGCTGAGCTGGTCGGGGCCGGTGACGTGCTGGTCAGCACCGTCGGTCCCTTCGTCCGCTGGGGCGGGGTGGCGCTGGACGCAGCAATTGGCGCCGGCGCCCACTACATCGACTCGACCGGTGAGCCGACCTTCATCCGGCGCGTCTTCGAACGCGAGGGGCCGCGGGCCGAAAAGGCCGGCAGCGGCCTGCTGACCGCCTTCGGCTACGACTGGGTGCCGGGCAACCTGGCCGGCGCGCTCGCCCTGCGCGATGCCGGCGACGCCGCCAGCGCGGTGCGGATCGGATACTTCATGCGCGGCGAGATGAGCCCAAGTGGGATGAGCGGCGGCACCAGATCCTCCGCGGCGGGCGCCTTCCTCGAGCCCGGATACAGATGGCACGAAGGGAGGATCGCGACCGATCGTGGCGCCCCCCGCGTCCATGGCTTCGAGCTCTCCGGCCGCTCCCGGCAGGCAATTTCGGCGGGCAGCAGCGAGGCATTCGCGCTGCCGAGGATTCACCCTGGGCTGCAGGAGGTGGACGTTTACCTCGGTTGGTTCGGCGCCGCCTCGCGCGCGATATCGATCGCCCGCCTGGGGGTCTCCGGCGCGACTCGCATCCCCGGCGTCAAGTCGGCCCTGCGGCGCGCCTTCGAGCGGTCGATCAGGGGCTCGAGCGGTGGGCCAGATGCCGAGCTGCGGGCGCGCTCGGGCTCGGAGGTCGTCGCCGAGGCGCTCGATCCGGCCGGTCGGGTGCTCTCGGCGGCTCACCTCGCCGGCGTCGACGTCTACTCGTTCACCGGCGCGATCATCGCCTGGGCGGCGGAGCACGCCGCGGCGGGCGCTCTTCAGGGCACGGGCGCGCTGGGACCGGTGGACGCCTTCGGTCTCGACTTCCTCGAGCAGGGGGTTGCCGAGGCGGGCCTGCGGCGGGCCGAGGCTTAAGGCGATGGGCGACTTCCTCTACGAGGGACACCGGATCGAGTACGACAGCTACGGCGAGGGCGATCGGGTCCTCGTGCTCGTCCACGGGCTGCTGATGAACCGGCGCATGTTCGAGCGCCTGGGCCCGGCGCTGGCGAGCGAGGGCAACCGGGTGATCTGCGTCGACCTGCTCGGGCACGGGCGCTCCGATCGCCCTGAGGACCTGCGGCTCTACTCGATGCCGCTTTTCGCCCGCCAGGTGGCGGCTTTGCTCGACCACCTCGAACTTGAGTCGGCGGTCATTGGCGGCACCTCGTTGGGGGCCAACGTCTCTCTGGAGATGGCGGTGCGCTATCCCGATCGCGTCCAGGGGCTCTTCATCGAGATGCCGGTGCTCGACAACGCCCTGCCGGCGATGGCCGGCGCCTTCACTCCCGTCCTGCTCGGCCTGCGAATCGGCCGGCCGGTCTTCGAGCTTGCCTCGCGCCTCACCTCGCTGGTTCCTCGCACCAACTACCTGGTCGACATCGGCCTCGACTGGGTGCGCCAGCGCCCCGGCCCGTCGGGCGCCGTACTCGAGGGCCTGCTGCTCGGGGAGACGGCGCCGCACCGCGAGCTGCGCCGGCAGATCGAGCAGCCGGCCCTGATCGTCGGCCACACCCGCGACCCGGTGCACCCCTTCAGCGACTCCGGCATGCTCGCCGAGGAGCTGGCGAACGCACACCTGGTCGTGGCGAGCTCGATCTTCGAGTGGCGGCTCACGCCGGGCCGGCTCGACGCCGAGCTGGCCGCGTTTCTCGCCGAGATCGCGGCGCCTGCTCAGGCTCTTGCCTGAGTTCGCAAGCCCATAAAGGACTGAGGATCTTGCGACGTCCGTCCTTTGGTACGCACGGAGTTGCTACGATGCGCGGGAATTCTGGAGCGATCAGGAGATTGCCGGACTCTCGGGAGGGGTCCAGGGGCTCTGACGACGGGTCCCGCCCATAGCGCACCAGTGCCTTAATCGGTCAAAGGGCCGGCCTTAAAAGCCGGAGATCCGGGTTCGAGCCCCGGCTGGTGCATTGCCAATGGAATCGACACCGGCTATGGCGAGCAATCTCTTTGACCACCTCGACGAGGTAGCGACTGGCGCGGGAGAGCGGCCGCTGTGGGCGGCGCGGGCGCCCTATCAGCCCCAGGATCGCTTCGACCTGATGCTGGTGCCCTGCGTCAAGGGCTGGGAAGACGACGCCGCCGCGCTGGCCGCGCTGGAGAAGATCGAAACCGACGCCTGGGTCGGCGAGGTCGAGCGCGCCGGCAAGCAGGTCTGGGTGAGGCTCTCCAACGCCTGGATCGAAGCAACCGGCGCCGCCCTCGTCTCCGGCGATGCCGTGCAGTCGCCGCACACCGATCTCGCCGCCGGCCGTCGATTCGCGCTCAACTTCTGGGACGCCAACTCGACCAAGGCGCTGCACATCGGCCACCTGCGCAACCTCGCGCTAGGCAACGCCCTCGGCTCCGCCCTCGCCGAGGCCGGCGGCAAGGTCGAGCGGCGCAGCATCATCTGCGACGTCGGCCGCAGCATGGGCGAGGCGATGGCAGGCGTCGTCAAGAGCGGCCGCCACACGCAGTCTTCGCTCGACAACGGCGAGAAGAGCGACCATTTCGTCGGCGCTTGTTATGCCGAGTACGTCAAGTCCGGGCCCTCGCTGACCGGCCGCGACGACAACCCGGCGAGCTCGCTCACCCGCGAGGTCGACGTCCACAACGACAGCGCCGACGCGCTGCTGCAACGGGTGCTGGACGGCGACCAGGCGGCGATCGAGCTCTGGTCGAAGACGCGCGCATGGGTGATCACCGGCCAGCGCAAGACACTGGCCCGGCTCGGCATCTCCTTCGACCGCGTCTTCTTCGAGTCCGACTTCCTGCCCGAGGTCGCCGAGCTCTCCAACCTCGGCCTGCAGGAGGGGATGCTGCAGCGCCGTCCCGACGGCGCGGTGATCTACCTCACCGACCGCGAGGAGCTGGAGGAAATGCCGCTGCTGCGTGCCGACGGCCTGCCGACCCAGCACATGCGGGCGCTCGCCTACTGGATGTCCGCGCCGGGGCTGGAGGGCACCACATCGATTCAGGTCTGCGGCCTGGAGTGGGTCGCCCACGTCACCTGCCGGCGCCAGCTGATGGACGAGATGATGGCCAAGGGCGCCGGCGCCGATATCAACCATCCCGCCCACGACATCTTCCACGGGATGGTCTCCAAACAAAGCGAGTCGGTCTCCTCGAGCAAGCGCAACGCGCTCCTGATCGACGAGCTGGCGGAGTGGATCGAGGCGGCGGTCGAGGGGGAAGAGGAGCGGGCCGCGGTGCGCCGGCGCCATCCCGCCGCTGAAGCGATCGTCCCCCAGGTCGCGCTCGGCTACTTCCTCATGCACACCAACACCAAACCGCTCGACTTCGAGCCGGAGAAGCTGTTGCGAGAGGAGCAGAGCCTGGGCTGGGACCTGGCGCGGGCGCGAGCCCACAACGGCGCCGGCTCGGGCGTGACGGTCGCCGAGCCCGCCGAGGACCCCGACTACCGCTTTGCCGTCGTGCAGTCGGAGATGTATCGGCGCCACCTCAAACAGGCCGTCGAGCGGCTCGACGTCAGCCCATTGGCGCGCTACGTCGCCCATCTCTCGCGCTGGTACCTCGAGGCCGACCGCGAGCCGCACGTGCAGGAGGCGACGCAGGCCGCGCTCGCCCAGGGCGCCCGCGGCCTCGGGCTGGAGGCGAGCCGATGACGCTCCGGTGCGCCTTTGCCCCGATATACGGGGAAAAAGACCACCGGAAGGCGGCGCGATGAGGACGCTGCTGATCGACAACCACGACTCCTACACGTACAACGTCTTCCATCTTCTTGCCGGGGTATCGGGGGAGGAGCCGATTGTGGTCGACAACGATGCGGTGTCCTGGCGGGCGCTGGAGCGCTGGGACTTCGACGCGATCGTGCTCTCGCCCGGTCCAGGGACGCCCGGCCGCTGGCACGACTTCTGCGTCTGCGACGACATTCTCCGCTACAGCGAGATCCCGGTCCTCGGCATCTGCCTCGGCCACCAGGGCCTGGGCAAAATGCTCGACGGCGAGGTGCGCAGCGCCCCGGAGGCGATGCATGGTCGCCTCAGCCGCATCTTCCACGAAGGCGACGGGCTCTTCGCGGGGGTCCCGCAGGGTTTCCCGGTCGTCCGCTACCACTCGCTGGCGATCACCGGCATGGGCCCGGAAGGCAACGTCTGCGCCTGGGCCGACGACGGCGTCGTGATGGGGATCGAACACCGCAGCCGGCCCCTCTGGGGCGTCCAATTCCACCCCGAGTCAATCGCCACCGAGCATGGCGCCAAGCTGGTCGAGAACTTCTACGCGCTGGCGCGGCAGCGCAAAGAGCCGCCGCTGCGGGCGACGAAGCGCCCGGGCAGCGCCCCCCGCCGTGCCCAGCCGGCGAGGGCTGGCGCCGTTGGAGCAGAGCTGCAGATGCGCACGATCTCGGGCGATGCCTCGACCGAGGCGCTCTTCGAACGGCTCTTCGGCGAGGAGGAGCATGCCTTCTGGCTCGACAGCGCCGATGCGCCGACCCGCTTGGCGCAGAGCTCCTACCTCGGCACCAGCGCTGGCCCCGATCGCTGCGTGCTGGAATACGACGTCGAGGCCGGCGCGGTCCGCGTCCACGGCAGCGGTGGAACCGCGGTCGAGCGGGGCTCGATCTTCGAGCTTCTCGACCGCGAGCTGGCGAAGCGCTCGCTCGAGCGGCCCGCCGGAGCGGCGCCCGACCTGCTCGGCGGCTTCGTCGGGTACCTCGGTTACGAGTGCAAGGCCGACTGCGGCGCGGCTTCCAACGAGCACAGCTCCGACGTGCCCGACGCGGTGCTGATCCTGGCGAATCGCCTGATCGCGGTCGACCACGTGTGCCATCGCACCCATCTGCTCGCAATTCGCTCCGGCGCGGACACCGGGGCGGCGAGCTGGCTCGACGAGGCTGAGAGGGTCGTACGCGACGTCCTCGCCGAGCCACCCGCGGCCGTCACCGTCGACGAGCCGGCGTTCGGCGAGCCGAGCGACTCACACATTCGCTTCCGGTGCGGCCGCGGGCGCGAGCAATACCTCGCCGACATCGCCCGCAGCCAGGCCGGGCTCGCCGCCGGTGAGTCCTACGAGATCTGCCTCACCGATCAGATCTCGACCGACGCCAGCCCCGACCCCTTCGACCTCTACCGCAACCTGCGCCGCAGCAACCCGGCGCCGTTCGCCGCCTACCTGAAGCTCGGCGAGGTCGCCGTGGTCAGCTCCTCGCCCGAGCGCTTCCTCTCGGTCGACCGCGATCGCCGGGTCGAGGCACGGCCGATCAAGGGCACGACCTCGCGCTCCGCCGACCCAACCCAGGACGCGGCGCTGAAGGCTGAGCTGACCAACGACGAAAAGACCTACGCCGAGCACCTGATGATCGTCGACCTGCTGCGCAACGACCTCGGCATCGTCTGCGAGGTCGGCAGCGTCGCCGTGCCCGAGCTGATGGTGGTCGAGGACTACTCCACGGTCCACCAGCTGATCTCAACCGTCGAGGGCATCCTGCCGGCCAACCGCAGCGCGGTCGAGTGCGTCCACGCCTGCTTCCCGGGCGGCTCGATGACCGGGGCGCCGAAGCTGCGCACGATGGAGATCATCGATGACATCGAGGCCGAGGCCCGCGGCGTCTACTCCGGCGCAATCGGCTACTTCGGCCTCGACGGCGTGATCGACCTCAGCATCGTCATCCGCACGATCGTGATGCGGCCGGGGCGGACGACGATCGGCGCCGGTGGCGCGATCGTGATGCAGTCTGACCCCGAGGACGAGTTCGACGAGATCCTGCTCAAGGCGCGCGCGCCGATGGCGGCGATCGCGCGGACCGTCACCGGCAGCGATTCGCCCGACGCCTGGAGCGTCGAGCTCGAGCCGGCGCGGGCGGCGGCGGAGGCGGCGTGACCGAGGCGGCGGCAAGCGAGGCCGGGGCGGGGCACCGCCTGCCACCGTCGCGCCTGCGCGTGCGGCGGGCGTCGGTCCTCGATGCTCCCGAAGTAGCGGTCGCGATCTCGGAATTGCTGGTTGAGCTGAGCGGCGCGGGGCCGCCGGCGGCCGAGCTTGTCGGGGCAACACGGGAGCTGGCCAGGGATCGTGGGGCGGGTGCCCTGCTGGTGGCGGAGGCGGGGGGCGAGGACGGCATAGTCGGGGTCCTCGCCGCCAGCTGGCAGCACGCGATCCACGTGCCCGGGCGCTACGGGACGATCCAGGACCTCTGGGTCCACCCTGGCTGGCGCAGCCAGGCGGTTGGCCGCGAGCTCTTGGCCGCGTTCTTCGAGCTGGCCCGGGAGGAGGGGGCAAGGAGAGTCGAGGTCGGGCTGCCGCGCGCGAGCTTCGAGAACCTCGGCGCGACCGAGGCGTTCTACCTCGCCAACGGCTTCGCGCCGCTTGGCCCGCGGATGCGGAGGAAGCTGTGAGCGCCGCGGAGCTGCTCCTGGTCGAGCAGCGCAGCGGCGAGGGCAACGGCGACTCTGCCCACTGGATCCTCGAAGGGGGCCGGATCCTGCCCGGCGTC
Source organism: Solirubrobacterales bacterium (assembly GCA_036403515.1). GTDB lineage: Bacteria > Actinomycetota > Thermoleophilia > Solirubrobacterales > 70-9 > VRUE01. The sequence goes on from DASWQV010000059.1 coordinate 199,371, forward strand.
GACGACAACCGGCGCATCGAGGAGTTGCGCCGCGGGATGCTTCTGCACGGCCGCGTGCGCTCGGCCGACGCCGACGCCGACAGCGAAGACGTCGAGCAGACCCTGAGCGTCCTGCACGAGCCCGACTACCTGGAAGCCCTGGGCGAGGTCTCCTCCGAGCCGGTGGTGATGCCGGAGCTGACGCCGCCGGGCCTGCCGCCCGACATACCGGTCTGCGCCGGTCTGGTCGAGGCCGCGCGGGAGGGGGTGCGGACGGCGATCACCGCCGCGGAACGGCTCGCCGCCGGCGCCCCCTTCACCTACGCGCTCTGTCGCCCACCCGGCCACCACGCCGGCCCGGCCTGGTTCGCCGGCTACTGCTACCTGAACACCGCCGCGGCGGCGGCGCAGACCCTGCACGAGGCTGGCGTGCGCCCGGTCGGGATTCTCGACATCGACCTGCACTATCCCAACGGCACGGCGGCGATCGTCGAGACGATGGCCGACACCAGCCTGCACTCGCTGCACGCCTCTCCGGTGACCAACGTCGCCGCCGGCACCGTGGCGCCGAGCAGCGAGCGCGAAGTCGTCGTCGAGTTCGCCGGCAGCCCCGAAGCCTCGGCTTACCTCGACGCGCTCGCCCTTTCTGTCGACGCGCTGGCCCAGTCTTCGGCGGCCCTCGTCGTCTCGCTCGGCTACGACATCGTCGCCGGCGATCCGCACGGCTCCTGGGGCTTCGAGCCGCGGATCTTCACCGAAATCGGCAAGTTGCTCGCCGCCTCGGGCCGTCCCGTCTGCGTGATTCAGGAGGGCGGCTACGCCCTCGACTCACTGGCCGAGTGCAGCTTCGCCTTCGTCAGCGGTCTGCTCGGAGAGGCGGCACGATGAGGTTCCGGTGCGCCTTTCCCCCGATATGCCTGGATAAAGCGCACGGGAAGGGGCGGTCGTGAGCGACAACGGCCTCGGGCAGTTCCGCGATCGGCTCGACCCGATCGACGAGGAGATCGCCCGCCTGCTTGGCGAGCGCTTCGAGATTTGCCGGGAAGTTGCCGAATACAAGGGCGAGCGGGGGATCCCGATGATGCAGCCCGAGCGGGTCGCCGAGGTGCGGGCGCGCTACCTCGCCCGCGGCAGCGACGCCAACCTGCCGGAGGACTTCACGGCCGCGCTCTTCGAGCTGCTGATCGGCGCCACCTGCAAGCTCGAGGACGAGCTGATGGATGGCTCCGTAGCGACGGCCGAGGGGAGCGAGCCGTGAGCGCGAAGCTGCCTCCCGGGCCCCGAAGCCCCAGGCTGGCTCAGTCGAGGCGCTGGTCGCGAGACCCGCTGCCCTTTCTCGAGCAGTGCCGGGCGCGTTACGGCGCGACCTTCACCCTGCGCCTGCGCCACCTCGGCAGCTGGGTCGTGCTCGCCGATCCCGAGGACGTCAAACGGGTCTTCTCCGCCGATACGGACGACCTCGGCGTGGGGGTGCCAAACCTGGCGCTGCGGCCGGTGCTGGGGGCGCACTCGGTGATGCTCAGCGAGGAGCCCGAGCACATGGCGCGGCGCAAGCTGATGCTGCCCCGTTTCCACGGCGAGCGGATGCGCGAGGACGCCGAGGTGATGACCGAGCTGGCGCGGCGCGAAGTGCGCGCCTGGCCAGTCGAGCAGCCGTTCAGGCTCTGGCCACGCATGCAGGCGCTCACCCAGGAGGTCGTGATGCGAGCCGTCTTCGGCGACGATGGGGGGCGACTGGACCGGCTGCGGGCGCTGCTGACGAACCTGACCGAGACGGTCAACGACGAAGGCCGCCTGCGCAAGCTCGCCCTCTTCGGCCCGCGCTGGCTCGAACGCAGCCGCGGCTGGCGCGAGGCGATGGCGCCGGTCGAAGAAGAGGTGCTCGCCGAGGTGCAGCGCCGCCGCGCCGAAGGCGAGGACGGTCGCAAGGACGCCGTCTCGATCCTGATCGAGGCGCGCAACGAGGACGGCACGCCGCTGAGCGAGAAAGAGCTGCGCGACGAACTGCTCACCCTGCTCACCGACGGGCCCACGTCGAGCTCTCTGGCCTGGGTCTTCGAGCGGCTCCTGCGCCATCCCGAGAAGCTCGCGCGCCTGCAGGAGGAAGTGCTCGCCGGCGAGGGCGACGCCTACCTCGACGCGGTGATCAAGGAGACGCTGCGCCTGCGGCCGCCGGTCTCCGTCGTGGTGCGGCGCCTGCTCAGGCCGGCGACGCTGGGCGGCTTCGACCTTCCCGCCGGCACGCTCGTCGCCCCCTGCGTCTACCTGATCCACAACAGCGCTGAGATCTACGACGATCCGGGCAGCTTCGTCCCCGAGCGGTTTCTCGAGCGTCGCGCCGCGGTCCCGACCTGGATCCCCTTCGGCGGCGGCGCCCGCCGCTGTCTGGCCGCCAGCTACGCCGAACAGGAGATGAAGCGGGTCGTCCGCACCGTGCTCGAGGAGGTCGAGCTGGCGCCGGTCGACTCTGGCTCGGAGCGGGTGAGCCGCAGCGCGATCGCCTTCAGCCCCGCCCAGCACGGCCTCGTCGTCGCGAAACCCCGGAGCGCCGAGCCGGTGGCCGCATGAAAGCCCGCGCCCCCCGAGCCGGTCGCCGCGCGATCGGTGCAACGCATAGCTCCCCTGCTAGGGGGACAAAGCGCTGCAGCGGGGTGCGTCGTGGCTGACCACGACCTGATCGTCGTCGGGGCGGGGGCAAAGGCCGCGGGGATCGCGACCAAGGTCCACATCCTCAACAGCCTCGGCCTCGCCCGGCTCTCGATGCTGATCATCGAGGGAACCGAGGTCGCCGCCTCCTGGAAGGGGCGCAACGGGATGACCTCGGGCGAGGAGCCGCTGGCGGTGACGCCGATCAAGGACGTCGGCTTCCCGTACCAGAGCCATGTCGAGTTCGGCGAGGCCGGGGAGGCGATCGACGCCTCGCTGGCCCAGTTCACCTGGCAGCAGCACATGATCAGCCGGCGCCGCTACGCCCGCTGGGTCGACGCCGGCTCGCCGCCGGTCCGCCACCGCGACTACGGCGAGTACCTGACCTGGGTGCTCTCGCGGGCGACCGAGGGGGTCGAGCACCTGCGCGCCCGGGTGACGCAGGTGAGGCTGGACGGGGCGGGAGAGCGCTGGCTGGTCGAAGCGGACGAGGACGGCGGAACCTCGCGGCACGCGGGCGGCGCCTTGGTTCTGACCGGCCCGGGGATCCACCGCGCCTTTCCACACGAGCCGGCGGTGGCCGATCGGGTCTTTCACTGCGACAGCAAGCGCGACGAGTTCGCCCGCATTCCCGAGGATCGGCAGTACGACGTCGCGATCGTCGGCGGCGGCGAGAGCGCGCTCAGCGCGACGATGTTCCTGCGCGGCCTGCGGCCCCGCTGCCGCTTCACGATCTACACGCCGATGCTGCCGATGAGCCGCGGCGAGAGCTTCCTCGAGAACCGTGTCTTCTCCAACCCGGACACGGTCGAATGGGGCTCGCTCGATCTGCAGACCCGGCGCGACTTCGTCAAGCACTCGGACCGCGGCGTCTTCGACCCGCCGAGCCTGGCAGCGATCGCCTACGACGATCGCTGCGGCTTCGTCACCGGTCGCGTCACCGACGTCGGCGCGGCCGCCGGCGGCGAGGGCGTGCGGCTCGACTACGAGTCACCCGAGGGGACGGTCAGCCGCGAGCACGACTACGTCGCCAACTGCACCGGCTTCGACCTGCTGGCGCAGCTGCGAACGCTCTTCCCGGCGCCGGTGCGCGAGGAGATCGAGAGGCAGGTCGGACCGCTCTGGGAGCAGGCGGCCGGGTGCGAAGCGCCGATCGGCCGCCACCTCGAGCTGATCGGCATGCGCCCGCGCCTCCAGGTCCCCGGCATGGCCGGCCTGAGCCAGGGGCCCGGCTTCGCCAATCTGGGCGCCCTCGGGCTCCTTGCCAACCGCGTCCTGCAGCCGTTCGTGCTTCCCGACGGGCTCGCCGAATCGGACTCCGTCGACGCGCCGGTCGGGTCCCATGAGGGTACGACTTAAATACTTGACAGTTTTATATCGATCACTTAGGGTCGCGCCATGGACGGGCTGAGGGGGGTGTCAAGGGCCGCCTGCGCGGTTACGGCTATTGCCGTCCTTGCGCTGGTCGCGCTCCTCAGCGGCTGCGGGTCGTCCTCCTCGGACTCGGGACCTGACTTCACCGGCTCCGGTTATCCCAACGGCGACACCTCGAACACGCGTCAGACCAGCGGACCGATCAACAGCTCGTCCGTCACCGGTCTCGAACAGGCCTGGGAACTGCCGATCACGGCGACCAGCGCCTTTGGCAGCTATGCCTCCTCGCCGATCATCAGCAAGGGCGTCATGTACTCGCAGGACCTCGCCTCCAACGTGCAGGCGATCGACGTCGAAACAGGCGAAGTCCTCTGGTCAACGCCCTTCGAACAAGCCGACCATGGTCCGAACGGCGTTGTCGTCGCCAACGGCCTGGTCTTTGGAGCAACGCCGATCGAAGCCTTCGCGCTCGATCAAAAGACGGGCAACGAGGTCTGGTCAGTCGAACTGGCCCGCAACGAAAAAGAGGGAATCGACATGGCGCCCGGCTACCAGGATGGCCTCGTCTATGTCTCGACGGTGCCAGTCAACGTCGAAGAATTCTACGGCGGCAACGGTGTGGGAATCCTCTGGGCGCTGGACGCCAAAACCGGCAAAAAAGTCTGGAAGTTCAACACTGTCCCGAATGACCTCTGGTCGTCGAAAAACGCCAACATCAACTCCGGCGGCGGGCTCTGGTACACGCCGGCCTTCGACGAAAAAGGCTCGATGTACATCTCCGTCGGCAATCCTGGCCCGATACCTGGGACGGAAAAATACCCTTGGGGCTCGAGCCGGCCCGGTCCGAATCTCTACACCGATTCGCTCGTGAAGCTCGACGCCAAAACGGGCAAGATGGATTGGTACTACCAGGCGACCCCGCACGACGTCAACGATTGGGATCTGCAGGACCCGCCGATCCTGGCCACGGCCGGCGGCAAGGAAATGGTTATCGGAGCGGGCAAGTCGGGCATCGTCGTGGCGGTCGACGCGAACAGCGGCAAGTTGCTCTGGAAACGCCCAGTCGGGCTGCACAACGGGCACGACGACATCGGCCTCGCCGCGATGAACGGCGAAGACTCGAAGCTGAAATATCCGATCACGATTCTCCCTGGCTCACTCGGCGGAGTGATCGCGCCGATGTCGACGGACGGCAAATACGTCTTCGTCCCGGTCGTCAACAGCTCACTCACCCTCAGCAGCCAGACCGAAAAGTCCGAAGGCGGTCCCGGCAATGGTGAACTGGTGGCGCTGGACCTCGCAACCGGCAAGATCAGGTGGAAGCAGAAACTCTCCAGCCCGGCTTTCGGATCGACGACATCGGTCAACGACATCGTCTTCACCACCACCTATGACGGCAACGTCAGCGCCTTCAGGGGAAGCAACGGCGCCATCGTCTGGCGGGAAAAACTTCCGGCCGGGACGAACAGCGGTGTGACGGTCTCGGGCGACACGCTGATCGCGCCGGCGGGCGTGGCGTCGGTGGAAGGGCAGAAAGCCCAGATCGTCGCCTACCGCCTCAACGAATAGGGAGCGACGCGAAGAGGCTCAGGCGTCGGGACCGGCGTCGACCTCGCGCAACCGGTGTGTGTCGACGTCGTAGACGAAACCGCGCACCAGGTCACGGTGGGGCAGGAAGGCCGAGCGCCGCACGCGCAGGATCGATTGGCGCACGTCGGCGTCGACGTCGGCAAAGGACTCGATCGCGAAGGCGGGGGCGATCCCCGTGGTCTCCATCAGCTCGGTGCGGAAACCGTCGTCGGTGAGCTTCTGCATGCCGCAGTCGGTGTGGTGGATCAGCATTACCTCGCGAGTGCCGAGGCGACGTTGGGAGATCGCCAGCGAACGGATCACGTCATCGGTTATCACCCCGCCGGCATTGCGCAGCACGTGCGCCTCGCCGTCGCGCAATCCCAGCGCGGCGAAGACATCGAGCCGGGAATCCATGCAGGTGACGACCGCCAGCCGCCGGCTCGGGTGTACGTCGAGGTGCTTGTCGGGTAGCGACGCGGCAAAGCCGTCGTTGTTGGCGAGCAGCTCATCGATCACGCTCATCGCGGGAACCCTAATCTCCTCCGCCGTCAACGGCTCAGCGGTAGAGGCCTTCCTCGAGCAGCTTCACGTTGGCGCCGACCCAGCGGGCGAGGATCTCGTCGCTGAGCAGCGATCTGCCGAGCGCCTGTTCCAGCAGCGGCAGGAAGCTGAGCGGCGCCCAGATCAGGAAGAAGTGCTGCAGCGTTGCCCAGAGAGGGTCGAGGCCGTCCTGCAGCGCCCCCCGCTCGAGGAGCAGGTCGACCTCCTTGCGGCCACCTTCGATCATCGCCTGAAAGAGCCCTGAGCTGCCCGGCGTGGCCTCGACCAGCGCCCGCCCGAGATAGGCGCAGATGTCGGGTCGCTCGCGGATGACGTTGGCGGTCTCCTCGGCCCTTTGGCGCAGCAGCCCACGCCCCGTCGCCGTCTCCTCGGAGCCGTAGGCCGCGCCGAACTCCAGTAAGGCGGCCTCGTCGACCGCGGCAATCAAACCATCCTTGCCGCCGAAGTGGTGAACGACCAGGGCTGGCGAAACGCCAGCGGCTCTGGCGACTTCGCGCAGCGGGGTCGCATCGATGCCGCGCTCGCCAAACACACGCAGTGCGGTGCGGATGATCGGGTCGGCGGCATCGGTTGAACGCATGTTCAGCTGCACCGTATAGGGGCAGGTATGTTGCCGGGAAGCCCGTCGATCGGTGCCGAGGCCACTCTGTCTCTTTTGCCCGTTCCGGGCAATGCGACCGCCAAATGCAGGCAAAGCAAGGCCGGCGGGCGGCGGCCCGATGTACGAGTTGACACCTTCGGAGTTTGCGTACTACGGTGTGTGCAGGGAGAGAGGGGGCCAATGCGGTTGGAAGCATCGCGCAGGGAGAACGTCCTTCAGGCGGATCTTGCCTGGTGGGAGGACGCGGGACGGTCGCCATCGGCTCGGCGACGTGATGCCGCGTGAATCGCGCCAGTGACCATCAATCCAAGTCCCAGCACGAGATCCGACTCGAGCTGGTCGAACGATTGAGGAGCCGCTCGGCTGAGATCGAAGATGCGATCTTCAACCGCGTGCGGGCGCTTGCCTCCCCGGCGGAAAGCGAAGACGCCGAATACAGGGCCGGCTTGCGCGCGACCGTCGCCGAGTCCGTCGACTATGCGTTGACCAGCATCGAACGTGGCGAGGAGTCGACCGGAGCGATTCCTCCCGCCGCGGCGGCGCAGGCGCGAAGGTCTGCCCGCAGCGGGGTGGGATTGGACACGGTGTTGCGCCGCTACGCGGCCGGAGACAGGCTGGTCGGAGAGATCATCATGGACGAGGCCGGTCGCTTCCCCAACGAGGCCCTGCGTCATGTGTTGAGAACGCAGAGCCCCCACGTCGACCGCCTGATGGCGTCGGTTGCGGCGGAGTACATGGCCGAGCTGGAGCTGATGCGGCGCTCGCCGTCCCAGCGCCTGGCGGAACGGGTCAGGCGGCTGCTCGCCGACGACGAGCCATTCGACCCGGACGGGTTGGATTACGAATTCGAAGCCTGGCATTTAGGGCTGATCGTCACGGGCGCCGGGGCCGACGTGGCGGCCCGGACCCTGGCGACTGAAGCGAGCCGCGAGGCGCTTGTCGTCAAACGCGGCGAGGAAACCACCTGGGCCTGGCTCGGGGGCCGGGAACGACTCGAAGTCGGGGAGGTCGAGGGTTTCCTGGCGGCTGGGGCGCTTGGCGATGTGACCCTTGCGGTGGGAGAGCCACGCTGGGGTGTGGACGGCTGGCGCCTTACCCACCACGAGGCACAGGCTGCCCAGCAGGTGATGCTGCGCCGTCCGCGGCCACTCATCCAGGCGAGCAACGTGATCCTGCTCGCGGCTGTGTTGCGCGATGAACCGCTGGCCAAGTCGCTGCGCCAGACCTATCTCGCTCCGCTCGACGAACACGGTGATTCGGGCATCGTGCTGCGAGAGACGCTACGGGCCTACTTTGCGGCGGGATTCAACGCCGCCACCGCGGCTGCCGCGCTCGAAATCGATCGCCATACCGTCCAGCGCCGGCTGCGCAAGGTGGAGGAGGCGCTCGGCCGCTTATTGCCGAGCTGCCACGCCGAGCTGGAAGTGGCGTTGAGCTTAGAGGAGCTCGACGACTCTGCGAACAAATGGCTACTTCACACGGAAGAACGAGTTTAGGCGGCGTGGCCGGACAATGCGACATGTTGGCATCGCGGCCGCCGACGAGCGCACCACATTGGTGTAGAGCAGGGGAATTACCGGTGATACACATCAATGGGTCGCGCGGGGGGCGGCAATGTGGGCCAAGCCTCGCCGTGTTCACTCTCCGATCAAAGTTGGCGAGGTCGCATGTCTAGGTCTCTGGATGCCGTGCAAACACTTTCCCCGCCTGGCCCTGCGGCCGAGAGCGGGCGATCCGGTTCGGGGCTGCCCTCGCCCTCGCCAAGGCTGGATCGCCCGCAGGCCGCGATCTCGAAAGTCGCCTGGCTTCCGCGAGGCCAACTGGGCCAGGCAGAGTGGTTGGCGACAGGGAGGCGACTGGGGGCGATTGGGCGCTGCAGCCAGTGGTGGATCGGTGACTGGATCCGCTACGGCACCGCACGTTGGGGCGAGCGCTACGCGGAGGCGGCGCGGGTGACCGGCTACGACGTCGCCAGCCTGAGGAATATGGCATGGGTCGCCTCACAGTTCGATCTGTCACTACGTAGTGACAAATTGACCTGGAGCCACCACGTCCTCCTCGCGCCGCTCGAGCCCGCCGAGCAAAAACGCTGGCTCGACCACGCGCTGGAGGAGCGGTTGTCGGTCGCCGATCTGAGGATCGAGCTGAGGGCGGCACAGGGCTCCGGAGGAAAGCCCGCAGCCTCCGGCGGGACGAGGACCGAGCCGGATGGGGCGAGCGTGACGGTTTGCCCGCACTGCGGTCACGAGTTGCCCACCCCGACGGACTAGCGACAGTGGTCGGCTCGACCACGGTCGCGGATCGCCCGAAGGCGGGCTCGCAGGCCGTGTGCCGGGCTCCGCGAGAGCGGCTCGACTTGCTCTGCGACCGGGGCTCCTTCGAGCCGATCCGCTCCACGGTGCGCTCGCCCTGGCTTGGCCGGCGAGCCGCGGATGGCGACGGCGTGGTCGTCGGGCTTGGTCGGATCGACGGCCGCCCGGTCGCCTGCTTCGCCCAGGACTCCCGTTTTCTGGGCGGATCGCTCGGCGTCTCACAGGCAGACTCGATCGATCGGGTCATGGAGCTCGCCCGGCGCTCGCGGATGCCGGTCGTCGGCCTGATCGAGTCGGCCGGGGCACGGATGCAGGAGGGGACCGCGGCGCTCGGCGGGTTCGGCCGGATCTTCCGCCGCAACGTCGAGCTGTCCGGCCTCGTTCCACAGATCTCGATCGTCGGCGGCGTCGCTGCCGGGGGCGCCTGCTACTCACCCGCCCTGACTGACTTCACGGTGATGACGAAGGAGGCCAGCATGTTCCTCACCGGACCGGCGGTCGTGCGCGAGGTCGCCGGCGAGGTGGTGAGCCCCGAGCAGCTTGGAGGGCCCAGGGTCCACGAGCGCAACGGCGTCTGCGATCTTGTCGCGGCGGACGACCGCGGGGCCGCCGACCTTGCCAGGCGCCTGCTCGGATACCTGCCCCAACACGCCGGCGGTGCGCTGCCCCAAACGCTCTCGGTCGAGCCCGACCTCGCCGATGCCGGCGCCGGGGTGCCGGTCTCCTCGCGCCGGGTCTATGACGTGCGTACGGTGATCCACGGCGTCGTCGACGCCGGTTCCCTGCTCGAGGTCGGGGAGCGCTGGGCACGGAGCATCCTGACCGGTCTCGCCCGCTGCGACGGCCGGCCGGTGGGCGTCATCGCCAACCAGCCGCGCTACCTGGGCGGAGTGCTCGACGCGGCATCGGCTCAGAAGGCGGCGCGCTTTGTTGAGACCTGCGACGCCTTCGGCCTACCGTTGATCGTGCTGGTCGACACGCCGGGATTCATGCCCGGCCGCCAGCAGGAGGCGGCGGGCGTGATCCGCTTTGGGGCGACCCTGTTGCGCGCCTTCGCGGCTGCCAGCGTGCCGAAGCTGACGGTTGTGCTGCGCAAGGCATACGGGGGCGCCTTCATCACGATGAACTCCAAGGACCTCGGCGCCGATCTGGTCTTTGCCTGGCGCGATGCGGAGATCGGAGTGATGGGAGCCAACGCGGCAGTCGGAATCATCAATCGCCGCGATTGGGAGGCCGCTGGCGATCCCGCGTCCCGCCGAGCGGCCCTGGCCGCCGCCTATGCGAACCAGCATCTGGGCGCCGCCGCCGCGGCCAGCGGAGGCTTTGTCGACGAGGTGATCGAGCCACGCGAAACGCGGTTACGGCTGGTTTGGGCCCTGGCCATGCTCAGGGACGGCGGGGCAGCGCCATCCGGATGGCATTGAGCGACGGAAATCTGCTGGCGATCGCGGACCTGCATGTGGAGCATCCGGAGAATCGCGAGATCGTCGCCCGGATCGAACCCGAGTCCGAGGCGGATTGGTTGATCGTCTGTGGGGACGTCGCCGACAGGCCCAAGGACGTCGAGTGGGCGCTGCGACTGCTTCGCGAGCGCTTCGCAACCGTCGTCTGGGTGCCGGGCAACCACGAGCTGCTGACGCAGCGCGACGATCCCCCTGAACTGCGTGGCGAGCGGCGCTACCGCCATCTGGTCGAGCTCTGCCGCGGGCTCGGCGTGATCACGCCCGAGGATCCCTACCCAATCTGGGATGGGCCGGGAGGCCCAACCCGGGTGGTGCCGCTGTTCCTGCTCTACGACTACAGCTTCGGCGGCAACGTCGGTGCGACCAGGGAGGAGGCGCTTCGCAGGGCCTACGACGCGGGCGTCGTCTGCGTCGATGAGTTCCTGCTCGACCCGGACCCCTACCCGAGTCGTCAGGCATGGTGTGAGGCACGCGTCGACGAGGCGGAAAGCCGGCTGGCCGAGATTGAGCCGGCCCTGCCGGCAGTGCTCGTCAACCACTTTCCCCTTCGGGTCGAGGCAACCCGGGTGCTGCGCCACCCCGAGTTCGCCCAGTGGTGCGGGACATCGCTCACCGCCGAGTGGCACCGGCGCTTCCGGGCCAGGGCCGTCGTCTACGGACACCTCCACATTCCCCGCACCAACTGGCACGACGGTGTCCGCTTCGAGGAGGTTTCGCTGGGCTACCCGCGTGAGCGGCGCGGCCGCGCCGGGCTGGCTCACGGACCGCGCCGGATCCTGCCGGAAGCTCTCGATGCTTGAGGGGATCCTGCCGGAGAGCGCCTCGGTCACTGAGATACGCGGGGACATCGCCGATGCGACCCTCTTTGCCGAGGAGAAAGAGGCGATCAGCGGCGCGGTCGAGAAGCGGCGGCGCGAGTTCCGCACCGGGCGGGCCTGCGCGCGCTCCGCGCTCGCCGGCCTCGGTTTGGGCTGTCGGGCGATCCCGAGCGGTCCGCGCGGAGCACCCCAATGGCCGAGCGGCGTCGTCGGCAGCATCACGCACTGCGATGGCTTCCGCGCGGCCGCGGTGGCCCGAGTGGCAGACCTGGCCACGATCGGGATCGATGCGGAGGTCGACGCGCCACTGCCGCGGGGGGTGCTCGCCGATATCGCCCTGCCGGAGGAGCGCCCGTCGCTGGAGGCCCTTGCCTTGGCGGAACCGGGAGTGAACTGGGACCGACTGCTCTTCAGCATCAAGGAGTCCGTCTACAAGGCCTGGTTTCCCCTCGCCGAGCGCTGGCTCGGCTTCGAAGACGCCCGCGTCTGGGTCGACCGCCGCCGCGGCTCGTTCGTTGCCCGCCTGCTGGTCCCGGGGCCCTCCCTGGCCGGACGGGAGCTGAACGCTTTCTCGGGCCGCTGGCTCGCCCGCGACGGCCTCCTGCTGGCAGCGATCGGCATGCCGGTCGGAACCGGGCAAACCGCGTCGCGAGTTGGCGCCGGCGGAGCGGTTGGTGAAGATTGAGCGCGAGCGCCGGTAGCCAGGGAGGCGCCGGCAGCGCCGATCCGCTGAATGCCCTGCGGGTCGCGGTCGAGGCGACGGCAGGACTGGATCCAGACCGGGTCGCCTTGACCGATGGCGCTGTCGCACGCAGCTACGGCGAGCTCGCGGCGCTTCTCGAGCAGGCCGGCCGCCGCCGGCAAACGGGGCGGCGAGCGCTTGCCGTCGGCCGCTCGCTTGCCGACGTCGAGACGATCCTCGCCGAGAGCTGCGCCGGCACCGGCCTGCTGCTGGTCGACCAGGGGGCGACCGCCTGGGAGGTGGAGCGGGCGGAGGCGCTCTTCGTCGAGGCCGAGCCAGCCGAGCGCGACGGCGCCGGAGACCTGGTCCTGGGCCTCTGCAGCTCCGGCAGCAGCGGCCTCCCCAAGGTCGTCGAGCTCGACTGGCAGAGCCTGCTGCTCAACGCTGGCTCCTTTGCCGCGGCGGCTGGCTACACAGGTCGCGACGTGCTCTGGTGCACGACGCCGCCGGCGCACCTCTACTGTCTCGGCGCCGGCCTGCTCGGTGGTCTGCTCAGCGGCGCCACGGTATTGCTGAGCAAGGGCATGCTCGAGCCCGGGGAATTTGCCAGCCTGGCCGATAGGGAGGCGCCGACGCTGCTGCTCTCGGTGCCGTTCCTCTTCCGCCGATACATCGAGACGATGCGAGGCGAGCCCGAGATCATCGGCGGCTGGAGCGACCGCCTGCGTGGGGCGATCGTTGCCGGTGAGCCGGTCTCTGCCGAGCTGATCGCCGCCTGGCGGCAGGTCACCGGGACCGCGCTTCGCTCCCACTACGGGTTGACCGAGGGCGGTCAGGTAACCCTGGCCGGAGGAGGCGAGGAGGAGGGCGTCGGGGCTCCGCTCGGCGACGTCGAGCTGCGAATCGACGAGCGGGGTGAGGTCGCGGTCAAGCGACGGCCGCCGGGGCGCCCATACCGCGTCATCGGCAGTCAGCCTGCGACCGAGGGCTGGTATGCCACCGGCGATCTCGGCCACCTCGACGCCGCCGGCAACTTGCACATCACCGGCCGTGCCGACAGCCGCATCAACGTCGCCGGCGAGAAGGTCGATCCAACCGAGGTCGAGGACGCCCTCGCGGCTTGCGACGGCGTTCGGGAGTGCGCCGTCGCCGGCGTCGAGGGCCCGGCGGGCGTCGAGGTGGTGGCGTTCGTCTGCACCGATCGCGTCGATCAAGCTGGCGACGGCGAGTTGCGCAGGCAGCTCGCGGCGCGGCTGTCTCCTCACAAGCTGCCGCGCCGCTTCGTCGAGGTCGCCGAGATACCGCGCACCCTGACCGGCAAGGTGAGGCGCGGCGAGTTGATTGCCGGACTCGCGCCGGCGCCGTCCGCCGAGCCCGGCAATGAGGAATCGAACCTCGAGCTGGTCCGCCGTGAGGCGGCCGGTGTCGTCCTCGGCCACGGCAGCGCCGCCGAGATCGACCCGGAGCTGAGCTTCAAAGAGCTCGGCTTCGACTCGCTCGCGGCTGTTTCGCTGTGCGAGCGGCTGGCGCGGGCGAGCGGCCTGCGGGTCCAGGCGACCGCGGTCTTCGACCATCCCACGCCGGAGGCGCTCGCGCGCCATCTCGACGCGCTCGCGGGGGGGGCGGCGCAATCGGCGCGGGCGCCCCGTGGCGCCGGCTTCGTCGCCGAGCCGATCGCGATCGTCGGGATGGCCTGTCGGTATCCGGGTGGGGTGGACTCGCCGCAACGGCTCTGGGAGCTGGTCGCCGCGGGCGCCGACGCGACTTCCGACTTCCCTGGCGATCGCGGCTGGGACCTGGAGAGTCTCTACGACCCCGATCCCGAGCGGCCCGGCACGAGCTACACGCGGCGGGGCGGCTTTCTTGCCGGCGGGGATCGCTTCGACGCGGAGTTCTTCGGCATCTCGCCCCGCGAGGCGCTGGCGATGGACCCCCAGCAGCGGCTCCTGCTGGAAGCGGCATGGGAGGCGCTCGAGGATGCCGGGATCGACCCGGACAGCTGCCGGGGGACGGCGGCTGCCGTTTTCGCCGGAGTGATGACGCGCGACTACGCCGCCGGCGCCCTACCCGAGTCGACCGAGGGTTACCTGACCACCGGCCTCGCCGAGAGCGTGGTCTCGGGCCGGGTCGCATACTCGCTTGGCCTCGAAGGGCCGGCGGTGACGGTCAACACGGCTTGCTCCTCCTCGCTGGTGGCGATGCATTTGGCCTCCCAGGCGCTGCGCCTCGACGAATGCTCGCTGGCCCTGGCCGGCGGGGTCAGCCTGATGGCGACGCCGGCCCAGTTCATCGAGTTCAGCCGCCAGCGGGGCCTGGCCGCCGACGGGCGCTGCAAGTCCTTCGCCGCCGCCGCCGACGGCACCGCCTGGTCGGAGGGGGTCGGCCTGCTCGTCCTGGAGCGCCTCTCCGAGGCCCGCCGCAACGGCCATCGGGTGCTTGCGACGATCCGCGGCTCGGCGATCAACCAGGACGGCGCCTCGAATGGGCTGACCGCGCCGAACGGCCCTTCCCAGGAGCGGGTGATCCGCCAAGCGCTGGCCAACGCCGGGCTCGAGCCGAGCGAGGTCGATGCGGTCGAGGCCCACGGCACCGGCACCACCCTCGGCGACCCGATCGAGGCCGGCGCCCTGCTCGCCACCTACGGCCAGCGGCGAGAGCGGCCGCTGAAGCTCGGCTCGATCAAGTCCAACATCGGTCACTCGCTCGCCGGCGCGGGAGTCGCCGGCACGATCAAGATGGTGCAGGCGATCCGCCACGGGATCCTGCCCAAGACCCTGCACGTGGATCGTCCCAGCCCGCACGTCGATTGGCGGGCGGGCAAGGTCGAGCTGTTGACCGAGGCCGAGCAGTGGGAGACGGACGGGCGCCCGCGCCGCGCCGGCGTCTCCTCTTTCGGGATCAGCGGCACCAACGCGCACCTGATCCTCGAGCAGCCGCCAGCCGAGGTCGTGGAGCCGACGGCGGGGGCCCGCGGGGACGATCAGCCCCCGGCGCGGCGGATCGAGGCGGTCCCCTGGCTGCTCTCGGCCAAAGGCGAGGACGCCTTGCAGGCACAGGCGGAGCGCCTGCTCGACCAGCTCCGCGAGCGTCCCGGCCTCGATCCGCTCGACGTCGGTTTCTCACTGGCCACTACGCGCTCCCAGCTTTGCGATCGGGCCGTCGTGCTCGGCAGCGGCCGCGAGCGCCTGCTCGCCGGCCTGCAGGCCCTGGCCCGCGCCGCCGCCGCCCCCGGCCTGGTCGGGGGCCGGGCGCCCTCCAGGCAGGCCCCCGTCCTCCTCTTCGCCGGCCAGGGCTCCCAGCACCAAGGCATGGCCCTGGAGCTGCTCGAGTCCTGGCCAGCTTTTGCCCGCCACATGCGCGAGTGCGAGGCGGCGCTGAACCCGCACGTCGACTGGTCCCTGGAGGA
>DASWQV010000060.1:0-2412 GCA_036403515.1 Solirubrobacterales bacterium
GGGAGCAGGTGGCTCGGCAGGGCGGCGAGCCCGAACGTCGCGAACACGGCCGTGAGCGCCAGCAGCAGCGGGATACCCGCGGCTACGAGTGCGCCGAACGCGATGACGAGGATGATCAGCGTGAGCGGAACGGAGAACACGCCAGCACTCTTCAGATCGTTCGCGAAGGCGGTGTCGACGGCTTTGGCCGCGCTCGCACCGCCGAACTCGCCGACGAAGAGGCCCGGGTGGGCACGTTGCGCGTCGGTGACGCTCTGGAGGATCGGGCCGAGCTTGTCGGCCGCCTTCGTGGAGTCGCCGCGGATCTCGAACTCGACGAGCGCGGCATGCCCGCCCTTTGCAATCCGGCCTGCGTTGGCCGGGTCGAGCGGCGAGCGGACGTTCTGCACCGCCGCCACCTTCTCGAGGCGAGTCACAACGTCCTTGACGGCGGCGTCGAAGGCAAGCGCGCCCACTCGAAGCGAGCGGCTCTGGATCAGCACGCTCTCACTTGCGGGCACCTTGAACCCGGCGTCGAGTACCCGGTCCATGCGGCCCGACTCACCGGGGCCTGCCCTGTTCGGATCGGCTTGCTTCGTGCCGACCTGGCTGCCGGCGGCGAACACGAGCAGCACGAGCGCAAGCCAGCCGAAGGTGGCGGTCTTCCAGTGAGCTGCGCTCCAGCGGCCCACACGGGCCGCGAGGTTGGAGTTCTGTCTTGCGCGAGGCATGCTCGGTCCTCCTTGGGTTCGACAACACCTGCGACGCTACGACCGCGTCGCCTGGAGGTCGTCGGAGCCAGGTCGGATCGAAGCTCGTACCAGCCGATGATTCGGCCTCCTACTCAGGTAGGAGGCGTGCCGCGCGACCACGTGCTGAGCGCACGGCAAACGTCAAGTCCTGCGAACCTGAACGGCCGCAGGACTTGACGAATCGAGAGTCGCGGAGCAGGCGTGCGGCACAGAGACGCTCGGCCGGGCCCGCCTGGCGCCATCAGCCGGTCGAGGGACGCGCCTCCAGCGTCTCTCTCGGGGTTGCGGCGAAGCGATCACGAACCTGCCGATCCCAGGCGATATCGAGTCCGAGCAGGGTTAGGTTTCCACCGACCGTCGCTCCGACGATCGCGGTGATGAGCGCAAGGAGCCCCGCGGTAGCGTGGAACCCCAGCCAGGCTCCGACGAGAGCGCCACCAACCGCCGCTGCGAATCCCACGGCCTTGGTTTGGGCGGCCCAGCCGCGGTTCAGCCAAGCGAAGTAGAGACACAGCCCGACCGGTACGCCCACCGAGAAAGCTGCGAGCAGCTCGTTGTCGAGCGGGGTGCCGGGCATCGTCGTGATGACGATCATCACGCCGAGGAACCAGCCGCCCAGGCCGAGCACGATCGGGTAGAGCGACCGCAGCGTCGCGCCGGCCTTGCGTCCGAAGCGTCCTCGCCTGTGCGCTCGCCAAGCCATCGCCAACAGCGAGAGGACGGTGAGGAGCGCGAGACCGACCATGGCGCCTGCGATGCCTTTGCCGAGTGCCGTCTGCGTCACGTCGGGCGTGAAGTCGACGCTCGTCGGCTTGTAGAGCGAGCGGTCGATCCGGCCGCTGTCGAAGAAGGTGTTGATCAGGTGGCTTCCGGCCTTCGGCTGCTGCGTCCAGAAGGAGGTCGTGTGCCCGATCCCGGCGAGCACAACCTGGTGGCCGTTGGGCAGATACGGGAGGAGCTCCTTCGTCGCGATCTGCGGCGGCGTCGCGAAGTCGAGCGCCCCGCCGATCAGCAGCGTGTTCACCTTGGACGTGCGCACGCGGTCGAACGCGTTCTCGTTGGCGTTCGCCGGCCACGCACGTGCCAGCTCGCCGCCGCCCCAGATGAAGTCGGTACCGGGATTGCCGAGGATCGAGTCGTTGCGATCGTGACCCAACGAGAAGTACTGCTCCGCGGCGCGGGCATCCGGCCGCGCGGCGGCTGCCATCTGGCCCCAGACGAATGAGGTCGGGAGGGCAAAGTCGGCGAGCAGCGACTGGAACCAGAGCCCGCTCGCATCGCCGTGATCCGCGGAGAGCAAGGTGCTCAGCGTGACCGGTGCTGAGAGGGGCGCCGCCTCCGGGCTCGATTCCATCAGTCCGTAGAAGGAGGCGATCCGCACGTTGCCCTTCTTGATCGGCAGGAAGAACCAGTGGTCGGGGATGCGCGCGGCAGTCGTCTTGATCGTCGCGGCGAGGTCGTCGGTCCGCTGACGGCAAGTGTCGTCCTTCGAGCAGAGGGCGGAGTACTTCCGGATCTGTTCGTCGGTCGTCTTCGCGTTCCAGAGGAAGTTGCCGGGGGGGTTCACCCCGATCATCACTGAGCGGTGGATGCTCTTCGGGTAGCGCCAGGAGTAGATCATCGCTGTGCGTGTGCCGGCGCTCTCACTTAGGAGGTCGATCCGCTTGTAGCCGAGCGCCCT
>DASWQV010000061.1:0-2024 GCA_036403515.1 Solirubrobacterales bacterium
CACCGACGGGCGGTCGCAATCCGGATTCGAACTTCAAGGGTGAGCAGCGGTCGAACGCGACGCATGCCTCGACCACGGTCGTGTCCCGAGGAGTGGTGTAGCTCGGCGGTAGCGAGATCGCCCGGCCGCGCGCTTTCCACAGCGCCGTAGCGGGCGGGCGATGTCGCGGGGGTGGCCATCGGCGGTGCCCCGGTAGGGTCGGGTTGCGAACACCAACCCCTATCGAGGATTCGCCGATGACCAGCGAGATGATGGACCTGCGCGCGCTCGTGGAGAAGACCCCGGACGCCGATGTCTTGCGCGAGATGATCGGGTTTGCGGCCGAGCGCCTGATGGAGCTGGAGGTCGCCGGGCTGACCGGGGCCGGATACGGCGAGAAGAGTGCCGAGCGTCTGGCACAGCGCAATGGCTATCGAGACCGCAGCTGGGAGACCCGGGCCGGCACGGTCGAGCTGCGCATCCCGAAGCTGCGCAAGGGCTCGTACTTCCCGGGGTTCCTGGAGCCGCGGCGGTTGGCCGAGAAGGCGCTGACGGCCGTCGTGCAGGAGGCCTACATCCAGGGGATCTCGACGCGCTCGGTCGACGACCTCGTCAAAGCACTCGGGATGAGCGGCATCTCGAAGAGCCAGGTGAGCCGGCTGTGCGAGGAGATCGACGGGCGCGTGAAGGCCTTCCTCGACCGCCCGCTCGAGGGCGACTGGCCCTACCTGTGGATCGACGCGACGTACGTGAAGGTGAGGAGCAACGGACGCATCGTCTCGGTGGCGGTGATCGTCGCCGTCGGAGTGAACGGCGATGGGCGACGCGAAGTGCTCGGCATGGACGTCGGCCCATCGGAAGCCGAGACCTTCTGGACCGCCTTCCTGCGCAAGCTCGCCCGCCGGGGTCTGCGCGGGGTCAAGCTCGTCGTCTCCGACGCCCATGAGGGCATCAAGGCGGCGGTCTCGAAGGTGCTCAGCGCGACTTGGCAACGCTGCCGCGTGCACTTCATGAGGAACGTCCTCGCCCATGCCGGCAGGAGCGGTCGGCGCGTCGTCTCAGCCTTTATCGCCACCGCCTTCGCCCAGGACGATGCCGAAGCTGCAAGCGCACAGTGGCGTCGCATGGCCGACCAGCTTCGCCCCAAGGTCCCGAAGCTCGCCGCGCTGATGGACGAGGCCGAGCCCGACGTCCTCGCCTACATGACCTTCCCAGCCGCCCACCGGACCAAGCTGCACTCGACCAACCCGCTCGAGCGCGTCAACGGCGAGATCAAGCGCCGCACCGACGTGGTCGGGATCTTCCCCAACGAGGCCGCGATCACTCGCCTCGTCGGCGCCATCTTGCTCGAGCAGAACGACGAATGGGCGGTCCAACGCGCCCGCTACATCACCCTGGAAACTATCGCGCCGTTGAGCGATGATCCCCTCGTCGGTCTGCCAGCCGTGGCAGCCTGACCGGCCCGGCCTACACCGGACACCGTGGTGGCAACGCCTCAGCTACACCACCCGACGGGACACGATCTGGGCGGTTTTGAGAACCGCCGGAGATCGTAGGGCGAACGTGCGCTTGCTCCGTTCCGAAAATGCAACGGCTGTCTTACCGAGACGCGGGATCAACCCTGCGGTCGCGTTATGTGGGCTCCCTATAGTCCTTGGCAGCCGAGCTGCCGCGCCCGGCATCACCTGGCGCTCACCAGACCCATAACCGGGTTTGTATGGCAGCCGCGGCGAGCACCCTTCACCTCTCTACGACGCGGCCTCCTCAGCCGCTTTGGCGGACATGCGAATCACGGCGTTCAACTCGCGGCGGCGCGCGAATCGCCTCAACAGTGAAGCGGCCGTGGCTTGAAGGGATCTGTCGAAGAAGGTAACAGCCCTTTCCGGCCGGCGCTCGTGCTGGCGCAAGATCAAGAACCCGGGCTACGTGCGGCCGTGATACTGCTCGTCTACTTCCTGCTCGGTCCGCTCCTGATGTTCGCCGCGCTTGTCGCCGCGGATGCACGCGGCGGTTCCTTACGGGACCGCATCCATCGCGAAGCCGAG
>DASWQV010000062.1:0-13540 GCA_036403515.1 Solirubrobacterales bacterium
TACGAGCAGGCGCCTGCTCTTCGGGCAGGTACGGGCATTACCGTGCAGCTTCATCCGGTGTCCTCCTTGATCTGGGTGGCTTCAGCACCCCCAGCCTTCAAGGAGGCCCGGATGAACAACGTTGTTAGGAACTACACCTAGAGAGGCGCCTCGGCGCGGCTGAGCAGGATGCGGAGCAGGTGCATGCCGACCAGAGCCGAGCGCTCGCGGATGTCGGCGCGGCCGCCCGGGATGACGTGCTCGCGGGCGATCGCGGCGCCGTCGGCCAGCCGGGCGTTGAAGCAGACGTAGCCGACCGGCTTCTCCTCGCTGCCACCCTCTGGACCGGCGATCCCGGTGATCGAGACCGCGACGTCGGCCTCGAAGCGCTCCAGGGCGCCGCGCGCCATTGCCTCGGCAACCTCGGCCGAGACGGCTCCCTTGGCCTCGATCAGCTTGGGATCGACGCCAAGCAGGTCAGCCTTCGCCTCGTTCGAGTAGGAGACGACGCCCCCCGCCATATAGGCCGACGCGCCGGGCAGGTCGGTGATCCGCGCGGCCAGCAAGCCGCCGCTGCAGGACTCGGCCAGGCCCAGCCGGCGCCCGGCCAGCAGGCCGGCAACCTGCGAGTCGATCGTCTCGCCGTCGAGGCTGAAGAGGTGGCGCCGGTGGCGCTCGGCAAGCGCCGCCCGGACGGCCTCGGCGGTCGCGGTCGCCGCTTCGCGGTAGCGCACGTCGATCTCGATCTCGCCGCGGCGCAGGCAGGTCGTTATCTCGACCT
Organism: Solirubrobacterales bacterium; assembly: GCA_036403515.1. Classification (GTDB taxonomy): domain Bacteria; phylum Actinomycetota; class Thermoleophilia; order Solirubrobacterales; family 70-9; genus VRUE01. Next base: position 761 of record DASWQV010000062.1, read on the forward strand.
CAGGCAAGGCGATTCCTTCAGCCTCGATCTCGCGCAGGCTCTTGGCAATCTCCGACTCGGGAATTCCGAACATGCGCAGGGTGTAGCCGTGCAGCGGCGAGGCGCGCTCGAGCAGCTCGCGCACCGGCTCGGAGGCCAACGCCGCTGGCCACATCGGCTGCAGCTCGCGCGGTGGCCCGGGCAGGACCACGACCACGCTCTGGCCCGCCGGGACGACGAGCCCGGGCGCGGTTCCGACCGGATCGAGCGGAGTCGAGCCCTCCGGCACCATCGCCTGCTTGCGATTGGCCTCGCGCACCGCCTCCTCGTCGAAGTCGAAGCGGCGGGCGAAGTTGCGCAGGATCGTCGCGATCTTCTCCTCCATCTCCTCGTCGAGGACGAGCCCGCGCCCGGCGAACCTTGCGACGACCTCTCCGGTCAGGTCATCGGCGGTCGGGCCGAGGCCACCCGAGGTGACGATCAGGTCCATTCCCTCGCCGGCCATGAAGCGAAGTGCCGCCTCGAGGTCGTTCGGGCGATCGCCGACGACGAGGATGTGGGCGACGTCGATCCCCAGCCCAGCCAGTTGTTCGGAGAGCCAGGGACCGTTGCGGTCGACGATTCGACCGGTCAGGACCTCGGTCCCGGTCACGACTATCCCCGACCGAATCTCACTCATGCGCAGGTTGGTCGTTCGCCTTCGTCGAGCTCGGTCAGGCTGCCGGAGGAATCGATCGAGTACCCGATCGGGCTGGACGTCGCCGGAATTTCCGCTTCCCTGCCATCGATGAGCATCGAGACCTCGCCGTTGCCAAATGAGACCGTGAAGCTACCGGAGTGGAACGGGCCTTCTTCGGCTCCCGTTTCAAGGATCTGGCCATCGACCAGCGCCTTGCCGTTGGCGTTGAGAAGGCAGACCCAGACTTCGGCGCTGGCGGCGAGGCGCATCGAGACGCCGTGGTGAGCCGGCTGGGGGCGGCCTTGGTGTCGTGGACGGTCATTTCGCACCGCCTCTCCTCGCGAAACCGCTCCATCGTTGCCGTCTCCCCCGCCGGGGATGACGATGATTGCGAGCACGGCGACCAGCAGCACCGCCGCGACGGCTATCCAGCTGGCGCGCAGGACCGGCCAGCGCCGCGGCGGCAACCGCGCGCTCGACGCAGCGGCGGGCTCGGGCATCGGGCTGCGCCGTGAGCCTTCGACGCTCTTGCGGTAGTCCTCGGCCAGCCGCTCCCCGTCGAGACCGAGGAACGAGGCATAGGTGCGGATGAAGCCACGCGTATAGACACCGCCCGGCAGGACGTCCCACTCCTCGTTCTCGATTGCGCGCAGGTAGCGGACCCGGATCCGCGTCGCCGCTTCGACCTCGGCGAGCTCGATTTTGCGTCGATTGCGCGCCTCGCGAAAGATGTTGCCGATCGGATTGTCCATCGGCCCATTGTCCTACCCGCGGAGCGGTGGGTCCACCGATGAGAGGCGCCCGGCGCCTACTCCGGCACGGCGCTGGGTGCCTCGGCCGCCTCCTGCGACTCGGCTGCAGCGCCGGTCAGTCGAGCCAAATCACCCTGTGTAACCAGGACCTGGCGCGGCTTCGAGCCTTCGTAGCCGGAGATCACGCCGCGCCGCTCGAGCATGTCGATCAACCGGCCGGCGCGGGTGTAGCCGACCCGCAGGCGGCGCTGGATCATCGAGACCGAAGCGGTTTCGGTCTCGACCACGACGCGGATCGCCTCGTCGAGCAGGTCGTCGCTGTCGGGGTCGTAATCACCCTCGGCTTCGACGCCCTTCTCGGCAACGACCTCCAGCAGCTCGGCCTCGAATTCCGGTTCGCCCTGTTTCGCCCAGTGCTTGGTGATGCGAGCGATCTCGTCCTCGGTGATGAAGGCGCCCTGTATCCGCTGCAGCTTTGAGGTGCCGGCGCCGCGGAAGAGCATGTCGCCCTGGCCGAGCAGGGCCTCCGCCCCACCCTGGTCGAGGATCACCCGCGAGTCGGTCTGAGAGGAGACGGCAAAGGCGATTCGGGCCGGGATGTTGACCTTGATCGTGCCGGTGATGATGTCTGTCGAGGGCCGCTGCGTCGCCAAGACCAGGTGGATGCCGGTGGCGCGGGACTTTTGCGCGAGCCTGATGATCGAGTCCTCGACCTCGGCTGGGGAGACCATCATCAGGTCCGCGAGCTCGTCGATCACGCAGAGGATGTGCGGCAGCGGCGCTTCGCCGGCCTTGGCGCGGGCCCGGTTGAGCTCGCCGAGGTTGCGGGCGCGGGCTTCGCCCATGATCCCGTAGCGGCTCTCCATCTCGCCGATCAGGTTGGCGAGCACGTTGGCTGCCAGGCGCGGCGAGGTGACCACCGGTGTCAGCAGGTGGGGCACGTTCTCGTAGTGGTTGAGCTCGACCTGCTTGGGGTCGACAAGGACCAGGCGGACCTCGTTGGGCGAGGCCTGCATCAGGATCGAGGAGAGGATCGCGTTGACGCAGCCGGACTTCCCTGAGCCGGTGGTGCCGGCGACGAGCACGTGCGGCATCTTCGCCAGGTCGGTCCAGACCGCGTTGCCGTCGATCCCCTTGCCGAGCCAGGCGACCAGCGGCGAGGTCTTCTCCGGGCGGCCGGCGTAGATGTCGCCGAGGCGTACGATGCGCCGGCGCGTATTTGGTACCTCGACCCCGACCGCCTGCTTGCCGGGAATCGGCGCCAGGATGCGGATATCGGTTGATGCCAGCGCGTAGGCGAGGTCGTTGGCCAGCTCGGTGACCTTCTTCACCTTGGTGCCGGGAGCCAGGCGCAGTTCGTAGCGGGAGACGTGCGGGCCGCTGACGATGCCGACGATTTTCGCCTCGACCCCGAAGTGCCCGAGCGCCTCGACCAGCTTGCGGCCGACGATTTCGTGATCGCGAGGGTCGACGCCCTTGTCGGCTTTGCCCCGTTCCAACGCTTTCGCGGGCGGCGGCCGGTAGTCGATCTCCTCCGAAGTGGTCACACCGCGCTTGTTGCCCCGCGGCGTCAGCGCGACCTGCTCGACGACGGGCTCCTCGTCGGCCAACGCGGCGTCTTCCTCGGCCTCGATCGCGGCGAGCTCCTCGTCGAAGTCCTGGGTAACGGGCTCCTCGGCCGGGTCAGGCTCCTCGATCAGCGCGACGGTCGGCTCGACCTCGTCCTCCTCCGGATATGCGCTCATCACATCGGTGGGCTCGGGCTCGGTCTCAAAGGCAAAGGTCTTCTCCTCGTCCTGCCGATCCCGCCGGGTCTGAATTGCGGTCTGAGCGACCCCACGGCTACCAAGAAAGACGCGCCGCAGGCCCCGCCCGATTCCCCGGAACAGCGTCGAGACCGAGGTCCCGGTCACCAGAAGCCCGCCGACCACCAGCATGAAGACAGTGAAGATCCGAGCCCCGACCGCACCGACCAGATAGAGGAGAGCGGTTTCAAGCCCATAGCCGACCTTGCCCCCCTCCCAGCCGAAGAAGAGCACAAAGCTCAGATAAACCCCAGCGGCGATCAAGAACAGCCCAATCAAGTCCAGATGCCGCTGCTCCAAAACGTGCGGCAAGTGAAGCTTCCCGCCACCGGCCCTAGCTTTAGGAGTTTTCGCCTTGCCTTTGGGCTTTCGCCGCGCGGCACTACCGCGCTTCTTACGCACGAACATATGGCCGAGTTCGACGCCGGCCTTCCCTCCCCTGTTCGCAGCATAAATTCGAAGTAAATCCCTGCGAGACCTGGCGTTTGCCCGTCTAACATCGACGCAATGCTCACGAGCGACCCCGAGATAGCCGGCGGCCGGGTCCTAGTTGTGGAGGACGACGCCGAGATCGCCGACGTCCTGCGCCGCTCGCTGCGCCAGGAGGGCTACGAGGTGAAGACGTCAGCCGACGGCATCGACGCTCTCGACGTGGCCACCGGCTTCGTCCCCGACCTGGTCGTGCTCGACCTCGGCCTGCCTCGCCTCGACGGCGTCGAGGTTTGCCGCCGCCTGCGCGCCGAGGGCGACGTGCCGATCCTGATGCTGACCGCGCGCACGGAGACCGAGGACCGTGTCGGCGGCCTCGACAGCGGCGCCGATGACTACCTGGTCAAGCCCTTCGAGCGCCAGGAGCTGCTGGCTCGCATACGCGCCCTGTTGCGGCGCCGGCCGCCCCGTGGCACCGCCTCACTTGCGGTCGGCGACCTGACGCTCAACCCCGATACTCGCGAGGTGAAGCGCGGCGATCGCGAGCTGGAGCTGACCAACCGCGAGTTCGAGCTGCTCGAGTACCTGATGCGCAACGAGCGCCTGGTCGTCTCCCGCGAGCGGCTGCTCGACGACGTTTGGGGCTACGACCCCACCGCTGCGACGAACACGATCGACGTCTTCATCTCCAACCTGCGGCGCAAGCTCGAGGCCGGCCACGAGACACGCCTTCTTCACACCAAACGCGGTGCCGGCTACGTGCTCAAGCCCTGATGATCCAGCGGCTCCGAAAGGCGCCAGGCTTGTGGCCGGCTCGTTTGCGGCCTAGCAGTTGGCCGGTCAGATGGCGATTGGCAGGCGTCTCCGCCGGGCTCACCCTGGTCATCCTGCTCGTCTTCGGCGCCGTGATCGGCCAGGTCGCGACCAGCCGCATCCGCGACGATTTCAACCGTGAGGTGAGCGGCGCGGCACAGGCCCTGGCCGGCGAAATCCGCATCGTCAACACTCCGCTCGGCACCTATTACCACGGCCCTGAACTCGACGATTTCGTCCGCCCCGACAGCGCCTCGGCGCGTGTCTTCGACGCCAGCGGCAACCTGATCAAGGAAAGCAAGGGCTCTTCCCAGCTTGGCGTGCCGCAACTTGGCGGCCTCACCGACCACGGCAAGATGCGGGCGGGGACGGCGCGGGTCACGAGCGACCTCGGCCGCGTCACCGGCTATGTCCAGTACGGGCGCAGCCTCGAGCACGTCGACTCGACCGTCGACCGGCTCTGGCTCTTCATCGCCGCTGGCATTCTCGGCGGCACCCTGCTCGCCAGCCTCGGTGGCCTGGCGATCGCAGCCCGGGCAATGCGACCGATCTCGGCGCTCACCGCGACCGCGCGCCAGATCGGCGTCACCGGAGACCCCTCCCGCCACATGCCCAACCCGAAAGTCGACGATGAGGTCGGCGAGCTGGCCCGCACCCTGGAGCAGATGCTGCGCTCGCTCGACGCCGCCCGCGCCGAGCGCGAGGCGGCGATGAAACAGCAGCGCGAGTTCGTCGCCGACGCCTCGCACGAGCTGCGCACCCCGCTGACCAGTGTCCTCGCGAACCTCGAGCTCCTGCAGGCCTCCCTCAACGACCACAACGGCGATGACGACCGCGCCATGGTCGACTCGGCGCTGCGATCGTCTCGGCGAATGAGCCGGCTGGTCGGCGACCTGCTGCTGCTGGCGCGCGCGGATGCGGGGCGGATCGGCAAGCATCGGCCCTGCGACCTGGCGGAGATCGCCGGCAACGCCGCGGTCGAGATGGCCCCCGTGCTGGGAAACCGCGAGCTGGAGATCGACAATGAGCGCTCGCTCCCGGTCGAGGGCAATCCGGACGAGTTGCACCGGATGGTGCTCAACCTGCTCGACAACGCCGGCCGTCACACGCCTCCCCGGGCGCGGATCGAGCTGCATGTGCGCGACGCCGGCGGCGAGGCGCTGGTCGAAGTCGCCGACGACGGCCCCGGCATACCGGCTCAGATCCGCGGTCAGATCTTCGATCGCTTCGTCCGCGGCGAGGGACCGGCCGACACGGCGGTCGGGCCCGGCAGCGGCCTCGGCCTGGCGATCGTCCGCGCCGTCGCCGACTCCCATGGCGGCACGGTCGAGGTTGGCGAGTCGGCCGACGGCGGCGCCCTCTTCCGTGTCCGCCTGCCCCTCGACAGGTCTCAGCGAGGAATTAAGCCGGCTTTAGAACGCCTTTAGCGTGCCGCCGTAATTTCCCCGGTGGACGAGACACAGGACCCGCCGGGCTCTCCCCAACGTCCCCGGCGGGTCCATTTTCTCTTCAGGTGAAGGCCGTTTGTTCATCTTCGTCGTGCTCTGACGCCCCCTCGGGCGGGTGGCGCGGGGTGAGGGGGTCGAGGACAGCCCGTGGACTGCCCGCAGGCCCCCTCACCCCGTGACAGGACCCGCCCGCCGGAGCCTCAGACCTCGACGACGACGGGAATGATCATCGGCCGCCGGTGCAGCTTTTTGTAGACGAGGCCAGCGACGGCGTCGTGAAGGTCTTCCTGGATCAGGTGCAGCTCGCGGGTGCCCGCGTTGGCGGCGTCCTCGAGGCAGTCCTCGACCACGTCCTTCAGCTCCTCGACCAGGGCCCCGGCCTCCTCGAGGAAGGCGACGCCGCGGAAAAGCACTTCCGGGTCGGCGACGACCTGGCCGTCGTCGGAGGAGATCGTCGCGACGACGATGAAGATGCCGTCGGCGGAGATCTCACGGCGGTCGCGCAGCGCCACGTCATCGGGCTCACCGACGTTGACACCGTCGACGAAGATCACGCCAGCGTGGATGTCCTCGCCGAAAGTGGCGCCATTGCCATCGAGTTCCAGCGGCAGGCCGTTACGTCCCTGAAAGATGTTCTCCGGCGCGATCCCGACGGATTCGGCCAGCTCCGCGTGAAGGCGGAGGCGCTGGTGGTCGCCGTGGACGGGCAGCACGTAGCGCGGTTTGGTCAGGTTGAGCATCAGTTTGAGCTCCTCCTGCCAGCCGTGGCCGGAGGCGTGGATCGGCGCCTGCTTCGCGGTCACCACGCTTGCCCCGATCTCGTAGATGCGGTCGATCGTCTCGTTGACGGCGCGCTCGTTGCCCGGCACCGGAGTGGCCGAGAAGACCACGGTGTCGCCGGAGTGCAGCTCGACGTCACGGTGGTCGTTGTTGGCCATCCGCCGCAGCGCCGAGAGCGGCTCACCCTGGCTGCCGGTCGAGATCACCACGACCTTCTCGTCGGGGAAGCTCTCGATCTCCCGCGGCTGTATGAAGAGCCCCGACGGCGCGTTGGCGATGCCGAGGTTGGAGGCGATGTTGAAGTTTTTACGCATCGAGCGCCCGACCAGCGCCACCCGCCGGTCGAGCTGCACGGCCGCGTCGATGACCTGCTGGACGCGGTGGATGTTGGAGGCGAAGGAGGTGACGATGATCCGCCCCTTGCAGTTGGAGAAGGTCTCGAGCAGGGCCGGACCGACGCTCGACTCCGAGGGCGCCACTCCCGGCCGGTCGGCATTGGTGGAGTCGCCGCAGAGCAGCAACAGCCCATCGCGGCCCACTTCGGCGAGGCGCGAGATGTCCGCCGGGCGGCCGTCGACCGGAGTTTGGTCGAACTTGTAATCGCCGGTCATCAGCATCGTGCCCACCTCGGTGGTGAGCAGGACGCCGCGAGCGTCGGGGATGGAATGCGAAAGGTGGACCAGCTCGAGCTCGAAGGGACCGAGCTGCACTTTGTCGCCGGCCGGCAGCTCCTGCAGCGGCGCGTCCTTGAGCTTGTGCTCGTCGAGCTTGGCGCGAACCATGCCAATCGTCAGCAGACCGCCGTAGATCACGGGCGGTGAGCCGATCTCACGCAGCACATAGGGCAGGGCGCCGACGTGGTCCTCATGGCCATGGGTGAGGACGATCGCCTCGATGTCTTCGGCGCGCTCGCGCAGATAGGAGAAGTCGGGCAGGACGAGGTCGATGCCGAGCATCTCGGCGGTGGGAAACATCAGGCCGGTATCGACGACGACGATGCGGCCGCCGTACTCGACCACGGTCATGTTCTTGCCGATCTCGCCCAGTCCCCCGAGCGGCAGCACGCGCAGCTTGCCGGCGGGCACTAGGGAGTCACCGGGGTGAGGCCGACGCTTTCCAGCGCCGCCTGCATCGTCGCCCGCTGCTCCGCGTCGGCGGGCACTAGGGGAAGTCGCAAAGCGTCGGTCGGGATCAGGCCCATCATCGCCAGGCCGGCCTTGACCGGGATCGGATTGGTGGTGACGCCGATGGCGGCGTACAGCTCGCGCAGCCCGGCGTCTATCTCCCGGGCGCGATCGATGTTCCCCGCCTGCGCGGCGTCCCACATCTCGCGCATCTGTGGGCCAGCGAGGTGCGAGGCGACGAGGATGCCGCCGGCGCCGCCCAGTTCCAGGGTCTTGAGGAAGACATCGTCGTTGCCGGCGAGGATCTCCATGCCCTCGATCGGCTGCATCTCGTCGTTGTTGGCCTGCTTGACCGCGACGACGCTGTCGATCTTGGCCAGCTCGGCGAGCTGCGCGGGCGGCACGTTGACCACGACCCGCGAGGGGATGTTGTAGGCGATGATCGGAAAGTCTGGAATCGCCGCGGCGATCGTCTCGAAGTGGGCTTGAATCCCTGCCGGGTTGGGCTTGTTGTAGTAGGGCGTGACGATCAGCGCCGCGTCGGCCCCGGCCTCGGCCGCGCCCTTGGTCAGCTCGATCGAGTGATGGGTGTCATTGGTGCCGGTGCCGCAGACCAGCAATGTCTCCTCGCCGACCTCCTCGCGCAGGGCGCGCACCAGCACCAGCGCCTCCTCGTCGGTCAGCGTCGGCGCCTCCCCGGTGGTCGCGGAGACGACCAGGCCGTGCGAGCCGTGTTCTAGCAGGAAGGTCGCCAGGCCCAGGGCGGCGGTCTCGTCGATCGCGCCGCCCTCCTTGAAAGGCGTCGCCATTGCAGTGAGAACGCCGCGAATCTCCTTCATCGGATGAGGGTATCGCGAGAGGCTGGACGAGGGCTCAAAGCAGCTTCTCCAGCCCGACCGTGAAGCGCTGGTCGAGGGCGCCCACTTTTTGCACCGCGAGCAGCACCCCCGGCATGAAGGATTGGCGGTCGATCGAGTCGTGGCGGATGCTGAGCGTCTGGCCGGGGCCGCCGAAGACGACCTCCTGATGGGCGACCAGGCCTGGCAAGCGCACCGAGTGGATCGGCTCGTGGACGTGGCCGCCGGCGGCCGAGATCAGCTCCGCGGTGCGCTTTGCCGTGCCGGAGGGCGCATCCAGCTTCTTGTTGTGGTGCAGCTCGATGATCTCGCACTCGGGCATGTGCGGGGCGATCGTCTGCGCCACCTCCATTAGCAGCACGGCGCCGATCGCGAAGTTGGGCGCGACGAAGCAGTTCGCCCGCGAGGCCTCGGCGGCGCGGCGCAGCTCTTCGAGGTCGAAGCCGGTGGTGCCGACGACAACGTGGACGCCGGCATCGAGGCAGGTGACGGCGTTGGCGAGGGCGGTTTCGGGAGTGGTGAAGTCGACGACGACGTCGACCTCGTCGAGTGCGCTCGCAAGCTCGACCCCGAGAGCCGGGTCGACCTTGGCGACGAGCTCGGTGTCTTCCGCCGCCTCAACGGTTTCGCAAACGGCTTGGCCCATGCGTCCGGCGGCACCGGACACGGCAACGCGGATCATGCGGTGGCCAATGCCTCGCTGACCGGTGCGAGCGCCTTGCGGAAGCGACTCTCGTCGCGTCCGACGCAGGCGGCGGAGAGGCGCTCGGGCCGGTAGAGCTCCCGCGCGAGGGCGGTCAGATCGTCGACGCTGACCGCGTCGACCTTGGCCAGCATCTCGTCGAGGCTGTCGATCGGCAGGCCGAAGAGCGTTGCTCGAGAGATCCGCGTCATCCGCGCCGCGGTCGACTCGGAGGTGAGCACCAACCGGCCCTTGACGTTCTCCTTGCCACGGTTCAGCTCCTCGGAGGAAACTGGCTCACTGCGCAGGCGAGCCAGCTCGGCACCGATGATCGAGCAGGCCTCCTCGACGTTGTCCTCCCTGGTGCCGACGTAGCTGGCGATCAGGCCCGAGTCGGTGTACTGCTCGCTGTAGGAGCCGACGGAATAGGCGAGCCCCCGCTTCTCGCGCACCTCGCGAAAGAGGCGTGAGGAGCTCGAGCCGCCGAAGATCGAGTCGAGCACGGCGAGCGCGTATCGGCGGTCGTCGTCGCGGGTGATCCCGGGGGCGCCGAAGCAGATGTGGTACTGCTCGGTGTCCTTCTCGTAGAAGCACAGCCGTGCGGCGTCCTCGGGCTCGACCGCGGCCTGCCCGTTCGTCCCCGCCGTTGCCGGCGAGACAAGCCGCTCCGCGAGTCCGGCGATCTGCGCGTGATCGACATTGCCGGCGGCGCCGACGACGATGTTGGCGCTGGTGTAGCGGGCGCTGCGGTAGGCCTCGATCTCGGGCACCGGAACCGAGCTGATCACGTCGGCCTCGCCCAGCACCCTGCGGCCCAGCGGATGCTCGCCAAAGACCGCCTCGGCGAGGATGTCGTGGACGCGGTCCTGGGGCTCGTCCTCATACATGGCGATCTCCTCCAGCACGACCTCGCGCTCGGAGTCGATTTCCGGGTAGGTCGGCGCCAGCAGCATCTCCGCCAGCAGGTCGAAGACCTCCTCAGTGTGCTCATCGAGGAAGCGGGCGTGCAGGTGGGTGGTCTCCTTGCCGGTGGCCGCGTTGACCGAGGCGCCGAGGCCGTCGAGCTTCTCGGCGATCTCGATCGCCGAGAAGCGGGCCGTGCCCTTGAAGAGCAGGTGCTCGAGGAAATGCGAGATCCCCGCCTGCGGCGGCGTCTCGTTGCGCGAGCCGGTGCGCACCCAGAGGCCGAGCGCGACGGATCGCACCGAGGGAACCCCCTCGGTGGCGACCCGTACGCCCGAACCCTGCTCAGTCAGCTGGGGTGCGCTCAATGCTCGTGCTTAGCCGCGTCGCTCACGGTCGCCGCCGCGGGGCCGGCGTCCCTCGCGGCCGCCACGGCCGCCGCGATCACCGCCGTTGCGCCGCGGGCCGCCGTCGCCCGAACCGACCGTGGCCAGTTCCTCGGCGCTCTTGCCGGCCACCGATGGATCCTCCGAGAGGCGCAGCCCGATGCGGCCACGCTCGCGGTCGACCTCGACCACGGTGACGTCGATCACCTCGCCGGAGGTGAGGACGTCGTCGACCGAGTCGACCCGCTCACCGGGCTTGACGTTGGAGATGTGCAGCAGGCCGTCGGTGCCCTTGACCAGCTCGACGAAGGCGCCGAAGGTGGTCGTCTTGACGACTTTGGCGGCCTCGTAGCGATCGCCGACTTCGGCCTCCTTGGTCATCGACTGGATCCGCGCGACGCAGGCTTCGACCAGCGTGCCGGTAGGGGCGTAGATGCGGATCGTGCCGTCGTCCTCGACGTCGATTTCGGCTTCGAACTCCTCGCAGAGGGCGCGGATGGTTTCGCCACCCTTGCCGATCACGGCGCCGATCTTCTCCTGATCGATCTTGATCGACTCGATGCGGGGCGCATGCGCCGAGAGCTGCTCGCGCGGGCCGTCGATCGCCTCGGCCATCTTGCCGAGGATGAACTGGCGGCCCTTGTTGGCCTGCTCCAGCGCGTCGGTGAGGATCTCGAAGGTGACGCCGGTGATCTTGATGTCCATCTGCAGGGCGGTGATCCCGTCTGCGGTGCCGGCGACCTTGAAGTCCATGTCGCCGAGGTGGTCCTCGACGCCGGCGATGTCGGTGAGGACGATGTAGTCGTCACCCTCCTTGATCAGGCCCATCGCAACGCCGGCGACGGGTGCGCTGACCGGCACGCCCGCGGCCTGCAGGGCCATCGAGGAGGCACAGACCGAGCCCATCGAGGAGGAACCGTTGGACTCGAGCGTCTCGGAGACGACCCGGATCACGTAGGGGAAGTCCTCTTCGTTGGGGATCGTCGCCACAAGGGCGCGCTCGGCGAGTGCGCCGTGGCCGATGTCGCGGCGCTTCGGGCCGCGCATGAAGCCCGCCTCCCCGACCGAGAAGGGCGGGAAGTTGTAGTGGTGCCAGAACTTCTTCGAGGTCTCCAGACCGAGCGTGTCGATGCGCATGTCCATGCGCGTCGTGCCCAGCGCGGCATTGGAGAGAATCTGTGTCTCGCCGCGGGTGAACAGCGCGGAGCCGTGTACGCGGGGCGAGATGTCGACCTCGCACTCGATCGGCCGGATCTCGTCCTGGGCGCGACCGTCGGGGCGCTTCTTGTCGATGGCGATCGCCTTGCGGATCGTGTCCTTCTCGATTGAGCCAAAGGCTGCCTTGACTTCGGCCACGCGCTTCTCGTCGACCTCTCCGGCGTCGTCCGGGACCGCGTACTTGCCGACCACCTCGTCCTTGACCTTGTCGATTGCCTCGTAGCGCTCGAGCTTGCCCTCGGTCGCGATCGCGTCGACCAGGGCCTGGCCATGGGAGGAGCGGATGTCGCTGAGCAGGCCCTCGTCGATCTTGGGGGCCTCGACCTCAATCTTCTCCTTGCCGGCCTTCTGCTGCAGCTCCTCCATCGCGGCGACGAGCTTCTTGATCTCGCCGTGGGCGATGTCGAGCGCGTCGAGGATCTCCTGCTCGGTGACGCCGTTGGCGCCGGCCTCGACCATCAGGATCGCCTCGTCGGTGCCGGCGACGATCAGGTCGAGGTCGAGCTCGGCGAGGTCCTCCTCGTTGGGGTTGACGACGAAGTCGCCGTCGAGCTTGCCGATCCGCACCGCGCCGACGTGAGCGGCAACGGGGACCGGGGAGATCGCCAGCGCCGCGGAGGCGCCGTTCATGGCGAGAATGTCGTAGGGGTGAACCTGGTCCACAGACATCGGGATCGCGACCAGCTGAGTCTCGTAGTGCCAGCCCTTGGGGAAGAGCGGCCGGATCGGCCGGTCGATCATGCGCGCCGTCAGCGTCGCCTTCTCACCGGAGCGTCCCTCGCGACGGAAGAACGAGCCGGGGATCTTGCCCGCGGCGTACATCCGCTCCTCGACGTCGACGGTGAGGGGAAGGAAGTCCACGTCGCGAAGGTTGCCGACGGTTGCGGTGCAGAGCACCATCGTGTCGCCGGCCTGAACCACGACC
>DASWQV010000063.1:0-5055 GCA_036403515.1 Solirubrobacterales bacterium
AGGCGGCGAGCGAAAGCTTCCCGTCCCGCAGCGATGTCTACAGGATCGATCTCCTTCCCCCCGGCGCCATGAGCGTCGCCGCTGTGACGCCGCAGCGGCTGACAAGCGACCATCGCTCGTCCAGTCCGCTCTGGGGCCCCAAGGGCCGCATCGTCTTCGTCAAGCACCTCGGCGAAAAGCATCGCCAGTACGGTCCCAAGAACGACCTCTTCCTGATGAATCCGAACGGCAAGGCGGTAGAGCGGCTGACGAACACCAGGGTCGAGCCGCTCCTCTCCGGCCTCAGCCCGACCGAGTGGTCGGCGAACGGCAAGCGCCTGCTCGCCGAGTTCGGCGGTCAGGACACGACTTACGCGGTAACCGTCAACCCGAGGACCGGCGCGGAACGGGCGTTGACCAAGGAACGTGAGGTCGGCTTCGTCGGCACCGCTCTCTCCGGTGACGGCAGGCTCGTCCTCGGCAGCCTCGGCGGCTTCGAACCTGGCCCCGGGCACAGGGTCGTGACAATCCCCGATGCGGGCGGTAAGCCGAAGGTCCTTGCCAACAACGCGTCCGAACCTGATTGGAGCCGCTGAGATGGCCGGCTACACGATCAAGCACCGCGATGAGTTCGAGGCGATGGAGGGATCGGGTGACTCGACCTGGCGCCTGGCGCGCAAGGCGCTTGGCACTTCGGCCTTCGGCTTCAACCTGGTCGAAGTCGATCCGGGCGGGCAGATTCCGGAGCACGACGAGAACGAGAGCGGTCAGGTTGAGCTCTACGTCGTGCTCGAGGGTGAGGCGATCCTGCGGATCGACGGTGAGGATCATCCCGCGCCGGCCGGCACCTTCGCTTCGATCGAGCCACCGGTGAGCCGCACGATCCTCAACCGCTCCAAGGCTCCGGTGACCGCGCTTCTCGTCGGCGTTCATCCCGCCGGCGGCTTCGAGCCGTCCGCCTGGGCCTAGCTTTCCCCGACACGTTTTCCGCGCTATTTGCAGGAAAACGCGAATTGATCCAGTGGCGCGGCGTGGCCGCCCTATAATTCTGCGACTTGTCAACCCGTCGCGCGCCCGCTCGAAGAAGGCGTGGAAACCGGGAGGTCAGCATGTCCAATACCCAGTCCCGTGAGCTTCACGGCGAGGGCGGTCCCGTCCGCTACTCGCCAGAGCGTGCCTACCGGCCGCTTGTCTCGCCGTCCAGCGTCGAAGACAAGGACGCCTGTGCGATCTACGCCTCCGTCCGTAAGGATGCGACACCGAGCCACGCGCCGATCGCACTGGCGATCCCCGCCCTGCAGAAAATGCTCCATCGCGCCGGCAACGTCGACGGCGAGGGGGACGGTTGCGGCCTGCTGCTCGACCTTCCCCGCAAGATCTGGGCTGAGGAGGTCCGCTCCGGTGGTCACGACCCCTCGCTGACCCTCGACGACGCCTTCGCCGTCGCCCACATCTTCGTCGAGCGCTCACAGGACCTCGAGCGGATCCAGCACGACGCCCGCGAGCTGCTCGGCCAGGGAGGCTTCCGCATCCTCGCCGAGCGGATCGGCATCGTCGACTCGCCGGCGCTGGGCCCGACCGCCCGCGAGGAGGAGCCGCACTTCTGGCAGCTGGCCGGCCTCGTGGCCGATGCCTCGCGCCGTGATCGCGTCCTCTTCGACCTGCTGATCGAGCTCGAGCAGCGCCTCGACGTCCACGTCCCGTCCTTCTCGGCGACGACCTGCGTCTACAAGGTGATGGGAGCGCCCACCGTGCTCGGCGAGTACTACCCCGACCTGCGCGACGAGCGCTTTGAGACGATCGGCTGCTTCGGCCACAACCGCTACTCGACGAATACCTGGCCCTCTTTCAAGCGCGTCCAGCCGTTCTCCGTACTCGGGCACAACGGCGAGATCAACACGATCACGCAGCTGCGCCAGGAGGCGAAGATGCTCGGCGTGCCGGTCCACACCGACGGCTCGGACTCCCAGGACCTCAACCGGACGATCGACACGCTGGTCAGTCGTGACGGCCTCAGCCTTGCCGAGGCGATGGAGATGATCGTTCCGCCAATCGTCGAGGAGATCCGCTCGATGCCCGCCGAGCTGCATCGCTTCTACATGTACCTGCACCAGGCGATGGGCCCGTTCGCGCAAGGGCCGGTGGCGCTGATCGCCCGCCATGCCGGCGAATGCGTCTTCTCCTCCGATGCGCTTGGCCTGCGGCCGCTCTGGCAGGTCGAGACCACCGACGATTACGTCTTCAGCTCCGAGCCGGGCGTCGTCCCGGTCAGCGCGATGGTCGCCGAGCCCAAGCCACTCGCCCCCGGCGAGAAGGCGCTGGTGAGGATCGACCGCGAGCGCAAGCGCTCCACTCTGCACCCGCACGACGCAATGCTGCGAATCGTCCGCGAGAGCTGGCTGCGCCGCAACGGCGCCGAGGACGCCGCCGCCTATGACCGCGCCCTGGAGACCGGCGGGCCGCTCGAGGGTGATGAGGTGCCGGGCTACTCCGACGCCGGGCCCGAGGAGCCCGTGAAGGTCGTCGACCGCGTGCTTGCCGGCTTCGGCTGGCAGCGCGACGACGTCAAACTCGTCCAGCAGATGGCCTCCAACGGGTCCGAGCCGGTCGGCTCGCTCGGCTATGACGGGCCGCTTGCGGCGCTTTCCCCCGAGCGCCAGAACCTCGCCGACTACTTCAAGGAGACGGTCGCCGTCGTCACCAACCCGGCGATCGACCGCGAACGTGAGATGGAGCACTTCTCCACCCGCACCGTCTTCGGCCGCCGGCCGTCGCTCAGCGCCGCTGGAGAGGACACAGGCACTGTCGAGACCGCCTTCCCGGTGATCCTCGGTGGCCACCACGGGCTCGCGCCGCTCTCTGACAAGACCTACCGCAGGATTGCCCGCGAGCACAACACCTACCTGCTCGAGGATCTCTGGGAGGAGTTCCGCGGCCGCGCCGACGTCGTCGACATCTCCCTGCTCGAGTCCGAGACGACTCGCGGCGCGATCGAGCGGATCAAGCAGGAGGCGGTGAAGAAAGTCCGCGACGGCGCCGAGCTGCTGGTGCTCACCGATCGCACCGTCTATGACGCCGACCGCCGTTTCCTCGATCCGCACCTCGCCACCTCCGCGGTTGACCAGGCGCTGAAGCAGTTCAGGGTCGAGCCGGACGAGGAGAACCTGCGCCGCCGCTGCGGCATCGTGCTGCGCTCGGCGGCGATCCGCAACGTCCATGACACGATGCTCGCGCTGGGCCTCGGCGCCAACGGCGTCTGCCCCTACACGATGGTCGAAGTCGTCTGCGTCGAGGACTACGAGAGCAACGTCTCGAATCTCTGCGACGCGCTCGAGAAGGGGATCGAGAAAGTCATCTCGACGATCGGGATCCACGAGGTGCGCGGCTACGCGCGCCAGTTCTCCTCGATCGGCGTCAAGCCCGAGCTGGCCGAGATCTTCATGACCGAGGCCTTTGCCGCCTCCGAGCGCGGCGGTGTCGGCTTCAGCGCGCTCGACGAGGACACCAATGAGCGTGCCCGCATCCTTGCCGGCGACGATGAGGCAAAGCCGGCCAAGACCTTCCGTTTCTACCCCAAGGTCTACAAGGCGGCGATCGCCACCGCCAACGGCACCGGCAGCTACGAGGAGTACTCGGAGAAGGTGCGCGACCTGGAGCAGCAGAGCCCGATCTCGATGCGCCACATCATGGCCCTGAAGGGTGATCGGGAGCCGGTCGATCCGGCCAACGTCAACGCCGGCGTCGGCCGTCACGACTACCCCGTGGTGATCTCCTCGATGAGCTTCGGCTCGCAGTCCGAGCCCGCCTTCCGCGCCTACGCCGAGGCGGCGAAGTCGATCAACGTCCTCTGCGTCAACGGCGAGGGCGGCGAGATCCGGGACATGTACGGCAACTACCGCAAGTGGCGCGGCCAGCAGGTCGCCTCCGGGCGCTTCGGCGTCTCGGCGGAGATGCTCAACTCCTCCTACCTGGCCGAGATCAAGATCGGCCAGGGCGCCAAGCCCGGCGAGGGCGGTCACCTGCCCGGCAAGAAGGTCTCCGAGAAGGTCGCCGCCGCGCGTAACGCCGCGCCCGGCACCGACCTGATCTCGCCCTCCAACAACCACGACCTCTACTCGATCGAGGACCTCGCCGAGCTGATCGACGAGCTGAAGACCGTCAACCCCGACGTGCGCGTCTCGGTCAAGGTCCCGGTGGTGCCGAACATCGGCACGATCGGCCTCGGCATTGCCAAGGCAGGCGCAGACATCATCACCCTCTCGGGCTTCGAGGGCGGCACCGGCGCCGCCCGCCAGCACGCCCTGCGCCACGTCGGCCTGCCCTCGGACATCGGCACCCGCGCCGTGCACCGGGCGCTGATGGAGGCCGGCATTCGCAACCGGGTGGAGATCTGGGCCGACGGTGGCTACCGCCACGGCCACGACATCGTCAAGCTGCACTGCCTCGGCGCCAACCGGGTCGGCTTCGGCACCCTGGCGATGGTCAGCCTCGGCTGCACGATCTGCCGCGGCTGCCAGCTCGACACCTGCCACGTCGGCATCGCCACCCAGATCGAGACGCCCGAGGAAGCGCAGGCGCACGGGCTGAAGAAGTTCACCCCGCAGGAGGTCGACCGCGCCGCCGAGAGCTGCGCCCGCTTCTTCTCCTCGATGGGCGAGGAGGTCAAGCAGGTGGTCGCCTCGCTCGGCTACGACCGCGCTCAGGACCTGGTCGGCCGCTACGACCTGCTCGAACAGGTCTCCCACCACGACGCGGTCGACCTGGCACCGCTGATCACGCCGCTGGAGGAGTTCCTCGACCTCGAGCCGCTCGACCTGCCGGTGGCCGAGGAGATGGTCGAGGATCGCGCCGAGGCGGGAATGGTCGTCGCCCGTCCGATCCGGATGGAGGCGAAGCAGGCCTCGGCCCAGATCGGCGGCCTCGCCGGCGACATCTGCTCCGGGCGCACGATCCGCAACGAGTTCCCCCGCGCCACCGACGCCAACGACCGCGTGCTCGGCACCGAGCTCTCCGGGGCGATCGCCCGCTCGCGCATCTTCGAGGACGGGCCGGAGTCCAACGACGACGTGCTCGCCA
>DASWQV010000064.1:0-26273 GCA_036403515.1 Solirubrobacterales bacterium
ACCTTCGAATACAGCGAGGTCTTCGCCAAGGCGCCGCAGGTCTTCAGCACCAACGAGTGGACCGTCACCGCGATCTGCCTGCTGCTCCTCGTCGGCGCCTTCGCCAAGTCGGCGCAGCTGCCCTTCCACACCTGGCTGCCCGACGCGATGGAGGGCCCCACCCCGGTCTCCTCCCTGATCCACGCGGCGACGATGGTCACCGCCGGCGTCTACCTGATCGCGCGCACCCATGCGCTCTTCGTCCTCGCCCCGACCGCCGCCGACATCGCCGCCTTCGTCGGCCTGGCGACGCTGCTGGTCGCGGCGACGATCGCGCTGGTGATGACCGACCTGAAGCGGGCGATCGCCTACTCGACGATGAGCCAGATCGGCTACATGATCGTCGGCGTCTCGATCGGCGCCTACGGCGCCGGCATGTTCCACCTGATGACCCACGCCTTCTTCAAGGCGCTGCTCTTCATGGCGGCCGGCTCGATCATCGCGGCGATGGCCAACGAGCAGAACATCGACAGAATGAGCGGCTTCGCCAAGGCGATGCGCTTCACCTCGCTCACGATGGTCTGCGGCGGCTTGGCGCTGGCCGCCTTCCCGCTCACCTCGGGCTTCTTCTCCAAGGACGAGATCCTGGCCTACGCGGGCTCGCGCGGTGGCATGTACGTGATCTTCACCGTGCTCGGCTACTTCGGCGCATTCCTCACCGCGATCTACACCTTCCGCCTGATCTTCCGCGTCCTCCCGGGAAGGCCGAACCCGGAGGCGCAGGAGCTGATCGAGACCGGCCACGTCCACCATGCCCACCCCTTCAACCCCACCACGGGAGAAGAGGAGGACACCGGCATCGGCTTCCCCGGCGCCGAGCACCACATCGCCGAGCAATCGCCGCCGATGCGGATCGCGATGGCCGTCCTCGCCTTCCTCGCCCTCTTCGGCGGCCTGATTCAGATCCCCGGCGTCGACAACGTCGTCGCCAATTTTCTCGACCCCGTCTTCGCCGACTCGCCGCTGGCGGCGATCCATCCCTCGACCAGCTGGAGCTGGATCGGCCTCGGAATCGGCGCGGTGATCTCGCTGGCCGGGATCGGCGTCGCCTACTGGCTCTACATCGTCCGGCCCGAGGCGCCGGCGGCGCTGCAGCGGCGCTTCTCAGCGGTGCACACCTTCCTCTACAACAAGTGGTACTTCGACGAGGCGATCGATCTCCTGATCGTGCGCCCGGCGCTGGCGATCGGGCGCTTCGCCAACCGCACCTTCGAGCGGCTCGTCGTCGACGGCCTCGTCGGGGGCGCCGAGGACTTCGTCGGCGGCGGCGGCCGCCTCGTCCGCGTCGTGCAGAGCGGCTTCGTGCGCAGCTATGCGCTGCTTCTGATCATCGGCTTCGCCGGTCTCGCCCTCTACTTCCTGCTCTCGAGCTCATGATCAACTCGCTGCTCTGGACACCGCTCGCCTTCGGCCTGATCGGCCTCTTCCTGCCGCGACGCCTCGCCGGTTGGTGGGCAACGCTGGGCGCGGTGGCGACACTGGGCATCGCGATCTCCCTCGTCGCGGGCTTCGACTCGAGCGCCTCCGGCCTCCAGGACACCGTCGACGTCAACTGGATTCCGGGCCTCGGCGTCGACTACAGCCTCGGGCTCGACGGCCTCAACGTCTTCCTCGTCCTGCTCACGGCGGTGCTGTGGACGGCGGGCACGGCGTTCGCCGCCTTCCGCCAGCAGGCGCGTCCCCACCTCTTCTTCCTGATGATGCTGGTCGCCGAGACCGCCACCCTGGGCTCGTTCCTGGCCCAGGACCTGCTGCTCTTCGTCCTCTTCTTCGACCTGATGCTGGTCCCGTTCTACTTCCTCTTCGGCGCTTGGGGGAATGACCGCGAGGACGGGACCACGGCATCGGCGGCGACGCTGAAGATGATCGTCTACACCCTGATCGGCTCGCTGCTGATGCTGGTTGGGGCGATCGCCACCGCGATCATCGCCGCGGACGGCGGCCACCTCACCTTCTCGATCGCCGAGCTGGCCAAGCACCCGATCGGCGAAGGCAGCCAGCGCTGGATCTTCTGGTTCTTTGCCGCCGCCTTCCTGGTCAAGATGCCGGCCTTCCTCCTGCACGGCTGGATGCCCGACGCCTACCGGGCGGCGCCGCTGCCGGCCCTGGCTGTTTTCTCGGGAGTCCTGGCCAAGGTCGGCGCCTATGGCTTCCTGCGCATCGTGCTGCCGCTCTTCCCCGACGCGACGATCGAATTCCAGGAGGTGATCCTGGTGATCGCACTGGCCTCGATCCTCTACGGCTCGGTGATGGCCTTCACGCAGACCAACGTGCGCCTGATCGCCGGTTACTCCTCGGTCGCGCAGCTCGGCTTCATCACGGCCGGAATCTTTGCCCTCAGCGCCGACGGGGCGGACGGGGCCGTCCTGCAGATGGTCAACCACGGCCTCGTAGTCGCGCCCCTGTTCGTGATCATCGCCCTCCTCGTAGAGCGCTCCGGCACCGAGGACCTCCGCGAGCTGGGTGGCATGGCAATGAAGGCCCCCGTCCTCGCCGCGCTCTTCCTAATCGTCGCTCTTGCCACGCTGGCAATGCCAGGGTCAGCAAACTTCGTCGGCGAGTTCTACGTCCTCAACGGCCTCTTCGACTCCAAGATCGTCTTCGCGTTCGTCGCCATCTCAGGCGTCGCCATGTCGGCCTACTACGCATTGAGGCTCTACCAGCGGACGATGCACAACCGCCGCCCCGACGGCCTCGAATCACGAGAGATCGACTGGCGCGATGGCGTCGTTCTGGCACCCTTGGTGCTCTGCATCCTAGGCCTGGCGCTCTATCCGCAACTGATCCTGAAGCGGACCGACGAGTCAGCTTCCAGGGCCGTCGCGGCGGCAAATGGGCCGTCGGCAGGGTCTCCCAAAACACTCAGCAGGTCGCGCCCGGCGCGCACGACGTCTACGACCACTCGACTGCGCGAGCCTGCGTTTTGGGAGGCCCTGCCGACGGCCCATCCCCACCAGGAAGCAAGGGAACAATGAATTTCCACGCTCCGCACATCGACTACGCGGCGCTCTCGCCCGTCCTGACACTGACCGTCGGTCTCTGCGTCGTCCTGCTCAGCGGCGTCTTCAAGCCATTCCGCCGCACGGCTCCTGCACTCACCCTGATCACCCTCGCCGCCACGGCCGGGCTGCTGATCTGGCAGTGGGGTGACGCCACGGACCCCGTCTCCGGCTCCCTGAGGCTCGACGATCTGGCCATCTCGATCTCGCTGATTGCGATCCTCACCGCCGCCTTCGCCGTCCTGCTCTCGATCCGCGAGCCGGCCGCCGAGCAGGTCGGCTCGGGCGAGTACCACGCGCTGCTGCTCGGCTCGGTGCTCGGCATGGTCCTGCTCGCCCAGGCGCAGAACCTGGTCAGCTTCTTCGTCGCGATCGAGACGCTCTCGATCCCGCTCTACATTCTCTGCGCAGCCAACATGCGCCGCGAGAAATCGCTCGAGTCCGGGCTGAAGTATCTGATCGTCGGCTCGCTCGGCTCGGCGACGCTGCTCTACGGGATGTCGTTCCTCTACGGCGGCTCGGGCTCGACCGACTTCGCCGGGATCGCCGCGGGAATCTCCCGCAACGGCCTGCTCGACGACCCGCTGGTCCTGGTTGGGATCGGGATGACCGCGGTCGGCCTCGCCTTCAAGACCTCGATCGCGCCCTTCCACCAGTGGACGCCCGACGTCTACGAGGGCGCCCCCACCCCGATCACCAGTTTCATGGCGGTGGCGACCAAGGCCGCGGCCTTCGCCGTCTTCGTGCGCTTCTTCGACGTCGCCCTTGCCCAGCAGGCCGACGAGTGGCAGCCCGCCCTCGCCGTCCTCGCCGCGCTCTCGATCGTGATCGGCAACGTCGGCGCGCTCGGCCAGGACTCGCTGAAGCGGCTGCTCGGCTACTCCGGCATCGCCCAGGCCGGCTACATCCTCGGCGGCCTCGTCGTCGCCAGCGAGGCGGGCGTCAACGCGCTGGTCTTCTACCTGGCCGGCTACGCCTTCATGAACCTTGCCGCCTTCGCCGTCGTGATCGCCCGCGAGCGCGAGACCGCCTTCGGCGACGACATTCGCGCCGTGCGGGGCCTCGGCGCCGAGCGGCCACTGCTCGCCTGGCCGCTGACGATCTCGATGCTCGGCCTCGCCGGCCTGCCCGCCACGGTCGGCTTCATCGGCAAGCTGTATTTGATCGAGGCGCTGATCGAAGGCGACTACACATGGCTCGCCGTATTCATCGCCGTCGGCACGATGATCTCGCTCGCCTACTACCTGCGCGTGGTGGCGGCGATGTGGATGGGAACCGAGTCTGCGAAGACCGTTCCGGCGATCGCCGGGGCGTCGCCCGAGGCGGATCCGATCGACCCGGAAGCCGGACGTCGCATCTACCTGGTTGCCCCAGCCCTGCTGGCTGCCGCGGGGGTCGTCTTCTTCGGTGTCATCCCGCAGCCGCTGGTCGAGTTCGCCGAACACGCCGGCTCCTCGCTTTTCTGACGGTTCCGCGCGCATTAGCGCGGCACAGGTGCGCGGAACGGCATCACGATCAGGCCATGCTCGTCGGCGGCCTCCCCGATCCCACCTCGCCCGGAATCATCGCTGTTACGTCTCTCTTCTTTGGTTTTCTCGGAACGACCCACGCTCTGTGGCGGGATATGCCGCAAGATGACGTTCGATGGACGGCGTTCCTCTGGGGCTATCTCGGGGTTGGACTCGGGCTCTTGATCTACTGCGTCAGTGTGATCAGCGAGCTATATTGACCGTGATGCGCCGAAACGTTTTCATTACGGAATTCGTCCTCCCGATCTTCGTCGCGGCAGCCATGATCCTCCCGATCTTCGTGGTCGAGCGGCTGGTGTTCGGCTGGTCAAAGGAGGCCCTCGGCGTAACAGAGATCCTCGGCGGCGGCCTGTTTGTTTTCATCTGGACGCCCATCGGCTCATGGCTGGCGCCCCGAATAGGCCTTCCACCGCCAACCGGGATCGTCAAAAGTCGCCGCGACTTGTACCGCTAACCAGTGTGTCTGGGCGGTTGGACGGCTTCTCGCGTGGACAGCGCCCCAGGTCCGGCCAAGACCCTTCGCTTCCCACCAGAACGTAGCCGCCCAACAGGGGCAAAGCTGCGGGGTCCCGCAGGCCGCCGCTATCGTCACCGCATGACCGACCGGCCAAATGCACTGTCAGCCTCGACGATGTGCGAGGCGTTTCAGGCCACCGCTGGGGAGTGGGCTGAGAGTCCGGCGCTGCGGTTGAAGGACGCGGACTACGAGGCGAGCTGGGCTGACTACGCGGACGCGGTGCGAAAGCGGGCCGCTGGGCTGGCGAAGCTTGGGGTGACGCGAGGAGACACCGTCGGCTTCATGCTGGTCAACCGGCCGGCCTTGCATCTGGGCGACTGCGCAGCGATGCACCTCGGTGCCACCTGCTTCTCGGTTTACAACACCTCTTCTCCGGAGCAAGTCGAGTATGTGGTTCGGGACGCGGGTAACAAGGTGATCTTCACCGAGCAGGCGTTCCTCGACACGGTTCTGGCGGCGCGGGACGCGGTCGAGGACCTCGAGCACGTCGTCGTGATCGACGGTGAGGCGCCGGCGGGGACGACCTCGATCTCTGAGCTTGAGGAGATGGGCGATCCCGACTTCGACTTCGAGGCAGCTTGGCGCGCGGTCGAGCCTGAGGATGTGCTCTGCCTGATCTACACCTCGGGCACGACCGGGCCGCCGAAGGGCGTGCAGCTGACGCACAAGAACATGGTCGCCGTCTGGCGGGCCTGCGACGCGGTTCAGGAGACCAAACCGGGCGGGCGGATGATCTCCTTCCTGCCCAGCGCCCACATCGCCGACCGCTGGGCAGGGCTCTACGCGCAGATGTTCTATGGCAGCTGCGTCTTCTGCTGCCCCGACCCGCGTCAGATGGTCGCTTACTCGATCGAGGTCAAGCCGACGGTTTGGGGCGGCGTGCCGCGGATCTGGGAAAAGCTCAAGGCGGCGATCGAGATCGGCATCGCGGCCGAGGCGGACGAGGAGAAACGCGAAGCCACCGTGGCCGCGATCGAGATCGGCCGCCGCCGCGCTCGCGCCCTGATGGACGGCGGCGCGCCCGCCGCGCTCGAGGCCGAGTGGCAGCGTGCCGATGAGCAGGTCCTCTCGAGGATCCGCGCAATGCTCGGCCTCGACGAGGTCGAATCGTTCGTCGTCGGCGCGGCGCCGACGCCGCCCGAGGTGCTCGAGTTCTTCCTCGCCCTGGGGATCGAGATCCGCGAGACCTGGGGCATGTCGGAGACCACCGCGATCACGACCCTGAACCCGCCCGGCGGGGTGCGGGTCGGCACGGTCGGGCCGCCGATCCCAAACACCGAGGTGAAGCTCGCCGAGGACGGCGAGGTGATGGTGCGCGGCCCGCAGGTGATGTTGGGCTACCGCAACCTGCCCGAGAAGACCGCGGAAGCGTTCACCGAGGATGGCTGGTTGCTAACGGGCGACATCGGCGAACTCGACGAGCAGGGCTACCTGCGGATCGTCGACCGCAAGAAGGAGCTGATCATCAACGCGGCGGGTAAGAACATGTCGCCGGCCAACATCGAGGCGAAGCTGAAGGCCGCCTCGACCCTGATCGCCCAGGCTGTGGCGATCGGCGACAACCGGCCCTACAACGTGGCGCTGATCGCGCTCGACCCAGAAAGCCTCGCGGCGCGGGGGGCGACGCCGGAGGACGCCGCCGTGGCCAAGGAGATCGCCCAGGCAGTCGAGAGCGCCAACGCCCGCCTCTCCCGAGTCGAGCAGATCAAGCGCTACAAGCTGCTCTCCGGCGAGTGGCTTCCCGGTGGCGAGGAGCTGACCCCGACGATGAAGCTGAAGCGACGGCCGATCGAGCGCAAGTACGAAGCGGACATAGAAGCGCTGTACGCCCCCTGAGCCTCTGTCCATAGGGTCCCGCCATCGGGGTCCTCCTCACAACTGCCGCGATCGTCATCTCGGTCGGGATAGGCGTCTGGTCCGAGCACCGCTGGCCGCGGGGCGCGGCAAATGCGGCGCGGCGCTCGCTGACGCTGCTGCTCTACGTCTTCCTGCCGCCGGTGATCTTCTTCAACATCGCCGCCGCCAGCATCGACCTCAGTCACGGGGTCGGCCTGGTCCTCGGGATCGTCGCCTCCTCGCTCGGCGCCGCACTCGCCTGGTGGGTGGCGAGCCGGGTGCTGAAGCTGCCCCGCTTCCAGGTCGGCGCCGTCGTCTGCTGCGTGCTCAGCGTCAACACCGGCTACCTCGGCTACCCACTTGCGGTGGCCCTGCTCGGCCGCGATCAGCTCTCGACCGCCGTTCTCTATGACGTCCTCGTCACCGGCCCCTGCCTGCTGCTCGGCGCCTTTGCCGTCGGGGCGGCGTTCGGGACCAAGGCGGGCGAAACCACGCGCGAGCGGGTCGGCGCCTTCTTCACCCGCAATCCACCGCTGTATGCGGCGATCGCCGGTCTGCTCGCGCCGAAGGCGCTGGCGCCGACAGCCCTCGTCGACGTCTCCCAGGCGCTGATCGTGGCGATCCTGCCGATCGGCTTCTTCGCCGTCGGCGCCACCCTGGCGGAGAACGCCGAGCACGGGGAGCTGCCGATGCCGCCGCCGATGACGAAGCCGGTGGCGCTCGCGATCGGCACTCGCCTCGCCGTCGTCCCTGCCCTCTTGATGCTGCTGGCGGCGCCGCTGATCGACCTCCCGGCTGCCTACCGCCTGCTCTCGGCGATGCCTTCGGGCCTCAACTCGCTGGTCATCGCCCACGCCTATGGCCTCGACATGGAGATCACCGCTGAGGCGGTCACCTGGTCGACCGCGATCGTCGTCGGCGCCGCCCTGCTATCCCTTCTGTTCTGATGCTGCACCACGTCGGGATCGAGGTCTCCCCCGCACAGATCGAGCACACGATCGAGCTCTTTCAGCTGCTCGGCTTCGAGCTCGTCCAGCCGCCGGTGACCCTGAGCGAGTTCACCTGGCTGGAACGGGACGGGACCCAGGTCCACCTGATGCCGAGCGACGCGCCGACGGTGCCGCCGCGCGGCCATACGGCCCTCGTGGTCGGCGACTTCGAGCCCACCTTCGCCGCGCTCGCGGAGCACGGCTTCGAGATCGAACGCCGGCGCGAACACTGGGGCACCCCGCGCGCTCTCGTCTTCACTCCCGACGGGCACCGGGTCGAGCTGATGGCCCGTCCGCCCCAGCGCTGACTTCGTCTTTTCCAGTCCAATGGGACGCTAAAAGACAAAGTCAGCGGCGGGATGGGAGGTTTGGCAGCCAGGGACACGGCTACGATGCGCCGGTGCGTTACCCGGTCGAGACATTCACCGCCGAGGAGCAGGCTCTACTCGCTCCGCACTTCACCAATCTCGACCGGCCGGTCTTTGCCCTGGTCAACCTGCCGGAGACCGTCAAGGGGGCGCTTTTTGCCCGCTATTCGCGCTATTCCGGGACCGTCCGCCGGCTCTACCTGGATGAGTTCGCAGGCGATGCCGAGGACGGCTCGCGGCCCTTCGACGGAGCCGAGGGCGAGCGCGCGGCGGGCCTCTACGAACGTGTCTTCCTCGGCTACGGCGACGACTCGATCGCCCAGGTCGGCGGCGCCCATGTCGCCTGCGAGTGGGTCTCCAACATCCTCACCAAGGTTCTGCAGCGCGGCCGCCTCGCCGCCTACCTGGAGCAGTCGACCCGATACATCCCCTACGACAAGCCCCTGCCCGGCGACGCGGGCGGCTACCGCTACTACCGCGGCGAGCAGCTCGGGCCCGAGTTCGGCGCCGCGATGGACGAGGTCTTCGCGATCTATTCGCGCTCGCTGCGCCAGGTCGAGGAGTGGGCGGCGAAGCGCTGGCCCCGTGGTGACGGCGAGCCGCAGGGACCGTGGCAGCGCTCGATCCGCGCCAAGGCGCTCGACCTGCTGCGCGGCCTGCTGCCGGCGGCGACGCTGAGCCACGTCGGCATCTACGCCTCCGGCCAGGCCTACGAGCAGCTGCTGCTGCGGCTGATGTCCTCGCCGCTGCCGGAGGCTCGCGAGTATGGCGGCATGATCCTCAGCGAGCTGAAGCAGGTGATGCCGAGCTTCGTCTCCCGGGTCGAGCGGCCCGATCGCGGCGGCGAGTGGGTCTCCTACCTGGAGCAGCGCCGCGAGCGCACGGAGCACTGGGTATCGCGGCTCGGCCTGGACCGCCGCGGCGCCGGCGAGGGCACGCCGTCGGTCGAGCTGGTCCACGTCGACGGCAGCGAAGGGGACCTGCTTGCCTCCTGCCTCTTCGAGTCGGCGTCGACCCCGGAGACCGAGATCCTCGCCCGCCTCGATGTGCTCGACAGCTCCGAGCGAGCGGAGCTGCTGGCCGCGATGGTGGGCGAGCGCGCCAACCGCCGCCACCGCCCCGGCCGCGGCTTCGAGGCGCTGCGCTACCGCTTCGAGATCGTCTCCGACTATGGCGCCTTCCGGGACCTCCAGCGCCACCGCATGCTGACCTGCCAGTGGCAGCGCCTTGGCCCTGACCTCGGCGCCGGCGTCCCCGACGAGGTCCACGAAGCGGGCGCTGGAGAGGAGTTCGAGCGGGCGCTGGAGATCTCGCGAGTCGAGTACGAGCGGCTCGCGGCCGCCGGCCTGCACGACCAGGCCCCCTACGCGCTCAGCCTCGCCTACCGGATCCGCTACACGCTCGACCTAAACGCGCGCGAGGCGATGCACCTGATCGAGCTGCGCTCCGGGCGCGAGGGGCACCCGACCTACCGTGCCGTCGCCCAGGCGATGCATGAGCGGATCGCGGCGATCCACCCTGGGGTCGCGGCGGCGATGAGCTTCGTCGACGACTCGCGGGAGCCGCGGCTGGAGCGGATCCTCAGCGAGATTCGGACGCAGAGGAAGCGGTCGGCTACGGGCCAATCCCAGTAGGCCTCCACTTAACTTTTTCGGTGATGACGCAGCTTGCTGGCGCCACGGGGTGGACGCCGAAAAAGTACAAGACGTTTCGGCCTACTGGGATTGGCCCGTCCCGGTCGGATCCTCGGGATCCTCCAGCTTGGGCGCCATGTCGGCGGCGGCTTTCTCTCCTGGGCTTGGCCAGGGAATGGCTTCGCCTGTCTCCCAGGCTGGTGGTTTGCCGCCGGGGACTCGGCCTATCAACAGGAAGGCCAGATAGACGAACCAGAGCAGGGCGAACTGGAAGAAGATGAAGGAGACGGCGCCCAGGGCCATGCCCAGGGAGCCCCAGAAGCGGGGGATCAGGCCGACTCGCATCGCGTAGAGGCAGGTGTAGACCATCGCCACCACGAAGCCGAGCTGGCCACCGAGGCCGAAGCCGGCGGCGAGGGGACGCAGTGGCGCTTCGGTGATCGTGTCGTTGGCGATTTCGTTGGCTCGGTCGCTGTCCAGCGGCACCCCTTTTGCGACCAGGTGCGGAACTTCATTGGAGACGAAGTCCGAGGCCGCGTGCAGGGTCGAGATGCCACTGAGAATCGCCAGAGCGGCGAGAAAGAGCGGCGCCGCGATGACTACGCCGACGAGCTGGCCGCGCATGCGGTCGCTGCGCGAGTTTGCAGCGCGAAAGAGGTAGTAGAGCGGCGCTGCGAGCAGGCCAACGCCGATCGCCTGCAGGATGCTGGAGATCATCTGGGCCGTGCGGTGGTGGTCGACGTCGCGCAGCAGCCCGGAGTCGCCGCTGCCGCTGCCGACTCCCTGCGTGGCGACCACTATCGCGCCGATCACGAAGATCACCGAAGCGAGCGTCGCCAGGGCAGTCGGCCGCGACCAGCGCTGCTCCCAGGCGAGCTGGGCCCGGCGCTGACTCATTTCTCAGCCACGCTCGCGGAAGTAGAACTGCGGCAGGGCGCCCTCGATTACCTCGGCGGTCATCCTCTGCGCCACCTCGAGATCTCCGGTGCGCACCGCAATGTCATCGAGCGTGACGATGCCGGCGAGGCTATCCGCATTGACGATCGGGAGTCGCCGCACCCGATGCTGAACCATCAGCGCGGCGGCCTCCTCCAACTCCATCGTCGGCTCACCGCAGATCAGCGGCCGGGAGGCGTGCTCGCCAACTGCCGCCTCACCGTCGACGCCGGCGGCGAAGACGCGCAGGGCAAGGTCGCGATCGGTGACCATTGCCACCGGGCAGCCGTTCGGGTCGACGATCACGACCGAGCCAACGCGGTGATCGCGCATCTGACGGGCGACCGAGATCGCGCTTGCTCCGGGGCTTGCGGTGACGACGCCGACGGTCATGATCTCGCGCAATTGCACTGCGCGTACGCTACCTGCCATGAGCGCCGAGCGAACGACCCGCACCCGCCCTGGCTCCGCCCCGATCGTTCCCCTGGAGGCCGGCGCAGGACCTGAGAACCCACCCTGTCCCGCCTGCGGCGAGCCGCTCTTCGGCTGGATCGATCTGCGACCCGGCCTGGCTGGTCCCGTCAGCCGCTGCGAGAGCTGCGGGCTGGGCGTGGTCGGCGATCCCGGTGTAGTCGAGGAGGCGCTCGCGGCGCTGGACAACCTGAGCGCCGGAGGGACGACGCGAATCGCAAACAGAGCGGGCTTCGCGGCCTGGGTCGGCGGCGCCGGCTGGGCCGGGCTGGAGCCGGGCAGTCGCTACCTGTTCACGGCCGAGTCGGTGCGCCGCCTCGTCGCCAACCGCGATCAGGTCCTCGCCGCCGCCCGCTGGTCGCCGGGCGCCGGCATAGCAACGATGTGGCAGACGATCCTCAACGGCTTCACCTTCGGCCGAAACGTAGCCCTCGGCGCCCTGGGCCGCGCCAGCGCAGTCCCAGCCGAGAAGCCCTGGCAGCGCCGCCTAGACAGCCTGATCTGCGTAGCAGTAGCGCTCCCAGCCCTCCTGGCGGCCGTCCCTTTGGAGCTAACGGCCGCAGCCACGAAGCGCGGCAGCGCCACGGTGTTGCGCTTCGAGCTGCTCTAGAGCCTGTCCCGGTAGGGGTGAAACGTCTTGTACTTTTTCGGCGTCCACCCTTAGGCGCCAGCAAGCTTCTCTCCACCGAAAAAGTTAAGTGGAACCCCTACCGGGACAGGCTCTACGCCAACCCCTCACGCGCCTCGCGGACAAGGGTGACCGACTCGGGGAAAAGCACGCGGATCGCGTCGCGCACCTGCATCGCCTGCTCGTCGGGGCTGCCGGAAAGGTCGAGCCGGCTGATCGATGCGACGGTCATCTCGACCGCCAGCTTGATCGCGTTGTCGGCCCAGGCGACGCGCTGAGAGGACTGCATCTGCTCTGAGAGCTCCTCCATGCGAGCGCGGAACTCGTCGGGATCGCCGAAGAGGTTGAAGGGGCTGTCCTCCATTGGCCACATGAAAGCAGAACGCGGCGATGGGGCAAAGCCGTGACATTTGGCGCACCACGCGCGCGCTCCCCCTCCCTAGGTTCGACCAGATGGCCCGGCCGAGAGAGACAGAGCGCGGATCGGCGAGCGTCGAGCAGGCCGGCCTGCTCGCCTTGATCGCCCTGCTGCTGCTCGCCGCGATCGCGGCTGTCGCGGCCGGCGGCAAGGTCGACGCCGGGCGCGGCCTGGCGGGCGCGATTGCGAAGAAGCTTTCCTGCGCCCCCCGGCTTCCCGACGCCTGCCGCCACCATCCGCTGGTGCCGGCCTACGGCTGGCCGCTGGCCCGTCTCGCCCGAGCACTCGCGCCTGTACCGGAGGCCAAGCCGAGCCCCTCCGGCCTGCCGCTCGTCCCGGTCGATTTCCGCCGCTGCCGGCGCGAAAGCTGTGCCGTCGCGGCGGGCGCCCACCTAACCGTTTCACGCCGCCGCACGACCGCCTTCACCGAGCTTCTCGACCGGCGCCGCAGCGACGGCTGGGTCGAGCTCACCTATTGGCTCTATCGCCCCGGGCTTGGCTGGGAACGCATCGTCCGTCACGCCGGCCAAGCGCAGATCGACGCCGCGGCCAACGTCCGGGTCCTGCTCCAAGACGATCCGGCCCTCGTGCCCTTGGAGACGCTCCCCGGTCGCGACCACTACGAGTTTCCACTGGACGAACGCCCACCTTGGCAGTGGCGGGTGTCGGGCCGCTATCCCGGCTGGTCCAGTTGACAGCGGTCACCCGCTCGCCGACCCTTCACCGCGTCCGTCCCTGCCGAGCAGAGAAGCTGACGGGGGTCGCCAGATTCGGCCCTCAGCTGGTGCCGGCGGTCGACGTGCTCGGGGCTGCCCCGGCTTCCTCCTGCGCGGCATCGTCTTCGGCCTGGCGGATCAGCCCTTTCCAGTCGGTCGTTCTGAAGACGAGCAGCATCGCCGCGAAGCCGAGCACCACCGACCAGGCAGCCATCGCGATCTGGGTCCCGACCGAGAAGGAGAGGACGGCGGAACGCGACGGGCCCTTCAGGGTCGCCACCAGCAACGCCTGCTGCGCGCCGGCCCCGCCCGGGGTGAAGGGAATGACGTTGGCGATCGCCTGCACGCTCATCACCAGCATCACGCTGCTGACCGAGCCGCCGATGCCGAAGGCCTCGAGGAAGAACCAGAAGGCGCCGAAGCGGCAGAGCCAGCCGGCGCCCTGCCAGGCCGCCACCTCGCGCAGGTAGCGGCGCGGCTGCCTGAGGATGATCAGGCCCTGTTTGACCCGGTCCCAGAAGCGCCGCACGTGGTGGGCGAGGTAGTAGACCCCGATTGCGATCGCCAGCAACAGCGCGCCGGTGACGATCAGCAGCACCTGGGGGTGGTCGGCCCAGAAGGAGATCTCGAAGGCAGGCAGGTCTGGGATCCGTGGCAGCGGCGGCAGCAATCCCTGGCTGATCGCGTAGGCGAGGACCAGCGCGCCGACGGTGGTGTCGAACACGGTCTGCACGAGGAAGGAGGAGGTGACCGCCGGATAGGAGGAATTGGGGATCTGGCGCTTGACCAGGAAGACCTTGGTGACGTCGCCAGCGTGGGCCGGAATCACCGCGTTGATCCCGGCCCCCGCCAGGTAGGCGGCGCTCAGCTGGGTGAAGGAGATGCGCTCGCCGGGGTAGGCGGCATGGAGCACGTTGCGCCAGGCCCAGGCACGGCAGAGCTGCATCGCCAGCAGGAAACCGAGGGCGATCGCGAACGGCGCCCAGCGGATGTCGGAGAGGTGCGCGAAGAAGGCGGTCGTCGCGTCGAAGAAGGAGTTGAAGCTGGAGCTGAGATCGGCCGTGGGCATCGCAGCTAGACTAGCCCGCTCGTGTCAGAGGCCGAGACCCAGATCGCCACTGCGAAGGCCCCCCGCGACCCCGCCGACGAGGCGATGTGCGCGCGTGCCCGCGAGCGCTACAGCGCCGATCGCAAGAGCCGCTTCCGGCGCCGGCGAAAGCGCCACGCCGAGCTGCCCAACCTGATCATCATCGGCGGCCTCAAGTGCGGCACGACGAGCATCCACCACTACCTCGGCCTGCACCCGGAGATCCAGATGTCGAAGCCGAAGGAGCTCAACTTCTTCGCCGCCGAGCTCAACTGGGACCTCGGCCTCGATTGGTACGCGAGCCGCTTCGACGACCGCTTCAAGGTGCGCGGCGAGTCCTCCCCCCACTACACGAACCTGCCCCGCTTCGGCGGCGTCCCCGCGCGCATCCAGCAGCACTGCCCCGACGCCCGCCTGCTCTACATGGTGCGCGACCCGATCAAGCGCATCCTCTCCCACTGGGTGCACGCCACCGGCGCCGGCTATGAGACCCGCGAGATGGGCGCCACCCTCTCCCAGCCCGACTCCTCCTACATCCAGCGCTCGCTGTACTGGATGCAGCTGCAGCCCTACCTGGAGCTGTTCGAGCGCGAGCAGATCGAGATCATCACCCAGGAGGAGCTGCAGTCAGAACGGGAGGAGACGATGCGCAAGGCCTTCCGCTTCGCCGGTGTCGACGAAAGCTTCACCTCGGAGCAGTTCGATCGCGAGTGGGAGAAGTCGAGCGCCAAGCAGGGCGGCAAATATCAGCTGATGGAGAAGGTGATCAAGCTGCCCGGCTTCCGCTCCTTCGACCGCAACTTCGACCGCCTGCCGGAGCGGATGCGCTGGATCGTCGAGAAGGTCGTCCACGACCCCGACAAGCCGCCGGCGCCGAAGCCAAAGCTTCCCGACGACCTTTTCGAGACCGTGCGCAGCCGCTTCGGCGCCGACGTGGCTGAACTGCAGAAATTCGCCGGCCGCGAGTTTGCCGGCTGGCACGACTACTCCTGAGCCTCATCGTTGCGGTCGTATTCGTTTCCGCCCAGCGGAGAGATCTACGACCGCATTACCCTGCTGCACAGCAATGCGACGTCTGATCCCACAACCTGGCGAGATCACCGTCGAGCGGCTGCTCGACGATTACCGCCCCTGGGAGCAGCCGCACGAGGAACGACCCTTCGTCGCGATGAACTTCGTCGTCACGGTCGACGGGCGGGCGACGATCGGCGGCGTCTCGGGACCGATCGGCTCTGACGCCGACACAGCGATGCTGGCCGGCCTGCGCACCCGCTTCGACGCGGTGATGATCGGCGCCGGCACGATGCGTGCGGAGCGCTACGGCCGCCCGGTCGCCAGCCAGGAGCGGCGTGAGCGCCGCGAGCGGATCGGCCTCCCCCACGATCCGCTGATGGTGATCGTCAGCGGCCGCCTCGATCTGCCCTGGGACGCTTCGCTCTTCACCGCGGGCGCGGGGCGGGTGCTTATCTTCACCGCCTCGGAGGCCGAGCCGCCGGAGACGGCGACGAGCCTGCGCGTCGTCCGCCACGAAGGCGAGGTCGATCTGGCGGCGGCATTGCGTCACCTTCGCGAGGAGCGCGGTGTCCGCGCCCTGCTCAGCGAGGGCGGACCGCACCTGCACAGCCAGCTTTGGGCCGCTGGCCTGGTCGACGACCTCTTCCTCACCACAGCGCCGAAGCTGACCGGCGCCGACGCACCGCGGATCCTCGAGGGAGAAGCGCTGCCCAAACCGAGCGAGCTCGAGCTGGCCTGGCTGCTGGAGCAGGACGGCGAGCTCTTCGCCCGCTACCGACAGCCCTGACCGCCGGCTGACTTCGCCTTGAGGCGTCCGTAAGGCCACCAAACGCGCCCCGCCGCTGACTTCGCCTTTAGGCGTCCATACGTCCTACAAAAGGCGAAGTCACCGGGGGCGGTAGCGTTCGCACGGTCAGCCCAGCCCCGAGGAGAGGACGCAGCTAGATGGACTTCACGCCGAGCCCCCAGGTCGAGACCCTGCGCGAGCGCATCCTCGATTTCATGGACGCCGAGATCTACCCACAGGAGCGGGAGATCATGGAGGCGCTCGACGCCGACGTCGCGCCCGGCGTCCCCTTCCCGAAGATCCTGGTCGAGATCCGCGAGAAGGCGCGGGGCGAGGGGCTGTGGAACCTCTTCATGCCGGAGGAGCGCTTCGGGCCGGGGCTGACCAACTGGGAGTACGGCCTGCTCTGCGAGGAGATGGGGCGCAGCCCGGTGGCGGCGCCGATGGCCTTCAACTGCGCCGCGCCCGACACCGGCAACATGGAGATCCTCGCCGAGCACGGCAGCGACGAGCAGAAGGAAAGGTGGCTGGAGCCGCTGCTCGAGGGCCGCATCCGCTCCTGCTTCTCGATGACCGAGCCCGAGGTCTCCGGCTCGGATCCGACCCTGCTGCAGGCCCGTGCCGTGCTCGACGGCGACGAGTGGGTGATCGACGGCCACAAGTGGTTCACCTCGGGCGCCGTCGGCGCCGACCTGGCGATCGCGATGGTCGTCACCGATCCGGACGCCAACCCCTACGCGCGCGCCTCGATGATCTGCGTGCCGACCGACGCGCCCGGCTTCAACCTGGTCCGCCCGATCCCGGTGATGGGCCACGACAAAGGGCCCGGCCACTGCGAGATCCGCTACGAAGAATGCCGCGTTCCGGCAGCCAACCTGCTCGGCGCCCAAGGGATGGGCTTCGTCGTTGCCCAGGACCGCCTCGGGCCCGGCCGCATCCACCACTGTATGCGGGCGATCGGCACCGCCGAGCGAGCGCTGGAGATGATGTGCCACCGTGCCAACGAGCGCCAGGCCTTCGGCGGCCCGCTGGCGGACAAGCAGTTCGTCCAGGAGGCGATCGCCGCCTCGCGGATGGAGATCGACCAGGCCCGCCTGCTCACCCTCTACGCCGCCTGGAAGATGGACACCGAGGGCAAGCGCGCCGCCCGCCAATCGATATCGGCGATCAAGATCGTCGCGGCCAACATCGTCATGAACGTCCTCGACCGCTCGATCCAGGTCCACGGCTCGCTCGGGATGACCGACGACACCCCCCTGGCAGCCCTCTGGCGCTTCAGCCGCATGCTGCGCCTGGCCGACGGCCCCGACGAGGTGCACAAGATGGTCCTCGCGCGCCGCGAGCTCAACCGCTGGGCCAAGCGAGCCGAGGCCAAGGCGGCGGGCGAGCTGGATCCCAAGCACGCCCGCCGCTCGATTTAGGCGATATCAGATCTGATAATCTAGGTTTTGGTGGAGGCTGGCAAGCGAGATCCTCAGTTCGAAGCTCTGCTCGAGTCGGCCGCGCATCTCCAGCGGCTGGTCCCCGGTGCGGTCCTGGTCGGTGGATCGGCAGCAATCCTCTATGCCGACCATCGAGAATCGCGTGATCACGACCATGTGGTCGCCGATCTCTCTGACCGCTTCGAGATGGTGCTTGAAGCGGTCGAGGAAGATGAGGGCTGGGCGACCAATCGGGTGACCCCAGGCAAGGTGATCCTCGGCAACCTCGACGGCATCGAAGCCGGTGTCCGCCAGATGATCCGGAAAATCCCTCTGGAGGTCACCAGCCTCTCCGTGCCGTCTGGCGGTAAGGTGACCGTGCCGACGATTGAGGAGACGCTGCGAATCAAGGCGTTCTTGATCGTTCGCCGCAATCAAACGCGCGACTATCTCGACCTCGCGGCCTTGGCCGAGCGCCTTGGAATTGCCGAGGCAGCGAGCGCGCTTGCTCGGATCGACGACTACTACGCTGACCAGCACGAAGATGGCGATGGCGTGGCGTCACAGCTTGGGCGCCAGCTTTCGCGTCCCCAGCCCGCTGACAAGGCGGTTATCGATCAACTCTCGTCTTACCGTCGCCTCAAAAAGCGGTGGACCGACTGGACCGCCGTCGAGGAGATCCTCAGGGACGTCGCCGTGGGCATGGCGAGTCAGTGAGCGCACTCACCTTCCGCAACGTAGAGGTCTCTCCCGGCGATCCCGTGTCCACCTGGCCGACCGAGGCAATCCAAGCGGCACTCGAGCGTGGCGGACTTTCGGATTGGCGGCGGCTGACGAAGGCCATCAGGG
This sequence comes from Solirubrobacterales bacterium, assembly GCA_036403515.1. Lineage (GTDB taxonomy): Bacteria > Actinomycetota > Thermoleophilia > Solirubrobacterales > 70-9 > VRUE01. The sequence continues at coordinate 18,239 of DASWQV010000064.1, forward strand.
ACCGGCCGTGGGGCGCAGTTGCCCGCCGCATAGAAGAAGTGCTTCGCTATAGCCGTCCGTACGGTGTATCCGAGCTGATGGAAGGAGTAATCGACCGGGCACGCGCCGAGGCAGAGCGGGCAGAGCGAGGCGCCGTCGCCCAAGAGGTGGACCACCTCATCAAGCGATCTGGCCTCTCGCGCGTTGATTTCTCGTCTCGGATCGGCACGTCGCCATCGCGGCTTTCAACCTACGCCACCGGCAAAGTCACTCCCTCCGCGGCCATGATGGTGCGCATGCGCAACGTCGCAGATGACGTCACCGCTCGCGACTGGTTGCCAAGGCGAGCCGAGGCAAGCGCACCGAGGTGCGGCGGCGCGGGCGCACCCGATCCGAGCCCGCCCGCCGCTTGACCCCAGCTATTCGGTGCCGATCACGTCCACGCCGCCGGACGTGGCAGTCACCCCAGCGCCGGTTTCGCAGTTGGCGACCGCCGCCAGATAGAGCGAGTGATTGGTCGCTTTCGTCGGCTGGAAGCTGGCCGCAGGCCCGATGCTGATGCGAGCGGTCAGCGGGTCTGTGCCGGTGTCGATGAGATCCCGCGTGGCGATCAGTTCGTCAATTGAGGGCGCGGCTGGGTCGGCCGGGTCGACGAGCAGGCCGGCGGTGACTTTCCTAACTCCGGTGCAGGACCCCGGAATCACGACTTCGAGCTGCCCGACGTAGGTGTCGTCACGACCGGCCGGCTGCGTGTAGCCGTTGGCCTGGAGCGGATAAACCGTCAAGGCTCCCTCAGGAAGCGCTTTGGTGGAAGTGCCGCGCGCTTCCTGGACGATTCGGCCAAAGGGCGTGGTCGCGGCATCGATCTTCGGCCCCGTCACCGAGCCATTGACGAGCTTCGAGGTCGTTACGGCGGCGTCATCGAGCTTGGTGTTCTGGATCGCGTTGTCTTTGATCTTGTTCGTCGTCACCGCGTTCTTCTTGATCTTGCGAGTGGTCACCGCATTGGCCTTGATCTTGGGGGTCGTCACCGCGTTGGCCTTGAGCCGATGCGGCCCGATCTTGCCGGCGGCAAAGGCGGTGGCGCCTCCCAGCACCAAGAACACCGCGATCGACGACATCACGTTTGCGTAGCTGAGATTTCGACCTACTCGCTTCATAGTCACTCCTTCCCTGGCTTGGCCGCGCCGGCGGGCGCGGCCGAAGAACCCTGACGGTTGTTTGATCTGACCTTTAGTAAAGAAGCACGAAGAACCCGGCGTCCACGGGCGGATTCGTCGATTTACCCGCTTTGCTGGTTCCCACTCGCGTATTGACGAAGGCCTGGGTCCCCACCGGACAGACGGCTCCGGCGCCTGTATCGAACTGAATCTCGACATCTTCGCCGGCCTCGGAGTAGTCGATCGCCGCCACTCCGCCAGTCGGGGCAGGGTTGAGGCCCGAGAAGCAGTAGAAGCCGGTCGCGGTGTGGGTGACATTGGCCTGCGCCACGCCCACGCTTCCGGCGAGCACCGTGCCCGCGAAGGAGACGTTGGCCGCGTGCGTCAGCCTTTCCGCGGCCGGCGCCACAAAGCCGGCGGCGAGCTTCGCCGCGCTCACCGAACCGTCAGCAATCTTGCCACCCTTGACCGCCCCCTTGGCGATCTTCTTGGCTGTGACCGCATTCGCCTTGATCTTCGCCGCGGTGACAGCGTTGCGCCTGATCTTCGCCGCAGTGACCGAGCCGCCCTTGAGCTGATGGCTGCCGATCTTCTTGGCGGCGAAGGCGGTTGCGCCACCGAGGACGAGGAAGACGGCGATAGACGACATCACGTTTGCGTACGTGAGTCGCTTGCGAATCTGATTCAAGGTTGTCCTTTGGTCAGAGGCGACAGGCTAGGTGAGCCGGGCAGTGACCACTCTCCAGGGAGCTCGAAAGGTTCCATGCTTGCCGAGACCTGTCAAGCCGCGAAGGGCCGGGCTTGTGCCCGGCCCTTCGGGTCGCATCCCAGATATGTAGAACTCACCCGGGATTCGATATGGCAGACCTCGCTTAGAGGGTGGCGCAGGTGGCCGATGCCGTCATCTGCCAGGTGTTGGCCGTCGGCGTGATCTCTTCACCGAAGACCTGGACACCGCGACCAGCTTCACCGGCGATCGAAACGCGACGCATGATGTGGACGTTGATCTGCACCGCAGGCCCGAAGTCGAAAGCTTCGTAGAACGCGCCGAGGACTTTCTTCCCCGCGCCGCAGTCAACGGTCAGAACCTTGTTTTCCGAATCCACGGCGGAAGCGGTCCCCTCGAAAGTGACGTTCTGAACGACGCCGCTCAAAGTTGACTCGTTGATCTTCGCCCCAGTAATGGAATCATCGGGAATCTTGGCCGCGGTAACCGCGTTGTCAGCGATCTTTCCCGTCGTCACCGCGTTGTTGGCGATCTTGGCCGTGGTAACGGCGTTGTCGGCGAGCTTGTCGCTCGTGACCGCTTCTTTCGCGATCTTCGACGTGGTCACACCTTCATTCTTGAGCTTGCTGGTGGTAACCGCTTCCTTGACGATCTTGCCAGTCTTCACGGAGTTTGCCTTCAGTTCATTGGCACCGATCTTCTTGGCGGCGAAGGCGGTGGCGCCACCGAGGACGAGGAAGACGGCGATCGACGACATCACGTTTGCGTACGTGAGTCGCTTGCGAATCTGATTCACGAATTCTCCTTGAGTAGAACGAGCAGCGGCAGGCACAGGGGGCGACGGCCTCTACTCAATTTCTGAGTAATGCAGGACCTTTTCAGGCCTATTTCGTGCTGTCAAGCGGAATGGACGCTATTCGACGTCAGCGTCGCTCGGCCTGCTCGGCCGCCGCGGCGAGGCGCTCGACCAGGCGTGCGAATTCTTCGATCCCGGGGTCGACCTTGCCGTATCCACCCGCCGCGTAACGGGCGTAGACGCCCTCGAGGATGATTGCCAGCTTCCAGTAGCCGAGGGCGACGAAGAAGTCGAGCTGGGAGAGATCGCGGCCTGAGCGCTCGGCGTAGCGGGCCTTCAGCTCCTCGCGCTTCGGGAAGCCGGGCGCCAGCGTCGCGGGCTGGCCGAGGGCTACCAGCTCCTCCCCCGCCTCCGGCCAGTAGACCATTAGCAGGCCGACGTCGGCGAGCGGATCGCCCAAGGTGCATAGCTCCCAGTCGACAACCGCCGCGACCTCCCCACCGGGGGTGAGAATCATGTTGTCGAGCCGGTAGTCGCCGTGGACGATCGTCGCCGGGCCCTGCTCGGGAATGCGCGCCGCGAGGCGCTCGTGGACCGCGTCGATCGCCGGCAGCTCGCGCGTCTTCGACTTCTCCCACTGCCCCTGCCAGCGGTGCAGCTGGCGGGCGACGTAGTCCTGCTTGCGACCCAGCTCGCCGAGGCCGGCCGCGTCGGGATCGACCGCGTGGATCTCGACCAGCGTGTCGACGACGCGCTCGCCGATCGCATTGCGGTCGGCGGGGTCGGGAAATGCATCGGCCTCGGAGAGGCCGCGCAAGATCGGACCCTCGACGAACTCCATCACATAGAAGGGCGCGCCGTTGACGCTCTCGTCCTCGCAGAGGCCGACGATCGGAGCGACGGGCACCGGGGTGGGCGCCAGCGCCGAGACGACGCGGTGCTCCCGCCCCATGTCGTGAGCGGAGCCGAGCCGCTTGCCGAGCGGCGGCCGCCGCAGCGCCCAACGGCCGTCGCCGGCGTCGCGCACGCCGTAGGTCAGGTTGGAGTGCCCGCCCGAGATCCGCTCGAAGGCGAGCGGCAACCGCACGCCGGGCACGTGCTCAGCAAACCAGGCTTCGACAGCGGCGCGATCGATCCCCTCGGGGGCCTCGGCAATGCCGTCGGCCGTGCCTGTAGCCTCGTCGCCCATAGCCGCGCAAGCATATTCACGACGCCGCCTCCGGCTCAGCCCGTCGCTTGCCAACAGGCTGACGATTGGCTTTGCCATCGCCTTTGCCGTGCTGACCGGCCTTGCCGTGGTCGGCGTGGCGCGCTTCCTGCAGCAGCGCCAGGACTTCGAGAACGCGACCGCCCGCTCCTACCAGGTCGAGATCGCCGCCCGCAACCGGCTCGCGGCCGGCAGCCGTCCCGGCGCCGCGCGCGCCGCGATCGTCTCCCAGCAGCACCAGCGCCAGTCGCTGCGCAACGACATCGACGGCGAGACCCGCGACACCGCGCTGCTGGTCGGCGCTGGGCTGATCGCTGGCCTGACCGGAGCCGCGCTGCTTTTCAGCGGCCTGATCTCCTCGATGCGCCGCCCACTCGAGGAGCTGGTCGACGCCTCCGGGCGGCTCGCCGGCGGTGACCTCGAGACGCGGGTCAAAATCGGCGGCCTCTCGGAGACCGCGACGCTGGGCGCCGCCTTCAACGAGATGGCCGCCGAGCTGCAGCGCCGTGCCGGCGAGCGCGACCAGCTGGAAACCATGAAGGACGAGTTCGTCCTCACCGCCTCACACGAGCTGCGCAGCCCGCTGACCTCGGTGCAGGGGTTCGCCGAGCTGCTGATGCTCGAGCGCGACAAGCTCGACTCCAAGCAAGCCGACACGGTCGAGATCATCCTCGACAACACGCGCCACCTGGTCCGCCTGCTCAACGACCTGCTCGACCTCGCCCGCAGCGACGCCGGCCGGCTGACAATCAAACCGGCGCTCACCGGCGTGGCGCCTCTGGTCGAGGACGCAGTGCGGACGATGCGAAGTCAGACCGAAGCCGCCGACCAGACGCTGCGCAGCGAAATCGAGGAAAACCTGCCCCCGATCAACGTCGATCGCGACCGGATACGCCAGGTCCTCGTGAATCTCCTCACCAATGCCCATGAGTACAGTCCGGAAGGCGCGACGATCGAAGTGACGGCCGTGCGCCGCGACACAGCAATCGAGATAGCCGTGAGCGACGACGGACCGGGAATGGCAGAGGACCAGCTGGGGCACATATTCGAGCGCTTCACCCGCGGCGATGCCGGCCTGACCCAGCACGTCGGCGGCACCGGCCTTGGCCTGGCGATTTCCAAGTCGCTGGTCGAGCTGCACGGCGGCAGGATCGGCGCCGACTCGGCGCCGGGGCACGGCTCCACCTTCCGCGTCCTTCTGCCAGCCGCGCAGACGACAGCGCCGGGCCAGCCGCAAAGGGTAGAGGCATAGGCAAGATGAGCCGGGTACTGATCGCCGACGACTCCGAGACGATTCTGCTGCTGATGCGGACCCGCCTGGAGATGGAGGGCCATGAGGTCGTGACGGCAGCCGACGGCGTCGAGGTGGTCGAACTGATGCAGCGTCACACTGAGCCGGCACCAGAGGTGCTCCTGCTCGATGCGATGATGCCTCGCAAGTCTGGCATCGACGCCCTACGCGAGCTTCGCGCCGCCGGGATAGAGACACCGGTACTGATCGTCAGCGCCCACCAAGACGAAATGGACGCCGGCGCCGCCACCGACGTCGAGGTCAGCGGCTACATCACCAAGCCGATCGACTTCGACCGGCTCTTCGCCTGCATCGCCAAACTGACCAGCCCCGGCCCCGCTGCGTAGCGGGGCTTGACGGCTAGCTCTTAGCGATCTCGAGGCGGATCTCCTTGCCTTTGAGCTTCGTGCCGTCGAGGTACTCGACGGTTCGCTCGGCCTTGTCGGAATCGACCTGGACGAAGGAGAAGCGGTGCAGGACGTTGATCTCGTGAATCGCCTCTTCGGGTAGGACGGCGCCCTCGCGCAGGGCCCAGCGCAGGTCCTCCTCGGTGATGCCGCTGCGCTCGCCGCGGTTGACGAAGAGCTTGACCGGGCCGTTTGACTTCGCGGCCTTCGGCGCCTCGGCCTCCGCGGGCCCATCGATCTTCGGCTCGGCGTCGTCGTCATCGCTCTTGGCCAGCACACTCGGCTCGTCAACCGGCTTGCTGCGCTCGCGGCGGCGCGGCCGCGGCGCGTGCTCGAGCCGCTCCTCGGGGGTCTCCCACTCGCCGATCGTCGTCTTCACGTCGCGCTCGATGCGGCCGATCTCCTCGCGCTGAGCCGGGGTGACGAAGGTGATCGCCCGCCCGGTGCGGCCGACCCGCCCGGTGCGCCCTATGCGGTGCACGTAGACCTCCGAAGAGGCGGGGACGTCGAAGTTGATCACGTGGGTGACGTGCTCGATGTCGAGGCCGCGGGCGGCGATGTCGGTCGCAACCAGGAGGCGCACCCGGTGGTCCTTGAAGGCAATCATCACGCCGTCGCGCGAGCCCTGGCTCATGTCCCCGTGCAGAGCCTTGACGTCGAGGCCTTTGTTCTTCAGCGTCTTCTCGAGCCGGTCGGCGCCGATCTTGGTGCGGCAGAAGATGATCGCCTGCTCGGGTTCCTCGATCTTGAGCAGGTCGACGAGCTTGGCGGCCTTCTCTTTGGCCCCGACCTCGACGAAGGCCTGGGCGATCGCGTCGACGGTCAGCGTCTTCGGCGTGATGCTGATCGTCGTCGGGTCATACATATAGCTCTCGGCGAGGCGTTTGACCGGCGGCGGCATCGTCGCCGAGAAGAGCGCCGTCTGGCGTCCGCTCGGGCACATCCGCAGGATCTTCTCGACGTCCTCGATGAAGCCGAGGTCGAGCATCTCGTCGGCCTCGTCCAAGACGATGTAACGGGCCGCCGTGAGGACCAGCGAGCGACGGCTCATCAGGTCCATCATCCGGCCGACCGTGGCGACGACGACCTGGGCGCCGCCGCGCAACTGGGCCTGCTGGGATTTGATCGGGGCGCCGCCGAAGACGGCGACGATCTCAACGTCGAGGTGCTCGGCGTAGGACCGCAGCGCCTGGGTCACCTGGATGCAGAGCTCGCGGGTCGGAGTGAGGACGACCGCCTGCACCTCGTCGTTGTCGGGATCGAGGTACTGCAGCAGCGGCAGGCCGAAGGCCGCTGTCTTGCCCGTACCGGTCTGCGCCTGGCCGATCACGTCGTGGCCGCCGAGCAGCTCTGGGATCGCCTGGTCCTGAATCGGGGTCGGCTCGTCGAAGCCGAGCTCGTCGATCGCCTGTTGGATCGCGGGGGAGAGACCGAGGTCTTTGAAGGCGGTCACTTCGACGGGTCCAAGAGCAGCTTGCCGCTGCTGCGACGGGCGATCAGGTCTTCGTGGGCGCGGGCCGCTTCGCTCAGTGGATAGACGCCACCGACCGTGACCTCGAGCTCTCCTGCGGCGACGATGCCGAGCAGCTCGCCGATCATCGGCGCAGCCAGCTCGCGGCGGGCGAGCAGGTGCAGCAGCCAGAAGCCGACGATGGTCTTCGAGCCGCGAAGCAGGGCCGCGGTCGAGACCTCGCGCTGTTCGCGGGAGGCGATTCCGAAGACGACCATGCGGCCGAGCGGGGCGAGGATGCCGAGCTCTTCGTCGAACGCCTTGCCGCCGCTCATGTGCAGGACGGCATCGACGCGCTCGCCGCCATTTGCCTCGCGGATCTCCTCACCGAGATTCTCGGCGCGGGAGTCGACGGTGGCGTCGGCGCCGAGCTCTTCAACCAGCGCCCGCTTCTCCTCGCTGGAGGCGAGCCCGATCACCTTCGCGCCGGCGCGCTTGCCCAGCTGGACCGCCATTCCGCCGGTGCCCCCGGCGGCGGCCTCGACCACCAGGGTCTCCCCCGGCTCGATCCGCGCGCAGCGGTCGACAAGGGCCATCGCGGTCAGGCCCTGCAGCAAGAGCGCCGCCGCCTGATCGTCGTCGACCTCGTCGGGCAAGGGGATCAGCAGCGCCTCCGGCACGGCGACCTTCTCGGCGTAGCCGCCGCTGCCCAGCAGCGACGCGACGCGACGGCCGTCGGCAGTACGCCCGCTGATCTCGGTGCCGGGAATCAGCGGCAGAGACTGCTCCGCCAAGTAGTCGTTGCGGGTCGCGTGTGTGTCAGCAAAGTTGATGCCGCTGCGGGCGACGTCGACGAGCACCTCTCCCTCTCCGGGAACGGGAGTCTCTGCGTCGACGAGCTGGAGCTTCTCCGGCCCGCCGAACTCGGTGATCTGGACCGCCTTCACGGCGGCGAACCATAGTCGCGCGGGGAAAGGGAGTCGGGTGTGCCTCGACGGCACCTCCCGGCGGTTGCGCC